>NZ_BAJQ01000048.1 GCF_000613785.1 Segatella oulorum JCM 14966 | reverse complement strand
CGAGAATGTCACTTCAATATATAAAAGTACCTCACAAGGAATAATGCTGCGGAATTGAGGTTTTGGAAAATATATTTGCCAAGCCATGAGGTAAGGTTATTTTTAATGTTTACTTTGCACCAGTAATTTTAATATGCGGTTGAGCCCTTTTTCACGAGCAAGTTCTATGGGAGTATTCCCTATATTGTCTGTAATATTAGTTTTTGCGCCATACTCTAATAATAGTTTTACTAAATTCTCATTCCCATTTTCAATTGCTATTATTAGGGGGTAAGTCACATCTCCCCCCAAGTTTCCAACTCCATTCACATTGGCTTTATTTTTTAATAATAGTTCTGGTATAGTTGTGTTATTATTATAACAGCTGAGTACTAATGGGCAAAGACCATCTTCATTGTAAGGTGTATTTACATTTAATCCTTTATTTATAAAATATCGGACCAAGTTTTCATTTTGAGTTTTAATAGCAATGTATAATGCGTCATAAATATAAATATCATCAGCATACGCTATATGTGGATCTGCTTTCATTTTTATCAAATGTTCTACCGCTTCTTTATTATTATATAGACATGCGAATCCCAATAAAGAATAAGAATGAGTAGAATCTACCGCTATCAAGGAGTCTACATTAGTTATTTCTTTTATTGTATAAGCAAAAGTTACATTATCTTTCTTTTTTATAGCCTCAATAACATTCGAATAAGAGTTTGAGTTATTACTTTTTGCACTATAACTTATAATTAGAACACAGAGTAATGATATTAATAATTTCTTTTTCATCAAAAATATAATTATATTAACATACAGTTATCCAAACTTACAAAGATACAGAATTTATCTAAAGATAGTGAATGAAATGAGTTCTTCCATTCACATATCATAAATATATTTTATTGATTTATTTCGATATGAATAGCAGCTTCTCCTTTATCACCTTAATTCCGCAGCATAGGCATATCCCATCATACTATCTGACTTTTCTGAAGAAACGAGCCCTTCCGGATTATTGGGTGTCGGTCGTACTTCTATGGGTGATGCTGTCCCGGGGCCTTCAATATATACTTTGTCTATAAGTCGATTAGGATTTTTAAGAGAAGTTTCATACATATCCCATAAAGATGCCACATTGGTGTATGAACCTTGATAACTATCATCTATATTTTCCCAATGGTCTATGTTATATTTATTGTTTTTAGTTCCATCAAAAAAGACACCCATAGTAATGCTGATCTTTCTCTTTTCTTTTGATGGAGGAGATGATTTTGAAGGTAATCCTGCCTTACATTTGCGGTTCGTATATTCATTCATACTCTTATTCTCCTATAAATTTAAAAGTGCTTGAATGCTGATCTCTATGATTATTAAAAAAAATATCATCATCATCACTATCTTTATTTTCGGGTGTTTCCCTAAACACATGTATCTTGGTTTCCTCCAATTCATATTTTTTATCTCCTACTTGTAAAAAAATATCGAAGCCATTATTATATTTATCGATATGAACAATTAACTCACCCTTTTGTCGGCAATCCCGTCCTAATGCCAAAGGGAATAAACGTAACACTTCTTCCTCATCAAAGAAAAACTCACCCATATATAAAGTATCTGCTACTCGCCAACGACAGATGATATATTTTATACGCGCTTGCATATCTTTGGGAACACGGTCGTCATTACAATATAATTCACCGTTCGAAAAATGACTCATCACATCAGGAGATAAAATAGTCTTTTCATTTTCAAACACAATTTTCAAGTCATATCTGAAGCGTTCTGCGTATTGATCCCATAAATTGAGAGGAATACCATTCTTTTTCAAATTTTCTGCAGCACCTTCGTAATCTTTAATGGCACTTTCGCAAAGCTTTTCCGTCGTACCATGTATCATAAAAGCATCCTTTTCAAAATCTTTTAATGACACCTGAACTTCTTTTCCCTGCAAAGAATCACAAACTAATGTACATCTTGTTGTACAATCCAAATACAGCCAAATTTTACCTCCCGGTAGCAATGTCACAACAAATCCCGTATAGTGTCTATTTTTCTTATATTCGCTATCATAAACATTTTCACGAAATAATTCCAAGATCCTATCCTGTAGTTCTTGACTAAATTTGATATTGGCTTTATAATACTTCTTCTCTGCATAAGAAAGCCATAATACATCTAAACCGTTGGGAAGATCAAAACCTCCTTCCGTATCAAAATCATCTAATCCGACACCACCAGAATGTACTCCGATACCGGTACCGATAAAATTTTCCATAATAGGATACCGTCCGCTTTCTCCGAAAGTAACAAAAGCATATTTGGTTTCAACCGGATAATATATTGGAGCTGCAACCGAAGGCTCCCAAACAAATTGCGTTTTTGTCTTCATCTTAACATTAGATTTACATGATGTACAGATAAAAATCGACACCATAATAATTATTGTATGTATAAATAAGCCTTTATTTGCCATGCCTTATATATGCAATTAACCTTTTGCTACATCTACCTGAACTTTACCTTTAACATACATTCTCTTTTTTGATGCAATAACTGGATCCTCATTTGATTCCATGTGTATTTCAGATTCCGAATGTATATCGATGTCTTTACTCGTCTTGATTTTAAGATTTCCTCTCACTTGTCGTTCTTCATCCTGCGCAACTGTTACAGAGAGATTCTTGTCGACATTGGAAGTTGAATCACCTTTTACCGAGAAAGTCGAATCACCGCCGATACTTATATCCGATTGCTCTCCTACAGACATACTGAAATTCTTACCTACATGAACATTCATATTCTCGGAAGCATTAATATTGACAACGTACAATGACCATCATCAAAAAGAGTAACGTGAGCGTTGCTATTCAGCGTGGCTCGTTAAGCCATCAGAATGTCCATTTGGCAGCAAGTGTAGGGAGCGCATAGAAACGATTGTGCTCGCCGCGCTTGTTCCACACAAAGTTGTTGCTCAGCTCCACCTCGCTGCCAAGGCTCAAGTTGACGCCTTGCATGCCACGTAAGGCGTTGAGGTTTACCCAAAACTGCGGTTCGGACATGACGATGAGTTTGCCATTAACATCGGGATTATACCACGCATCGCAAAAGCCGCTGAACGTGCAGAGGCCTTTTGCAAAGGTGATGCCCCATACCTCGGTGAGCTGAAAGCCGCTGAACGGATGGGCACCATAGTGGCGATTTTTGAAATAATATTTATAGAGTGCCTGTACCGAAAAGGTTTTCGAGAAGTCGGCACTATGCCAGTTCCACGCACCGCCGAGGAGCACGGCATGTTGAAATCGATTGGCTTGCCACGTGTCTTCATCGCTTGCCAAGCCGCCATTATATTCTACATGCGCAGCCCATTGCTTGCTGCGCGAGACGTTAAACTCGCGTGCAATCTCCCAATAGGCGCCTGCCACGCCATCGCGCTGATAGTCGATGTCGGTGAAGGTGAAGGTGCTGCCCCATTTGTCGGGTTTAAACAGCTCGAGTGTGGTGGTGAGCGAAGGGCGATTGGTGAGATCTTTGCAGAGCGAGTGGCCTAAATCATAGTGCACTTGAATGTTTTGTGCAACGGCTGTAACTGCGATGATGGCAAAGAGGAACAGGAATGATGCTTTTTTCATTTTATATAATCGGAATTAAAAGTGATGCTAAGGTTGCAGATGGGCATCCAACGTTGCGATGGCCTCTTGCATGTCGGCCGCAAAGGAGGCATGGGTGAGCAGAAAGCCCTCCCTGCCCCGGGCCAGTGCTTCGTAGAGCTGCGGATCCATCTCATTGACATAGCCACTAATGGCATATTCGATGTCGTCGCGCTGGCGTTCGCTATGCGAGAAAGCATAAACCTGCCATTTCTGATGGAAGAAGCAATAGGCCGAGGCAATGCTCTGTGGTGAAACTTGGTTGATGTTCATTGTGCTTAATACCATTGCACGGCGTTGGTGTAGCCGCTTCGTTTGTCATATTTGAGTGCATCGGTCAGGGTGCTGGCGTTGCAACGGAAAGAGAAATTGTAGCTGGTGTAGGGGGCGATGACCACCGAGCAGCTCATGTTGAAGCAATGCAAATCGCGTTGCAGGCTGGCAGTGGTCATACTGATGGCATGGGTGTTGAAGTCGTAGCCCGAGGTGAAGCTGATGTTCCACCCTTCGCTAAGCCTCACGTTGCCGCTGACGTTGAGCGTCTGCGTGAACATGTAGGGATAGCGCATGGTGTTGTAATTGAACTTGGCGATGTCGGTGTTCTCGCGCATGGTGATGCCGTAGCCAAAGGTGAGCGACCACGGCATGGAGAACGACATGTAGCCGTCATCGTCGGTCTTGGCCTTTGCCGAAGTTTTATCTTGACGTGCATTGCGCTGCCCCTCAATCATCGTGTCGTCGACATTCGATTCGATGTCGGTGTCGATACCTTCAGCATCTTTATGCTTGCGCAGACCATCGTCGTCGTCCTTCGGGCCGCCTCCGAAGAGATGCTTGAGCTTCTCGGGCGTGAGGGTGAATGAAATGTTTTGCGACATGCCTTGAAAGCGCCCTATCTTGCCCATGCCCCAATAGGTGTGTGTGCCGACGTAGGGATGGCCATTGGCATCAAGCTCGTAGGCATAGGACGCAAAGACGGCGTCGAGGTTGAACGTGTAGTTCTTCCACCACTTCAAACGAAGATTGACGCCGAGGTCGCTCCACGGACGCAGTTTCTCGGCCATGTTGTAGGACATGCGGAAGCCCAGGTTGTCGATGATGCTGATTTTCTTGATGCCTGTAGAATCCTTATCCGACTTGATTTTCATTTCGATGTTATTATCCAGCGAGAAACTAACGCTTCCTGTTTTTCCTCGTCCGGGTGCGCCGTAGAGGTTGGGCTGGAACGGCGAATATTCCACGAGGCTGACGTTACCGTGGAAATCGGTGCGCTGGTAGGTGGCATAGTAGCCGTAGCGCGAGGTTCCGAAGTCGGGCGCATAGCTGAAGCTCACCTGCGGAGAAAGCACATGCCGCACGGCTTGTATTTTGTCGCCGAAGAGCTTGCGATTGGGCAAGAACATGCCATAGAGCTTGGTACTGGCACTGAGGCTCAAGTCCCAGTTGTAGACGTTGTAGAAACCGTTGACAAGTTCGGTCTGTTCTTTTTGTGTGGCCACATCCCAGGTGCGAAGGGTTTTGTTGCTGTACATGCGGTCGGTGACGTTGAACGAGGGGTTGACGTTGATATAATTAAACAAGGTGAAGCTGCCGCTGATGGGGATGCGGTGCTGCATGCCGTTGCGCCAATCTTTGGTGAGGTTGGAGTGGAGCAGCTGATCTTCTTTCGTGTTGATGGAGTTGCTGAGTTGCCCGGTGTAACTGACGGATACTTTCTCATACCATCGTTCGGCACCGACAACATGCCGCCGCTTGAACGGATAGAAGCGGGCAAGGTTGATGTTGAGGTCGGGCAAGGTGAGGGCAATGGTTTCGTCGCGCATGTTCTGATTGAGATTGGCGGTGGTGCTGAGCGTCAGGCCGATGCTCGAGAACGAGGTGCTCCAGCTCACGGATGAGGTGCGCGTCGATTGCGTCATCGTCTGCGGATTATAAAGGCTTCCGAGATTGTTGCGCTCGTAACTGCTCGTGGCAAAGTTCACGCTGGCCGAGAAGGTGCTGTAGGGGTTGGCCTTGGCATCCTGCCGATGGCTCCATTGCACCTTGAAGCTCTTTTGGTTGACATAGTCGGGCATGCCCTTGTCACCGGTCTTGGTGTTTTGAAAACTGGCGTAGAAAGTGCCGTTGTAACGATAGCGCTTGCGATAGTTGCTGGCGGCACTGAGCCCCCATGAGCCGCGCGTATAGATTTCACCGAGGAGCTTCAGGTCCCATCGATCGCTCATGGCGAAATAATATCCGCCGTCGCGCAGATAGAAACCACGGGTGCTTTCGTCGCCGTAGGTGGGCATAATGAAGCCACTGGAATATTTCTTCGTAAAGGGAAAGAAGCCATAAGGAATGGCCAAGGGCAACGGAACATCGGCCACCACGAGATAGGCCGGGCCGAAGACGACATCCTTGCCGGGGCGCACCTTGGCGCGTGAGAGCGAGATGTAGAAGTCGGGATGGTCGAGGTCGCAGGTGGTGTAGCGCCCGTGTTGCAGATAAACATTGCCCAAAGAGTCGCGCTTCGCCAATTCGCTGCGCAGATAGCCCTCCTCCTGCTGCGTGTAGGTGTTGCGGATGAGCCCCTTTTTGCTTTTAAAATTAAACGCAATGGTGTCGCTCTCATAATTATCCTTCCCCATGGCAAAGACAGGCGTTCCCGTGAGCTTCTTCGAAGCCGTGTCGCGCACCCCCGTTGCATGAATGATGCTGCTGTCCATGTTGACATGAATGCGCTCGCTCTTAAGGTTCATGTTCTCATATTTCACGTTCGACGAACCATAAAGATAGGCCGTTCGGCTGCGCGCATCATACACCATCGAGTCCTTGGCTGCAAAGTCGATGGGCGCTTCGATACCATTCTTCTTTTGCCGATTGAGCGAGTCGAGATGAATAGAGTCGTCAATGGCCTGATTGTGCCGATAGATGGCGCGTTGCAGCGAGTCCATCTTTGTGGTGTCCACAGCCATGCGCGCAACACTATCCCCCGGCAGACTATCTTTCATTGCAGCCGTCTGCGCCCCACCCTTCTTGCGCTTTTTGAGCAAGGGATAGTTGACGCCGGCCATGACCACCAGCACGGCGAGCAGAAAAGCTGCAATAAACGAAAATCTTCTCATTGGGCTGCAAAGTTAGCAATTAATCTGTAGATTGTCCAACCCACGGCGTTAAAAGATGATTAAACCCCACGTGGGCATCAGCGCGTTATGCCGCCGTTCAAGCCCTCGCCGGCAACCTTTTTTCGTATTAGTCCGTCGGCGAACAGTTCGCCGCAACTATACACTTATGTTTGTGCAGCGGCGAGCATCTCGCCACGACTATTCCTTTATGGTTATGCAGCGACGAACTGTTTTTCTGCGATAAACAGCGCGGATTATCGGCGGTGAACTGTTTTCCTGCGATAAACAATGCGGAATATCAGCGGCGAACTGTTTTCCTGCGATAAACAATGCGGAATATCAGCGGCGAACTGTTTTCCTGCGATAAACAGCGCGGAATATCAGCGGCGAACTCTTTTCCTGCGATAAACAACGCAGAATATCGGCGGCGAGCACCTCGCCGGCAACCTTTTTTCGATTTAGTCCGTCGGCGAGCACCTCGCCGGCAACCTTTTCTCGTTTTAGTCCATCGGCGAGCACCTCGCCAGCAACCTTTTCTCGTTTTAGTCCATCGGCGAGCACCTCGCCGGCAACCTTTTCTTGTTTTTGTCCGTCGGCGAGCACCTCGCCGGCAACCTTTTCTCGTTTTGTCCATCGGCGAACTATTCGCCGGCAACCTTCTCTCGTTTTGTCCGTCGGCGGAGCCTCTTCCGGAAACCTTTTCTCGATTTAGTCCATCAGCGAGCACCTCTTCCGGCAACCTTCTCTCGTTTTGTCCATCGGCGAACTATTCGCCGGCAACCTTTTCTCGTTTTGTCCATCGGCGAACTATTCGCCGGCAACCTTCTCTCGTTTTGTCCGTCGGCGGAGCCTCTTCCGGAAACCTTTTCTCGATTTAGTCCATCAGCGAGCACCTCTTCCGGCAACCTGACGACCGATTGGGGGTTAACGGAAGCGAGCGTCCCAAGCACGGAAGCGCTGCAAACTGTCTGCGCCAAAGCGAGCCATGGTGGCCTCAACGGCAGCAAGCGGTTTCTCGTCGGTGGGATGGCTCTTCGAATAGAACTTGTCGGCGTAGCAGATGACTTGCTCTTCGAGCGTCTCGGGCAGGAAGTCTTCGTGGGGCAAAGGCAAATGCTGCGCGATAATCTCTTGCTTCGTGAGGCCCGCACCGGTATGGCGTTCGCAAACGCGGGCATGCTGCGGATAGCCTTCGCTGCGCAGTATCTCGGCGCCGATGCGTCCATGGCAGATGTAGGGCTCGGTGCCGAAACATGCTATTCCGGGCGCATGGCAGCGAAAGATGCCGATGTCGTGGAGCATGGCGGCTTCGATGAGGAACGGCCGGTTGAGCTGCAACTCGGATGGCGCTCACAAACCAACACAGCACGCTTCATGACGAGCGTGCTGTGGGTGATAAGAATATCCCGAAGTCGATTGGCTTCGGGATAATATTTGTCGATAATCTGTTGATAGTCCATGCGCTGAGGGTTAAGCCTCGGGCCGCTGAATGTAGGCAATCACATCGCCTTTATTCACCTTGGTGCCCTGCTTGGCATTGATCTCAACCAACTGTCCGCCGAGCGCAGCCGGAATGGTTTCGAACTCGCCCCACGGTGTGCAGATGTAGCAGAACGCATCGCCCTCTTTGTATTCCTTGCCAATGAAGGGTTCGGTCGCCGTGAGCGCTTCGCCGTCGCCTTGGAACTCCCAGAAGATTTGTCCTTCACGGGCGAAACAATGGCGTCGGCCTTGGCGTGCTTAAAGGCCGCAGCCTCTTCGGGGCTCACCTTGGCTCCGAGCTTGGCATCTTTGGCGGCCTGCAAGTCGGCCAGGAAATTTTTCTTCGCCTGTCCGCTGCGATAGTTGCGATATTGCTCGGGGTGCATGGCCAATTCGAAGAGCTCCTCGTCGTCTTGCCCATATTCCCAACCGTTCCCGTCCATCTCTTTGCGGAAGTCATCCAGCGCATTGGTGAGCAGCGTGTGGGGGTCGCATCGGTGAATTCGCGTCCTTGTTTCTTGGCCAATTCAACCAATTCGGGATCGATGGCGCCGGGCACCTTGCCGCTCTTTCCGAGGATCATGCCCCACATCGATTCGTCCATCATCACGAAGCGGCCTTTGCCTTGCTCCATCGTGAGCAGATTCATCAGGGCGATGTTCTTGGTGTATTGGCTGAAGGGCGTAACCAATGGCGGATAGCCCACGCGCGGCCAAACATATTCCACCTCGCTGAAGAGCTTCACGAGCATGTCGTCCATCGACAGTTCGTCTTCGCCCTTCTTCTTGCGCAGGTTGTTGATGGTTTGGCGAATGCCGCCCAAATCGGCCATCATCGAGCCCATCATGCCGCCGGGCAAACCGCAACCGAGCAGCAACGACGACATGATTTTGTTGGACGGATTGATGAAATAGCCCAACCACTCGTCGATGAACTCCTGCGTCAGCGCACGCGCTTTCATGTAGGCATTCATGTTGATTTCGGGCACATCGAAGCCTTCGTTCTTCAGCATGCTGAGCACCGAAATGATGTCGGGATGCACTTTGCCCCATGACAGTGGTTCGATGGCGGTATCGATGATGTCGGCGCCATTGTTGCACACCTCTAAGATTGAAGCCATCGAAAGGCCTGGACCCGAGTGGCCGTGGTATTCGATGATGATTTCGGGGTGCTTATCTTTGATGGCCTTGGTGAGCTTGCCCAACAAGGCAGGCTGCCCGATGCCGGCCATGTCTTTCAGACAAATCTCGTCGGCACCAGCCGCTATCAGCTCGTCGGCAATCTTGGTGTAATATTCCAACGTGTGAATGGGCGAATTGGTGATGCAGAGCGCCGTCTGTGCGGTCATGCCGGCCTCTTTGGCCCATTTAATCGAAGGGATGATGTTGCGCACATCGTTCAACCCATCGAAAATGCGCGTGATATCTGTGCCTTGCGCGTGTTTCACCTTGTACATCAATCGACGCACATCGTCGGGCACGGGATACATGCGAAGCGCATTCAAACCGCGGTCCAACATGTGGGTTTTGATGCCGGCCTCATGCAACGGTTTGCAATACGCGCGAACGGCTTCGTTCGGATTTTCGCCGGCCAAGAGGCACACCTGCTCAAAAGCACCACCATTGGTTTCTACACGGGCAAAGCAACCCATTTCCACGAAGACGGGAGCTATGCGCACCAGTTGATCCTTGCGTGGCTGAAACTTTCCGGAGCTCTGCCACATATCTCGATATACGAGACTGAACTGAATTTTCTTTCCCATTATTTTGTTGTATTGATATCCTTAAACACGAACGAGCGGGGCGTGTCTGAATGCGTAAAACAGTAGCAGAACGGCAGCTCGTCGGCCTGCAAAATTAGATAAAAAAAATCAAAAACGCCCGCCTCATCCCCTTTTTTTGTGATTATTCTCTTATATTTGCACAAAATAAAACGCACATGAAGTTCAAATCAATCGCAACACTCAGCATAGCCATCGCATGTATTGCGGCCTGCGGACAGCAGACAACCAAGAAATCAACCACACAGCAAAAGATAAAGGCCGATTACCAATCCATTGGCGACAGCACCATTTATGGGTTGGCCTGCGAGGGATGCAACGACTCGGTGATTGTGTTGTTGCCCAACGATGGCAGCGACCCCGTGACCTACGATGTGGTGGATGCACGAAGAAACAAGCGCATTTTGGGCGACATACAGATTGGCGACTGGATTGGCATTGTGGCCAATCGCTATGACAAGCGCGTTGCCGACGAGGTGGTGAACCTCGACCAGCTGAAAGGCATTTGGTGCTATGTGGTGATGCCCAAGATGCGCGATTACGAATACATGAGCAAGAGCCTGCAACGCCGCATGATGCGCGACATGCCCGACTCCGTGAAGCGCACCTATCTCATCCCGCGCGAATATGGCTTTTGGCTGCGGCGGCAGTGGGGCGCACAGAGCGTCGGCTACGTCAGCGAGCAATCGGCCTTAGAGCAAGAGAGCCCCGTGGTCTATCCGCAATTAGGCTATTTCACGGGCTGGCGCATTTGGAATGGCAAGGTGATTATCCTCAGCGCCACGCCTATTTTCAAAAACGACAACACCATCCAAACCATCGACCCGCGCATCGACACCTGCGACATTGTCTATTTAGGCAACGACTCGCTGGTGCTGAGCAGCGAAGGTGCCTCGCGCAGCTACTATCGCAAAAAGGACATCAACGATGTGAACGTGAAGGCGCGTTACATGGCCGAGAAGCTGAAACGCGAAGCACTCAAGAAAACAACGCAAGAAGGATAATCCGCGGTGAGCCTTGCCGCTTTCCCCCATCCAAACGAACGACATGCCACGCCGCCCCCTACGAAAACGGCTTTTCCAAGCACATGGGAATGCTGTTTTGGGAGAAAAACCTCCCAAAAACAACGCACGAAAAGATGTTTTGGAAAAAAGTCTTTGAAAAAACGTCTTTTCTACGACGTTTCGTTTTTAAAACCCCTAAAAAAATGCGTCGGAAGCATGGTTCCTTTCCCAAACATCCCTTACAGACCCTCCGAATGGGCAACTAATTTCGAAAACCACCCTTGCAGACCCTCTGAATGGGCGACTAATTTCGAAAACATCCCTTACAGACCCTCCGAACGGGCATCTTTTTCGGAAAACACCCTTGCAAACGGCTCGGAGGCAGGTTTTTCACGAAAAACAACGAAAAACATTCCGGCTTTTCGGCTCCGCTTCATCCCCGCACGGTATGCAACAAAAAGCAGGCTGCCGGGAAACGCGTTCCACAGCAGCCTGCCTTTACATAAACGAATAATCGGCGTTTAATCCAACCATTTCACATAGCAGAAGTCCTGCCGATGGGGCAGATTGGCGTTCTTGGGATACATGCGCACACAGCTCTTGAAGGCACCGGCCTCGTCGGGCTCTATCACGGCCTCGAAGGTATAGAGGTTGCCTTCGTGCTGTTTCACCTTGAAAGGATGCACCTGGTAGACCTCGCGCCCGTCGCATCGGCCTGATTGTTGAGCACCACAAGCTCCAACCCCACAGCGTCGTCGAGACCCTGCTCGTCGATGACATAGGTCATGGTGTATTTCTTGCCCGTTTCGCCCCCTTCGTCTAAGAGCGAGGTGTCGCGGCTCACCACGTGGATGGCATCCCAACGCTCGGCTACACACTCCTTCCAGTGAGCCAACTCGCGTGCCAACTTGTCGTTGTCTTTGCTCAGCTCGCGGAAACGCAATGCCTCGCGGTTGTAGAACTTGTCGAAGTAATCGTCCAGCTGGCGCTTCATGGTGTAATGGGGCGCGATGGTTGCGATAGAACGTTTCACCACCTTGATCCACGCTTCGCTATAGGGTTTCTTGCCGCGATTGTAGTAGAGCGGGATGATGTCGTTCTCCAACAAGCCATAGATGGTGGCAGCATCCAACTTGTCCTGGTATTCCTGGTTCTCGTAGGTGCGCTTCTGTGGCAAAGCCCAGCCCGCACCTTCGCGATAGCCTTCAACCCACCAGCCATCGAGCACCGAGAGGTTGACCACACCGTTCATTTCGGCCTTCTCGCCCGATGTTCCCGAGGCTTCCAAGGGGCGTGTCGGCGTGTTCATCCAAATGTCGACTCCCGACACCAAGCGGCGCGCCAGCTGCATGTCGTAGTCCTCTAAGAAGATAATCTTGCCCAAGAACTCGGGACGCTGGCTGATTTCGTAGATGCGCTTGATGAGTCCCTGCCCTGCGCCATCGGCCGGATGGGCTTTTCCCGAGAAGAAGAAGAGCACGGGACGCTCGGGATTGTTCACAATCTTGGCCAAGCGGTCGATGTCGGTGAAGAGCAAGTGGGCGCGCTTGTAGGTGGCGAAACGACGACAGAAACCAATCATCAGCGCGTTGGGCGTGATGCGTTGCAACAACGACACGACACGTGCCGGGTCGCCCTGGTTGCGCAACCACGTCTCGCTAAACTTCTCGCGGATGTAGTTGACGAGCTTTTGCTTCAGTGCCATGCGCGTTTCCCAGATTTCTTCATCGGGCACCTTCTCAATAGCGTGCCAAATGGTTTCGTTGCTCTGGTCGAGTATAAAGCTCGGATCGAAATATTTGTCATAGATGAGACGCCATTCCGTGGCCGTCCAGGTGGGCAAGTGCACGCCGTTGGTGACGTAGCCCACGTGGTTTTCTTCGGGGAAATAGCCCTGCCACAAGGGTGCAAACATCTTTTGGCTCACCCATCCGTGGAGCTTGCTCACACCGTTCACCTCCTGGCAGGTGTTGCAGGCAAAGATACTCATGCAGAAACGCTCGTTGTGATCATCGGGATTTTCGCGGCCCATTCCTATGAATTCGTCCCACGATATGCCCAACATTTCGGGGTAACCACCCATATATTTTCCAAAGAGAGCTTCGTCAAAATAGTCGTGACCTGCCGGAACGGGCGTGTGCACAGTGTAGAGCGACGAGGCGCGCACCAGTTCCAAGGCTTGGTTGAAGGTGAGTCCTTCGGCCACGTAATCGCACAGACGCTGCAAGTTGCAGAGCGCGGCATGCCCCTCGTTGCAGTGATAAATGTCCTTCTTGATGCCCAATTTCTTCAGCGTCAAGATTCCGCCGATGCCCAACAGAATTTCTTGCTTGAGACGATTCTCCCAATCGCCGCCATAGAGGCTGTGGGTGATGGGACGATCGAACTCGGAGTTCATGTCGGTGTCGGTGTCCAACAGATAAAGGCTGATGCGCCCCACATTCGCACGCCACACCAAGGCATGCACATGATAGTTCATATAGGGCACGTCGACCACCATCTGATTGCCGTTGGCATCGAGCACACGCTCAATGGGCAAGGAGTTGAAATTCTGCGCGTCATACTTGGCAATCTGCTGGCCGTCCATGCTGAGGCTCTGTGTGAAATAGCCATAACGATAGAGGAACCCCACGGCACACATGTCGACATTGCTGTCCGAAGCCTCTTTCAAATAGTCGCCGGCCAGCATGCCCAAACCGCCCGAATAGATTTTCAACACCTGCGTCAAACCAAATTCCATGCAGAAATAGGCCACCGAGGGACGCTTCTTGTTGGGTTTCACAGCCATGTAATCATGAAACTTCGTGTAAACATCCTTCACGCGTTTCATGAGCGCTTTGTCCTTCACAATAGCCTCTTTCCGCTCGTAGCTCAAACGCTCGAGCAACAACACCGGGTTGTAATTGACAGCCTCATAGAGGTCGGCATCGAGGCTCTTGAAGAGCTTGGGTGCCTCATTGTTCCATGCCCACCATAGATTGTGAGCCAATTCGTCTAAGCATTTCAATTGCTCAGGCAAACGCGATTTCACTGTTAGCTCCCGCCATTGGGGGGCATTTACATAGTCAGCTTTAATTTTCATACCGCTTGATTGATAATGTTTTTAAAATATTGTTGCTACGCCCGTGCAACAGCTTTGCGCAGTGCAAGGGCATAGGCCTTTTCATAATAAGGAATGAAGTGCTTCCACAGTGCCGCTTTCGACAAGTTCCAAGCCGCCTTTCGGCAAGCTTTGCGCTGCGTCTCGTCGGCCTTCGCATAGTGTTCAATAGCTTGGCAAATGGCTGTGGCCACCTCTTGATAATTATTGTCATCGCGATGCACCACACACACGCCATCTGCTAACCTTGCTTCATGCCCAACAGTGTGGTTTGCCCACAGACCAAAACCGGCCAAATCGGTTGTGATGCACGGCACATGAAAAGCGATGGCTTCGAGTGGTGTATAGCCCCAAGGCTCATAGTAGGACGGATAGACGCAGAGATCGTTGCCGCCCACCAAATGATAATAAGGCTGATTGAAGATGCCATCCTGCCCCGTCAGATAACAAGGCACAAAGATGAGTTTCACGCGCTCGTCCAAAGCGTTGTGCATGCCCAAATAGTTCATCATGCCCAACACGCGATCGCTTGCTGCGTCGTGCAAGCAATGGGTGCAAATGGGGTTGTCCAAAGGCGTGTCAAAGGTATGACCGCTACGCAGACGCGCTTGCAAATCTTCGCGCGGACCAGCCACCCAGCCCGGCACTCCGATAAAGGCTACCACCTTTTGTGGCAAAGGGACGCGGCGCAATCGATGCATCGCTTCAATAAACACATCAATGCCTTTGTTGCGAAACTCGTAGCGCCCACTCGTCGAAACAATCAATGTTTGGTCGTCGAAACGGTCGCCTGTCAAGGCATTGGCCACCTGCAACAAAACTTTTCGTGCGGCCATGCGCTGCGCATCGAAAGCCTTTCCGCGCGGCACAAAATCGTCTTCAAAACCATTGGGCAGCACCACATCCACGGGCTTATCCAACAGTTCGCGACATTCCACAGCAGTGATGTCGCTCACGGTGGTGAAGCAATCCACATATTTCGCAGCCTGCTTCTCCACCGAATGTTTGCTCTGCATGTTGAGCTCTTCGGCCATCTGGTCGCCACGATAAGCCCAAAGATATTCGTAGAGCGGCTTCATGTTGCCTGCAATGCTGCGCCCGATGCTCGTAGCATGCGTCGTGAAAATAGTGCCTATCTGCGGCACATGCTTATGAATATAAAGCAAGCCCAAGCAGGTCATCCACTCATGGCCTTGATAAACCACCTTTGCCGCAGCCGGCAACACATGCCGATAGAAACTCTCGACTACCTTTGCCGCAGCATAGGAAAACATCGATGCCTCGTCATAATCGCCATAGGCATGCAGACTATCCACCTGGAAATCGGCCCACATCTGACCATAGATGTCATTCTTTTGCGCATAGAACGGGCGGAAATCCACCAACAGCGCAATCGGCGCTCCCGGAACATTCCAGCGACCCACACGCACGTGCAATCCCTCTTGCTGCGCCTTCGCACGCCAATCAGAATACAGCTTCTCATCGGCCGTAAACAAAGGATTATCGACCTCGTCGCCAAAATCGGGACCAACGAAAAACACCCTGTCGGTAAACAGCTTTTGCATGGTCTTGGCACGCGTCGACAACACAGTGTAAATGCCGCCCACCATGTGGCACACTTCCCAACTCGATTCAAAAATATAATCCGGAACACACTGCCCTTTAACCATACGAAAAACCTCTTTTTGAGCGACAAAGATAGCATAAAATTCCTAAAAAGCCAATGAAGCACACACTATTTTGCCCAAAACCGCTCATTCCTTGACATAAACTTTATACCTTTGCACGCAACTAAGTGTATCGCATAATGAAACGATGGTTTTTATCAATCCTCCTCACGCTCGCCTGCACATGGACATGGGCGCAAAACACCAACGAGCCTTTCAAAGGCCATCTATATAATAAGGAGTACAAAGTCTATCTGCACATCAATTTCTATCAAAACAACATCCTCATCCCCGGGCAAGAGCTCTTCGGACAAGTGGCGGGCTATTTCGGCGCCGATTTAGACAGCCGCAAATGGATTTTCACCAACGTAACCCTCAAAGACAACCACACGGCCGCGCTCTTGGTGACCAACGACTATGGCAGCGAAGACCTCGAAGCCACACTCACGGCCCAGCCCGACGGCACATTCGTCTTCGAGCAAGGCAAAGGCAGCACCATCAAATTTGCCATCCAGCGCAAATGGCAAAAGATGCCGCGCCGGCTCGTCTTCGTCAAACAATAACGCCCCCGTTCAAACATCATTCAACAAAAAAACACCAACAAACCCTATGGAACAGATAACATTTCACCACAGCCTGCCCATTCAGCTCCGATTTACCGATGCCGACCAATTCGGACACATCAACAACACAGCCTATTTTCAATACTACGACACCGCAAAAATCGATTACGTGCGCAAGGTGTGCAACATCCCCAACGAGCGCTATGCCATCTTCGCCGCACACGTCGAAGCCGATTTCCTCGCACAGGTTTATAGTACCGACCAAGTGGAAGTGCAAACAGCCATCACCGCCATCGGCACCAAGAGCTTCACGCTCACACAACAGCTCATCGACTGCCAAACAAAAGCCGTGAAATGCGTCGGGCGCACAGTGATGGTGGCCTACGACCTGCTCGAAAACCATTCCATCCCCATGCCCGAAGAATGGATCGAAGCCATTTGCAAATATGAAGGGCGCGACGTGCGACGGAAGAAATAATCCCCACCCTACATTTGAGTTTGACAAGAGAAAGGCAACAAAGCCAGTATTGTCGAAAAATAAGCCCCTACCCCACCACACAACACATTGGGGGCGGAAATGCATCGCGCAATCCCACCCAAACGAAACCGTAGGGGCGGTGCCTGTGTGCCCGCCCGAACGTCCGCGTAGCGGCGTTTCCATACCAAAAATACACGCATGGTGCGCGGGGATAACGATGGA
>NZ_BAJQ01000049.1 GCF_000613785.1 Segatella oulorum JCM 14966 | reverse complement strand
CTCACAAGAATTTATGCTGCGGAGTTAAGGTCTAATAAAAATAAGCGTTTTGATAATGCTTACTATTTGTGACTGAAATATAAGCCCTCATAAAGTAAAAACGCCTGTATCACCTATAGAAAAAAGGATTGAAGATTTTCAATTTGTTTTTATGGAACGCCCCTCAAGAAATTAATCCGTATTATTTCTTTATGGCATGTTGCTTCACCAAATACTCGGCTATCTGCACGGCATTCAATGCCGCACCTTTGCGTATTTGGTCGCCCGTAAGCCACAGCGTGTTGCCATAGTCATCGGCCAAATCTTTACGTACACGACCCACGTAGACATCATCTTTCCCTGCACTTTCCAATGGCATGGGGTAGACATAATGCTGCGGATCGTCAACCAAAGTCACACCGGGAGCAGCCTTTAAGGCCTCGCGAATGGCTTCTACGCTCAGGGGTTCAGCTGTTTCAAACCACACACTCTCACTATGAGCGCGCAAAGAACTCACGCGAACGCAGGTGGCACTCGTGCGAATGTCGCTGTGCATAATCTTGCGTGTCTCGTTAAACATCTTCATTTCCTCCTTCGTATAGTCATTCTCCATCATCTTATCGATTTGCGGAATCACATTATAGGCCAACTGATGGGGGAACTTTTTAATTGTTTTCACTTCACCCTCATTCACCAATTCGCGATATTGTTGCTCCAATTCAGCCATTGCAGCTGCCCCGGCTCCACTGGCACTTTGATAGCTTGCGATGTGCACTTTTTTAATATGACTCAGCACTTCGATAGGCTTCAACACCACAACCATCATGATAGTGGTGCAATTTGGATTGGCAATGATATGACGAGGGCAATGCAAAGCGTCCTCAGCATTCACTTCGGGAACCACCAATGGCACATCGTCACACATGCGGAACGCACTGGAGTTGTCAATCATCACCGCTCCATATTGGGTAATGGTCTTTGCAAATTCCTCAGAAACACCTGCTCCTGCCGAGGTTAATGCGATGTCAACATCCTTAAAATCGTCATTATGTTGCAATAATTTCACCTCATATTCTTTACCCTTAAACGTATATTTCCTTTCTGCACTGCGTGAAGAACCAAACAAGACCAATTCATCTAAGGGGAAATTCCGCTCATCAAGAATGCGTAATAACTCTTGGCCGACGGCACCACTGGCACCAACAATCGCAACTTTCATTGTCTATTTTCCTGTTTAATATGATTTTAATTCACGCAAAATTAATATATTCCACGCAATAAAGGCAAGAATAGAGGGAAAAATTCAAGATATGCAAGCAAATTGATTAACTTTGCATCCATAAAGATAAAGTGCAAAGAGAAAATGGCTAACGATATTAAATTAGGTGATTATAATGTGCTTCGTGTGAAAGAGTTGGCACGACGCGAAGGTTATGGCGAAGTGTTTGGACTCTATTTAGATGGTGGTCGTGAGGGAGATATCCTCATGCCGCAGAAATATGTGCCCGAATATGTTCGTGTAGGCGACGAAATAACTTGTTTCATCTATTTAGATCAAGAGGAGCGTCCCATTGCCACTACCGAGCAACCCCTTGCAAAGGTTGGCGATTTCGCTTATTTAGAATGTGCCTGGGTTAACGAATATGGTGCCTTTTTGCACTGGGGCTTAACGAAAGATTTGTTCTGTCCGTTTCGCGAACAGAAGCGAAAGATGGAGATTGGCAATCGCTACATTGTACATGTCCACATTGATGAAGAGAGCTATCGCATTGTGGCCAGTGCAAAGGTTGAACGCTATCTCAAGGAAGATATGGCCGCAAAACATTTCAAACGCAATGAAGAAGTTGACATTTTAATCTGGCAGAAAACCGAATTAGGTTTTAAAGTCATTGTCAACAACCAATATCCCGGGCTCATTTACCAAGATCAAATCTTTAAATCTATCCACACTGGCGACCGCATGAAAGCCTATGTGGCACAGCTTCGCACGGATGGAAAGCTCGATATTACCCTGCAACCCATGGGCATTGCCGCTGCTGAAGACTTCTCGTCGGTGCTCCTCCGCCATTTAAAAGAGAACAATGGCTATTGTGTTCTGGGCGACAAGAGCGACCCCGAAGCCATTAAACATCAGTTTCAAGTAAGCAAAAAGGTCTTTAAAAAGGCTATTGGCGACCTCTATAAAAAACACCTTATCACGATAGAGGACGATGGCTTGCACTTAGTTTCGCCAACAAATGTATAATTTCTCGCATCACACAGCAAATAGAATGATACAACAGCAAGTGAAGAAACGCAATACCTTCCAACATATTTTAAGCTATAGCCTCGCCGTGATAGGGGCGATCCTGTTGTTCGCCAGCTGCAAGACCCCTCGCAACCTCACCTACATGCAAGGTGCTTTTGATGCACAGCAGTCTGCCACCACGCACAGCATCCGCCTGATGGCTGATGATAAAGTTTCTATTTTTGTAAAAAGTCGCGATGAGGTGCTCACCCAACATTTCAATATCTCGCTGCCCAATATGCAGCAGGTGCTCACCTATACGCTCGACAACCAAGGCAACATCGATTTCCCGATGTTAGGAAAGGTGGCACTTTTGGGGCTTACCCGTGCAGAAGCTGCACAGCGCATTAAGAGCCGTTTGGTGCAGGAATTTGGTGCAAAGGATGTGGTTGTCACCGTAGACTTTAGCAAACTCACCTTTTCTGTGTTGGGCGAAGTGAATAAAGCAGGTAATTTTGACATCACCAAAGACCGCATCACCATTTTCGAAGCCTTAGGAATGGCGGGCGATATGACCATCTATGGACAGCGCGATAGCGTGAAAGTGTTTCGCGAAGTCGATGGAAAGCCTGTTGCCTACACGCTGAATTTGGCTTCAGCTCCCCAAGTTTTGCAGTCGCCAGCCTATTATTTGCAACAGAACGACGTGGTTTATGTGCCTGCCAACCGCACCCGTCAACGGCAGGCCACCATCAATGGCAACACACTTCAGTCCACTTCCTTTTGGGTTTCGGTTGCCTCATTGTTTGCCACTGTTGCGGTTTTAATCTTTAAATAACGCCGTCGCTCATGTCTACCACCACACAAGGTTTCACACTCCGCCAATATCTTGCCTTCTGTCAGCAAGCAAAGAAATGGTTTTTCATTTCCGTTGCGCTTTGCATGGCCGCTGCTTTAGGCTATCTTATGCTCAAAAAGCCCGTTTATGAACGCAGCACACAACTCATGGTGCGCGAAGATGCGACGCCCAGTTCAAAGCTCACTGCCGGACTAAGCATGATACAAGGCTTGGGAGGCATGTTGGGAGGGAGTGCCAATGTCAACAATGAGCTGCTTGCACTCACTACACCTTATAATATAGTAGAAGCCATCAAGCGATTGCATTTGGATGATACCTACACCGAAGGCAACCTCTTTCATCGCACCACCTTATATGGTTCTTCGCTGCCTATTCGGATAGATGTCAGAGGACTAACGCCCGAAGACAAGCTACAGATGGAAATAAAAATAGCGCAAGGCAACATCGAACTCTCTCATATCAAGCGAAATAAAACGTCATTCGATGGCACCTTTCGCGGACAAGTGAATGGCATTGTTCATACACCCATTGGTATTGTGGCTATTCTCCCGACACGGGTTTACACGGGAAAAGAAAGTCAAACGATAACTTTTCGCCATACACCGCCCGTTGAAGTGGCCGATGATATGACCAAAAAACTTGATGCAGGTATCGCCGAGGAATTAGGGTCGGTGATTGATTTGCGCTATGAGGATGTCCTTCCACAGCGTGCTGAGGACTTTCTTCGCATGCTTGTGGCCGTTTATAACGAGCGATGGATGGGCGATGAAAATCAATTAAATGCTTCAACCACACGTTTTATCGATAACCGTATTGCAGAGATTACAACCGAGTTGGGCAAATCAGAAACGACCATTACGGCCTATAAAACCAAGCACAACCTGCCCGATGTGGTCGAAACGACCAAGTTGGCCATGGAGACCTCGACAAAGATGAGCAGCGAGCTGGCCACCCTTCGTGGACTTAGGGCTGCGGCAAGTGAGATGGAACGGTTCTTGAATCAGCATGCAAACGCGAACCAAACGTTGCCCGTTAATCTGCTGAACAACGATAAAACGCTTGCCATGCAGGTGGAAAACTACAACCAGTTGCAGTTAGAACGCAATCGGGTGGCGGCCAATAGCAATGCCTCAAACAGCATTGTGCAGGGCATGGATAAACAATTAGCGGCACTTCGGTCGTCAATCCATGCGAGTTTGCGCACCAATATGCAGCAAATTGATCAGCAAATTGCTACCTATTACCAGCTGAAAGGAACCAATGATGCACAAACAAAGTCGAGCCCACAGCAAGCAAAGTTCTTGCTTTCGGCCGAGCGACAGCAGAAAATCCAGGAACAGCTCTATATTTTTATGTTGCAAAAGCGTGAAGAAAACATCCTCTCTCGTGCCTTTACACCCTATAAAGTGCGGGTGCTTTCGCCCCCTATGGGCAGTTTGAAACCCGTGAAGCCCCATAAACTGATGGTGCTGGGTTTGGCACTTCTCATGGGGTGTTGCATCCCTTTGTTTGTGATTTTCCTGCGCATGAATGTGCAAATGCTGTTGCACGACGAAGCTCAATCCTAACCATTCATCATGCTTGTTGTCGTTCTCTATGCGCTATTGTTCCCTCTTGTGAGCCTCACCTCCAAGGTGTTTGTGCACGTCCGCACGCAGAAAGTTTTCCAAATGCTGTTGTGTTTCGTGCTGCTCTTTGGCTTTTTTGGCTTTCGCGACATCACAGTGCTGAACGACACGCCGCATTATTATGGCTTCTACTACCTCAAATCGCTTTACACAAGCTATCGGAATGAGTCGATATTCGCATTTCATCTGAGCGACAAGTTTGAGTATGGCTTTCAAGTGTTGGTGCATTTCCTCATCAAATATGTTTCGAGGTCTCCCTATACGATTATTATCTTCTCGGCCTTTGTCATCACCATCAGCAACTTATGGTTTATTCAACGTAAGACACAAGATGTGGCGATGACCTGCTTTTTCATGCTGATAGGCTATGTCTTTTTCATGCAATATTGTGTCATTCGGCAGGCTTTTGCCATCGCTATTTTCTATGTGGCCTATTGTTGCTATCTTGAAAAGGGGCGGAATAAAGGCTATTGCCTGCTCATATTGCTTGCTACGTTGTTTCATACCTCGGCACTTGTGCTGCTGTTGCTTCCACTGCTCAAACGCATTCGCCCCACAAAGCGCCACACCCTGTTGCTGTTGGTCGGTGCTTTGCTGCTTACCCTGTGCCTTTTCCAGCTGCTTTCGCTTTTCGGGTTGCAAGATAGTGTTTATTATAAGGTGGCGCTACAAAAAGAAAACCTCTCCATCTTTGGAATGATTGAATTAGCCATTATGGGAACAACTGTGGGCACTTGCTATGGACTTCATCGGCGCATGCATTGCAAGGCGGTTGATCGAAATGTGTATGCCGTGTTCGTTTTAGCACTCAGTGTGGCCATCATGCTGCCGGTATTCAGTTTCTTTTCGCGCATCAACGACTATCTTTGGCCACTGATCATTGTGATTTTTTTGCGCTATGTGCACTCCCAGCCCACCGATTCAGTGGCTGTTTCTCATCCTCAATACCACTTGGCACAGCGCGTGGCGGTGCTTTTTATCGGCTGTATTTTTGTAGCTCGCATCACCGTTGTCAGCACTTTTCGTCCCGAATGGCTGCACTTGGTGCCCTATCGGTTTTATGATTTCAGCAATCATTATCATTATTATCATCTTTATCCGCAGAAATAACCATGAGAAAGGAGCGTTTAACAGCATTCCAATCTGACCTTGCGCGGCGCATGTTCCATGGTGCATTTTGGTCGTTTTCGGGTACGGCAATGGGGAAATTGTGCCTGCTGGTAGCCGGTATTCTCTGTGCACATCTTTTGAAACAAGAGGTGTTTGGACAGTTGGGCATGATTCGTTCCACCCTCAATATCTTTATCGTTTTCGGTGCATCGGGCATTGGTGTGACCGCTACGAAGCTGATTTCCACCTATCGAACCAACGACCTTCCGCGCCTGCTGCGTATGACCCGACTGACATTTCGATTGGCTTGGGTGATGGCTTTGGTGCTCATGGTGTTTTGTTTCGTCTTGGCTCGACCGATTGCACGGCACATTCTCCATGCCGAACACCTCACGTTTGAACTGCAAATTGCCAGTGTGTTGTTGCTGTTTTCCATCTTGTATGGCGTGCAAAATGGTGTTCTTACGGGGTTAGAACAGTTTAAAATCATGGCGCGTAACACGTTTATTGGGAGTTTTTTAGAGGCTGTTTTGATGGTTGCAGGTGCCTATTTCTGGGGACTGACGGGGGCTATCGTCGGTTTAGGCATAGGCCTTGGAGCACTCTTTTGGGTCAATCGGCTGTCGATTAAAAAGCACTATGCGCAATATGTTGTTGGCGAAATGCAGTCCACGCACACGCCAAATGATTGGTCAATGCTGCTGAACGATTGCATTCCTGCCACCCTATCGGCGTTGATGGTGACACCTACTTTTTGGGGAATACGCACCATCTTGCTGCAACATGACGGTTACAACAGTTTGGCTTTGTTTGAGGCGGCCGATCAATGGAAAGTGATGATGCTGTTCATTCCCACGGCTATCAGTCAGATGGTATTACCCATTTTGACGAGCATTCGGCAACAGCGGCAGCAATTTCGTCATGTCCTGTTGGCCAATATAGCGCTCATTGTCGCATCTCATCCATGATAACGCTGGTGGTTTTGCTCTTGGGCGGCCCCATTATGCAACTCTATGGCAAGGGCTTTTCAGACAAAATGCCATTGGTTTATTTGGCACTATCCAACATTTTCTCGGCCTATTCGAACATCATAGAGATGTCGATTTACAGCAAAAATAAAATGTGGCAGGCCTTTGTAATTAATCTTTTCTGGGCCATCGTCCTATTGGTTTCAGCCTATTGTCTTGTTGAACGCGGGCTGAATGCCACCGGAATAGCGTTGGCTGTGCTGATAGCTTATGGTCTAAAGTCGATACTGGCGACCCTTTATCTCACGTTGTTTTTAAAAAGATGAAAGATTTTTCGGTTGTCCTTCCCACCTATAATCATGTTGCTTTGGCGCGGCAAGCCATCGTTTCTGTGTTGAGGCAGCGCCATGTGAGCATAGAATTGATAGTTACAGACGACTCGGATGATGATGCCATTGCGCAGTTATGCGGCGATTTCCAAGCGGCAAACATTCGTTATTTTAAGCATCAGCGCACGGGTAATGCGGTGGAAAATTGGAATGCGGGGCTGCAAAAAGCACAGGGAAAATATGTGGTGTTGCTTCACCACGATGAGGCTTTTGTGCACGACGACCATTTGTATCGGATGAAAAAAGCATTTGAGCAACAGGCACAAGTCGTGGTGACGAATATCCAAGTGGAGGCCGGAGGTCGACGAAAGAACCGTCTTCTTTCGAACCTTATCAAGCGTTGTAGCCTGCATCATCCTGCATTGCTTTTTGCTTGTAACACCATTGGACCATGCGCTTGCGTAGCAGTGGTGCGCGAGTTACTGCCGATGTTGGATGAAAAGCTCACGTGGTTGGTGGATGTGGAATGGTATTTTCGGTTGCTCAGGCATGCAAAAGTTGCTTATCTGCGCATGCTTTGTGCGTTCTCAACATGGACATGCAGAGCAAATCACGTCCAATATAGACATTATGCAGGCTTTGCGACAAGACCAAACTGCAATCAAACAGAAGGACTATTACAACCGATGGATAGGCCGGGCGTTAGGGATGCAATGCTGGCTGCAACGTTTTAAAACGCAAAAACAATGAAAATCGTGAGAATTATCGGCGGTTTGGGTAACCAAATGTTTCAATATGCGTTGGCGTTGGCGTTGAAACAACAGCAGGAAAACGAAGATATGAAGCTCGACCTTTCGGCCTTTCGGGGTTACAAGAAGCATGGAAGCTTTCATTTGGCGCAATGCTTTGGCACCACTTTGCCCGCAGCTACGTGGGAAGAGGTGGCGCAGTTGGCATGGTATTATCCGCATTATCAGCTGTGGCGCTTGGGGCATCGCGTGCTGCCTGTGCGCAAAACGATGTTGAAGGAACCGGATAATGGAGCTTTTTTGCCAGAGGTTTTGCAAAGAAAGGGTGATGCTTATTATGAGGGCTATTGGCAGGATGAACGCTATTTCAGCCACTACCGTCCAGCCATCTTACAAGCGTTCACATTCCCTGCATTTACAAATCCACGGAACTTAGCCGTGCAGCAGCAGATAAACACGACGGAGAGTGTGGCGATACATGTGCGACGAGGCGATTATTTGCACGATGCGCTGTTTCGAAACACGTGTGGGTTGGCCTATTATCAGCGTGCGATAACCTGCATTTTGCAGCATGTTGTGCATCCCGTGTTCTATGTTTTTTCGGACGATATGGCTTGGTGTCGGCAACATATTCAGCCGTTGTTGCAAACCAACGAAGCGGTTTTTGTAGACTGGAACCACGGGAAAGCCAGCATTTGCGACCTGCATCTGATGACACTTTGCCGGCATCACATCATCGCTAATTCGTCTTTTTCATGGTGGGGAGCCTGGCTTTCGCCACATCAAGCGGGCTGGATTATTGCTCCGAAACAGTGGTATACGCACGAAGAAAAGGTGTCGCCTGCTGCCGAGAGGTGGCTTAAATTGTGAGTTCCATCATCTACTTTTTCAATAAAAACATCTACCTTTGCAACTACATTCGGTGTCGTTATGTCCTTTTCTGTTTTAATAGCCGTTTACAACCAAGAGCAACCCCATTTTTTGCAGCAGGCTTTAGAGAGTTTGTTGCAACAGACACTGCTGCCAAATGAGGTAATTGTGGTGGAAGATGGACCGCTGACCCCCGCTTTAAACGAGGTGTTGGCGCACTTTCAGCGGCAATATAAAGCGTGCAAACGTATTGCAAGACCGCGGCAAGAAGGGTTGGGATTGGCATTGAATGAGGGGCTGAAACATTGTCAACATGACGTGGTGGCGCGCATGGATAGCGACGATATTTGCATGCCACAGCGTTTTGGAAAGCAGCTGTCTTATTTGCAAATCCATCCCGAAGTAGATGTGGTGGGGAGCTGGGTGGCCGAGTTTTCAACTACACCTGCACAGGTGATTTCGGTTCGTTGTGTGCCCGAAACCCACCAAGCGATTTGGCAATTTGCGCACTTTCGCAACCCCATGAACCATCCCACTGTGATGTTTCGCAAAGCAAAGGTGCTGCAAGCGGGTGGTTATCGCCACATGCCTGCCTTTGAAGATTACGACCTTTGGGCGCGCATGTTGCAGCAAGGGGCATGCTTTCATAATCTGCAAGAGTGTCTGTTGTGGTTCCGCCTCAACGCTAACGCGTTCCGTCGGCGGGGAGGATGGCGCTATATTGCAGCAGAAATAGACTTCCAAAAGGCATTAGTTCGTCGGCAGTTTCTCACGCCAACACAGGCTTTGGGCAATATCGTCACGCGGTTATGCGTGAGACTCCTGCCCACCTTTTGGCGAAGAAAATTTTATATGACTCAGCTTCGCGCAACCGCTTCGGTCGTAAAATATTCGCCAAAGGTCATCAAGGAAGGAGGAAGCGCATGACAAAGTTGAGCGTCTCAAGCCGCATTTACCAGCACTTGAAACGGCTTTTTGACATTTCTCTCGCGCTGTTGTTGTTTGTTGTCTGCACGCCGCTGTTGCTCTATTGCTATTGGTTGGTGTGGCGTGGGCATGACGGCAGCGTGTTTTTCAGGCAAGAACGCATCGGACGTGATGGGCAACCCTTTGTGATGTACAAGTTTCGCAGCATGACTATGAATGCCGAACGGCAAGGCCCTGCGCTCTATCGGCAGCACAAAGACAAGCGACTCACGCTGGCCGGAACCTTTCTACGTGCCCATCATCTTGACGAGTTGCCGCAACTTTGGAACATTTTGCGTGGCGATATGAGTTTCGTGGGACCACGTCCTGAACGCCAGTTCTATATTGATAAAATCATGATTCGCGACCCACGTTATGCACGGTTATATGCCATTCGGCCGGGAGTTACAAGCTATGCCACGCTACACAATGGCTATACCGACACCATGGAAAAGATGCTTACCCGCTTGAAATGGGATTTATATTATTTGGAGCATCGCAACTGGGCACTTGACCTGCATATCCTCTTCACCACTTTCCGCTACATGGTGACGGGAAAGAAGTTTTAATCCCCATTGGGCATTAGCATCCTTTTTCACCATGTCGTTGGCATGAGGCAACATGGCAGAAGCATATAAAAACGAGTGTAGGCGACTAATTTCAAGGAAAAGATTT
The DNA here is from genome assembly GCF_000613785.1 of Segatella oulorum JCM 14966. GTDB lineage: Bacteria > Bacteroidota > Bacteroidia > Bacteroidales > Bacteroidaceae > Prevotella > Prevotella oulorum. Next base: position 6,461 of record NZ_BAJQ01000049.1, on the reverse strand, counting down.
TTAAAGCCACGCATTTTTTTTATAAATTTGCAACAAATTCAAAACAAACCCTTGCGTCGACATGACAAATAAAACGATTGATATAGCGGTGAAACGACTCTTTTGGTGCTTCTTGCTTTGCTTTTGCACCTTCACTTCGTATGCGCAAATGAACGACAGCCAAGTCATGGCTTTCTATCAAAAGGAGGTGAAAGCCGGCACTTCGCGTGCACAAATTGTGACGAAACTCATGCAGCGTGGTGTGGATATTAGCCAGATACGGCGCATTCGTGACCAATATCAGCAGCAGAATGCAGCGCAAAATGGTGCAAATTACAGTCCAAACAAGGGCACCTCGCTACGCAACAGCAATGAAACAAGTGCGCTACAGCAAAACAATGGCTCGGCTGGTTTTTCGTATTCAAACGCCAATGCCAACCGTTTAGCCGAGCGCAACGACTCGTTGGCGCAAGCAGGATTGCTGGCAGAAGCATTGACACCCGATGGAAGAAAGGTGTTTGGCCGCGACATTTTTAATAATAAGTTGTTGAGCTTCGAGCCCAACATGAACATTGCCACACCCACCAACTACACCATTGGTCCGGGTGATGAAGTGGTGATTAACATCTTTGGCGCTTCGCAAAAGACCGAGACGCTGGTGGTTTCTCCTGAAGGAACCGTGACCGTTCCAGGCTATGGTCCCATTGCTGTGAGCGGCATGACGGTGGCTGCGGCCAACGATAAGATACGCCGCACGCTGGGAACGCGTTTCAGCAGCAGTCAAATTCAAACCACTGTGGGGCAGACGCGCACCATCATTGTGAACGTGATGGGCGAAGTAAAGGTGCCCGGCACCTATACGATTAGTGCTTTTGCCAGTGTTTTCCATGCGCTTTACATGGCTGGCGGCATCAACCAGTTGGGCACATTGCGCAACATCAAGGTTTATCGTGGCGGGCGTTTGGTGACGGTGGTCGATGTGTATGATTATATTCTCAATGGTCGTTTGGTGGGTAACATCCGGCTGCACGACAATGATGTCATCGTTGTAGGACCTTATGACTGCTTGGTTGATGTGCAAGGTGCGGTGAAACGTCCGATGACCTATGAGATGCGGCGCAACGAAAGCGTGAGCACGCTGTTGCGCTATGCCGGTGGTTTTGCCGGCGATGCGTATAAAAAATCGGTTCGGCTGTTGCGTGCTTCGGGTAAAGGCAGATCGGTGTTCAACGTGAATGAGTTCGAAATGAGCAATTTTCGTGTGACCGATGGCGACCAGGTGTCGGTTGACTCTATCCTTAATCGCTATGAGAATCGCGTTGAGGTGAAAGGGGCTGTGTTCCGTCCGGGTATTTACCAACTGGGCAAAGACATCAACAGTGTGCGCACACTCATTCAACATGCCGACGGAACTACCGAGGATGCCTATACTGAGCATGCCGTGTTGCATCGCATGAAGCCCGACCGCACCTTGGAAGTTGTGGCCGTTGACGTGAAAGGAATCATGGAAGGAACGGCGGCCGATATTCCGTTGCAAAACGAAGATGTGCTCTTTATTCCTACACAGAGCGACCGCATGCAGGCACGCACACTCACTATTCGCGGCGAAGTGCTCTTTCCGGGTACTTATCAGTATGCCGACAACGAAACCATTGAGGACTTTATTATGCAGGCAGGTGGGCTCACCGATGCGGCTTCTACAGCACGTGTTGATGTCTCGCGGCGTATCATCAACGCTGGTGCGACCGTCTCGGGCAAGCAGATTGCACAGACATTTACTTTCACCCTCAAAGATGGTTTTATTATCAGTGGTAAGCAAGGGTTCACACTTGAGCCTTTTGATGAGGTTTATGTGCGGCGCAGCCCAGGCTATCAGACGCAGCGCAATGTGCAGGTGCGTGGCGAAGTGAACTTTGAAGGCAGCTACACCTTGCCACAGAAGAACACACGGCTGAGCGATTTGGTGAAGATGGCTGGTGGAATCACTACTGAGGCTTATATTCGTGGTGCGCGTTTGGAGCGTGTGATTAATGAAGAGGAGCGCATTCGCATGCAGAGCGTGATGCGCTTGGTGAACAGTCCAAACGACAGAGACTCAATCAACATACACATGCTCGACTCGGCCAGAACCTATTATGTAGGCATTCAATTAGATAAAGCCATTGAAAATCCTGGTTCTAACTTCGACCTTGTATTGCGCGAAGGCGATTGCTTGTTTGTACCCGAATACAACGGAACAGTGAAGATAGCCGGAGACGTGATGTATCCCAACACGGTGGCATACGAAGCTGGTAAGGGCTATCGTTATTACATCAATCAAGCGGGTGGATTTGGCAATCGCGCCAAGAAATCAAAAACGTTTGTCATCTATCAAAACGGAACAGTGAGCGAGGCTGGAAAACATGAGATTGAACCCGGTTGTGAGATTGTGGTGCCCAGTAAACCAAAACCAACGGGGAACGGGCTGGCTGGTTTCCTAAGCATCAGCACAAGTGTTGCCGCTTTGGCTACTTTAATTGCCTCACTCGCGCACATTATTAAATAGAGCAACGCCATTTTTACACGTTAAAGATGTAATTATGAACGAAGATAACAACAACATAAGACAACAGTTAGATGACGACGATGCCGCCATCGATTTCAAAGCGTTGTTTGCAGCGCTACTGAAGCATAAACTTGCTTATATCCTTTCACTTGCCGTGGCTGCGGTTGTGGGCGTCGTTATTGCCCTCTCCCTTCCGCCTTACTACACGTGTCAGGTGACACTGGCTCCCGAATTGGCTTCAGGGTCATCGGGCAGCGGCGCACTAAGTTCGTTAGCATCAACCTTCGGCATGCGCATAGGCGGAGGTGGTTCGAAAGATGCCGATGCCATTACGCCCAACCTCTATCCCGACCTCATGAATTCTGTTGACTTCAAAGCCAGCCTCTTTGATATTAAAGTGCATCGCAAGGACAGCACTAAGATGATGACCTATTATGACTATCTGTTGCGCGACCAGGTGAAACCTTGGTGGAGCGGGCTCTTGGCTTCGAAAGACACCATTGGAAAGCAGAAGCTCAACACCTTTATGCTGACGCGCCAACAAACGGCCATCATGCAGCAAATTCAAAGGAATGTGGTGTGTGATGTAGACGAGAAAACGGGCGTCATTACCATCAATGTCACCGACCAAGACCCACTGATTGCCGCTACAATGGCCGATTCGGTGCAGGCTCGTCTGCAAGAATTTATTACGAAATATCGCACGAACAAAGCACGCAACGATTTGGAAAGTACGAAGCGGCTGTGTCTTGAGGCGAAACAACGCTATGAAAAGGCACGCCAACTGTATGGCTCGTTCAGTGATAGCAACCAGGATTTGATTCTTGAAAGTGTGCGCAGTAAAGGCGAAGATTTGGAAAATGACATGCAGTTGCAGTTCAACACCTACAACTCTTTGGCAGCCAATCTGCAATCGGCCTATGCTAAATTGCAAGACGTGACGCCCGCTTTCATCACACTTCAGAGCGCCACAGTCCCCATCCAAAAGGCGGGACCACATGGTAGTCGCATCCTGTTGGTATTGCTTTTTGTGGCTTTCCTTGGCACCACCCTCTACGCATTGTGGCGCGAAAATCAGCTCAAACAACTTCTTGGATTATCTTAATCGTATGTTCTCAATCGAAAATATTTTCCTCATCGGCTTTGTTGTATTCATCATTGCCATTTTGATGCTCGATATGTTGGTTATCGACCGCAAAGCCCATGTCGTAAGTATAAAAGAAGCTGCCACGTGGACCTTCGTGTGGATTGGTTTGGCTTTGGCGTTTTCAGCCTTCCTTTGGTTCTTTGGCGACATGGTGCATGGCATTCAAAACTATGCCGATTTGCAAGCTGTTGCGGCGAAGTATGCACGCCACTTAACGCTCGATCCCAACCATTTTGAAGCCAGCGTGCAAAGCTATCGCCACTACATGACCATTTCCTATCTTTCGGGCTATCTCATTGAGAAAACCCTTTCGGTGGACAACCTTTTTGTCATGATGATGATTTTTGCCTCGTTTGGCGTTAAGAACACCGAATATCAGCACGTGCTCAACTGGGGAATTCTGGGAGCTATCGTGCTGCGCTTCATCTTCATTTTCGCAGGTGCCGCCATCATTCAGCGCTTCGAATGGGTGTTGCTAATCTTTGGTCTATTCCTCGTATACAGCGGAATAAAGATGTATCTCGACCGCAACAAGCAAGAACAAATGGATGTGCAACACCATCCCATGGTGAAGTTCCTATCGAAATATTTCCATGTCTATCCCCATTTCGTGGGCGATCATTTTTTTGTGCGTGCTAAAAAACAAGGTGGCAATTACACTTTGGTAGAGCACGGACAGCATGGCCTGCTCTGCCTCACGCCGCTTCTCATCACCGTCATTGTGATTGAATTCAGCGACATCATCTTTGCTTTCGATAGCATTCCCGCCATTTTCTCGGTGTCGCTCGACCCTTATGTGGTGTTCTTCTCCAACATCTTCGCGCTCCTCGGCCTGCGCGCCATGTTCTTTTTATTGGCTGCGGTGGCCGATAAGTTCCGCTATCTGAAAGTGGGAGTAAGCCTGTTGCTACTTTTCATTGGCGTGAAACTACTCATCCACAAGTATGTTGAAATCAGTGCCGTGGGTTCACTCTTCTTCATCATCGCGGTGATTGCCATTAGCATTGTTGCGTCATTGGTGCTGAAGGAAAAACCAAAGGCGTCGGAAAACCATGAATAAAAACATTTTCACGGTGGCTTTGCTCACCTCTGCGGCGAGTTTTCCTTTGCTCACGATGGCGAAGCGGAAGGGCAATGCCGATACAAACCGCAAGCTGCCCAACGTGATTGTCATCTTAGCCGACGATTTGGGCTATGGCGACTTGCAGTGCTATGGTGCTAAAGGAGTTGAGACGCCCCATGTCAATCGGCTCGCACAAGCGGGCATCCAGTTCACCAACGGCCACGCCATTGCCGCCACGAGCACCCCATCGCGCTACTCGTTGCTCACGGGCGAATATGCTTGGCGACGCAACGACACCGATATTGCGGCGGGCAATGCGAGCATGATTATTCGGCCCAACCAGTTCACGCTGGCCGATATGTTTAAGAGTAAGGCTACGCCACCGCCGCCATCGGCAAATGGCACTTAGGATTGGGCGACAAGGCGGGTGAGCAAGACTGGAATGCGCCACTGCCGCAAGCGCTCCACGATATTGGCTTTGATTATGATTACATCATGGCTGCCACGGCCGACCGCGTGCCTTGCGTGTTCATCGAGAACGGGCGCGTGGCCAATTACGACGCCGAGCATCCCATATCGGTGAGCTACAAGCGCAATTTCGACGGCGAACCCACCGGTGCCACGCACCCCGAACTGCTCTACAACTTGCGCTCGAGCCACGGCCACGACATGTCGATTGTCAACGGCATCGGCCGCATTGGCTACATGAAAGGCGGCGGAAAGGCGCTGTGGAAGGACGAAAACATTGCCGACTCCATCGTCAGCCACGCCGTGAACTTCATCAAAGGCCACCGCAACGAGCCGTTCTTCCTATATTTTGCCACCAACGATATCCACGTGCCCCGCTTTCCCCACGCACGTTTCCGCGGCAAAAGCCAAATGGGGTTGCGCGGCGATGCCATCGTGCAATTCGACTGGTCGGTGGGCGAAATCATGAAAACCCTCGACCAGTTGGGGCTTGCCGACAACACGCTCATCATTCTCACGAGCGACAATGGCCCCGTGGTCGACGATGGCTATCAAGACCAAGCCGAGGAATTGTTGCACGGCCATCGCCCCGCCGGACCATTCCGCGGCAACAAATACAGCGCCTTCGAGGGCGGAACCGCCGTGCCGCTCATCGTGAGTTGGCCAGCCCGTGTGCCCCGTGGCGTGAAATCGAAGGCCTTGCTCAGCCAAATCGACCTCTTCGCCTCGCTGCAAACGCTCATCGGCGCCACGCTCCCCAAGGGCAGTGCGCCCGACAGCCGCAACTATCTGCCCGCCTTCTTGGACACCGACAGCATCGGCCGCAGCTACGTGCTGGGCCAGTCGAGCGCGCATGTGCTCTCGGTTTGCACGCCCCATTGGCGCTACATCGAGCCCCACGACGGGCCGAAAATGATTACGTGGGGGCCGAAGATTGAAACGGGCAACGCGCCCACGCCGCAGCTCTACGACATGACGGCCAGCCCTTATGAGCGCGACAATGTGGCGTTGCAACATCCCGAAGAGGTGTTTAAACTGCAAAGCATTTTGCAACGCGAGCGCCAACGGCAGGCTCAATGACGCCTCGTTTGGCGTAGTTTTCGCGTAAGTCGCGGCAAAAAATCAAAAAGAAGGGTTGCTTACGCGTAAGTCGCGGCAAAAAATCAAAAAGAAGGGCTGCTTACGAGTAAGTCGCGGCAAAAAATCAAAAAAATGGGCTTGCTGGGAAAATAGCAGGGCTAAAAATCAAAAAAATGGGG
>NZ_BAJQ01000050.1 GCF_000613785.1 Segatella oulorum JCM 14966 | reverse complement strand
GAAAAAACTCGTTGTTTTTTGACGCTTGACCTCGGGCGCAGAAAAAATCCGTTGTTTTTTGACGCTTGACCCTCGGGCGCAGAAAAAATCCGTTGTTTTTTGACATGCAACCCTGCGGCGCAGAAAAAATCCGTTGTTTTTTGACGCCCGAGCTCGCGCGTCAAGAATTCCACATGGAAATCTTGCCAATCGACCTCGGGCGTCAAAATTCCACATGGAAATCTTGCCAATCGGCCTCGAGCGTCAAGAATTCCACATAGAAATCTTGCCAATCGACCTCGGGCGTCAAGAATTCCACATAGAAATCTTGCCAATCGACCTCGGGCGTCAAAATTCCACATGGAATTCTTGCCAATCGACCTCGAGCGTCAAAAATTCCACATGGAATTCTTGCCAATCGACCTCGAGCGTCAAAAATTCCACATGGAATTCTTACCAATCGGCCTCTGGGGGAGGGGAGTCATGCCTTGTGTCGGCCTCGTTCTGAAGGTGTTGCTGACGAAAGGCCGAGGGCGTTTGCCCCGTAGCAGTCTTAAAAGCGGTGCTGAAATAGCGCGCCGAGGCAAATCCTGTTTCAAAAGCGATGTCGGCCACGGGCTTGTCGGTTTCTTTGAGCAAGGCCGAAGCCACATGGATGCGATAGCGGTTGATGAACTCACTGACGCCCAAGCCTGTCAGCTGCTTCATTTTGTTGTAGAGCGACGCGCGGCTCATGGCCAAGGCATCGGCCACCTGTGACGTGTCGAAAGCCGCGTCGGCATAGCCCGCCTTGACCGCCGATTGGAGTTTGCGCATAAACTGCTCGTCGGCATTGCTGATGGTGGTTTGGCGGGGCGACGGCGGCAATGGGTCGTGCTGATATTTCTGCCGGAAGAGTTCGCGGCGGCGCAGTTGCGTTTCAATCACCGACACGAGCAACTCTACGTCAAACGGTTTGGCGATGTAGGCATCGGCGCCGAGCTTGTAGCCAATCTTCTGGCTCTCGGCATCGCTCTTCGCCGTGAGCAACACCACGGGAATGTGGCTGATTTCGATGTCCTCTTTGATGGTTTGGCAAAGCTGATAGCCGTCCATCACGGGCATCATCACGTCGCTCACCACGAGGTCGGGCTGTTGTTGCCGCAACACGTGCAGTGCAGCTTCTCCATCGCGGGCGCGGAACACGCGGCGGAACTGGGGCTGCAAGGCGGTTTGCAGAAAGTCTAAGAACTCGGTGTTATCGTCGACCACCAACACCGAGAACGCCGACAAATCGAGCATGTGGGTGGTACCGCTGCTTGCGGGCTCGGCAGCATTTGGGGCTTGCGCGTTGGGCACTTCGGCCGTCGTGGCCTGCCGATAGGGCAGCGTGAAAAACATGATTGTGCCGCCGCCGGGATTGTCTTCGGCGGCAATCTTGCCCCCGTGTTGCTCAACAATCTCGCGGCAATAGGCTAAGCCGATGCCACTGCCCAACTTGCGAATGCGCCCCTGATAGAACCGCGTGAAGAGCCGCTCGCGGTCGAGATGAGCCAAGCCCACGCCGTGGTCTTCAACCTGCACACGCAACCAACCCGCGTTGAGCGATGTGCACAGGCGCACGTCGGTGTCCTCGCGGCTGAATTTGAGTGCATTCATCAGTAAATTCGACACCACAACACGGATTTTCGCCCGATCCATTTCCAGCGGACGCAGTGTGCGATCCAAATCCATCACTAAGCGCACGCGCTTCTCGGCAAACTCCTGCACAAAGTCGTCTACCACCTCTTCCAACAAATGGTTGATGTCGGCAAAGGTGAGCGTGAGCGCATTGGGCAGTGAGGTGGTTTTGTCATACTCCAACACCCAGTTGATGATGTTTTTCATGTAGCCCGCCTGCCGAAACACGCGTTCGAGCTGTTGCCGTTGTGAGGGAGTAAAGGTCGCATCGCTGCCCACGAGCAAGCGTTTGAGTGGCGCATAGATCAGCGTCAGCGGTGTGCGCAACTCGTGGCTGATGTTGGTGAGAAACTCAATCTTATCCTCGTGAAGTGCCTGCTGGTGGAGCGCCATCTTCCATTTCATGCGCTGCCGGTTGCGCCGAATAATCACGCCCATCGTCAATGCGCCTATGGCTGCCAGGAGTGCCAACACGAGGATGAAAAACCACGGCCGACGATACCATGGCGGCAGCACGCGAAAGGCAACGAGCGGCTTCTCGGCCGTCCAGCTGCCGCTCTTGGTCATGCAGGCCACACTCACGGTGTAGTCGCCCGGTGCTAACGACGGAATGCCAAATTCCGCGCGATAGGACTCGGTGACGGAGTTGAGCTGCTCGCCCTGCAACCGGTAGCGGAACAGCACGTGGCGGAAAACATCGTTCTCGTTGACTGTGACGTGGAGGTGCAGCGAATTGAAATGTTGTGAAATCTCGCGCGGAAAGGTTTCGGCCGTGTAGCGCCGCCCGTTGTATTCAACGGCTTGCAGATAAAGGGTCATCGGGTCGTGGGTGTCGGCCGAAATGCGCTTGTCGATTTTTACCAAGCCGTTGATGCCGCCCATGTAGAGATAGGGCGAGGAGGGTAGCGCCACGGTGTGTGTGAGAATGTCATTGGGCAGAAAGCCGTCGGCATCGTCCCAAATCATGCAGCGGTGGTTGCGCGTATCGTAGGAAAACAGCATGTTTGAGGCGTTAATCCACAGGCGGTCGCGGTCGTCAAACTGCATGGCCGAAATGCGACTGAAGAGATTTCCGGCCACTTTGTGAATTTTCTGCGGGTGTGATAGCGAACCCGTGTAGAGCCCGCCCGAGGTGGCTATCCATAGCTGGTCGGCGCCCGACTTGCGGCATACGGCTGTGATTTGCAAATCGTTTCGCAAAGCCACCAACAGGCGGATGTTGCCCTGCACGTCAAGGCGATAGAGGCAGTTGTCCTTGGCCAATAGCGTAATCCCGTCGGCAAGCATCATTTGTAGCGACATCCGAGGCATCGTGCCGCGGGCGAAATGCAACTTTGTGAAGCGGTGATGGGCAGTTTCGTAGAAATAAACGTTGCGTGCCAAAATCAGCACGGTCTGTGGAGAAATGCGATAGGCTGTGGGCACAAAGCCCGATCGGCATTCCTCGTCGTTCACACGCGCATCAACAATGGGGAATGGGCTATAGGTGCGGCGCTGTGTGTGATAAACCGCCAGCCCGTGACCGTAGCGCGAAACGAGCAAATCGGTGGGCGAAAGGTTGGTGATGGAGACAATTTTATCGTTATAGGTGTTCAGATGGTGGGTGAAAACGCCTGTAGAAGGGTTAAATTCGTTGAGGCCTCCGCCATCGGTGCCCACCCAAAGCCGGCCATCGGCATCGCCGAAAAGGCTAATCACCACGCGGTCGCTCAGGCCGTTGGTGCTGCCCAAGGTGGCATCGGTATAGGTGCGGATGTGGGTTTCCTTGAAGGCAAACAGCCCGTCGCGCACCGTACCTGCCCACAGGTTGCCGTAGGTATCTTCGTAGAGCGTTTTGATGGAGTTGACAGGCAGCGAATGGGCGTCGCCGGGAATATGGCGAATGGTTGTAAAGGTGTTTCCTCGCGGGTCAATCACCGAGATGCCACCGCCATCGGTCCCCACCCACAGTCGGCCATGGTGTTGCTGAATGGTGAGCACAATGTTGTTGGCCAGTGCGCTGTTGCTGGTGTCGTAATGGGCGAGTAACCGCCCCCACCGGTTATAGCGAAACAAGCCTGGTCGTAGAGCGAGCACCACAATTCGCGCCGATTGCGATCCCAAAACATGGCGCTGAGCACCATCTCGCCTTTGACGATGAGCGGATGCAGTCGGCTGTCGTGTAGCGAATAGGTGTAGATGCCGTTGCTCTCGGTGCCCACGAGTAGGGTGTTATGATCAATTTGCTGCAAAAATGTGATGAGATAGTCGCCTTTAGGAAGCCCTTGCTTCAGAAATGGCAGGCGTGTGAGCGTATGTGTGGCGTAGTCCCAGCGATAGAGCGCTGAATAGCCACCAAAGAGCAGGCCTGCATTCACTTCGCTCACCGCGCAGATAGGACGGTTGATTTTTTCCGAGAAGACATCGTCCGCTGCGTTATAACAGTAGAGTCCGCGGTTAGTGAGCGCCCAAAGCAGGTGGTCGCGCCCTTCGTATAACCCCATGACGGCACCAACTTGCGATGAAGGCTGCTCTACTGACGGATAGAAATATCTTTTGATATTGCCGCGATCCACCGCATTTAGACCGAGTGCTGTGCCCACCCACAACCGACCGCGATGGTCGCGCAGAATGGTGTTGACGGTGGCATGTGAGAGACCATGCTCAATCGAAAGGCGCTTGAAATAGTAGTCGTCCGTTGCAGCTTGCGTCGTAAACAGCCCGCAAAAGCAGCTGCACAGAACAACGAAAAGCGTTTGTAGTTTCATCAAAGTGTGTGAAAACATGATTCGAAATGGCTGCGAATTGACATAACTCCTGCAACTTCTGAAACAGTTAGCTGCAAAATCTCTACCGATTTTAGGCTCTGATTAAGTGTGGAAGCTCATTTCCCATCGGTTTCTATGTGGATGTATCTAAATATAGTAGTTGCTTTCAAGCGTGAATTTACTGGGAAAATATGTTTTCCTCAATAACCGTGCGAAGGCCTTTAATCTTTTCGCCTTGTGTGCGTTGCACCACTTGTTTTGCTTTCGTGCGAGCCACAGCAACATAAGTGTAGCGGTCGCGCACATCAATGCGGCCAATCTCATCGCCTTTCAGCCCACCTTTCTTGCAAAGGAACCCCACAATGTCGGTCTTGCTGAGTTTGTCGCGACGACCTTTGCCAATGTAAAGCGTTTGAAAGTGTGGCTGTGTGGGGTCAGGTAGCACTTGGGGCAGCGCAAAATCGGCCACATCGGCATCCACATAAGCAGGAATTTGCTCTTGCCCGTGAAGAATGAAAAAGGCTTTTCCGTGCTTATCCCAGCGTGCCGTGCGCCCCACGCGATGCACATAACCGTCTTCTGTCTCGGGCAAATGATAGTGCACGATGTTGGCAATATTGGGAATATCCAAGCCGCGTGATGCTAAATCGGTGCTCACCAGGATAGAGGCACTGCCATTAGAGAAGCGATAGAGGGCGTCTTCGCGCTGGCGTTGCTCCATGCCGCCATGGAAATGGCTCACCACAAAGCCCTGTTCGCGCAGATAAGTGGCCACACGTTCGACGGCATCGCGATAGTTGAGAAACACGATGGTGCTTGCACCCTGAAACGATAACAGCAGTTGGCGCAACGTGGGTAGCTTGTCTTTTTCCTCACTTTGTACGCGATAGATGGTCACACGCTGCGACACTTGCTCATCTTCGGGCAGGAAATTCAGCACCTTGAAGAAGCGGGTCACGAGCGTTTGACTGCCCAATTCCTCGGCAGGTGTGGCCGATAGCAGCACAGAGCGAATGGCTTTGGGCAGCAATCCTATGAGCTGTTGCATCTCGTCGTGGAAACCCATCTCCAAACATTTGTCAAACTCGTCGATGAAGAGGTAGCGAATGGCATGCGTGTCGATATTGCCTTTCTGCAAGTGGTCGTTCAAACGGCCTGGTGTGGCAAAAACAATTTGTGGTTGCACCTCGCGCAACTTGCGGTGTTCGTCCATCGTTGCACGCCCTCCATAGCAGGCCATACCTCGCAATCCGCAGCCCATGTCTTTGAGCACTGTGGCCGATTGCAGTGCCAGTTCGCGTCCGGGCACCACCACCACCGCCTGCACTTGGTTGCTTTGTGCATCCAACAGTCGGGTGAGCGGCAAGAGATAGGCCAGCGTTTTGCCCGACCCTGTAGGCGAGAGCACCATCAGGTTGTCCGTGTGTTGCAACAGCTCGTCGCACACTGCCGTTTGCATGGCGTTGAGCGTGAGATGCAGTTTTTGGGTAAGCGCTTCAATCGTCATAACAGTTTCTCCATTTCAATGAATTCTTTCTCCATGTTGAGGTTCATGTAAATCGTGTAGAGCGGCAGTGCCCATTGTTTCTTTTGATCGGGTTTGAGCTGGCGATAGCGCTCCAAATAGGGCCGTGCCTCACGATAGATCTCAAGGATTTGGGCACGTTGCTTGGCGTTATATTTCTGCGATTTGTCCAAGATGATGGCTTGATTGAATATGGCTAAGCCTGCATAGAGCTGTGCATCGGCTAACGTGTCGTTTTCGGCGATGAGCTTTTTGCTGAGTTGCAGGCATTCCTGATAGCGTCCCATGTTGAGCAGCAACGAACTTTTCGTGAGGCGATAGCGCACGTTGTTAGGCATTGTTTGCAGGGCCCGATTACAATAATCCAGTGCCGTTGCATCATCACCCAGTGTATGATAGTACTCCACCAAGTGCGAAAAATAAAAAGGATTGTGGGGGTAGGCTTGAAAACCTTTGCACAGAATTTGCAGATAGCGTGTGGTATCGCGTTGTTGCCAATAAGTCTCAGTTAAATATTGCAGCAAGTTGTCCGCATGCGTTTGGTCTTTTTCAGCCAACGTTGCATAGCGAAGCGTGGCCGCTGCATCGCGCATTTTATACCCACAATAGACCGACCAATAGGCAGCGATGGGCAGGTTGGTATCCTTTTCGGCATAATGATAGCCTTTAAAGAGTGGCTTCTCGGCACAACTGATGTAACTGTTGAGCAGGGTGTAGGCCTGTTGATAGTCTTGATTGCGTGCGAAAAAGAGTCCTCCATTGAATAGGTTGGGACGATATTGATTGAGGATGGCAGCACTCTGTTCGCGATATTTCATTTTAATTTTTCCTTTAGCCGTGGGCACTTGCTCCACAGAATCAAGCCCTTCAAGCGTGTTAAACATGCGATGCGCCACTTGAAAGAAGGCGGCAGTGTCGATATTTTGCTGCAAATAGAGCTTCTCGTTGAACTGTTCGTATTGTTTTTGCTGTGCATCGAAGAGCATTTTCCATATTTTGTCGTTACCCCGATAAACAGGATCTTGCAGAAGTTCGCACAACAGACCTTCGGCTTTCTCTAAGTTTTTTCCACTCCGTATGTAGTCGCGTGCCAACGAAATGGTTTTCTTGTTGGCCTGCATACACAAAGGAATGCAGAGCAAAAAGCAAACAAGTAATTTTTTCATCAATGTAATCCTAAAACTTTATTCACCTCAGTCAACACACGTTCCCATTCCACTAAGGCTTGTTTTTCGTCGAGATGCGATACTTTGAGCAGCCATTGGCGTGCGTGTTGGTAGTAGCCTTTGATGGTGGCTGCGTCTTTTTTGCGTAGACGTTTGCGTTGATTGTTTAAACTGTCGGTGAGTTCTTGTGCCCATGAGGCATAACAAATGCCAATATCATAAATGGCTTGTACGTAGGCCTTATCTCGTTTTTCGGCCTCTTTAAAATAATTGATTGCCTTTTCCCATTGCTTGGCCTTCATGGCTAATTCGCCATTGAGCATCCACACCTGCTTGTTGCGTGCGTGCTTTTTTAACTCGTCTGTAGCAAATCTATGCAACGCCATGCTGTCAGGATGAGCCGAATAATGGTCGATGAGCATTTTGAAGTAGACGGCATTGCTTGGGTCGATGTCGTGGAGGGCGGTTAAGGCAGAGACATAACGCAGTGTGTCGGCTTGTGAATGAAGACAATTCTTCATGCAATTAATCTTAATCTCGGCTGCGTTTTTGGCGTAGGCAGGATATTGAAGTGCGATGTCGGCATAGTGTTCGGCCTCGCGGAAGTTGTCTTTTCCATAAAAAAGCAAACTTGAATAATAGGCAGCAATGCCTTCGTGGTTATCTTTTTCATGAAACATGGGGCGGCTGAGACACTGCAGATAGAATAGAAATGTGGTGAGAGCCTGTGCGGAGTTGCCTCGACGATATTCAAAAATGCCGGCATCAATGAGCGTAGGGAGCAGTGGAGATAATCGCGTGCTATTCTCTTGCGTATAGTCTAAATGCACACGACCTCTGCTGTCGGGCAACGCATCTAACGAGTCACAAGTGAGTGCCATTTGCAACAGTTCTTGCACTTGTTGGTAATATGCCGCCGAGTCGGTCCTATGTTCAGCAAGTGTTTGCAGACGCAGACCTATTTCTTTATGAAGCCTCTTGGCATCACGTTTTGGCGTTTGTGCATAGCCTTGTGATAGAAGTGCTGTGCTGCACGCCATTATAAAAAGGATGAGAAAACGTTTCATAAGAAGAAAAAATCGTGTGTTGATAAATTAAAAGTGTGGAGGATGTGTCAAAAAGTTGTTTCGACACATCCTCTACTCATCGTTGCCAAGTGTTTACTTGTTCAACGCTTCCATTTCTTTCGTGCGGCTGTCTGCAGCACCATAGAGGCTATAGTAAACGGCATAGAGCGGATAGCTCCAGTTGGCTTTCTCACGATTGGGATCTAATGCGCGTGCCTTCTCTAAGAATCCTTCACTCTCTTTATAGAGGTTGGTTTGCTCGGTCTTGTTACCATTGATGGAACCGGCTTGTGCATTGAGGCAGAAACCTAAATAAGTGAGCACAATAGGGTTCTTGTCATCTTTCGCAACAGACTTCTTAAAGCAATCGATAGCCTCTTTGGGCTTGTTCTCATTCATGAAGATTTGACCTTTCAGCGCCCATGCCAATGCGTTTGAAGGATCGGCTGCCAGCTTGTCGTTCAACAGTTTATTTTGTTCGGTTGCCATTTTCAAGCTGCCACACATGGTTACCAATGTCGAGAAGATTTGATCGTTGTTGCTGTCCTTCTCATACAAAGTCTTGAGCTTATTCACATACTGAACGGAATCTTCGTGCGTCTTCAAACCCTGCTGCATGATATAAAGCTTCAAGTTTAAAGCATCTTTATAGGCGGCAGTGTCTTGCATAGCCACATCAACATACTTGTCGGCCAGTTGATAATCCTTGTTTTGGAAGGCATAAACGCCGGCAACACGTGCCACTTCACCTAAATAGGTGTCAGGTGTTTTACTCTTGTCGACACCGTTAAACAGTGGATTGGTTGCGCTTTCTACATACATACCGAAATACTTCAGCGCGTCAGCCTGCTGATTGTTTTGCCCAGCTAATTGACCTGCATTGATGAGATTGGGACGCAAACCATATAGACGGTTGGCGTTGTTGCTTTCAAAGCGTGGCTTAATCTTTCCCTTTTCATTGGGCTTTTGGTCAAATTCGTTGCAACGAATAGCGTTGTCAAAAGCATCGTAGAGCGCTTGGTTGAAGCCTAAAGTGTCGTAGGCCGACTCCTTACCCTGACCAAATTGCTTTGCCATTTGGTTTGATGTCATAATGGCTTGCTCTTTGTTCACCTTGTCCAAAGCCAATTCAACGAGCTTGTTATAGGCTTTTGCCTTTTCTGCATCGTTGGCTAATTGTCCTAAACTTGTTTTTACTAACTCGGCTGCTTCGTTGTAGGTCTTTGCTTTTAAAATAGCTTTCAACGCTTCGCTGTCAGCAGCAAATGCAGCGGATGTACCTAAGAGCATCAACGCTGCCATCATTAATTTTTTCATATTCAAATATTACTTTAAGTTTTACTGATCTTCATTTGTCTCATCTTCGTCGGTAAGTGACGCCTCATTCTCAAAGTCATCGGCATTGCGTTGCGTGTCTTTTCGAATTTCTTCAGCTTTATTGGCCCACTGTGTGCGGCTCTCTTCCTCAACCGTTGCTTCTAATTCAGAACTCATTACCTTGCAGACACTGGCAATGACATCGTTCTTTTTGGCAAGGTTGATGAGGCGCACGCCTTGTGTAGCACGTCCCATGACGCGCACTTCGGCTAAAGCTAAACGAATGACGACACCACTCTTGTTGATGATCATGAGGTCGTTCTCGTCGGTCACGTTCTTGATGCTCACCAAACGCCCTGTCTTGTCGGTCACGGCAAGTGTCTTTACGCCCTTTCCGCCGCGGTTGGTTACACGGTAGTCTTCAACCAAACTACGTTTACCGTAGCCCTGTTCGCTCACCACCATCACGGTCTCTGTGCTTGCATCGTTTACCGTTATCATGCCAATCACCTCGTCATCACCGCCATCTAAGCGCATGCCACGCACACCTGTTGCCGTGCGTCCCATGGTGCGGATGGTGCTTTCGTTGAAGCGAACGGCACGACCATTGCGGTTGGCCATAATCAACTCGTTCTCACCATTGGTCAGACGTACATCCACCACCTCGTCGCCTTCGACGATGTTGATTGCAATCACGCCATTGGCGCGCGGCCGACTGTACGCCTCTAACGATGTTTTCTTCACCGTTCCATTCTTGGTAGCGAAGATAACATAGTGCGAGTTGTTGAATTGTTCGTCGTTGAGCCCCTTCAAACGCAAGATGGCATTGATGGCATCATCACTCTCAATGTTGAGCATATTTTGAATGGCACGCCCCTTACTGTTGCGATCGCCCTCGGGGATCTCATAGCATTTGAGCCAATAACAACGTCCTTTTTTCGTGAAAAAGAGCATCGTTTGGTGCATAGTTGCAGGGTAAATAAATTCTGTGAAGTCTTGTTCACGATGCCGGGCAGCCTTTGCTCCCACACCACCCCGTGCTTGTTCGCGGAACTCACTCAGTGGTGTGCGCTTGATATAACCCATGTGGCTCACCGTGATGACAACGGGATCGTTGGGGTAGAAATCCTCGGGATTAAACTCTTCACTCGAATATTTAATCTCCGTGCGACGCACATCGCCATATTTTTCTTTCACCTCGTTGAGTTCGTCCTTCATTACCTTCTTGCACAATTCGGGGTCATCCAAAATCTGTTGCAAGTAAGCAATCTGCCGTTCTAATTCTTCATATTCAGCATGCAACTGATCCATACGCAGACCGGTGAGCTGACTCAACCGCATGTCGACGATGGCTTTACTCTGCAGTTCGTCTAATTCGAAACGCTGTTCCAAATTGCGTTGTGCATCGGTCGGTGTTTTGCTGGCCCGGATAATGTGCACCACTTCGTCGATGTTGTCGCAGGCAATGATCAGACCTTCTAAGATGTGGGCACGCTCTTGCGCCTTCTTTAGATCATATTTCGTACGGCGAATGGTCACATCGTGCCGATGCTCAACGAAATATTTCACACAGTCTTTCAGGCTCAACAGCCTCGGACGCCCTTTTACCAAGGCGATACAGTTCACGGAGAACGAGCTTTGCAGCGCCGTCATCTTAAACAATTTGTTCAGAATGACATTCGCGTTGGCATCGCGTTTCACATCAATCACGATGCGCATACCTTGTCGTCCCGACTCATCATTGGCGTTGCTGATACCGTCAATCTTTCCCTCTTTCACCAATTCGGCGATGTATTCAATCAGCGCTTGCTTGTTTACACCATACGGAATCTCGGTGATGACAATCTTATCATGGTTTTCACCACTCTCAATCTCGGCTTTTGCGCGCATCACAATGCGGCCACGTCCCGTTTCATAGGCCTGACGTACGCCCTGAATACCATATATATAGGCCCCTGTTGGAAAGTCGGGTGCTTTGATATGTTGCATCAATCCGTCCAACGTTATGTCGGGATTATCGATATAAGCACAGCAACCATCAATCACTTCTCCAAGGTTGTGGGTCGGCATATTCGTGGCCATTCCCACGGCAATACCATTGCCGCCATTCACTAACAGATTGGGAATTTTGGTGGGCATCACGCTTGGTTCTACCAACGTGTCGTCGAAGTTGTTGGTCATGTCGACGGTGTCTTTCTCCAAGTCGTCCATGATGTGCTCGCCCATCTTGCTCAGTCGGCACTCGGTGTAACGCATGGCTGCCGGCGAGTCACCGTCAATCGAACCGAAGTTTCCTTGTCCGTCGACCAAGGTGTAGCGCATGTTCCAGTCTTGCCCCATGCGCACGAGTGCGCCATACACCGACGAATCACCGTGGGGATGATATTTACCGAGCACTTCACCCACGACGCGTGCACATTTCTTATAAGGCTTATCGCTGGTGTTTCCAATGCCCAACATACCATAAAGAATGCGGCGGTGAACGGGTTTAAAGCCGTCGCGCACATCAGGAAGTGCACGCGCCACGATGACCGACATTGAATAGTCAATGTAAGAGGATTTCATTTCCTCCTCGATATTGATTTTCAATATCCGGTCGTTGTCAATTGTCTGATTTTCGTCCATTACTATTTTTGAGAATAATTATTGCGTTGTTTGCTACTCGCTTGTTGAAAGAAAAAATCGCCTGAAAGGCGTTTTATTTTCGTTTTAAGCGATTTTGCATACTTTTTGTGGCGGCTAAATTACGATTTTTTTTTCATATAGGGTTCGTTGTATTCTTAAAAAAAACGCAAACTCCTCATGTCTATGCTGCGGTTGGCAATACTCATTAGTAATGAGTGAAGGAGGCAATGAAACCTTAAATAATTTAAAAACTATACCTAAAAGTAGGTATTTCTCGTGAGAAATCTATATTTTTGCATCGCATTACGGCACAGATTGCCTAATACATATTACAAAAACATTATTTGAACATATAAATTTTAGATGATTATGGCTTACGTAATTGGTAACGATTGTATCGCTTGTGGTACTTGTATTGACGAATGTCCAGTAGGAGCAATCTCTGAAGGTGACATCTATTCTATCAATCCTGACATGTGCACCGAGTGTGGCACTTGCGCTTCTGTTTGTCCCAACGAAGCAATCAGCCTTCCTGAATAAGGCATTCCACTAAGTAAAGAATAGAAAAGGCGTACTACTCTTGTGTAGTACGCCTTTTTTGTGTCGGTTGATGTCGCTGTAGAGTCTGCCCATCAGCATAGTGTTGACAGGGTGGGGTGGCGCGGTTAGAAATTAATCATATAATGGTGTTTGGGCTTTGAAGCATCAAACAACACGATGCCACAATCGTATAAATCGTAGCTGCGCACCACTTGCGGTTGTTGGATGATCATTTTCCATGCATCCAAAGCCTCGCGCCGGGCATGGATATCCAATAAAATCAGCATGGACTGGGCTTGCGAACGCTTGATGAGTGCTTGGCAAAGGGCGAGATTATGCTGCGTAAGTGGAAGGCTCGCTACCGAAAATGTTGTTGGCAGCAGGGCTTCATCTAACGGTAAAACTGGGTTTTGCTGCAACCTTCGTTCACATAATCGGCATAAACATTGGCCTTATCGCCCGCATGGAACCATTGCTTCGCCTGCAAGTAGTTGGCCAATCGAAAAAACAATCGGCCGCGTTTTTGCACGGCATGTCCTTCGTTGCGGTGGCGATGGCGTAGGGTAGCATAAGCGTAGTAAGGATAATGTTCGGTGAGAACATAGCGAATAAACTGATAGGCTGAGGGCGACTGCACACCAAAACCGCGTGAATATTTCGCCCGGCGCAGCCAAACGCTCCACCGTTTCAGATGATAGAGCGCCCTGTTCACCCATTGTTTTCTCGTCCTTTGCTGATTCATGTCTTTTTTGTGTGCTTGCAAAAGTACGAAAAAAAATAGGATGACAAAATGGCTTCAAGCTGTTAAAAAAGGTTATGTGCAGGGGCTGAAAGCTTGCAAATCGTGTTATTCTGAACTTTTATTACTACCTTTGCTGCGCATTTCGGAAAAGCCGAAGCATTTGAGCGTGTAGCTGTTGTGATTAAGACAGCATGGCATGCGAAAGATGTAAATGATGCAACAACCATTAATCAATTTTAAGCAATGTATTTAGACAAAGCAAAGAAAGAAGAGATTTTCAACGAGTATGGCAAATCAACTACCGATACCGGTTCTGCTGAAAGCCAAATCGCCCTCTTCACCTATCGCATTAAGCACTTAACAGAGCACGTGAAGGCAAACCACAAAGACAATGTAACGACCCGCTCGTTGACGATGTTGGTTGGTAAGCGTCGTGCGTTGCTCGACTATTTGTACAAGCGTGACATTGAGCGCTATCGTGCAATCGTTAAGAAGCTTGGTTTACGTAAGTAAGTTTAAGTTTTTAAATTATAATAAATCCCTGTAACACGTGATGTGTTACAGGGATTTTTCTTTTTAGATTCAGCAAAAAGGGGATGCTGTGGCGTTTACAAATCTAAGTCAAGCTCCACAGGACAGTGGTCGCTTCCCATGATGTCGGTATGGATTTTGGCATCGGTGAGTTGCGGGCGCAGGCGTTCTGAGATGAGGAAATAGTCGATGCGCCACCCCGTATTCTTTTCTCTCGCGCGGAAACGGTAGCTCCACCAGCTGTAGGTTTGTTGCTCGGGGTAGAGCGTTCTGAACGTATCAATGAAACCATGGCCGAGCAGTTGGGTCATTTTAGCCCGCTCTTCGTCGGTAAATCCTGCATTGCGGCGATTGGTTTTTGGATTTTTGAGATCAATTTCCTCGTGGGCAACGTTCATGTCTCCACAAACAATAACAGGTTTCTGCTCGTCTAATCGGTGCAGATAGGCTTGGAAATCATCTTCCCATTGCATGCGATAGTCCAAGCGGCGCAACTCATCTTGCGAGTTAGGTGTGTAGACGGTGACAAGGAAAAATGACTCATATTCTAACGTGATGACTCGTCCTTCGTGGTCGTGTTCGTCGATACCGATGCCATAGCTAACGGCCAACGGCGCCTGCTTGGCATAGATAGCCGTGCCGCTATAGCCTTTTTTCTCGGCATAGTTCCAAAACGATTGGTAGCCGGGGAACTGCAAATCGAGCTGTCCCGCCTGCATCTTTGTTTCTTGCAGGCAGAAGAAATCGGCATCCAAAGCCTTGAATTGCTGTTCGAAATCTTTGCCCACACAGGCACGAAGCCCATTGACATTCCAGGATATAAATTTCATTTCTTTGTTGTTTAAAGGGTGAATAATCTGCGCCTCGAACGGCATTTAAATGCGTTTCGATTCGCCACGCAGCAGGCTCATGAACTCTTGTCGAGTGTTGAGGTCGTTGAACACGCCGCTGAAGTCGCTCGTTGTGGTGATGGAATTCTGTTTTTCCACACCGCGCATCTGCATGCACATGTGTTTGGCTTCAATCACCACCATCACACCTTGCGGGCGCAACGTGGCCTGAATACATTCCTTAATTTGTTGCGTCAAGCGTTCCTGCACCTGCAAACGATGGCTGAAGATGTCGACCACACGCGCAATCTTGCTCAGTCCCGTGATGTAGCCGTTGGGAATGTAGGCCACGTGGCATTTGCCATAGAAGGGGAGCAAATGGTGTTCGCAGAGGGAAAACACGTCGATATCCTTCACAATGACCATCTGGTTATAGTCTTCTTGGAACAGTGCATCGGTCAACACCTGCTGCGGATCTTGCATGTAGCCGCGCGTCAGCACCTGCATTGCCTTAGCCACCCGCATGGGCGTCTTCTCCAATCCTTCGCGTTGCGGGTCTTCGCCCAACAGTGTGAGAATGCTTTTATAATGGGTTGCAAGGTCAGTCAAGCCCTCACGAAATTCGTTTTCCGGATTCATTTGTTCTGTTTTTTGATGTTGATGCCTGCCGGGCATGGCGCGAAGTGCGGCTGTGGGCTGCGCTTAGTCCTGCACGGTGATTTTTCCTTTCACGATGTTGGCTTGCCGATAGCCCAAGGCTTTCACCTTTTGCAGCATGCGTTCGGCTTCTTCAAACGTGCGATAGTTGCCCACGCGGCATATCCAGTGGGGCGAATAGAAATGCACATAGACGGGCTCTTCGGGATATTTTGTTTTGATGACGATGCTGGCTTGCTCGGCCTTTTGCCGGTCGATGCGCGAGTTGCCGCCCGCGAAAGCCTGCACCCGATAGCCCACAATCTTGCGACTGCCGCGCATCACCTTTTTACGCATGTCCACAATGGGTGCTTCTTCTTCGTCGGATTCGGGCGTTTTTGTGGTCGAATCTGTGCGCTTTTGCTCCGTAGTTTCGCGTTGTTCGGTAGGCTTTTTCTCTGTCGTTTCTTTCGGACGCACTTGTTTGGCCGAATCTTTGTCGGCCACATGGTGGGTTGCGGGCTTTGTTTCCTTTTTCTCTTTGTCGGGTTTCTGCGTTGTGCCTGCTGATTTGGGCATGGCCTCTTTCTTCTCCTGTGGCTGCGTTGTAGCCTTTGTTGCGGCGCGGCCATTCACAAGGTCATCGATTTCTTTGCTTTGCGTAACCGTTACGACACCCATTCCCGCCTCACGTTTCTTGACGTGGTCGAGGAACGTTTGTGCCGAAATCGAAAGCGTAGCGCAAAGCATCAACCATAGAAAACAAGCTAACTTTTTCATCTTTATCCTAAATCAAAATTTATGAGCACCTGTGCAACACACAGCTTTTTTGTCTTTTTATCGTCTCCGCGCGGCGCGGGAACAATATTTTCTCTTTTTATCGTCTCCGTGCAGCGCGGGAACAATATCTTTCTCCTTTTATCGTCTCCGTGCGGCGCGGTAACAATATTTTTCTCCTTTTATCGTCACCGTGCGGCGCGGGAACAATATTTTTCTCCTTTTATCGTCACCGTGCGGCGCGGGAACAATATTTTTCTCCTTTTATC
>NZ_BAJQ01000051.1 GCF_000613785.1 Segatella oulorum JCM 14966 | reverse complement strand
CATAAAAGAATTGCGTGCATGGCAATGGCGGCGGCTTTTCTTTTTAGATGCAAGCCGATGGGTTTTCGTTTTTTTTCTTAACTTTGCACACATTATGATGGAAAATTCAATCGGAGAAACCTGTCGTCGCGGACGAATAGAAGTGATTTGCGGTTCGATGTTCTCGGGAAAGACCGAAGAACTCATCCGCCGCATGAAGCGTGCCAAGTTTGCTAAACAACGGGTTGAGATTTTCAAACCGGCCATCGACGTGCGCTATTCCGAGGACGACGTGGTGAGTCACGATCAAAACAGCATTCATTCCACGCCGATTGACGCATCGGGCGCACTGATGTTGCTCACGGCCGACATCGACGTGGTGGGCATCGACGAGGCACAATTCTTCGACGATGGGTTGGTCGACGTGTGCAATGCGCTGGCCAACCGCGGCATTCGGGTGATTGTGGCCGGCTTAGACATGGACTACAAAGGGGTGCCCTTTGGCCCCATGCCGGCGCTCTGTGCCGTAGCCGACGAAGTAACTAAGGTACACGCCATCTGCGTGAAATGTGGCGCGCTGGCCTATGTGAGCCATCGGTTGGTAGCCAATGCCCACCGCGTGATGCTGGGCGAGCAAACAGAATACGAGCCTCTTTGCCGAAACTGTTTCCAAAAGGCAATTCGCGAAGAAAAATAAAAAGCATTCAAGATGAAAGAGATTACATTCGACCGGTTTATTCGTTGGGCAGGCATCGGCGCCATTGTGCTGGCCGTGTTGCTGCTGCTCAATTATCTGAGCAGCGTGTTGCTGCCCTTCTTCATTGCATGGCTGCTGGCCTATTTGCTCTATCCGATTGTGAAATTCATCGAAGATAAGCTCCATCTGCGCATCCGGGCGCTGAGCATCATCGTGGCTTTCCTGGTGGTTGTGATGGTCATCGGCGGCATGCTCTATTTCATCATCCCGCCCATGATTGAGCAATCCAACAAGGTGCAGGACATTCTCTCGCAATGGTTGCACCAAACAACCCACACCAACGACCTCACAAAATACATCTCGAACTGGATTGAACGCAACCAAAAACAAATCACCGAATTTGTGCATAGCAAGAACTTCAGCGACGCACTCCACACCGCCATGCCCAAGGTTTTCACGTTGGTGAGCCAAACGGCCAGCATTCTGCTCAGCATCGTAGCATCGCTCATCACGCTGCTCTACACGTTTTTCATCCTCTTGGACTACGAATATCTCACGGCCAACTGGATTAAAATCTTTCCCAAGAAATATCGTCCTTTCTGGCACGAGCTGTCACAAGACGCCAAAACGGCGCTCAACAGTTACATCCGCGGCCAGGGACTCGTGGCGCTGTGCATGGGCATCATGTTCTGCATCGGCTTCACCATCATCGGCTTTCCCATGGCCATCGGTTTAGGCATTTTAATCGGCATCCTCGACCTGGTGCCCTATTTGCACACCTTCGCCCTCATCCCCACAGCCTTTTTAGCCATGCTCAAGGCCGCCAATACGGGGCAAAGTTTCTGGGTGGTTTTCGGTTTGGCGCTACTCGTTTTCGCCGTCGTTCAGGTGATTACCGACATGATTGTCACCCCCAAAATCATGGGCAAAGCATGGGGCTCAACCCCGCCATTCTGTTGTTGTCGCTCTCGGTGTGGGGCGCCCTGTTGGGTTTCATCGGGCTCATCGTGGCATTGCCGCTCACCACGCTCGTCATGGTTTATTGGCAACGCTATGTGACGCATGAGATAACCCCGATAAAAGAGGAACGAAACGAATAGCTTTCGAGCCCATCCCAAACGCCACGAACAAGAAACGCAAAGCGGTACAATCCCCCACCCTTTCGGGCAAATCAGCAACAAGACGGCATGCAATGAAACCATTGCATGCGTCTTGTTATCATGAAGAAACACGTTCTCCGACCATTGCACATCGTTTGCAGTTGAACCGCAAACATTGCTTATTTCTGCAAGCTACTTGCAGTTGAACTGCAAAGAAAGCACAAATACGTATGGTACTTGCAGTTGAACTGCAAAAGATGAGCAAATATGCATGATATTTGCAGTCGAACTGCAAATGATATTTATTTCTGTATGTTGTTTGCAGCTCAACTGCAAATAATACACAAATGCGCACATTGCTTGCAGTTGAACTGCAAAGACTACGAAAATATGCGTGATACTTGCAGGCGAACCGCAAACGATATGCAAGGCCGTTTCATTTCATTTCATGCAGCTTCTGTCATCGAAAAACTTCCGAAAAGCGAAGACTGGCAAGGAAAAGGCTCCGTTACTCAGTTTTTTTTCGTATTTTTGCATGCGGAATATAAAAAACAGCAACGAAACAACAATGAATATTTTAGAGTTAAGCGAACAGGAAATTGTTCGCAGACAATGTCTTCAAGAGCTCAAGGAAATGGGCATCAATCCCTATCCAGCAGCCGAGTTTCCCACCAATGCTTTTTCGGTTGACATCAAAAAGCATTCGATGCCGACGAAGAGAAACGCGAAGTGGTGATTGCCGGGCGTATGATGAGCCGCCGCATCATGGGAAAAGCCAGCTTCATGGAGTTGCAAGACAGCCGTGGCCGCATTCAGGTTTACATCTCGCGTGACGACATCTGCCCGGGCGACGACAAGGATCTATATAATAAGGTGTTTAAAAAACTCTTAGACATTGGCGATTTCGTGGGCGTGAAAGGGTTTGTCTTCCGCACGCAGACAGGCGAAGTGAGCGTGCACGCACAAGAGCTGACCCTGCTGAGCAAAAGCCTCAAACCGTTGCCCATCGTGAAATATAAGGATGGCGTGGCCTACGATAAATTCGACGATCCCGAGCTGCGCGCCCGCCAACGCTACGTTGATTTGGTGGTCAACGAGGGTGTGAAGGACACATTCCTGAAGCGTGCCACCGTGCTCAAAACCATGCGCAACTTCTTCGACGAGCATGGTTACACCGAGGTGGAGACGCCCACCTTGCAAAGCATTGCTGGTGGTGCCAGCGCACGCCCCTTCATCACGCATTTCAATGCCCTCAACGTTGACATGTATATGCGCATCGCCACCGAACTCTATCTGAAGCGGCTGATTGTAGGTGGCTTCGAAGGCGTGTATGAAATTGGCAAAAACTTCCGCAACGAGGGCATGGACAAGTTCCATAATCCCGAGTTCACCTGTATGGAGCTCTACGTGCAGTATAAGGATTACAACTGGATGATGCGCTTCACCGAGCAACTGTTAGAAACCATTTGCCGCGCGGTGAACAACGGCGCGACCGAGGTGAAGAACGGCGAAAACGTCATTTCGTTTAAAGCACCCTTCCGGCGTTTGCCCATCCTTGAGGCCATCAAGGAAAAGACTGGCTTCGATTTGTCGGACAAAACCGAAGACGAAATACGCCATATTGCCGTTGACGAGCTGAAATTAGAAGGCATCGACGCCTCGTTTGGCAAAGGAAAGCTCATCGACGAAATCTTTGGTGAGTTCTGCGAAGGCACCTTCATCCAACCCACCTTCATCACCGATTATCCCGTGGAGATGAGCCCACTCACGAAGATGCACCGCTCGAAACCCGGCCTCACCGAGCGTTTCGAACTCATGGTGAACGGCAAGGAGCTGGCCAATGCCTACTCCGAACTCAACGACCCCATCGATCAAGAGGAACGTTTTAAAGAGCAAATGAAATTGGCCGACAAAGGCGACGACGAGGCTATGATTATCGATCAGGACTTTTTGCGCGCCTTGCAATATGGCATGCCACCCACATCGGGCATCGGCATCGGTATCGATCGCCTTTGCATGCTCATGACGGGCAAGGAGTTTATCCAAGAAGTGTTGCTCTTCCCACAAATGAAACCCGAAGCCAAACTGCCGCAAAGCAGCGTGAAGGAATGGGCGGCCTTGGGCGTAGCCGAAGATTGGGTCTACGTGTTGCGCAAAGCAGGTTTCAACCTCATCAGCGATTTGAAGGACGAAAAGGCGCAAGGCCTGCAACAAAAATTGCTGGAGATTAACAAGAAATATAAATTGGGCTACGACAAGCCGGCGTTAGAAGATATTCAGAAGTGGATTGACGGTGCAAATGGATAGTTGCGGAAACATAGCCATTATTGGTAGCGGCTCGTGGGCCACAGCCATTGCCAAATTGGTGGTGCAGCATACGCATCACATCGGTTGGTATATGCGTCATGACGAGCGCATTGAGGCTTTCAAGCGTTTAGGCCACAACCCCGACTACCTAACGACCGCACATTTCAATGTAAAGGAGATTACTTTCTCGAGCAATCTCAATGACATTGTGGCGCAATATGACACGCTTATCTTCGTCACGCCATCGCCCTATTTGAAACAGCATCTCCAGAAGTTGACGGTGCCTCTGCGCGATAAACTCATCGTGACGGCCATCAAGGGGATTGTGCCCGATGAAAACATGATTGTTTCGGAATATTTTCATCAGGTGTGGCAGGTGCCTTACGACAACATCACGTGCATCGGCGGTCCCTCGCATGCCGAAGAAGTGGCCTTGGAGCGCTTGTCCTATCTCACCATCGGCTGCACCGACGTAGAAAAAGCCCGGGTCGTGGCCGAGATTTTGGCAAACGATTTCATCAAGACGAAATGCTCCACCGACATCATCGGCATTGAATATGCCGCCGTGCTGAAAAATGTTTATGCCATCGCTGCCGGCATTTGCAACGGGTTGAAATATGGTGACAACTTCCAAGCGGTGTTTCTCTCCAACGCCATACAGGAAATGAAACGTTTTCTCGAAGCGGTGAATGCCACGACGCGGTGCATCGACGACAGCGCCTATTTGGGCGATTTGCTCGTGACAGCCTACAGCAAATTCAGCCGCAACCGCACCTTTGGCAAAATGATTGGTCGCGGCTATTCGGTGAAAAGTGCGCAAATCGAGATGGAAATGATTGCCGAGGGCTATTATGGCACGAAATGTATGCACGAAATCAACAAAACGCTGCAAATGGACATGCCGATTCTCGAAACCGTTTATCGCATTCTCTACAAACGGGCTGAAGTGAAGACCGAAATTCAATTGCTCACAAAAAATTTCAGATAAAACATGACGCTCTCGTTGGCGTCGCAATCATTAAAAATAATGAAGAATATTAGCTTAGACATTACAAAGGCCGAGCAGTTTTTAAAGGCAAACGCTGTGGCCGCGTATGAAAGTAAAGTGAAAGCAGCGCAAGCGTCGCTTGAAAATGGCACTTGCCCGGGTAACGACTTCTTAGGATGGCTGCATTTGCCATCAAGCATCACCGATGCTTTCTTAAACGACATTCAAACCGTTGCCGACACGCTGCGCAGCAAATGCGAAGTGATTGTTGTTGCAGGCATCGGCGGCTCTTATTTGGGCGCGCGTGCAGTAATCGAAGCGCTCGGTAACAGCTTCGCCTGGTTGGTGAACGACAAGAGAAACCCCACCATCCTCTTTGCAGGTAACAACATTGGCGAAGACTATCTGTTTGAACTCACCGAATATCTGAAAGGCAAGAAGTTTGGTGTTATCAACATCAGCAAATCGGGAACCACCACCGAAACGGCGCTCACGTTCCGCTTGTTGAAGAAACAATGCGAAGCACAACGTGGCAAAGCAGAAGCCAAAGATGTGATTGTGGTGGTGACCGACGCCAAGAAAGGTGCTGCACGCATTTGCGCCGACAAAGAAGGCTACAAGAGTTTTGTTATTCCCGACAATGTGGGCGGTCGCTTCTCAGTGCTGACACCGGTAGGCTTGTTGCCCATTGCCTGCGCAGGTTTCGACGTGAAAGAATTGGTAAAGGGCGCACAGGCGATGGAAAAGGCTTGCGCAGCCGATGTTCCGTTTGCTGAAAATCCTGCCGCACAATATGCGGCTGTGCGCAATGCACTCTATGAGGAAACCGGCAAGAAGATTGAGATTGTGGTGAACTTCCAGCCCAAACTTCATTTCTTTGCCGAGTGGTGGAAACAGCTCTATGGCGAGAGTGAAGGTAAAGAGGGCAAGGGCATTTTCCCCGCAGCATGCGATTTCACAACCGATTTGCACTCCATGGGACAATGGATTCAAGAGGGTGAGCGCTCGATTTTCGAAACAGTGATTAGCATTGAGCGCCCCGAAAAGACCTTGTTGTTCCCCCACGACGATGAAAATCTCGATGGATTGAACTTCCTCGAAGGCAAACGCGTGGACGATGTGAACAAGATGGCCGAATTGGGCACCCAGTTGGCACATATTGATGGCGGCGTTCCCAACATCAAGGTAAGCATTCCACAACTCAATGCCTTCTACATCGGCCAGTTGATTTATTTCTTCGAGATAGCTTGTGGCATCAGTGGCAACCTGCTCGGAGTTAATCCTTTCAACCAACCCGGCGTGGAAGCCTATAAAAAGAATATGTTTGCGCTGCTCAACAAGCCAGGCTATGAGGCCGAGAGCAAAGCTATTCGTGAGCGCTTAGCATGATTGAGACGCAAATAAAACAATATCTTTCGAGCAACGGCTTTGGGACTTTCAGCCCTAAAGCCGTGCTTTTCGATATGGATGGAGTGCTCTATGACAGCATGCCCAATCATGCTGTTGCATGGCAAGAAAGCATGAAAAAGTTTGGTATTCATTTCACCACAGCCGACGCTTATGCCACAGAAGGCGCACGAGGGGTGGATACCATTCGACAATTTGTGAAAGAACAACAGGGGCGTAACATCACCTTAGGGGAGGCACAACGTATGTACGACGAAAAGAGTCGCATCTTTCACGAAATGCCCGAAGCGCCTATCTTTGACGGCGTCATCCCCTTGATGGAGAAAATTAGGCAAGCCGGCCTATCCGTAAATGTCGTGACGGGCAGTGGACAGCACCCACTTATTCAGCGCTTATTGCACGACTTCAGTCATTTTTTAGACGAGAAACATATCACCACTGCCTATGACGTAGTGCGTGGCAAGCCCTTTGCCGACCCTTATTTAAAAGGTCTTGAGAAGGCAGGAGGCTTGAAACCCTTTGAAGGTATCGTGGTGGAGAATGCCCCTTTGGGCGTGAAAGCCGGAGTAAATGCACACATTTTTACTGTGGCTATCAATAGCGGGCCTTTGCCCGACGCGGCACTTCTTGAGCAAGGTGCCCATCTGCTTTATGACAAAATCAAATCCTTTAATGGTGATTGGGATAACTTTAGTTCCTTTTTTGCACACTCAAAGTAGTGTGTGCGCACTTTTTAGCAAAACAACTTTAATATAGTTTAAAATCAGTCCTCACATTCTTCTATACATCTTTTCTACTTGTATTTTTGTCGCCAACAAAGACATTAGGTAAAGATGACAGCCGAAGAATTTTATGAGCGGGGCAATCAGCTTCGCCGAGAGGGAAACTACAAGCAAGCCATGGAAGCTTATTTAGAAGCCATGGCACTTGACCCCGAGAGTCCGGCAGCAGAGGCATACAAGATGTTACGTGACATTTATGCTTTTTATTGCAAAGACATTTATAATCCTTGAAGCTCGCCATCCACGTTAACAACACATAGTTATAAACACATTATGGGAAAAATCGTTGGTGCCATTGTTGTCAATACAGACCGGTGTAAAGGTTGCTCGCTGTGCGTTGTGGCCTGCCCCAAGGCTGTAATTGAATTGGCAGGAAAGAAAGTCAATGTTCATGGCTATCCGTATGTAGAAGCCATCCGCCCCGATGATTGCATCGGTTGTGCGGCTTGCGGCGTCGTTTGCCCTGACGGCTGCATTACGGTTTATCGAAAGAAAATTGATTGAAAGGAGAAAAATCTATGGAAGATCAAGAAGTAAAATTAATGAAAGGGAACGAGGCCATTGCCCACGCGGCTATCCGTTGCGGCGCCGATGGCTATTTTGGTTATCCCATAACTCCACAGAGTGAGATTATCGAAACCTTGGCTTTGCTTAAGCCTTGGGAGACAACGGGCATGGTGGTGCTGCAAGCCGAGAGCGAAGTGGCATCGATTAACATGCTTTATGGCGGTGCCGGAGCCGGCAAACGTGTGCTCACATCGAGTTCAAGTCCAGGCGTTGCACTCATGCAAGAAGGCATTTCTTACATGGCCGGAGCCGAACTCCCCGGCGTGATTGTCAATGTGCAGCGTGGAGGTCCGGGCTTAGGAACCATCCAACCCAGCCAAAGCGACTATAATCAGGCTACGCGTGGCGGTGGAAATGGCGACTACAACGTCATTGTTTTAGCTCCTGCATCGGTGCAAGAGATGGCCGACTTTGTTGATTTGGCCTTCACCTTAGCGTTCAAATATCGCAATCCTGCAATGATTTTGAGTGATGGTGTGATTGGTCAGATGATGGAGAAGGTGGTGCTGCCGCCGATGAAACCCCGCCGCACTGAGGAAGAAATCTTGAAAGAATGTCCCTGGGCTTCAACGGGAAGGACACACGACCGCCAACCCAACATCATCACATCGTTGGAGCTGATGCCCGAGGTGATGGAGCAAAAGAATTTGCATTTGCAAGCCAAATACCAGCAAATCCGCGACACGGAAACACGCTGCGAGATGACAAACTGCGATGATGCAGACTACATCATCGTGGCCTTTGGCAGTGCTTCGCGCATCGCCGAGAAGAGCATGGAGACAGCGCGCAAGCAAGGTATTAAAGTAGGCCTATTCCGTCCGATTACGCTTTGGCCATTCCCCGAGAAAGAACTGCAAAAGACCGCGAAGGGAAAACGTGGCATTTTAGTTGCAGAAATCAATGCCGGACAGATGATTCAAGACGTAAAGATTGCCTTGGGAAATAGCGTTCCTGTGGAACACTTCGGTCGATTGGGAGGAATTGTGCCCGACCCCGAAGAGATTGTACACGCAATTCAAACAAAACTGATGAGCAATGAATAACGATATTATTTCACCCGAGAACTTAGTTTACGAGAAGCCGGCCCTCATGAACGACACGGCCATGCACTATTGTGCAGGCTGTTCGCATGGCGTGGTGCACAAATTAGTGGCCGAGGTGATTGCCGAGATGGGCATGGAAGACAAGGCTGTGGGCATCAGTCCCGTGGGCTGTGCCGTCTTTGCCTACCGCTATATCGACATTGATTGGCAAGAAGCGCCTCATGGTCGCGCGCCAGCTTTGGCAACAGGTGTGAAACGTTTGTGGCCCGATCGCTTGGTGTTCACCTATCAAGGCGATGGCGACTTGGCCTGCATCGGAACGGCAGAAGCTATTCATGCCCTCAACCGTGGCGAACACATCGCCATCATTTTCATCAACAATGCCATTTATGGTATGACGGGTGGGCAGATGGCTCCGACAACACTGTTAGGTCAAAAGACCGCAACATGCCCCTACGGGCGCGAGCCCGATTTGCATGGCTATCCACTCAACCTCACCGATTTAGCTTCACGATTAGACGGGACTTGCTACGTGACGCGCCAAAGCGTTGAAACCGTGGGAGCTATTCAAAAGGCTAAGAAAGCCATTCGAAAAGCGTTTGAAGCATCGATGAAAGGCTTAGGTTCGAGCTTGGTTGAGATTGTGTCCACCTGCAACAGCGGTTGGAAAATGTCGCCCGTAGATGCCAACAAATGGATGCAAGAAAACATGTTTAAACAGTATCCCAAGGGCGACCTCAAGGATACTACGCAAGGTTAACAACAACTTGGTTTATGAAAACAGAAATTATCATCGCAGGCTTCGGCGGACAGGGCGTGCTCTCTATGGGCAAAATCTTAGCCTATTCGGGTCTGCTCGAAAATAAAGAAGTGACCTGGATGCCTGCTTATGGCCCAGAACAGCGCGGCGGAACAGCCAATGTCACCGTCATTGTGAGCGACGAGCGCATCTCCTCGCCCATCCTCAGTAAATATGATGTAGCCATTGTGCTCAACCAACCCTCGTTAGACAAGTTCATGCCCAAGCTCAAACCTGGCGGCATACTCATCTACGATGGCTTTGGAATTGTCAATCCGCCCCAACGCGACGACATACGCATTTATCGTGTTGACGCGATGGACAAGGCGGCAGAAATGAAGAATGCCAAAGTGTTTAACATGATTGTGCTCGGCGCATTGCTCAAAGTGTGCCCCATTGTGAGCACCGACGGGCTACAAAAAGCGCTCTACAAGACGCTCCCCGAGCGCCATCACGGCCTCATCCCCCTCAACATGCAAGCCGTAGAAGAAGGGATGAAGCTCGTTAACGAATAAACAATAGCACACATTCTTTGATAACAGATACCGAGAGAGCATGCCCGTTGGGACATGCTCTTTTAGTTTTAAAGCAGCCCAAACGGCCGTTCCAAGGGGTTGGAACAACCACTTTTGAGGAAAACAAGCGTTCAGCAGGTGCGGAACAACCGTTTTTGAGAAAAACAAGCGTTCAGCAGGTGCGGAACAACCGTTTTTGAGAAAAACAAGCGTTCGGGGGTGAACGAACAACCGGTTTTGAGGAAAACAAGCGTTCGGCAGGTGCGGAACAACCACTTTTGAGAAAAACAAACGTTCGGGGGTGCACGAACAACCGGTTTTGAGGAAAACAAACGTTCGGGGGTGCACGAACAACTATTTTTGAGAAAAACAGGTGTTCGGGGAGGCACGAACAACTATTTTTGAGGAAAACAGGTGTTCGGGGAGGCACGAACAACTATTTTTGAGGAAAACAAACGTTCGGGGAGGCACGAACAACCTTTTCTGAGAAAGACAATCCGCCCAAGAGGTTGGGCGATGATGATGATCAAGGATTGCTTGCAGACGATGTTGCTTGCAGCTGGCGCAACACTTCGACAGCCGCTTCAACCGTTGCTATGGCCGACACTTTGAGCAGACGGCGATTGCCCATTTGCTTGAATTCGCATTGGCGGGCATGGTTGCCCACGTAATGAATGACACCCTCGAAAGCCTTGCTTTGGTAATAGGCGCTGTTGGGATTGGAAACAAACTGCAACGTCATCAGCCCTGTCGCAAGATGATTTTCTCGCAGCCTAACAGTTTGCCCAATCGGCGCAGCAAAACCACCTGCATCAGTTCCTCACCCTCATGGGGCACAGGACCAAAACGGTCGACAAGCCGTTG
Source organism: Segatella oulorum JCM 14966 (assembly GCF_000613785.1). Taxonomy (GTDB): domain Bacteria; phylum Bacteroidota; class Bacteroidia; order Bacteroidales; family Bacteroidaceae; genus Prevotella; species Prevotella oulorum. The sequence goes on along the minus strand of NZ_BAJQ01000051.1, from coordinate 4,482 downwards.
ACGATAAGCATGGAGGTCGTCGTCGGTTTCGATGTTGTCTAATTCGCGATAGAGCAACATGCGCTCGCTGCTGCCGGGCACATAGTTGTCGGGGAAATACATCTCGAGGTCGCTCTCTATGGCACAATCGTCCACAAACTCTTCACCGCTGACGGCTGCACCTTCGGCCATTTGGTTGCGATAAATCTCGCCAAACTCCTCGTTTTTGAGTTCTGTAACGGCCTGCGAGAGAATTTTCTGATAGGTTTCGTAGCCCAAATCCTCCATAAAACCGCTTTGCTCGGCACCCAGCAAATTGCCTGCGCCGCGGATATCCAAGTCTTGCATGGCCAAATGAAAACCACTCCCCAGCTCGGAAAAGTTCTCCAAAGCCTCCAATCGGCGGCGCGCTTCGGGCGTAAGCACACTCTTTGGCGGTGCCAACAGATAGCAGAACGCCTTTTTGTTGCTGCGTCCTACGCGTCCGCGCATCTGGTGAAGGTCGCTCAAACCAAACCGATGTGCATCATTAATGATAATGGTGTTGGCATTGCTGATGTCGATGCCGTTTTCAACAATGGTGGTCGAGAGGAGCACGTCGTAATCGTAGTTCATGAATCCCATGATGATTTCTTCCAGCTCATCGGGCTTCATCTGCCCGTGACCGATGGCAATGCGGCAATCGGGCACATATTTCTTGATGAGGTTAGCTATCTCTTGCAAGCCATTGATGCGATCGTGCACAAAATAAACCTGTCCGTTGCGGCTCATTTCGAAATTAATGGCGTCAGCTATCACCTCATGCCCAAAGGTGGAAAGCTCGGTATGGATGGGATAACGGTTGGGCGGCGGCGTGCGGATAATGCTCATGTCGCGCGCTCCCATCAGCGAGAACTGCAACGTGCGCGGTATGGGCGTGGCCGACATGGTGAGCGTGTCGACGTTGGTTTTGAGCTTCCGCAATTTTTCTTTGGTGGAGACACCAAACTTTTGTTCCTCGTCGATGATGAGTAAACCCAAGTCGTGCCACTTCACTTGCTTGCCGATGAGCTTGTGTGTGCCGATGAGAATATCTATTTTGCCGTCGGCTAAATCGGCCAGCACAGCATGGGTTTGTTTGGCCGAGCGCGCACGTGAGAGATAATCGACGCGCACCGGCATAGGCTTCAACCGATGGCTAAAGGTTTGGAAATGCTGATAGGCCAGCACCGTCGTTGGCACCAGCACGGCCACCTGCTTGCCATCGCAAGCCGCTTTAAAGGCGGCACGCACGGCCACCTCGGTTTTTCCGAAGCCCACATCGCCGCAAACCAAGCGATCCATGGGGCGAGCACGCTCCATATCGGCCTTCACCTCTTGCGTGGCCTTGCTTTGGTCGGGCGTGTCTTCGTAGAGGAAGCTCGCCTCCAACTCGTGCTGCAAATAACTGTCTTTGGCAAAGGCAAAACCCTTTTCCTGTCGGCGCTTGGCATAGAGCTTTATCAAATCGCGGGCAATATCCTTGATGCGCTTCTTGGTTTTTTCCTTCAGTCGCTCCCACGCACCTGTTCCGAGTGTGCTCAAACGTGGTGGTTCGCCCGTGTCGGCACGCCGGTATTTGCTGATTTTATAGAGCGAATGGATACTCACATCCACCTTGTCGTTGTTTTGATAGATGATGCGTATCATCTCTTGATAGCTGTTGCCGGTGGGCACGCGCACCAAACCGCCGAATTTGCCGATACCAAAATCCACATGAACAATGAAGTCGCCGGGCTCCATCTCTTGCAGTTCTTTCATGGTGAGCGCCATTTTTCCGGCGCGCGCACCGTCGCTCTTGAGGTTGTATTTGTGGAAACGGTCAAAAATTTGATGGTCGGTGAAGCAACACAGCTTGAGCGCATCGTCGGTAAACCCTTCGTGAAGCGTTTTGTTCACCGCCTCGAAGCGAATGTTTTTGGCGGCCGCGCTATCCATATCGGCAAAGATGTCACGCAGGCGTTGCGTCTGCTTTTCGCTGTCGGCCAGGATGTAGAGCATGTAGCCATGACGCAAATAATCGTCGAAGGTGGTCACCAGCAAATCGAAATTCTTATGGAAAAGTGGTTGAGGCGTGATGTGAAACGCCACCACGCTAAACGCCTCTTCCCCACCCTCTGCACGATTTCGCGACGTTTTGGGCAACGTCCCGATTTCAATGCGTCGGAAAGGCGCCGCATCAGCAACAAACTCTGTGGGCGGCACCAGCGCTTGGGTTTTGCTGAACGTCTGCCTGATTTCTTGCTGTTCCATCTCGGTGGCACCCGCCAACTTTTCGGTGAGCGCCTGCTTGGAAAAGCCTTCTTCATAGATTTTCCCCACCGTTTCGCTCACGAAAGCAAAATCTTTGGTCACCAAGACACTGTTCTCGGGCAGGAATTTGAAAAACGAAACGCGATGAGCCGCCAACGTAGTCAACTCGGGGACGATTTCCACGGCGTTGCATTTGGTTTTCGAAAGCTGATCCTGGATTTCGAACGTGCGGATGGAATCAACCTCCTTTCCAAAGAAATCCACGCGAAAAGGGTCTTCGCAACTGAAAGAGAAGACATCGAGCAAGCTGCCACGCACGGCAAATTGGCCGGGTTCATAGACGTAATCGGTTTCGGTGAAGCCCAACTCGCGCAACGCATGCACCACCTCGGTCAAATCGATTGCTTGCCCCACCTTCAGCGACAGGCGGCGCTCATTCAACTGCTGTTTGCCCACCACCCACTCGGCCAGCGCCTCGGGATAGCTCACCACGAGCAGCGGCGCAGCAGCGTCGGCATGGGTTGAGAGCCGCGTGAGCACCTCGGTGCGCAAAATTTCGTTGGCACTGTCGCGCTGCCCATATTTCACGGCACGCTTGAAACTCGACGGAAAGAAAAACACCTCGCCATCGCCTTTGATTTGCTGCAAATCGTGATAGAAATAGCCTGCCTCGTCCTCGTCTTGCAAAATAAAGACAAAAGTCGAAGGCACGCTTTCGGCCAATGCGGCAAAAACCAACGGCGCCGACGAGCCCACAAGTCCGTCGGCATAAACAGTTCCACACGTCGAAGTGCGCAGCAGTTGGGCCAGCGCGCCCACCTGAGCCGACTTGGCATAGCGTTGTTGCAGAGATTGTATGTCCAAAATTGTTGATTTAAACGGCTGCGCCACCATGTGCTATCGGCGTCGCAGCAGTGAAGTCGTAGGAAAAAAATTAAGCTTTCGGCGTGGGATATTTGCGCAACCAGCCGTCCAAGCGCAGTTGCATCACACCAAAGAAAGCCTCGCCAAAGATGCTGCCGCTCATTTTGCTCACGCCCTCGCGGCGATTGACAAACACCACAGGAACTTCTTTGATTTTGAAGCCTATCTTATAAGCGGTATACTTCATCTCGATCTGAAAACCATAGCCCTTGAAACGCACCTCGTCCAAAGGAATCGTTTCTAACACGCGCCGACGATAGCACACAAAGCCGGCCGTGGTGTCGTGCACCGAGAAGCCCGTGACCAAGCGCACATATTTCGATGCAAAATAGCTCATGAGCACGCGCCCCATAGGCCAGTTCACCACATTGACACCGCTCACATAGCGCGAACCGATGGCCATGTCGTAGCCCTCGTCGTGGGTAGCCGCATAAAGCCGCGGCAAATCGTTGGGGTCGTGGCTAAAGTCGGCGTCCATCTCGAAAACATAGTCGTAGCCCTGCTCCAGCGCCCATTTGAACCCCGCGATATAAGCGGTGCCCAAACCCAGTTTCCCGGCGCGCTCGATGATAAACAACCGTCCCTCGAACGCCGTTTGCATGAGCCCGCGCACAATCGCCGCCGTGCCGTCGGGACTGCCATCGTCGATGACTAAGATGTGGAAACACTTGTCCAACCCAAACACCGCCCGAATGATTTTCTCGATATTCTCCTTTTCATTATAGGTGGGGATAATCACTATCGAATCGCTCTCTTGCATGCTTTTCTCGTTTTTAATTTTCGGTGCAAACTTACTTATTTTTTTTCGATTACAGCCCCCCTCGCGACAAAAAAAGACCTCCCGCCCCTCCGTTATGATATGTCAAGACCCTATCTGCAACTTCAAGATTTATTCCATCTTGACACAATTCTTTTCGAAAATATTTCGCCATTTCGCTAAAAACATTTAACTTTGCGGCCAACAAAATAAAACGTTAAGTGATGAGTAGTTTACACCATAAGGCAACTTTCGCAGCGCAAAAGAATTTTTCTTCTGCCTGTTTTTTTATGCCTTTTTATTTGGTCAATCCAAATAAAAGTGTAACACACACACACACACACACACACACACACACACACACACAGGAGCGAGACCAATATAAAGGTACGCGCGACGCGCGCGTAATATACAACATAATCACTTATAAACAAAGGGTGTGCAAGAAGTTTTTTATAAACTTTTTGCATGCCCTTTTTCGTGCATATAATCAAGCCGTTTTTGTATACAAAGACGGTGTAAAACATAACTCTGAATATAGGCGTAATGGA
>NZ_BAJQ01000052.1 GCF_000613785.1 Segatella oulorum JCM 14966 | reverse complement strand
TCCCTTAAATGAAAATCCTTCAAATCTCAGATACCCACAACCGACACCAACAACTGATAAACCTACCAGGTGCTGATGTCATTGTGCATTGTGGTGATTTTACTGATATGGGAACCGAAGACGAGGTACTTGAATTCCTTAACTGGTTCATAGAACTGCCTTACCCTCATAAGATATTTGTTACCGGCAACCATGATCTCTGTTTATGGGAAGCAGACGATATAGAAGGTCTACCTGACAGCGTTCACTTCCTCCAAGACAGAGGGTGTGAAATTGGGGGTATAAAATTCTTCGGATTAGGCTACAATCATCCCGAAAGCCTGATACCTTATAATGTGGATGTACTTGTTACCCACGAACCGCCAGCAATGATACTTGACGAAAGCAGCAATACTCATTGGGGCAACGTGTCTCTTCGCAATAAAGTGTTGGAAATCAAACCACGCTATCATCTGTTTGGTCATGCTCATGAAAACTACGGCACAGAAAATAGGGACGGGATTATTTTCTCAAACGGATCATCTCTTGACAACTCATATACAATAGTCCGTAAGCCCAAGTTATTTATGTACAAATAATACGAGCGTTATTTCGTCGTAATAACGGAAAAACTTCGTCATGAAATCTCTGTCATTCATATATCATTTTCCAAAATTTAAAAGGTCACGGATGAAGAGTTTTCTTTTAAAAAGGTCACTTGAAGATCACCAACAAAAGAAAAAGCACTTGCGATAAAATTCGTAAGTGCTTGATTTTCATTTGTGGACCAGCCAGGGCTTGAACCTGGGACCTCCAGATTATGAGTCTGTTAAAGTGAGATTTTGTGATTTTTTATAATTTTATTTAAGCCACTCTATTTGCTTTATATTCAGCAAATTACTAACTTTGCTCCAAAATCGTGATAGCCCATGATTTGGCATTTAAACACCAATGGTGTTCGCATGGTGTTCGCAAAGTGTTCGCAGAATTAGGGCTTTCGTCTAACAGATTCGAGTTATGAAGGTCTTGAAAACATCTATTAATTGCAACCGTGTAGGGTACTGCTCCATCAAGTTGGTACAGGATAAGCGCACCAACAAAAAGACGGATGAGTATCCTGTGTCAGTGTGCTTCACAATAGAACGGAAACGGTACTATTACAATGTGCCGGAGATACCATATCAAACAGAGAAATACTTTAACGAGGTGTGTAGCGTAGCAAGTGCTCGTAGCCAGCTAATGTCCGTCAAGAAAGCTTGGGAAAAGATACTAGATGGCTACCGGGAAAAGATAGTGCGAATTAGCAAGACGCAGACACTAACGCTTGACCTCATCAAGCTCAGTATATCAGGAGCCAGTACAACAGCTTATCACGATCTATCGTTTGTTGGCATTTGGGAAGGGCTGATTGCTTCACTCAAAAAGCAGGATCGTGTGGGAACGGCTGAGAACTACCAGTGGGCTCTCAACTCGTTCAACAAGATTGTGGGGCAGATAAAAGGTTTCATGGTGGATAGAAGTGTGATTGAAAAATGGAATCAAGGCATGAAAGAGGGTGTGATGCAAGACGGAAAACTCATTGGCAAGATAGCTGATGCTACACGAGGTATGTATCTTCGCACATGCCGTGTGGTATGGAATGAGTGCATCCGGCAAGGTACCTGCCCGAGGATCGCTATCCTTTCTCGAATAAGGATAAGTCGCTTATCTCCATTCCGAGAGGGAAGAGACGACAGCAGTCTTATCTCAATGTTGATGAAATGACCGAATTGTATCAGGTGTTCATAGAGAAGCGTTATCCTGACAACTGGGATAAGGCATACAAGCAGCGTGCCCATGATTCACTTGGGCTATTCTTAGCACAATACTTGTGCAATGGATTCAACCTGGCTGACGCTGGACGACTGCAATACAACAATGTCTATTTTGCCGAGGGTGGAAAGGCTTTTGAATTCCTTCGCAAGAAAACATCGGCCCGGAGTAACAGCATGTCTCAGGTGATTGTACCTATCATTCAGCCATTACAGGTTATCCTTGAAGAGATAGCCGCTAAGCCCAAGAAAGATTCCTATGTCTTTCCGCAGCTATTTCATGGCATTGAGGATGAAACCATCCGCAGAAAGCTCACCGTGCAGGAGAACTCGAACATCAAAGACCGATTGAATAGGATCTGTCAGGAAGTGCTACATTGGGATAAACTTCCCTCTGGTACATGGGCACGCCATTCCTTTGCTACCAATCTGAAGCTGGCAGGAGTAGAAGAGCAATATATTTCTGAGAGTATGGGGCATTCCATTGGTAATGACATCACAGCGGGCTACCAAGACCAATACCCATTGGAGATACGTTTTCGCAACAATGCCAAGTTGCTCAAAGTGGAGGAACCGAAGGAGAATCCCATCGATATTGATAGTCTTTCGCCCGAACAGATGAAAGAGCTATTGAAGAAGATGATGGGACAATAACCTTTAGTCGCTTTTGAATGTTAATCCTATTGGTGGGTATATACTGTGGAACTATTCCTTAAAAATCACATGGTGAAACAAGATTTGGGTAATTTTGGTGCAATACTAATAATATTTTTATTATATTTGCACCAAAACTACCCGACATGACATTGCAAAAGTGGATAGAAGATAGAGCCATTCATGGATTCCCCACGTTCTCGATAGACGATGTGAGGGCGGCAGGTATATATTCTTCTGAACAGATTCTTTACAACGAACTCTCCAGACTTTGTGCAAACAATACGATAGCCAATGTATATCAAGGCTTTTATGTCATTGTACCCACTCAATATATTTTGCGAGGATCCATTCCCGCTACTTATTATATAGACCAGTTGATGACAGGCCTTGGCAAGCCCTACTATGTTTGTATGCTTAGTGCTGCTGAGCTGCTTGGCGCTGCCCATCAACGCCCCCAGCAGTTCTCAATAATGACTATGTTCCCAAAACGCAGGATTGTTTCTGCTCGTAACGTGACCATTGACTGGTTCTATAGAGATAAACTGCCAGAAGATAGTCTAATTACAAAGAACACAGAGACGGGAACCATCCAAATCTCCAACGCCCTCTTGACGGCTGCTGACCTCGTACAATACCAACAACATGTCGGAGGATTGTCTCGCGTCGCAACGATACTTGAAGAACTATCGGAACAGATTGACATCAGAAGACAATTCGCCCCACTTGTTCCCTATGTTAAGAAGGTCGTGTGGCAGCGACTTGGTTATTTACTTGAAAATATTATAGAAGAGAAGGCTTTGGCTGACGACCTGTACGAACAACTGCGCTCGACAACAGGTTATCTGAATTATCTCCCATTAAGTACATCGGCAGCAGATAATCCGTCAAACAGGGACAGTCGATGGAAGATAAACATTAACGTACAAATAGAAACTGACGATATATGATTAACAGAACAGCTATACAACAGTGGAGCGAACATGCTCCGTGGATAGACAATGCCCAGATAGAGCAAGACCTTATTATTTGTCGTGCTTTAGTTTCCATCTTTAGCGATGAGTTCTTGGCATCGCAGCTGGCATTTCGAGGTGGTACGGCATTGCATAAGCTATATTTGTCACCCCAGCCACGATATAGCGAGGACATAGACTTGGTTCAGATCAATCCCGGACCTATCAAGTCCATCATGTATCGTCTTGGAGAAGTTCTGGACTGGCTACCAGACAGAGTTACCAAACAGAAACGGTATAACAACACGATGTTATTCCGTATAGAATCGGAAATACCGCCGACGATACAGATACGCTTAAAGGTAGAAATCAACTGCTTCGAGCATTTCAATGTTCTTGGTTTGACAAAGTTCCCATTCAGAGTGGAAAACTCATGGTTCACTGGGGAAGCCAATATTACGACCTATCATTTTGAGGAACTGTTGGGCACAAAGCTCCGTGCACTATATCAACGCAAGAAAGGCCGTGACCTCTTTGACCTTTATATTGCCCTGCAACGTAGGGAGGTAGATGTTGAAAAAGTCATGCAATGCTACAAGAAATACATGGAATTTGTGGTTGGAAAGGCTCCTTCATACAAGCAGTTTGTCAACAATATGCAGGAGAAAATGCAGGACGCTGAGTTTACTGGTGATATGCAATCGCTTTTGCGTCCAGGCATAACCTTCAATGCAAATGATGCCTACCCACTTGTCTATGAGACTTTCATAGATAAGATGGAAGGGAAAAGAGAATGAGTAGTGAATTACAATAAATCTATAGACTGTGAAGACTATGGGCAAAAAGCGACTGAGTGAGTTTAAGAAGAAATTGCGTGAAGCATATTTGCAGGACCCTCAAGGGTACGACCAATGGAAAGCTTGCCTATACCAAGAGCCTGATGGGTTCTTGCAGAACTGTACACGCAATTTTGAATTGTTGAAGAGTTGTATTCCTAAGGAACTTTCGCATTGCATTGAAAAAGGAAATTTCTTGAAATTTATCTGGTACGTCATAAAATGGTTTCGTTCGAACACTTATCGACAAGAATTTCAAAATCAAATCCTTGAAAACATAAAACAAAGCATGACCTTGGGACAAGGGCAGACATTCTATATGTATCATTGGATGCTCAATGAAAATGGAGACACGGAACTCTCTCGACTGCTCAGCGAAAAGCTAAACAAACAGGTATTTGGCGAATATGCGATTCCTGTTACCCAAATCATGTTCTCTAATGTAGTCCGTGTAAGCATAGAACAGAATATCACCCCTAAGACAAACTGGAAAAAGGAACTTCCGAACTATCATGACACAGATATACGCAATGCCATCAAAGGAACTCTTGCTAGAATACCCAGCGCGAACCATGGACGGAATATTGAAAACTATGATTTGGGAGAACTCTTGATTGGCAATAAGCAAGCCTTGTTGGAACTGATTGAGGATAGGGTCTCTCATCGCAAAAGCGATACCGAATTGGGCTGTGTACTTTATGCGTTAATGAAAGTTGATTGTATATCGAAGTCGTGCAAATATACCCCATTTCATCGTGCTTTGCAGGCAGAATTCCCTGATGCAAATATTGGTGAAGCAGATTGCCCAAGAGATTTGTTTGGAATCCTCCTGCGCTTTGGCTTTAAGGAAATCAATAAGCGTCAAAGAAACAAGTTAGAAGCTGCTTATAATCATTATTACAACTTGTTCAAGCAGGTCAACTCCTAGCAAATAGTTAAGAAAACACCCCGAAAGTGTCGGATTAAATTGGACTTCGATTTAATCCGACACTTTATTTTTTGCTCTCCACTCCTTTTTCCCCAATTTTGCAGCGGTCATCACGACGATGAACCGAGCATCAATGACACTCATTGTTCATCAAGTGTCGTGACGCAAAATGAAGTATTCACAATCTAAAAAGTACAATTATGGATAGTAAAAATCGTATGGCAGACCAGTTGCTTAGCAAGCCCGTCTGCATGATGGACGGAGGAGAACTTGCCACGCTCATTAAAGAGATTATTGACAACAAGCGCAGCTCATTTGACAGTCAACCCCAGCCGCGCTATGTGTATGGTGTAGCTGGCATCGCTCAAATCTTTGGGTGTAGCATTCCAACTGCAAGTCGTATCAAACGTAGTGGTAAGATTGACGCTGCCATCACGCAGGTGGGACGGAAGATTGTAGTTGATTCCGACCTTGCTCTACAACTGATCCAAGACGGCGACTTTCACGAGTAGTAAGAAAGGAGGTAAACATGGCTGAATCTCTATCCGTCAATTTTAGTGCTTTGTTGGAATCGCTTACTTCGTCAGCCCCGTCCAAGGCATGTCCTACAGCCAAGGAGGACACGCCTTCGGTAGAAAATGCGATGGAGCCAGAAAAGCAGAGGGTTTTACAGGCTCCTTTGAACAAATCACCAACAGCGCCAGATGCTACCTTCCTGTAGATGCCTTTCCCAAGAAGATAGCAGAGATAGCCGAATCCTTTGTAGAGAACGAAGGCTTCAACATGGATTTCCTTTGTGCCAATATGCTCACGGTGTTTGCCACAGCTATGGGCAATCTGTGGGAAGTGCGATTTTCCGCTACGTTCCATCTATCACCTATTATATATATGGTGATCATCGGTCCACCCAGTTGTGGTAAGACACCACCATTTCGACAGGTCGAGAAGCCCTTGCAGGAGCTAGACATGGAATCGGATGAAGCCTATCGCAGAGCCAGGGATGAGTACGACCGCATTTCCAACATGACCACACAGAAACGGGAACAGCAACATTTGGAATTGCCTAAACCACCTCACCATCAAGAACTGCTGGTCATCAACACCACCATTGAGCAGCTCTTTGGCATCCTCTCGCACAATCCGCATGGTGTTCTGATGTTCGTCAATGAACTCAATGCACTAGTGAGCAACATGAACCGCTATGGCAAAGGTTCCGATGAAGCCTACTGGTTGGAGTTCTTCGATGGTAACCAAGTGAAGTATGAGCGCAAGAGCAATGATGAGTACATCAGCATCCTGCATCCCTATGTATCCATCATCGGTGGTACACAGCCTGGACTGTTGCCTAAGATGTTTGGAGGAGAGCGTGCTAACAGCGGCTTTACCAGTCGATTTCTCAAAGTATTTCCCAAAATCACCTCAATGCCCCGATGGAAACATGGCGACATGCCACAGGTGTATATTGACGAGTGGGATCGTATCATACGACAGGTAGTCACCATGGATCACGCGCTTGACATCAATGGTGAAATCATACCTCGCTCACTGGAGTTTTCAAAGAAGGCCAAGAATATCCTCTATGATTGGGAAGAACATATCGCTCAGAAATGGAATGAGGCAGACGACTATATGCAGGGCGTGTGCGGCAAACTCAAAACTTACGTCATTCGCTTCTGCCTGATCCTTCATGTCATGCGGATGGTATGCAGAGAAACTTCTTCTGAAGAGATAGACGAACTAAGCGTCCATGCAGCGTGTAGATTGGCTGATTATTTCCTCATGATGGACCAGCGTGTAAACAACCTTATCAGTAAGAGACCCGTGGACGAAGTACACCAACTGTTTTTTGACAAGCTGCCGAAGAGCTTCACGACTGCGAGGCAATCTCACTTGGCCAGCTGCTCGACCTCTCAGACAGGACGGTGAAGCGTTTCCTTAAAGATGGTGTAGGTATCTATCTCGTGAAGAACAGACGGGGCATTTACACGAAGAAGGATGAGTAAAACAACGTGGCACTAATGACACTTGGCACTTTCTTACACGAAAAAGCGGTGATTTGACCCATCCGAAGTGCCAAAGGACAAAAGTGCCACACATAAATGAAGGAGAAGCGATATGGAACAACAACGATTTATCTTACAGAAATATAAGGGCCCGGCTACCCGACATGAGTGTCCGCAGTGTCATGACAGGCGCAGCTTCACCCGATACATTGATACGGAAGGAAGATAACCTTTCCTGATAATGTGGGGCGTTGCGACCATGAGAGCCGATGTGGGTATCACTATACGCCCAAGCAGTATTTTCATGACAATCCTGAGACAAAGAAGAAACTGAAGGAAGGGAGTGATTGGACGGGAGTGCAAGACTATTATCAACCCATGATGCAGCCCAAACCTGAACAACCAGTCAATCCACCTTGCTATTTCCCTTTGGATCTCATGCGCAAGTCGGAGAAATGCTATGAGCAGAACAATCTATTCCTCTATCTCGCTAAGACCTTCGGAAAGGAGAATGCCCTTGCGTTGGCACATCGTTATCATCTGGGTACTTCCAAACATTGGAACGGTGCATGCGTGTATTGGCAGGTGGATAGCAACGGGAATGTTCACGAAGGAAAGATCATGTACTATGATAAGGAAACGGGGCATCGCTTTCATGAGTTCTGTCATCATCCCACATGGTTGCATACCCTGATGAAGATAGACAAGGAACGTATCCGGCAATGTTTCATTGGTGAGCATCTTCTGGCAGAAAATCCAGATAAGCTTATCGCTATCGTGGAGAGTGAGAAGACCGCCATCATCGCCTCGTTCTATCTCCCACAATATGTATGGCTTGCCTCAGGTGGTAAGGATGGCATGTTCTCACAGGCTGATTTGAGTATCTTCCGAGGTAGACAGGTAATACTTTTCCCTGACCTGGGCATGCTTGACAACTGGCGACAAAAGGCGGCAAAGTGGATGGCGCAAGGCATTGATGTGAGTGTGTATAGCTTTCTGGAGCAGCAAGCCTCCGAGGAGGACAAGGCAAAGGGATTAGACATAGCCGACTATCTCTTGCAACAGGAGCCAAGGCAATTCCTGCTTGATCATCTCATCAAAAGGAACACGAACATCAAGACTTTGATTGACAAGCTGCATTTGGAGTTGGTAATGGATTAAGGAGATAACGGCAAGTTTATGTTTTTGCCCCACAAAAACCACTTGCCGTTCATCCCGCTGGTCTACTTTTCGGAAATGAATAACCTCTTAAAACAGTATAAGAATGAAGAACATAAAACAAGGCGGTCGCCCAAAGAAGGAGCTGGCCGAAGTATTGAAGTACAAAGTGCATGCTCGGTTAGCGGCACCAGAGTATTACCGATTGAAGAGCCTTGCCGCACAGAGTGGACTCTCGCAGAGTGACCTCATGCGCCAGCTCATCAGTCAAGGAAAAGTCGTGCCACGCTTTACCATCGAACAGGTGGATTACATCCGCAAACTCATCGGAATGGCGAACAACCTCAACCAGTTGGCACACGAAGCGCATATCCACGGCACCGATCCACTGGCTACGCATTGTGAGATAACAGCAACAGAAGTAATGAACCTTATCAAATACATCAAGAAATGATAGCGAAGATTACAAAACGGGACAATGCCAAACGCATTGTCGATTACGATCTCAACGACGAGAAGCAAGCCAAGCTCATAGCCTCCAAAGGCATCTGCACTATCAACCATGAGACGATGGCACAAAGCCTGAGTGTGAATCATTTGCTGCACCCAGAGGTGAAGAAGTATGTGGGGCATATCTCCCTCTCGTTTGCCTTGCAGGACAGCAATCGCATGACCGATATTTTCATGGCAGACATTGCCAAGGAGTATCTGGAGAAGATGGGTATCATCCATACGTCCTACATGGTGACCAGACACTACGACCATAACTATGCGCACTGCCACATTGCCTTTAGTCGGATTGACGATGAGGGCAAAGTAATCTCCGATAAGTTTGACTTTAAGCGGAATGTGGAGGTTTGCCGAGAGCTCACCCTTGCACATGGACTTTATATGGCAAAGGCTAAGGAGCAGGTGAAGGAGGAACGGTTACGTGAGCCTGCCAAGACCAAATATCAGTTGTATCATATCCTGATACGTGAGTTGGAGCATTGCCGTCATTGGGAGCAGCTCATTGCAGCCCTCGAAAAGGAAGGCATCACGGTGGAGTTCAAGACTAAGGGTAACACCAACGAAGTGCAGGGAGTCATCTTCACCAAAGGTAAGTACCGTTTCAATGGCTCGAAGATCGACCGCTGTCTGAGTTTCTCCAAGATTACGGCACGCCTAAGAGCCAACCTCTACGCCTACAACCGCTCTCGCTTTTACTACCAGCAGGAACCGCACCTGCCTTCCATCCGTCTCCCTTCAGGCACGGTGCTGCGCATTCCCCCAACGGCCATGAACGCATCCGTCAACCACAACCCTGCCGATAACCGAAACGGCAAGCGGTGGGAGGATATGACCGAAATGGAGAAACAAGCAGTTTCAAAGGGATATAGTATCTAATCATTCAAGTTTAATCAACTAAAATCATTTTATCATGTCAGAAAAGACATTAACAGAAGGGTCGTTTTTTCAAGCCCATGAAGAAACCAAGAAAACTTTGGCACTGCTGAGCCAAAAGTTGGAAAAGCTGGAGCAGTTGGCTGCGCAAGTTCAGAATCGACAACCCGACAAAAGTAATGAACCGGGTAACCATGCGGTAGCTTCTGACAAGGAAGCCGCGGCAAAAGAAGCAAAGAAGCGCAAACAGCAGGAAGAATACATGCACCAATTTTGGGAGAAAATGGCTCAAACCATGAACAATGCCCTTCAGCCTATTACCAAACAGCTTACAGATCTACAAACCAAGTTTGTCGAGGCAGCCAAGCCCCGTGAGATAATCAAGCACTACCGGGTGCAATGGGTGGAATCACGTGGCGTACTCACCATCATCGCCCTTGTCTTGTTTCTCTTCTCTGCTATCTGTTGGAGATTTACAGCCCAGTATCAAGCGCAGGAGAACATTGCCTATCGTAACATCTTCCGTGTCGCTCGCGCCTATCATGGAGCCAGTGCCAACGATCTGCAATTCCTCCGCACCGTCTTCTTGGAACAGGGACATGACAAGGAACGCACCCAGCTCCTCGACCATGCCGACCGTTACGAAGCACAGTGGAATGCCTTGCAGGACAGTTTGATACGGGTGCGGGAAAATAGCAAGATAAAATAAGTTTTTCTTTAATTCTTTATTCTAAAAGCCATACCGCCCCATAATGGAGGGTTGGGTGTGGCTTTTGTTGGGATTTAAGATTATCTTACCTTCATAACTCCTAAGTAATTTGCTTAGGAAGCAAAAATATGGATATTTACGAAGTTTTTATCGCATTAAGGAAAATAACTATTTGCACTTTTTCAAAATATCTTCTATCAAAAAATCAAGATGGACACCAGAAGTGAAAGCAGTTTTTGATATATTAGCTCTGTAGTCACTAAGTCTAATTCGTTTGCCGGTCACATCTTTTTCAGCATTGAGAACTGGTTCTATTATTTTTCGCAACTCTTCACCGATATTCAAATGCACCTTTGTTTGCTCAATGATTTCTTTTTCATGCTCTTCAACGTATTCAATTGAAGAATCTGCAGGGATATTGACCTTTTCTGAATCCGACAAATCAACACAGCAAAGAGCATAGCAATAAGGATTGCTTGCTGCCATTCTTATCTGGTTTGTGCTCATATGCGCATAATTATCATAGTCAAAATTCCATTTAGCCTTCACTTCAACATAATACACATTCTTGCCATTATAACTGATAATCATGTCCTGACCATTTTGTATGTCATCGACACTCAATTCATCATCAACATGTTCACGCGTTTGTACCTCCAACAATTCATTTCCTAACCTCTTGCGTATACTGTCCTCTATAGTTTTTCCTATCCGATAGCAGAAGTTGAACGTACTCTTACGCTCGTCGTCAAGCTCTTTCTGACGCTCCATATGGCTGATAAGCGAAGGTAAAGCACCATTAATATTAAGGTTAGCAAGTCGGAGAATGTCCTTGTCTTCCAAATCCATAAGTGAGAATATGCCTTTCTGGACATCGCCACTCGCCATCTCAAAAGTGTATTTAGCCTTATTATCATCAATGCTACCAAACCAATCATCCCAGCCCTCTCCGTTGTCTAAGTTCAGAATAATTTTACGGATAATTACTTCCTTGGTTTTATCCTTATCACAGTCGCCATTGTTTACACCCTTCATGTAATTTACCAACTCTGTTTGGATGCTTGGTGCTATGTCTTTTGGCGTTTGGGTAGCATAATCGTCATACAGGTTTTCAAAATCAGTATCAATCCACTTCTCGTGAAGATCTTGTCCTATAATGATATTATAAAAATAAGCTAGTTCTGGAATAATGCCGTCGTTTTTTAGAAGTTCTTTTTTTACACACAAGTAGCCCTTCTGACAAGGTATAACACCATAAGAATCGAGTTTTTCCTTTCTATTGTTATCATTGCTCTTTGCATATTCCGTTAAGAGTTTCAGAAGAAAAGACTTATTAACTTTTACCCAATCCTCATTTTCCTTGCTTATCTGATACAAAGTATAATCAAGGAGCAGAAAGAATGCAGTGTTATAAAAATCTTCCTCTTTCTCCTCTAGTTTTTGCATGTGGCTCTTGCGGAATGTTTTATTATAGTAAGCGGGTAGTACTGCCATTATCCTGCCTCTGAAATTAGCGAACTCCTCTTGAGAAGAAGCTGAGCAGAAATTAATCAAAGCAGTTACTTGTTCATCCGTTAAAGGATTTTTTCGCACTAGTGTATTTGTTCTCCACTTATTCATCGTTACAAGAATAGCATCATGCAATGCACTCGGTGTATATTCCGTATACTCCGCAAGCGAGAGATAAGCCTGATCAAGAATCTTTGCAGCAGCGTCACCCATAAGTGGAGATATCAGCTGATACATATCATCAGTCATAAAGTCAGCATGCACTAGACTATTTCGTAGGCATAAATTACCGGCGCGGTTTGGTATAAGTGCATATTTATCATATAAACACTCATTACCGCTATCTTTCAAGAACTGTAGGAACTCCAGCAAATCATCCGATTTGTCTTTAATTGCCCTACAAACATCATCCAGTGTCACATAGAAACCACCTACTTCTTTACAATTCCAAGTATCAACCAATTCTGACCATTTGATGAGATCCGTTGTTGGCAATAGATATTCTTCGCCATTGCTGTCCTTAATGTATGAAGCGAATTTAGCCAACGTACTTTCATAGAGTTTTCTTTTTTCTTCATTAAGATTGGCATAGAAATCATGATGCAAGAGACGCACCCTCCTATCAGTTATACTTTTCCTACCCTCTGCTGTGGGAATTACTTTCCAGTTTTTGACTTGCTCGTTCCATGTCGTTTGCATATCGTGGTAGAATCTCTTTTGCTCTTCATCCTCGGTTTCTTTAATGAAATTTACTTTGCACAAATCACGACTTATAGTACTATCCTTTCCTTCTATCTGATAGTAGGTAAACAGTGCTTGCATCATGGATTTCAGTACACTTTCGTTTTTTTCTCCTGCTTCCTTTTTGGCGGGAACATCCTCAGGAAGTTGAATGTTATTCCGCTTTTCCACAGGATAGAATTTTTTGGAGTGGAAGATAAAGTTCACTCCGAAATCCTCTGTTCCCAGCAATGGGAACCAGAGAAATAATGAAGGAACCTTCTCAACATCGCCACAGATTGTTGGGAAAGGAGGTATGATCACTACATCTTCTTTGTCCCTCGATACAAGATAGTAGCAGTGATAAGGGGCAGGTGTTTGCTTTGGAGAAAGCATATCCATACGATTCACTACAACCTCAACCTCATGCCATCCTGCCTCTCCAAAAGGTTCATCTTTAACAGGGGTATCCAACTTGCAAAATACATAATGTTCCTTCCTGTGATTATCGCAAACTTCAAACTTTTTTATTCGTTCATTGATAACTAGAACAAACGGCATCAGCTCTGCCACGTTTTTGATTTGATCCGAGACGGATTCAACCAATTCTGGTGTTAGTTTATATCTGAATGTAGATGGAATATGACCTTCGCATTCCTCTGTCGATTTCCACATGTCTTTCACTTGAATCAGCTCTCGGTTCATCTCCTTATAGGCTTCAAGAGAGTCCGTGTTGCTTCTATCTAAGACTATGTGCATTCTGATATATTTATCTACTTTCGCCCTGCTCGTGTGCACTTCGTAAGGACCACAGACATCCACCACACGATTAAAAGCGTGAGTCGTCATGAAGCCAGTGCCGTACTGGCCTGCCAAATCTTGAGCAGGATTATCCTTCGAACTATTCTGTTTTACCAAAGCTGACAGTGAAGAATGAGAAAAGGGCTTGCCATAGTGCAGGAATACAAGACTATCTTCATTAAGTTCTACCCTAATTCGACAGTCTTCGCTCATATCACGCGCATTCTGTACAAGTTCCCAAAGTGCTCTTTCACCACTGCTTATTGTAAGATTCTCAATACCATGTCTTACCTTCTTGCAGTAAGCTACAATGTTATAATACTCGTCTTCTATGGTCTGATACTGTCCAGCATCTGAGCATCCTAAGTCTCTTTTATAAAAATAGTCCTCTAATTGTTGTTCAGTCATAGCTGTCGATGTTTTGCTTATGACACAGTTGAAATGACATCCTCATCTTCTGCATCAAGTTTGTCGTCAGTTGCAAATAACGGAGTAAGCCAATCGCTGTCGGGACGGCAAACTAATCGTGCGCATCTATATGCCCAACTTAATCTATATATGGTTTCTCCTTGAAAGCGACCACTTTCTCCTTTAGTAACTACTAGTGCAGCAAATGGTTTGAGGACTGCCCTTTCCTTTCCATGGAATTTTTGGGCTGCTCTTGTGCACAATGGCAAAAACCATCCAACTCTCTTGTTATTTGGATCATAATATGGAATAGCTGTTTTGTAATTCCATTGGCACCTTTTCACAGATTCACCTATTGTCTGTTTTAAAAGTGTTTGAAGAAAGAGGTTATTTGTGGAGTCCTTTGGAAGTAAATCACATATTCTTTTATCGTATTGATCTGGTGTCTCATCAGTTTTCCATTCGGCATCATCTCTTAAAACTTGTCTCAACCATTCGATAGGCAAGCGAGATGGATGTTCTCTGATAATATGATCTCTATCAATAGATAAATTATTCTCATTTGGTTGGCATAGCAAATTACCTTCTTTGAAATACGTAGCTGGTTTAGGCATGTCAGATATATTACGCCCCATCTCTTTGCCTAAATCCTCCCCATTTATACAGAATGACCTAAACATCCATCTGTTATTAACATCTTTACGTGTCATATAGCAAAAAATGGGCTCATAGCGATAGTCAACAAGACCTGTATTCCAGCAAGCATATAAATTATCTTTTGATTTTGATATTTTATTTTCGTATTTTACACGGGTATAAGTATAGCACAAATAATTATCAAGAAGTTTATTTGTTCTATTGTTTTCATCCCAATTTTCGTCTAGAGCCATCGTTCGCAACTTATTAACATTAGACGGGAAACTATTTTTATCTGGATCAAAATATATGTCGTCAATCATCTCGTATCTGGAAATATTGTGTATTCTTACGCAATGATTGGTAGGATTAAATTGTAATTTATACTTGAAGGTAAACTCTGCTGGTTTACCTTTCCATCCTACTTCTTTCATTAACCTAACAATACTTACCCAACCTTCCGTACTATTAGCTAATTTTTTATATGCTTTACGCACCTCGTGTGGCTTTAGATCGCCATTAAGAGAAGTCCCAGATATGTGGCTCGTATTTGAGACAGCTGAAGCTGAAGTAGAAGCGGGTGATTTCTCTGAATCTATGCTATTGCTTTCTCTATACATATACGGCACACCCTTAAAATAAATAGAAATGCCATCAAGTGATTTAATTAAATCAGTCAATTTATCGTGACCATAATCTTGTCGCCAATCTATATTTTTAGATTCTAGGAATTTTGGAATTTGAGCTAAAGAAACACATGGGTAATTACATTCTTCAAATTCCTTGAATTTGCCACATGCAACTTTATCATCGTAGAAATTAATCACGATTGCTGCTAAATCCTTTAAGGGA
>NZ_BAJQ01000053.1 GCF_000613785.1 Segatella oulorum JCM 14966 | reverse complement strand
TTATCCAAAAATAAAATTTAATATAGATAATTTGCTTTTTTAATTGAGTTATTTATTTACCTTTGCATGAAGATATAAAGTAATATAAAAAATAAAGGATATATGATACAGACAGTAGTTAAAAGGGATGGTAGAATCGTTGGCTTTAACGAGCAAAAGATTATGGCAGCGATTCGTAAAGCGATGCTGCAAACAGATAAAGGTGAAGATGAAGCCTTAGCACAAAAGATTACTGACCACATTACGATGCGTGGAAAGAGTCAGATGACGGTAGAAGGAATCCAAGATTTTGTAGAAAAAGAATTAATGAAAAGTGCCCGAAAAGATGTGGCACAGCGTTACATTGCTTATCGAAATCAACGAAGTATTGCACGAAAAGCTAAAACACGTGATATTTTTATGGAAATCGTGAATATAAAAAATAACGATGTAACACGTGAAAATGCGAATATGAATGCCGATACACCTGCAGGCATGATGATGAAATTCTCTTCGGAAACTACAAAACCATTTGTTGATGATTACCTGTTGTCGCAAGATGTTTATGAAGCTGTGCGTCAGAATTATATCCATATTCATGATAAAGATTATTATCCTACGAAGAGTTTAACTTGCGTTCAACATCCTTTAGACCATATTTTAGATGACGGTTTTGTGGCGGGACATGGTTCTTCGCGTCCTGCAAAACGCATTGAAACGGCAGCAGTTCTGGCATGTATCTCTTTAGAAACTTGTCAAAATGAGATGCATGGCGGACAAGCTATTCCTGCTTTTGACTTTTATTTGGCACCTTATGTTCGTACTTCTTATATAGAAGAGGTGAAAAATGTAGAACGTTTAATGGGGCTCGATCTTTCACATCTTTATCATGCAGAAATGGAAGATTACACCATAAGTGAGTTGACTGACTTGGAAGGTGATGCACGTTGGCAGCAACATGCCGTCAATAAAACTGTAAATCGGGTGCATCAGGCAATGGAAGCCTTTATCCACAATATGAATACGATTCATAGTAGAGGAGGAAACCAAGTCGTATTTTCATCCATTAATTATGGCACTGATACTTCAGCTGAGGGGCGATGCATTATTCGTGAATTATTAAAATCGACTTATGAGGGAGTCGGAAATGGTGAAACAGCAATATTCCCGATTCAAATTTGGAAGAAAAAACGTGGTGTAAATTACTTGCCTTCTGACCGAAACTATGATTTGTATCAATTGGCTTGTAAGGTGACTGCACGCCGTTTCTTCCCCAATTTCCTGAATTTAGATGCCACGTTTAATCAGAATAAAAATTGGAAAGCTACCGATCCCAAGCGTTATATGTGGGAAGTTGCAACAATGGGATGCCGCACACGTGTGTTCGAAAACCGTTTTGGTGAGACAACAAGTGTGGGGCGTGGCAACTTGAGTTTTACCACAATTAATATCGTTAAATTGGCCATCGAATGTCGATCAATAGCCAATTCTGAAGAGCGGATTAACACTTTCTTCAAGAAGTTGGATCATATTTTAGAAATCACAGCAAAGCAATTGGATGAGCGTTATCAGTTCCAGAAGACCGCTTTTGTGAAACAATTTCCTTTGTTGATGACGAAACTTTGGATTAATGCCGACAAATTAAATCCGGATGATACGATAGAAAAGGTCATTAATCAGGGCACTTTAGGCATCGGATTTATAGGATTGGCCGAGTGTCTAAAGGCTTTAACGGGGAAGCACCATGGTGAAAGTGAAGAAGCACAGGCTTTAGGGTTGAAGATTGTTCGTTATATGTGCGATCGATGTGCCGAATACTCAGAGCGTTATCAGCATAATTATAGTCTGTTGGCTACACCGGCTGAAGGCTTGTCTGGGCGTTTCACCCGCTTCGATCGAAAAGAATTTGGCGAGATAGAAGGCGTCACAGATCGTGATTATTATACAAACTCCAATCACGTTCCGGTGTATTATAAATGCTCTGCAACACATAAAGCACAAGTAGAAGCACCTTATCACGAATTAACACGTGGCGGACATATATTCTATGTAGAGATGGATGGCGATGCAACACATAATCCAAAGGCCATAGAGCGCATTGTTGATATGATGGATGCCTATAATATGGGCTACGGAAGCATGAATCATAATCGTAATCGTTGCATGGATTGTGGATATGAAAATGCAGCAAAAAAATTAGATGTATGTCCAAAATGTGGAAGCACGCATATCGATAGATTACAACGTATTACGGGTTATTTAGTGGGAACAACCGAACGTTGGAATAAAGGAAAACTTGCAGAATTGAATGATCGTGTGACACATACAGATGAAAATTAATTCTGTTTTAAAAGATAATGAAATCTTATGGGGCAGGGAATAGTCAGCTTCGATTTCTGAAAAAGGAGCATTATTTGTGCAAACAAATAGAATGGTAGAAGTGACTATCCCCCCTTTAATGATAATCAGTTGTTATAAAATATATGATTCACGTATTACGAGTGGTGCATGACACAATGGTTGACGGACCAGGATTGCGTACTTCGATTTATTGTGCGGGGTGTCCACATGCTTGTTTGGGCTGCCATAATCCGCAATCCTGGGCTTTTGGTCAAGGAGAACGCATGACAACTGAAACTTTGATGAACGAGATTTTAACCGATTCTTTTGCTGATGTTACGTTTACCGGTGGTGATCCAATGGCTCAAGCCGCAGGTTTCTTGGATTTAGCAAAGGTCATTCGGGAACAAACGCATAAAACAATTTGGTGTTATACGGGGTTTACTTTTGAAGACCTCTTGCAAAATTCTACACAAAGAGCATTGTTAGAAGAGCTTGATGTGTTAGTCGATGGACGCTTTATTGCATCACAAAAAGATGAAGACCTACTGTTTCGAGGGAGTAGAAACCAACGATTAATCGATGTAAAACGCTCTCTTTCAACACAAAAGGTTGTGCTTTGGGAAGCCGATTCAGTTATGGCGATTTAGAAGAATATACTTGATTGTTAGGAAAATCGCTGTAATTGAGCTTTAAAAAGGTGTATATTGGTGTGAAATATAACACACTTTATACCATAAACTATACGATATTACTGCATAAAATGGTTCATATTTATTCTTAATATGACCATTTTTTATGAAAGCCATTGCACCTTGGATACATGTGCTATTCCATAAGTGATGAATGAGGACATAGTACTGTATGAAAAGAATTGAAATGATGTAGAGAAAGGAAAGGAAAAAGCCGCTTTTGGAAAATGGTGGGATTGGTTTTCGGGCATATAATAGGGGGTAAACCTTATAGTATTTCTCAAATAAGGTGTCTTATATTAAAGCAGATTTAGTGTTTATCCCATTATGTTTTGTAAAATATTTTGGTATTCAGGTATATCCTCTAAGAATAAATATTTTTTACTATTATAATCCATCTTGCAGCAATAGTGTCGTAGTCCATTTGAAACTATTAAATAGTCTACATGCAGCAGCATGTTATAGACAGATATTTGGTCGAATGTCTTTTGTGTGATGGTAATATGCGGTGCTTTATATTCTAAAATCATGAGTGGTTTAAGGTCTTTAGAGTATAGAATAGTGTCTGCACGTAATCTCTTTTGGCCAACTTTGAGTTCTACTTCATTAGCCAAAAGTGTTGCCGGATATTTTTTATAGTTAATTAAAAAGTGGATGAAGTGTTGGCGCACCCATTCCTCGGGAGTGAGTGCAACATACTTTCGACGGAGAATATCTAAAATTGTTGGTCGGTTGGGAGTTCCTGCTAACTTTATATTAAAATCGGGTAGGTTTAATGGAATCATTTTATTATTTTTGCAGTAATGAGGTTGAATGTGACAATGTAAATTAAAACATTGCTCGACACATTGGCCTTTTATGCAAAGATAATAATAAAAATTGAATTCTAAAATGCCCGAAAAGAAAAAATGTAAGTGCGACGTATGAGCAAATTATGCGCGACTTGAATGCAGGGAAATTTTCACCTATATATATATTAATGGGTGAGGAATCTTATTATATTGATAAGATTACGGACTATATTGTAGAGCATGGTCTACAACCTGCGGAACGAGATTTTAATCAAAGTATTGTCTTTGGGACAGATGTTTCTGCTGCGCAAGTTGTAGATTTGGCAAAAGGATTTCCTATGATGGCCGCAAGGAGGATCGTCGTTGTACGCGAGTTTCAGAATATGAAGAATACGGAAGCGTTAGAAAACTATTTTAAACATCCTGCTATTTCGACAACACTTGTACTCTGCTATAAAAATGGAACGATAGATAAACGGAAAAAGTTTTTTACCATAGCACAAGGAAGTGGTGCGGTGATTTTTGAAAGCAAAAAATTGTATGACCGAGAGCTTCCGGGATTTATTGAGGGTTATCTCAGACAGCAGCAAGCAACGATTGAGTACAAAGCGGCACAAATGATGGCTGAATTTGTGGGTGCAGATTTGAGTCGATTAACTTCTGAATTGGATAAATTGCTCCTATCATTTTCTACATCCCAACGCCGCATCACACCGGAATTGGTTGAGAAGGAGGTTGGTATTAGTAAAGACTTTAATGCTTTTGAATTGCGTAATGCGATAGTCAATCGTGATGTTTTTAAAGCTAATTTAATCATAAAATACTTTGACAAAAATCCAAAGTCAGGGTCACTCTTTGCTTTTCTGCCTATGCTGTTCTCTTATTTTGAAAATCTAATGATTGCACATTATACACCTAATCGTACAAATGAAAATAGTCTTGCACAAGCACTTGAGTTGCGGAGTGGTTGGGCTGCGCGAGATTATCTTCGAGGAATGCAAAATTACTCTGCAATGAAAACGCTCCAAATTATTTCTAAAGTTAGAGAGATTGATGCCAAAAGTAAGGGAATAAATAACCCAAATACAGAAGTCGGAGAGCTTATGAAGGAGCTTATCTTCTTTATTTTGCATTAAAAATAGCTGTTTTCACCTTGTTTTATTCTAAATGAAGTGCTCCATAAGAGCACTTTTTTTAGGCATAAATATTGGTAAATAAAGGGTTTCGTCCTATTTTAATAGCCTCATATTTTGCGCATTTATAATATTCTTTCCAATGGGCCAGAATATTAAAAATATGATGAAAATATGCCTTTTTCGAAGAAAATCGCTTTATGTTTTATTTTGTTAACATTCGTATTCCTGTATTTTATAAAACAAAACTCGGTAAGCCCTACTGTAAATTTGTGTTTGTAAACAGAACGGTTTTGCGATATTAAATAATTTACATCTTTACAACGATATATTATTTATCCGAATATTTATATTTACATTCTTAAATGAATAAATATGTACCCATTGAAATACCATACAAATAGCTCATATTCTGTATTATATAGGACTTTTGAAGAGTAATTAGTCCCACAATAACGACTATTTAGTGGTATAGAAGATAATCTCGTGTAGTCATCTTTTTCTATCCTAATATAATCAGCTTATAACCAATACATTAACTTATAATGAATAAAATGATAGATAAGGTGCATTTTTATTTGTGAATTTGTATATGCAAATCAAAATGATGCTGGTTTACATTTGTGTTTCCATCTGTGCCGATTTATATTTGTAAACGTAAATTCGTGTAATAAAAAAACAGTTTGAGTTTGTTGTTTATTCAACTTTTTTGCTTTACCTTTGTAAATTGTATAGGAACAAGGTAATTTTGAACATATTTTTCGATGCTTTACGTATGAAAGAGCGTATAAAACAGATTATGGAGAGTCAACACATGACTCAGCAAACTTTTGCACAGTTCATTCAAATATCACCTGCATCTTTGAGTAGCATATTTAATGATCGTACGAAACCGACTTTGGCTATCGTTGAGGCTATCTGTGCAAAAATACCGACCTTATCTTTAGAGTGGTTGATGTTTGGAACGGGGGCTATGTATAAAAATGATGTTGTAAATTCAGCAGGCAATGGTAGTAATGCATCTCAAAAAACATCTGATGGTATGCTTAACTTTGCTGAAGAACCGTCCCCTACTTCTCCATCATCTTCTTCTCAATCTGTTGTGCCAGATGGGAACAAAACCGCTATGAAACCGCAAAAAGAAGTTGTGAAAATTATTGACAAAAAGGAGAGGAAGATTTCTGAGATACGTATTTTCTATGATGATAATACATGGGAAACCTTCGTTCCTGCAAAAAGTTAGTTGTTGGTAACTAACTTTTTTTGTTATCTTTGCAAGAAACAGAAGCGCAAGCGCAAAGATGGAAAAACAGATTTTAGATTTGAGAGTGAAGTCGGTTGAGCAATTAGGTTTCCGCTACTCATTGATTAAGTTAACAAGTGACGAATCTCTTCCAACAATTTATCCGGGGCAGTTTGTTGAAGTTCGTGTGGATCATTCCTCACATACCTTTCTAAGGCGCCCTATTTCAGTCAACTTTGTTGATGTAGAAAATCGGGAACTTTGGCTTTTAGTGGCACAAGTAGGATATGGGACACGGCAACTTTCTAAGCTCGTACCAAACGAATTTCTAAATTGTTTGCTGCCTTTAGGGAATCATTTTACGATACCAACAGATATTAATGCAAAAGTTTTATTGATTGGGGGAGGTGTCGGCGTAGCGCCATTGCTTTATTATGGGAAAGTGCTTCATGAAAAAAAATATGATGTTACTTTTCTTTTAGGTGCAAAGTCAAAAGATGACTTGGTTGAAAAAGAACTTTTTTGAGCAATATGGGGAGGTCTGCATTACGACAGAAGATGGTAGTTTGGGTGAGAAAGGTTATGTTACAAACCATTCAGTTCTCCAAAAAAGAAATTTCTCATATCTTGCAACTTGTGGGCCAAAGCCCATGATGCTAAGTGTTGCGCGCTATGCACATGCACACAAAATTGTATGTGAAGTCTCGTTAGAGAATAAGATGGCATGCGGTTTAGGTGCATGTCTTTGTTGTGTAGAGAAGACGAAGGATGGGAATGTTTGTGTGTGCAAGGAAGGTCCTGTTTTAAATATAAATAAATTATTATGGCAGCTTTAAATGTAAAAATAAATAATGTTGAATTTAAAAACCCTATCATCACTGCGTCAGGAACTTTTGGTTATGGTTTAGAATTCGCAGATTTAGTGCCGTTAGATAAATTAGGAGGGATCATCGTCAAAGGGACAACTTTACATCATCGTGAGGGAAATGATTATCCACGGATGGCAGAAACGGCTCAAGGGATGTTGAATTGTGTGGGGCTTCAAAATAAAGGTGTCGACTATTTTTGCCGTGAGATTTATCCAAAGATTAAGGATATAGGCACCAATATGTTGGTTAACGTGAGTGGGAGTAGCCAGAAGACTATGCCGCATGTGCAGCTCGTATTAATACTTTAGAGAAGATTCCTGCGATAGAGCTGAATATCAGTTGTCCGAACGTGCGCGAAGGGGGGATGGCTTTTGGCGTAACTTGTTCTGGAGCCGCACAAGTTGTGAAGGCTGTTCGTGCCGTTTATAATAAGACGCTTATTGTGAAGCTGTCGCCGAATGTTACCGACATAGCCCAAATAGCTTGTGCTTGTGAGGATGAAGGAGCCGATGCAGTCTCACTTATTAACACGCTTTTGGGGATGGCTGTAGATATAGAGCGCCGAAAACCGCAGCTAAGTATTCGGACAGGTGGTTTAAGTGGCCCGACTGTAAAACCTGTAGCGTTGCGTATGGTGTATGATGTTGCGCATGCAGTGAAGGTTCCTGTGATTGGCTTGGGCGGTATAAGTTCGGCAGCTGATGCGATAGAATTCCTTATGTGTGGTGCAACAGCCATTCAAATTGGTACGGCTAATTTTGTAGATCCTACTGTTACCATAAAGGTTATTGCAGGATTGAATTCCTGGTTAGATGCGCATGGTTGTCAGAGTGTGCATGAAATCATCGGTGCTTTAGAGGTGTAATGGGCTATAAGCGTTGAGGTGTAAATGAGCTATAAGCAATAGGGTGAAATCATAACTATATATAATAAGGTGGTAAAATGTGGGGCTATTGATGGAAAAGACCTACCTTTGCTGCCGCAATTCAAACAGTTTTTAATAAGATGGAACAAGAAAAGAATAAGTTTATATCGGTTTCTTACCGTTTGTATGATGTGACAGCAATGCCGAAAGCACTTCTTGAAGAGACACAAGATGGGCGTCCTTTTGATTTTATCAGTGGTTTTGGTATCACCTTGCCAGCTTTTGAGGCAGCTATTGTCAATTTAACTAAAGGCGAGCATTTTGATTTTACATTGTCATCAGCTGAGGCTTATGGTGATTATGTGGAAGCCCATATTGTCGATTTGGATAAATCTATTTTCATGATTGATGGTAAATTTGATGATACGCGTATTGCAATAGGCGCTGTTATTCCATTGCAAAACGAAGATGGGCAGCGATTCAACGGGCGAGTGTTAGCTATCAGTGCGGACAAAGTGAAAATCGATTTAAATCATCCGTTGGCAGGGAAAACCTTGAATTTTGTCGGCGAAGTGTTGGAAAACCGCGATGCTACAGCCGAGGAACTGGCACAATTTGCTAAGATGTTGCATGGCGAACACAGCTGCGGAGGCTGTGGTGGAGGTTGCCATAGTGGCGGTTGTGGGCACGACGAACACGGCGAAGGTTGCCATAGTGGCGGCTGTGGGCACGACGAATGCGGCGGCGGTTGTGGCGGTTGCCATTAAAAAAACTATATGTTGTTTGCACTATGCGAAATAGTTTTGGGCATCTTTTTCGGCTAACCACCTTTGGAGAGAGCCATGGTGTGGCTGTAGGGGGCGTGATTGATGGCATGCTGCGGGTGTCGTTATTGATATTAATTTCGTGCAAAACGAGCTCAACCGCCGGCGACCGGGACAAAGTCGTGTGACAACCTCACGTGCAGAAGCCGACCGGATAGAGTTTCTTAGTGGCTTGTTTGAGGGGAAGTCTACTGGCGCCCCCATTGCTTTTGCCGTATTTAATCAAGACCAACGCAGTCAAGATTATGATGCTTTGCGTACGTTGTACCGCCCTTCGCATGCCGATTTCACCTATGAAGCTAAGTATGGTATCCGAGATTATCGTGGTGGCGGGCGTGCTTCGGCGCGCATTACCCTTGCACGTTGCGTAGCAGGTGCAATCGCTAAGTTGGCGCTGCAGCAGCACAATATTCATGTTCATGCTTACACCTCACAGATTGGCCCCATCGCTTTGTCCGCAGATTACCATCATTATGATTTAAACCAGACGGAACAAAACATCGTGCGTTGTCCGGATAGTGTCATAGCCCGCCAGATGGAAGCACTCATTATGAAGATGAAACAAGAGGGAGACACACTTGGAGGCATTGTTTCTTGCGTCATTCAAGGCTGTCCTCCGGGATTAGGTGAGCCCGAGTTCAGCAAGCTGCATGCCGATTTGGGCAGTGCGATGTTGAGCATTAATGCAGCAAAAGGTTTTGAGTATGGTGATGGCTTTGCGAGCGTCGGCCATCGTGGCAGCGAGACAAACGATTGTTTTACCATGTCGGATGGCAGTGTTACCACCTCAACCAATCACAGTGGGGGCATTCAAGGCGGCATCAGCAATGGGCAAGACATCTTCTTTCGGGTGGCATTTAAGCCCGTTGCAACGCTTCTGAAACCGCAATCCACCGTCAATCAGCATGGACAGCCGGTGACCTTTATGGCTAAAGGGCGCCACGACCCCTGTGTTGTTCCGCGTGCCGTTCCCATTGTCGAGGCAATGGCCGCGATGGTGATCTTCGACCATTATCTGCTCCATCTAACCGGGAAGTTTTAAGAGAAAAACATTGGGCAGATGCAACTTTTGTTTCGAACTATAAGCATCTGTTTGACGTAGGTCAATAAATGTTGTCTTTCTGCCGTTTTCTGTGATAATTGCTTTGTTCTTTCTTTTTCTCGTCCTACCTTTGCATTGTCTTAAGAACAAAAAGACATTTTAAAACGAATAAAAAACAGGTATAACAGAGCGCGGCGGCAACGCATGGCACTCTTAATTTTAAAAGGTAAAAAAGATATGAAAAAGATTGTTTTGATGTTGGTAGCATTAGTGAGTATGACAACAATGGCTTTTGCCGAAGGTGAGAATGCAAAGGCAGCAAATGAGGCTGCTGCTTACGACATGAGCGTGAACTATTCTAAGTTGGCTAACGCTTTAGGTCTTTCAATCGACCAGTTGGAGAGCGTTGAAGACGTGCACAAGACCTTCTGCATCGAAATGATGAATGCAGCAAACGCTCCTAAAGACGAGCGCAAGAGCATGGTTGACAAAGCTATTGAGAAGAATTTGAAGTATATGCGTTATATCTTGAACAGCAATCAATATAGCAAGTATTTGCAACTGTTGAACGCAACAATGAACAATCGTGGCTTGAACAATTAAGCCCGTCACCATATTGAGAAGTTGTTAAAACTAAAAAGGAAGCTGCATGTCTGGCAAAACAGACGTGCAGTTTTTTTATGTTGTAGTCACCACAAACGAAAACCCCAGGTTCAAATCAATCGTTAGCATCTGTTCGGGTCTTGTTTGATGGTGGGACGGATAGGTTGCCACCTTGTCGTACGGGTGCAAATACGTTTTGCATCGTTGCAACACGATTTCGTATGCGTGCAAACGCGTTTTACGCCTTGTAACACGATTTCGTATGCGTGCAAACACGTTTTACACCTTGCAACACGATTTTGTATGCGTGCAAACAGGTTTTGCGCCTTGTAATACGATTTCGTACGCATGCAAACACGTTTTACATCGTTGCAGCAAACGATTCGGGGGTCGAAATGACCGTTACATCGTTGCAACAAACGATTCGGGGGTCGAAATGACCGTTACATCGTTGCAGCAAACGATTCGGGGGTCAATATGACCGTTGCATCGTTGCAGCAAACGATTCGGGGGTCGAAATGACCGTTACATTGTTGCAGCAACTCATTCGGTGGGCAAAATGGGCTTTTACATCGTTGCAACACGCCATAACAGCTATGTAACTTGTGGGCATGTCGCCTGAAGCGTTAAGTTTGCAAGCATTCCTACAATCTTGCCATCAAACGCCGCCGACTTTGCTGATCTTCCTGAAATCTTGTCGCCCAAAAAGGCATGAACGCTGGCATATTTTGCCGTCATACCAGCAGAAAAGGCCGATTTTGCTTGATGCTTTTTTGTTTAGCTTTGATAAAAACCGAGCCGTATGGGCGCTAATCACAATAAATTTATTATTTTTGTGTGTCGAAAATTCAAGAAGATGAGAAAAGAAGATTTAAGAATTGTTTTCATGGGGACACCTGAGTTTGCCGTAGAAACCTTGTCAAAATTGGTTGATCAGGGCTATCATGTTGTGGCAGTTGTGACACAACCCGACAAACCTGTTGGCCGTCATCAGGACACGTTGCAGGCATCGCCCGTGAAGCGCTATGCCCAGGCGCATGGTTTGCCCGTGTTGCAGCCCGAAAAGCTGAAAGACCCGGCGTTTGTTTCGACATTAAAAACCTATCGGGCCGACTTGCAAGTGGTGGTGGCTTTTCGCATGTTGCCCGAAGTGGTGTGGGCGATGCCTCGCTTTGGAACATTTAATGTGCATGCCGCCCTGTTGCCACAATATCGTGGTGCGGCTCCCATTAACTGGGCCATTATCCACGGCGAGCGGGAGACTGGCGTTACAACGTTCTTCTTAGACCACGACATTGACACCGGGCGCATCATCTTGCAAAAGCCTTTCCCTATTCCTGAAGATGCCGATGTAGAATATGTGTATGAAGGCCTGATGCGCTTAGGGGCGACGGCAGCGATAGAAACGATTGATAAAGTTATTGCAGGCGATGGGAGAGTGGAGTCGGTTGCACAGGACGATTGGGCGCAAAAGCCTGATGGGACGTTACATCCGGCGCCGAAAATTTTCAAAGAAACCTGCCAAATTGATTGGCAATGGCCTGCAAAACGCATTTATGATTTTGTGCGCGGACTCAGTCCTTACCCATGTGCTTGGACGAATTTAAATGTAGATGGAAAGGCTTCGACGCTGAAAATTTATAAGACAGCGCAAACCACGGCCGCTTATTCTGGTGCGGCTGGGCAGGTGGTTGTTGAGCAGAGTCGTTTGTTTGTCGTGTGTGGCACAGGATGTTTGGAAATCTTAGAGCTGCAACTTGCCGGCAAGAAACGAATGGCTGCGCGCGACTTTCTGAATGGGATGCGGCAGCACGATTTCTCGTTTGTCGCGCAATAACCGGCGCATGGCATGAGAAAAAGCATAGAGATTGGGGCCTGAAAGCCTATAGATTGTGGTGCAAAAGCCTATTCTTTATGGCATAAAAGCTGCGATATTGTTTAGGAGGAGCACGACGAAACAAAGAGAAAGAAAGCATAGAGAAGAAAACGATATGACACGAGAAGACGATATTAAGAATGCCGTTTCTTGCATGAGACAAGGCGGCGTAATCCTTTACCCCACCGACACGGTGTGGGGAATCGGTTGCGATGCGACCAATGCCGAAGCTGTGGCCAAGGTTTATGCCATCAAACATCGGGACGACTCCAAAGCGCTTATTTGCTTAGTTGATTCGGATGCGCGTTTGCAACGCTATTTCCGTAATGTGCCATCTGTGGCTTGGGAGCTGTTTGATGCAGCCGTCAAGCCCACGACAGTGATATTGGAGCATGCCGTGAATGTGGCCGAAAACTTAGTGGCCGAAGATGGAAGTCTAGCCATGCGTATTACCAACGAGCCCTTCAGCAAGGAGCTTTGCTATCGTTTTCAGAAACCCATCGTAAGCACCAGCGCGAATGTCAGTGGGCAGCCGGCTGCGTCAAATTATCGCGATATCAGCGAAGAAATTCTGCAAGCTGTGGATTATGTGTGTTGGAGTCGGCGCAACGAGCACAAACCCCATACGCCAAGTGCTATTATCAAATTGAATGAGGATGGCCAGGTGCAAGTCATTCGGAAATAAAAGTTATAACAGAAATTTTAAGCGTTTTGAAACTTTCACGTTTGCTTGATTGGAGAAAAGCCCATTTGTCAGACCGGCAAATGACGCTCATCTTAGCTTTTGTCATCGGTTTTTTCGCATCCGTCGCAGGTTATGTGCTCCATCATATCATTAAAGAAATACAGAATTTGCTGACAGCCAGCTTTGACATGTCTACTTATAACTGGCTTTATCTGTTGTTCCCGATAGTGGGCATTTATCTCACGTCGTTGTTTATCCGGCACGTTGTAAAAGATAATATTTCGCATGGCATCACGCGGGTGCTGAATGCTATCGCCACAAACCATTCCCGTTTGAAAGGCCATAACTGTTGGTCGTCGGTAATTGCCTCGAGCATCACCATCGGTTTTGGCGGGTCGGTGGGCGCCGAAGCACCGATTGTGCTTACCGGGTCGGCCATAGGAAGCAATTTGGGGCGACTCTTCCACATGGATTCCCGCACGATGATGCTTTTGGTGGGTTGCGGTGCTTCGGCTGCCATCTCGGGCATCTTCAAAGCTCCTTTTG
Organism: Segatella oulorum JCM 14966; assembly: GCF_000613785.1. Lineage (GTDB taxonomy): Bacteria > Bacteroidota > Bacteroidia > Bacteroidales > Bacteroidaceae > Prevotella > Prevotella oulorum. The sequence continues at coordinate 1,542 of NZ_BAJQ01000053.1, read as the reverse complement.
CCGGTTTGGTCTTTACGTTGGAGATTTTGATGCTCGATCTGACGATGGCTTCCCTGCTCCCCATCCTGATAGCCAGCGTCACGGCAACCTGTTTCAGTTACATTTTCTCGGGTAGCGATGCCCTGTTCAACTACCACATGGACAGCACGTGGGACATTCAGCGCGTCCCGCCTTATATTCTCTTGGGCGTGTTCTGCGGCTTTGTGGGTTTGTATTTCATGCGTCTGATGACCGCTTGCGAGAATACGTTTACCCGCATGAAGCGCTATCCGGGCATGAAGATCATTGTTGGTGGGCTTTTGTTGAGTGTGCTCATCTTCTTTTTCCCGTCACTCTATGGCGAGGGTTATAACCAAGTCGATATCTTCTTGAGCGGCGAAACCATGGCCGATTGGGGGAAGGTGATGGATGGCTCGATGTTTTATGGCCATAGCGAATACCTTGTTCTCTATGTGGGCTTGGTCGTATTGTTTAAGGTTTTTGCCACATCGGCCACCAATGGAGCCGGAGGTTGTGGCGGAACCTTCGCGCCATCGCTGTTTATTGGCGGCTTTGCGGGTTTCTTTTTCGCTCGCATTTGGAATAGCTATCAGTTGGGCGTTTATGTTCCCGAGAAGAATTTTGCTTTGATGGGCATGGCCGGTGTGATGGCCGGTGTGATGCAAGCACCTCTAACAGGTATCTTCCTCATTGCCGAACTGACGGGCGGCTATCAACTTTTTATCCCCCTGATGATTGTGTGCATCTGCGGCTATCTCACGATAAACATCTTTGAACAACATAGTATTTATGGCATACGTTTGGCGCGTGAGGGGAAGCTTTTAACCCATCATACAGACCAGGCCGTGCTGACTTTGATGAGTTTGGACAGCATCATCGACCGGCAATTTACGTCGGTCAGTCCCGACATGCCCTTGGGAAAGCTCATCAATGCCATCAGCAAGAGCCATACGAGCTTTTTGCCGGTGTTGGATGAAGCAGGGACATTGCTTGGCGAAATCGATATTACGAAAATTCGGCATGTGATGTTTCGTTCAGAACTTTATCATCGTTTTACCGTGCGTGACATTATGACGCCCGTGCCGGCAACGTTGTTTAAAGACGATAAGATGGTTGACGTGATGCGGAAATTCGAAAATGCGAATTGCAATTATCTGCCCGTGGTGGATATAAACAAGCATTTGCAGGGCTATGTTTCGCGCACCCGGATGTACAGCATGTATCGCCATTTAGTGGCCGATTTCAGTTCCGAATAACTGTCTCTTTTGCGAAAGACCGTCGTCCAACCCCTTGGAATGTTTGTTTTTTCTGAAAACAGTTGTTCCAACCCCTTGGAACGTTTGTTTTTTCGAAAACAGTTGTTCCAACCCCTTGGAACGTTTATTTTTTTGAAAACAGTTGTTCCAACCCCTTGGAACGTGTGTTTTTTCCGAAAACAGTTGTTCCAACCCCTTGGAACGTGTATTTTTTCCGAAAACGGTTGTTCCGCACCTGCTGAACACATGTTTTTTAGGAAAATGGTTGTTCCGCACCTGCTGAACG
>NZ_BAJQ01000054.1 GCF_000613785.1 Segatella oulorum JCM 14966 | reverse complement strand
AAACAACCCTGCGGCGCAGAAATTCCTGAGGCGCTACTGCCTCAGACTCTCGGGTATGCAAAAAGGAGGAGCATTTCTGTCACAGAAACACTCCCCCCGAAAACAAATCAAAAAAAATAATCTTTAAGTCTATGTCATGCGCCGCAACAGAACAGCACGATGAGCTGTGCGGTGAAAATCCTTAAAAACATGCTCAGCGGATAGACCGTGGAGTAGCCGATGGCAGGCTCTTCGCGCGAACAGATGCTGTTGGCATAGGCCAGCGCGGGCGGGTCGGTGTAGGTTCCGGCCAGCATACCCATGATGGTGAAATAGTTGAATTTGTAGCGCAGCCGTGCCAGCGTGCCCATGATGAGGATGGGGATGATGGTGATGAGGAAGCCGGTGTAGACATATTTCAGTCCGTCGCCCTGCACCACGGTGTGCCAGAAGCCGGCGCCGGCCTTGATGCCCACCGAGGCCAGGAAGAGCACCAGCCCGATTTCGCGCAACATCATGTTGGCCGAGGTGGTGGTGTAGGTGACGAGCTTCAGCCGGTAGCCAAAACGGCCGATGAGGATGGCGATGATGAGCGGGCCACCGGCGATGCCCAATTTCAGCGGCACGGGCATGCCCGGGATGGCCAAGGGGATGCTGCCGAAGAGGATGCCGATGATGATGCCGATGAAGATGGTGCCAATATTGGGCGCGTCAAGCCGGCGCACACTGTTGCCCATCATTTCGGCTACGCGATTAACGTTCTCTTCGGGGCCTACCACCATCACGCGGTCGCCAATCTGAAAGCGGTGGTCGCGGCTGGCAAAAAAGTCCATGCCTTGCCGGGTGATGCGTGTGACGTTGACGCCATAAACACTCGAGAAGTGCATTTTGCCCAGCGTTTTTCCGTTCACCGACGGGTTGGTCACCACAATGCGCTTGCTGATGAGAGGCTGCTTCTCGGCTTCGGTGTGCCAGGGCGTGTTGATTTCGGGACCGATGAACGCCTGAATGGCTTGTGCGTCGCCCTCGGTACAGACGATGAGCACCTCGTCGCCCTGCGTGAAGATGGTGTTGCGCGTGGGAATGGTCACGTTGCCATCGTGCAGCAAACGCGTGCAAATGACATCGCGGTTGAGGAAGCCCGAAATCTCGGCCAGCGTGCGGCCCGAGATATATTCGTTGCTCACTTTGAGCACCATCTGGTGAGGCTTGGCGTGTGGATTTTCGCCTTCCTGTTCGGCCAACTGCTGCTCCTCGCGCTCGAGCTTCACACGCGTGATGTAGCGCACGGCAATCGTAGCTCCGATGATGCCCAGCACGCCCAACGGATAGGCGCAGGCGTAACCCGACGCAATCTCGGGCACCTTGCCTGCCGGAAACACGTTGGTGAGCGCTTCATTGGCCGCACCCAAACCCGGCGTGTTGGTCACCGCACCATAGAGCGTGCCCACCATCATCGGCAGATTGGTGGCATTTTGGGTGTCGAAAAACAGCCAGTAGCACGCAAACATCACCGCAATATTGAGCAAAATGGTGACCGTGGAAAGCACGTTGAGCGTGACGCCGCCCTTGCGGAAACTCTCGAAAAAACCGGGACCAACCTGCAAGCCAATGCAGAAAACGAAAAGAATGAGACCGAAGTCTTGCACAAAGCCCAGGATGTTCGTGGGCGCAGTGAAGCCAATGTGTCCGGCGATGATGCCTGCAAATAGCACAAAGGTCACGCCGAGCGAAATGCCGCCCACCTTCACCTTGCCCAAAAGCACGCCCACCGAAATGACGATGGCATAGAGCAGCGCAATATGCGCCACCGAGTCAGTTGTTGTGAATAGATTTATTAACCACTCCATAATATTATATTAGGGATGAAAATTCGGCTGCAAAAGTAATGAATTATTGCAGGGTAGCAAAATAAACCCCGTTTTTTTTGTCGCCATCCGTTCGCCGTCAGCCGGGTTTTCAGTCTGCTTTTTGGCCAGCCTCGGATTCTTCCGCTCATATTTTCTGCACCATTGTTTGCCGTCCCCCAAAAGTTTATGCCTTGCGCCCGATGAGTTACACAACACGCCACGTTGCGTTTCGATGTCGCAAAGCAAAGGAGCGCATCAACTATCTGATGCGCTCCTTGCGTTGTTTCTGAGCCTCTTGTCGGATTCGAACCAACGACCCCGAGATTACAAATCACGTGCTCTGGCCAACTGAGCTAAAGAGGCGGGTGGGCAAGCTGTCCTTATCGCGTCGCTACAACCATGTACCCTTGCTGCGTTCCCGCCCTGGGGGATTCCAAGGGAGCTGACCGTAAGGGACTTGCCCGTATGCTTTTTTTGAGCGATTGCAAAAGTATAGTTTTTATCGATAGCGGCAAAATATCGTTCATTAATTTAAAGTTTATTTACAAATCAACCACCGTGATGCCCGCACCACCAAATTGCACCTGCTCGTCGGCATAATGTTCCACATTGGGTACGGTGGCAAGGTATTGTCGAATGAGCGTGCGCAAGATACCATTGCCCTTACCATGGAGAATTCTTACGCGCGGCATACCCAACAAAATGGCATCGTCAATGAAGTGTTGCACGGCATTTAGCGCTGCATCTCCACGCATACCGCGCAAGTCTAAGTCCTGATGGAACTGCTGTTTGTGCTGATCAATCGTTGCGCGTGTGGCATGACTTAAATGTTGTGTGGTAGCCGTTGCGGGAGCTGTTTGCCCACCATCTTTCACACGTTCCAAGCGTTGTAGCGCCACGGTCGAGCGCATTCCTCCAAAAATAACGACCCCTTTTGCACCATCCATACGCTCTAACAGCCCTACGGTGGTGGTGCCTTTGATGCGAACGGCATCGCCAACCATCAAGGCGCGAGGTGCTATTTCAGCGGTCGCAGAGACAGCGTTGCGCAATTTTTCGGCCATTTGTTGCTCGCGTTGTGCTTTTTCTTGGCTACGTTTCTCCTTGCGTTGCCGGCGTTGCTTAAGCTGTTCTATCTTCTTTTCAAATTCATCATGAGTCAACAAGCCCTGCTCTTTTACTGGCTCTTCCTTCACCGTTTCCGTAAACAGCTGCAACTCCTCGCGTATTTTCCGCGTCGTTTCCTTCTCAGCCTGCGCTTCTTTGATGGCTTTGATGGCATTTTCAATACGTCGATTACCCTCCTGCAACAACTGCTCTGCCTCGGCCTTTGCCTGTGCAAGAATTTGTTTGCGCTGCCGTTGCAAATCGTTCTTTGCCTGCTCATATTGCGCCATCACCTGTTCGACATCCTTTTCTTGCTGGCGAATTGTTTGGCGTTTCCCTTCCCAATAGCGCTTATCCCGCACAATATCTTGCAAATATTTATCGCTCTGAATGTAATCCGACCCCACGATTTCCGAAGCCTCATCAATCACATTCTCGGGCAGTCCAATCTTTCGTGCAATCTCAATAGCAAACGAACTACCGGGCCTTCCGATGGCCAACTGAAACAAGGCACGCATCTCGTGGCGGTCATAAAGCATCGCTCCATTGACCACTTCGGATGATGGTCGGCAAAATGCTTTAGGTTTTGGTAATGCGTGGTGATGACTGCCCAAGCTCCCTTGCGATAGAACTGATTCAAAATACTTTCAGCAATGGCGCTTCCGATTTGCGGTTCAGTGCCTGTGCCCAACTCATCAATGAGAATGAGCGATGTGGGTTGCGCCTGCCGCATCATGTTCTTCATATTATAAAGGTGTGAGGAATAGGTCGACAAATCATTCTCTATGCTTTGCTCGTCACCAATATCAATCATCAGGTCGGTGAAAAGGCCACATTGCGAACGCTCACTCACAGGGATAGGCACCCCACATTGCAACATATATTGCAGCAATCCTACCGTCTTGAGGCACACCGATTTTCCACCCGCATTAGGTCCAGAGATGATTAAAATGCGCTTTTCTGCGCTGAGTTTGATATCCAAAGGCACAATCTTTGCACTATGCCGTTGCAGCCGTTCTTCTAACAAAGGATGGCGTGCTGCAATCCAATCGACGTAAGGCTCTGACGAGACTTGCGGTGAAATTGCACGAAAAGCTGCTGCGAAACGCACTTTTGCCTGAATGAAATCAAGCTGTCCCAAGAAATGGAGCGCATCTATAATCTCATGCACATGCGGCCGTATATACTGCGTTAACTTGGTGAGTATGCGCAACACTTCTTGCCGTTCTTCACTCTCCAACGTGCGTATCTTATTGTTAACCTCAACCACTTCTGTGGGTTCTACAAACAGTGTGCGCCCAGTGGCACTCTCATCATGCACAATACCGTTTACTTTGCGCTTCAAACTTGGCGTAATAGGCAACACCAACCGTCCATCACGCACAGCGGGTGTAACATCTTTCTCAACCAAACCTTCGGCTTGAAAAGTAGTCAATATGCGATGAAGCACACGCGAAACAGTGCCCGACGATTGCGCCAGTTCTCGACGAATGCGTGCCAATTCGGGAGAGGCCGTATCGCGAACTTGCCCATAAGCATTAATCACCTGATCAATGCGCTGCACCAACTGCGGATGTGTTGCAATGCCATCTGTCAGGGAATAGAGCGCCTCCCCCACCCGATTTTCAGGTGCATCAGGATGTAAAATGCCCACAACTTGATGAATGGTGAATAATGAACGCCGCAAATCAAAGAAATCATGTTCCTCTAAATGAGCATTTGAGATACGCGCTTTGCGCACACATTCGCGCACATCAAAGACATGATGAAGCGGGAAATCGGGCATTTGCTCTAACAACAAACGATATTCATCTGTTTGCGCATGTGCCACATTCACAATGGCTTCGTCTGAAGAAAACTGCATCGCTCCAACTTCTGTCACGCCTAAAGGAGACAGACAATAGCTCTGCAACATAGAACGTATCGCCGAAAAGCCTATCTTTTCTTCAAAATTATCGGGATATATCATGATGATTTTTTCTTTGTGTGCAAAGGTAACAAAAAAGTAAAAATAAGACAAAAACTAAAGGTCGTATGTCTATTTATAACGAAAAAGCACTACCTTTGTATCGTTTATAAACGTAATTTTGGTTAATGATTAATTCACAATCGCTTCGTCAGGCACAGGCCTTTGCACGACAAGACGGCGCGCTCTTGGGGCTACTTTGGTGCGTAGCCTTTGCCAGTAGCTTATATATGCCACAATCATCCATCGGCGGGCTGCTGACTTTAGCCACGCCCATCTTCATGATTTGGCGACTCATCGTTTTCAGGAACTATGCCCTCGAAGGAAAAATTTCCTATCGCAGAGCCTTTTATTACTGTGTTTCAGCGTTTTTCTATGCTGCATTACTCTTTGGTTTGTTGCTCTTTATTTATTTTGTAACACTTGGTAATACACAGCTTGTAGCACTCTTCCATGCAACCCTGCAAGCCATTGCGCCCATCTATCAACAACACGGTATTGACACAAAGGTGCTCAACGATGCACAAACGCTTGTGGCAACCATGTCACCCCTCAACTTAGCTTTCCTCTTTGCAACCTATGGTTTGGTCGCAGGTTGGTTTGCTTCGATTTTCATTGCCATATTCGGTCTTTTTAAACGTTGAACTCATTTACTCAAAATATGGATATAACAGTTGTCATTCCACTTTACAACGAAGAAGAGTCTCTTCCCGAATTGCACGCTTGGATACAGCGCGTGATGAATGAAAATCACTTTTCTTATGAAATTATTTTCATCAATGATGGAAGTACAGACCACTCATGGGAGGTCATTTCAGACTTAGCAAAAGCCGATGAACACGTGAAGGGTATCAAATTCCGCCGCAACTACGGCAAGAGTCCAGCGCTCTATTGTGGATTTGCAGCCGCAAAAGGCGACGTTGTCATCACAATGGATGCCGACCTTCAAGACTCACCCGACGAAATTCCTGCACTCTATCGCATGATTCGGGATGAAGGCTACGATTTAGTTTCAGGTTATAAACAAAAACGCTATGACCCGCTATCCAAGACAATTCCCACGAAACTCTTCAATGCTACCGCACGAAAAATCAGTGGGGTGCACAATCTTCACGATTTCAACTGTGGTCTGAAGGCCTACAAATTGGCTGTGGTGAAAAATATAGAGGTCTATGGCGAAATGCATCGCTATATTCCTTATTTGGCGAAAAATGCCGGATTTGACAAGATTGGCGAAAAGATAGTGCACCATCAAGCGCGCAAATATGGAACGAGCAAATTCGGATTAAACCGCTTTTTCAATGGTTACCTTGATTTAATTACGCTGTGGTTCCTCAGCAACTTTGGCAAAAAGCCCATGCATGTGTTTGGCTTTTTGGGTAGCCTCATGTTCCTCATTGGCTTCATCGCTATTATTTGTATTGGCGCCGACAAGGCCTATGCGCTGCTTAACCACATTCCGCAACGCTTAATCACCGACACTCCCTACTTTTTCATCGCCCTGACCACCATGTTGTTGGGCAGCCAATTCTTCTTAGCGGGCTTCATAGGCGACCTCATTAGTCGTCAGAATCCCAACCGCAACGACTATCAAATAGAAGAAACCATTTAGACATGGGGAAGAAAAGTATAACAGATTACCAACAAAAGAAGATGAGATTACATCATAAACAAGCCTTGTTTGCACTCTTATTAATGCTGTTTTGCATCGCTGGATGTTCAACCATTGACTGTGGTATCAACAATAGTGTGTACTGCAAATATAAACTTGCGGGAGATGTTACAACATTAAATGACACCCTAACCATCACAGCCGACTTGCACGATGGCAATGATTCGGTCATCATCAACAAGGCTCAGAAAACAGATAGCTTTACACTCCCCATGAGCTATCAACAAGATGAAGATGTGTTCTATTATGAAGTTGCCAATCCATCAAACCGCTATCGTGACACAGTGAAAATCAGGAAAACGAATATTCCACACTTTGAATCGGTAGATTGTAACCCTATGGTTTTTCACCACATCACTCATGTGAGCCATACGAAGCATGCTATCGATTCGATTATCATTAACAACCCTAACGTAACCAATAATGTTACAACGAGCACTTTCCTCATTTATTTTAAAAATCATAGCCATTAGCCTGAGCCTATGCGCAGCAGAACCATTGCATGCGCAAAAGAAAGCAGCGGCAACAGCAACCGACTCCATACCCCTTTTCAACGGGATTGCTGTTTCAGCCGACCTCATTGGCCCTGCACAACTCATGATGAGTAGCTATGGTCAGTATCAAGCTGCACTGCGAGTGAACCTCAAAAATAAATGGTTTCCGGTAGCAGAAGTGGGCTATGGAAAGGCAAATGCTGATGATGTTTCTACAAAATTGAGTTATCAGACAGGGGCTCCTTATGGCCGTCTCGGTATGGATTGGAACATCAACAAAGAAAAGAACGACAGCTATCGCATTTATGCAGGCTTTAGATATGCTTACACTTCATTCAAATATGACATTGACAGTCATGGTGTAATTGACCCCGTGTGGAAGAAACCCGCCGATTTTTCGGCACACCATCAACAAGCATCGCAACACTGGTTGGAATTGGTCTTTGCCTTAGATGCTAAATTATGGGGTGCACTGCGCATGGGATGGAGCGTGAGATACAAAAGAAGACTCTTCCACCAGCAACAGGAGATTGGTGAACCTTGGTATGTTCCGGGCTTCGGACGCAATGGAAACAGTCGTTTAGGTGGCGAATTTAATATAACCATTGAACTATGAGAAAAGGAAAAAAAATATATCTTCAGGCGGCATTCCTACTCTTTTTAATCATAGGAACCGTAGTCATCATACGGCAGCAACGAGACGTTCCTTATCAAACCAACAGGGGCTTCATCTTCGGAACCATTTATCATGCGACATATCAATATGATAAAGATTTGAATCAAGAGATTGTCGTAGCTTTAAACCGCGTAGATGAAGAGTTCTCAATGTTTAATAAAAAGTCGACCGTCACTCGATTTAATGAAGGCAAAAAAATAGTAGCTTCACCCATGTTTGTCAACTTATTGCAGCTTTCACAAACGATACATCAAGCAACAAATGGGGCATTTGACATCACCGTTGCACCACTTGTTAATGCATGGGGCTTTGGATTTAAACATCAACAACTGCCCAATCAACAACAGGTTGACAGCCTACGCAAGTTCATGGGCATGCAATATATTTCAGTAAACCATGTGGATGGCAAAACCATTGTTTCCACAAAACATCCCCATCTCATGCTCGACTTTAGCGCGATTGCCAAAGGTTATGGTAGCGATGTTGTGGCTGATTTGATGAAACGCCACAGCATAAAAAATTATATGGTTGAGATTGGTGGAGAGATTGTGGCCAGTGGCTTAAATGAGAAGCGCCTGCCTTGGAAGATTGGCGTGACTGAACCCAACGATAACAAGACCGAAGAAAACGAAGAATTGCAAACGGTTTTGAACATTACCAACAAAGCGATGGCTACCAGTGGTAACTATCGTAACTTCTATTATCGCGGGAAAAAGAAGTTTGCACACACCATAGATCCACGCACAGGCTACCCCGTTCAACATAGTTTACTCTCGGCTACTGTCATTGCTAACAGCTGTGCCGAAGCCGATGCCTATGCAACAGCTTTTATGGTGATGGGCGTTGAACGTGCAAAAGAAGTGCTCAAACAGCATCAGGAGCTCATGGCTTATTTTATTTATGTGGGACATGATGGTAAGAATCAAGTGTGGTTTTCACCCAGCTTGGAGAATAAGATAGTAAAATAGAAAGACGATGGGAAACGACCTACAACTCTACAAGCAACTGTTAAGTTTGCCTTTGTTCCAGGGATTGAGCAAAGGAGACTTAGAAGAGGTCGTGACGCACACACGATTGGGCTTTGAAACATATAACGAAGGGCAATACATCGTGCAAGAAAACGCACCTTGTCATCAACTGATCTTCATTCTAAAAGGCGACTTCGAGGTTGAAACCATTGCGGCCAATCACAGCTATTCGATTACCGAGACACTGCATGCACCCGAATTGTTGCAACCCGAACGCTTATGGGGATTGATGCAATTCTACACCAAGTCGTTTCGTTGTAAAACGTCATGCCAAATACTCAGCATAGAGAAAAGTGAGATGATGAAGCTTTGCGACCAATATCTCATTTTCAGAATGAACTTATTAAATCTCCTTAGCACGGCGACACAACGAAGTGAACGTAGGCTCTTGCGCCTACATTCGGCCAATCTTGAGCATCGGATTATATACTTCTTTGCCGATCGCTGCCTACGCCCTGCCGGTGAGAAAACAATTAAAATTAAAATGACGCAGTTGGCTTCTGAAGTTAATGACAGCCGTTTAGATGTGTCACGGGCACTCAACAATCTGCAAAAGATGGGGTTCATCAATTTAAGAAGAAATTACATAGAGATTAAGAAACTGGAAGAAATACTCCAGCATCTTGCAGTTTAAAATAAAACAACAACATGAATAAAACAGACACTCATGCCAAAAGAGTAAATCCTTTCTTTGAGGATTATGGCACACTTCATTATACGGTTCCTTTTCATAAGATTAAAACGGAAGACTACGAAGAGGCGTTTATGGAGGGCATCCGCCGTGATGATGAAGAAATCGACAAGCTCATTAATGACCCAGCCACACCAACCTTTGAAAATACAATTGCTAGAGTTGATTTAGAGAAGGGCGAACACTACTACGATTTGTTAGATAGAGTGTCGAATGTCTTCTCGTGCATGCTGAGTTCTGAAACGAATGACGAGCTTGATGCGTTGGCACAAAAGCTTAGCCCGATACTTACCAAGCATGCCAACGATGTGAGCTTAAACGAAAAGCTCTTCAAACGCGTGCAATATGTCTATCATCATCATCGCGAACTAACGCCCGAAGAGCAAATGCTGCTCAACAAAAGTTATGACGGATTCGTGCGGAGTGGTGCTCTGCTGGATGAGAAAGGGAAAGAGAGACTGCGCCAACTCACGGAAGAGGCAGGCATGCTCACGCTTCAATTCTCACAAAACCTATTAAAGGAGACGAAAGCGTTTGAACTGCATATCACCGACAAAGCACAACTGGAAGGACTACCCGAAACGGCCATAGCAGCAGCAAGTCAGGCGGCAAAGGAAAAGCAACTGAAAGGTTGGCTCTTTACGCTTGACTTCCCAAGCTACAGCCCTTTCATGACCTACGCCAAGAGCCGCGCGCTACGCCAGCAGCTTTACATGGCCAGAAACACGCTGTGCACCCACAAGAATGCAGAGAACAACGTCGAGATTTGCAAGCGCCTGATTAACATACGCCGCGAGATAGCTCAGCTCTTAGGTTTTGAAACCTATGCCGATTACGTGTTGCAACACCGCATGGCCAGCAACATCAACAACGTTTATCAATTACTCGACTCGCTGCTCAAGGCCTACAAGCCCACGGCATTGCAGGAGGTTGCGGAGATTGAAGCCTTAGCAAGAAAGGAGGAGGGTGCTGATTTCAGCTTGCAGCCGTGGGACTTCGGCTACTATTCACATCGCCTCCAAATGGAGAAATATCATCTCGACGCCGAGATGCTGCGCCCTTACTTCGAGCTTTCCAAGGTCATAAAAGGGGTGTTTGGATTGGCCACGAAGCTCTATGGCATCACTTTCAAGGAGAACAAGGACATTCCCGTATACCATCCCGACGTGAAAGCCTATGAGGTGTTCGACAAAGACGGCTCATACCTGGCCGTGCTCTACACCGATTTCCACCCGCGAAAGGGAAAGCAGGGCGGTGCCTGGATGACTGAATTTAAAGGGCAATGGATTGACTCCAAGGGACGGAACAGCCGTCCGCACGTGAGCTTAGTGATGAACTTCACAAAGCCCACGGCGGAGAAGCCAGCCCTGTTGACGCTGGGCGAGGTAGAGACCTTTTTACATGAGTTCGGACACTCGCTCCACGGCATGCTTGCCAACACACGCTTCGAGAGTCTCAGCGGCACGAATGTGTGGTGGGACTTTGTAGAGCTACCTTCACAATTCATGGAAAATTACGCTGTCGAGAAAGCGTTCCTACGCACGTTCGCCATCCACTTCGAGACAGGGGAACCCATCCCCGACGAGCTCATTGCGCGCATCATCAGCAGCCGTAACTTTCTGGCAGGCTATGCTTGCTTACGACAAGTGAGCCTTGGTCTTTTGGATATGGCCTACTACACACTGAAACAGCCCTTCGATGCCGACATCATAACCTTCGAGAAAGCCGCATGGAGGGAGGCCATCATTACAAAGCAACTGCCCGACACCTGCATGACCGTGCAGTTTAGTCACATCATGGCCGGAGGCTATGCCGCGGGCTACTACAGTTACAAATGGGCCGAAGTGTTGGACGCCGACGCTTCAGCCTGTTCAAGAAGCATGGCATCTTCGACCAAAAGACGGCGCAGCGGTTCAGAGACAACATCCTGTCGAAGGGAGGAACCGAGCATCCCATGACGCTGTATAAGCGGTTCAGGGGGCAGGAACCCACCATCGATGCGCTGTTAGAAAGGAACGGCATCGCCGCGCCATGCACCGAGAAACAGGAGGCAGAAGGCGAGAGGCAAACCATAAGGAGCACAAAACAATGAGCAACAACAAGCAACAGACATTAGACTATCGCTATTTGCGCATGGCCAAGATATGGGCCGAAAACTCCTATTGCAAACGCAGGAAGGTCGGCGCCCTGGTGGTGAAAGACCAGATGATCATCAGCGATGGCTACAACGGTACACCCAGCGGATTCGATAACGTTTGCGAGGATAGCCGCGACCTGACCCTCCCCTACGTGCTGCACGCCGAAGCCAACGCCATCACCAAGCTGGCACGCAGCAGCAACAACAGCGATGGGAGCACCCTCTACGTCACCGCTTCACCCTGCATCGAATGTGCCAAGCTCATCATCCAGGCAGGTATCAAGCGTGTTGTTTATGCCGAGAAATACCGTTTGGAAGACGGCGTCGCACTCCTGCAACGTGCAGGAATAGAGGTGATCTACCTCAATGATAACAAAGAAGACAATGGAACAGAAGAGAACTAACCGCTGGATGCCCATCATCATGGCCACTTGTGTCATCCTTGGCATCTTCATCGGAACATTTTACACCAGCCACTTTGCGGGCAACCGCCTCAACATCATCAATTCGGGCAGCAACCGGCTCAACAACCTGCTGAACATCATCGACGACCAATATGTCGACAAGGTCAACATCGACTCACTGGTGGACTATGCCATCCCCCAGATACTCTCGGAGCTCGATCCCCACTCGGTCTACATCAACGCCAAGGACGTGCAGGCAGCAAACGATGACCTGCGCGGGTCGTTCTCGGGTGTCGGCATCGAGTTCACCATCAGGGAAGATACTATCCACGTGCAGAACGTCATCAAAAATGGGCCGGCCGAGCGAGCCGGCATCTTGGCGGGTGACAAAATCGTAAGCGTGGACGGTAAGCCCTTTGTCGGCAAAGCAGTAACCAATGAAGAGGCGCAACACCGTCTCAAGGGACCCAAAGACACCAAGGTGAAGATTGGCGTCATCCGCTATGGCACGAAGACTGTAAAGACCTTCACGATCACGCGCGGCGAGATTCCGCAAAAGAGCGTCGCGGCAGCTTACATGGTGGATGCGACAACCGGCTACATCCGCATCAAGAACTTTGGCGAAACCACCTACCCCGAGCTGCTCATTGCCCTGGCCAAACTCCAGCAGAGCAACTTCAAGAGCCTCATCATCGACCTGCGCGACAACACCGGCGGCTACCTCAACAGTGCCGTACAGATAGCCAACGAGTTCCTGCCGAAGAACCGGCTCATCGTCTACACGCAAGGACGCAAGAGCCCGCGCGAGGACTATCGCTCGGATGGTCGCGGAAGCTATCAAGGCATGCCGCTGGTGGTGCTCATCAATGAAGCTTCAGCGTCGGCGGCCGAGATATTCGCCGGCGCCATGCAAGACAACGATCGCGCCACCATCATCGGCCGACGCTCCTTTGGCAAAGGTTTGGTGCAGCAGCAGATCGGCTTCAACGACGGCAGCATGATTCGCCTCACCATCGCCCGCTACTACACCCCTTCCGGGCGCTGCATTCAGAAGCCCTACATCAGCGGCGACCCGCAAGACTACCAGCAGGATCTGCTCATGCGCTATCAGCACGGCGAATTCTTCTCGCAAGACAGTATCAAGCACCGCGGGCCGGCCTACCACACGCGCTTGGGCAGGAACGTCTATGGCGGAGGGGGCATAACACCCGACATTTTCGTTCCCGAAGACACCGTCGCCATGACGTCCTACTTCAAGCAAGCGGCCATGAGCGGGCTCATCGTCCAATTCGCCTTCAACTACACCGACGACAACCGCCCCAAGCTGGCGCAATATCCCACACTTGCCAAGCTAAGCAGCTATCTCGCCAAGCAAAACCTGGTCGAGAAGTTTGCCGCCTATGCCGACAGGCACGGGTTAAAGCGACGCAACCTCATGATCCGCAAGAGCCACAAGCTGCTCTATCGCTATGTTGCAAGCCGCATCATCTACAACATGCTCGACGAAGAGGCGTGGAACGCCTACGTCAACCGGGACGACGAGGTGATTGCGAAGGCGTTGCGTGTGTTTAAAAACCATGCGGCCTTTCCACGAAAAACGCAGACTGCACCAAAGTCACAACCGGCCGGAAAATGAGCAACGACCCCACGCAGAAAGCACAACTGCGACAAGAAATGGCACAACGCAAACGACGCTTCAGTCCCGAAAGGCGGCACGAAGCGTCGCTTGTTTGCATGCAGCAGCTGCTCTCCCACCCGCGCATCAAGCAAGCCCGCACGCTACTGCTCTATCATGCCATGCCCGACGAGGTGGACACACGCCCACTCATCCGACTGTTGGCACAACAGATGGGCAAAACGGTGCTGCTGCCCGTGACGCTGCCACAAACACTCGAACTGCGCCGTTATACAGGCGATGAAAACCTGCAAGCAAGCGGAAAATACCACATCATGGAGCCCACCGGCCCACTATTCACCCGGCACGAAGCTATCGACGTGGTAGTGGTGCCCGGCGTCGCCTTCGATGCGCAAGGCCGTCGGTTGGGCCATGGTAAAGGCTATTACGACCGCTTGCTGGCGCAGCTGCCACAGGCCTACAAAATAGGTCTCTGTTTTGCGTTCCAAATGGTTGGGCGCGTGCCCACCATGCCACAAGATGTCGCCATGGACGAAGTAGTGCACGACTAACCGTCACAACTTTTCTGTCCGCGCACATCGCGCACACAGTCTTTCCATAAAGGTTTTCCATCCTCCTCCACCGCGCATTCAACACCAACCTAAACGTTTTCCGTCCGCTCGCATCGCGCGCACAACCTACATCTAAAAATTTTCCAACCTCCGTAACTGCGCGCACAACCATCACGATGAAAAACACCACAACGCCATGCAAATTGCAAACTATTTTTGCTATCGATTGAATATATCTTCGGAACAAATATTTCCGCTCGTGCTATCGTTTGAATATGCCTTTGGCTCGGGTAGTCACGTTCGTGCTACTGTTTGACACTACTTTTGCTCGGGTAGTCACGTTCGTGCTACCGTTTGATGCCACCTTTGGCTCTGGTGGCAACGTTCGTGCTACCGTTTGATACTACTTTGGCCAAGGTAGTCACGTTCGTGCTACCGTTTGATGCCACCTTTGGCCAAGGTAGTCACGTTCGTGCTACCGTTTGATGCCATCTTTGGCTCAGGTGGCATCGTTCGTGCTACTGTTTGATACTACTTTGCCTCGGGTGGCAACGTTCGTGCTACCGTTTGATGCCACCTTGCACGTAGGTGGCAACGTTCGTGCTACCGTTTGAT
>NZ_BAJQ01000055.1 GCF_000613785.1 Segatella oulorum JCM 14966 | reverse complement strand
CTTTAGTGTTTAATGACCGGTTTGGATTAAAAAGAAAGTTTGTGAGGGGAGATTTTAAATAATTTCCAACAAAGTCTATAATAACCACCTTTTTTGTATCTTTGCAACAAGTCTATAACAATCGAAGCGTTAAAAGGGAAATGGCGAATATAAAGGAACTGCTGAAGCGTAAGGGGCTACCTATCCTTCTTTTCTATCTTTGTGCTGTTGCATGCAGAAGCATAGCTGTTTATGTGTTACCTGCAATAGCTCCTGATGGTTCACATTCTTTATGGCAGCAGCTCTGTGAAGGATTAGGCCCCACGTTAGGGGCTTTAGTCGTTATGTGTTTCTTTAAAAAGAAATTATTTTGTAGTATCATGGGAGCTTCACCGAAGCGTAGTGTTTTCTGTATTCTTTTTCCTATTTTGTTATTACTCCTGTTTGATAGAACGAACGGCCTTAAAGGTGCCTTTATATTTTTATGTTGTGTGTCCTATGCCTTTCTTGAAGAATTTGGTTGGCGTGGTTATCTAATGGGGGAGCTTGCTAACTGGAAGCGCCCCTGGCGTATTCTATTTATGACAACACTTTGGTTTTTCTGGCATGTAAATGTGCCTTTAGGCATCAATGGCTGCATCTTCTTTGCGATTCTGTTGTTGTCTTCGTGGGGATTGGATCAATTGGCTAACGATACCCATTCTCTTGTTCTTTGTGCCTGCCTCCATGGTGTTTTTAATCTATTCAAACACAATAATGGCCTTTTAGATTATAGGCTAACAATCGTCCTCCTTGCTATTTCTATCCTATCTTGGTTTGTCGTTTGGTATTATCCCTTTCATAGGCGGAATACGCAATCGTAATCTTTAAGCCTTTTACTTGTGAATAGGGAACATCACCAAAAGTTGGAATCCTTATCATATATTTTATTCGATTTATAGGATTGTTATATTGCGAATATTGTATGTTTTTATGGGTGGAGTTCATAAAATATGTATCTGTTTGCCTATTGTTGTGTAATAAGTGTTAAATAAGTGCGCTTTCTTATAGAATTATTTGGAAGTATAGTCTGTATCACATATCTTTGCATCGTGTTTTTCATGGTATTAGATTTAAGGTTAACAAAGATTGGGACTCAGCGGAGCCCCTTTTTTTATGCCCCTCCTTTTCAAGGCTTTCTGCGCGACTTCAAATCTGTATCTCCAATCCTTCGTAAAACGAAGAAATCGCAATGGCTACATCAGTTGCATGAATATTGAGGGAGGAAATAGGTCTAGTAGAAATTCAGTGGGATAAACAAAAACCTTCAAACTATTTGAAGTATACGCATCCATCGCTCATCCCCATGTACAATGCATGATGTACAAAACCTGTTTTGGTATGAAAACGCCGCTGCGCGGACGTTCGGGCGGGCACGCAGGCTCCGCCCCTACGGTTTCATTTGGATGGATTGTGCATGGCTGCCACCGCAACATGTTCCGCGTAAGATGGATTGTGTGTGGTGCATTCATCTGCCATTGCCCCGTTGTGGACGCGTTATTTCCTTAAATACCCTTAATGCACCTTAGAAAAACGGGGAAACCATGCGTCGGCTCCAAATTTATTACTACATTTGCACGCAATAAATTTTTTATACGTATCCCTATGTCATCATTTGTTGCAGACAAAATTGTGATGGACGGTCTCACCTTCGACGACGTCCTCTTAATTCCCGCTTATTCTGAAGTATTGCCCAAAGAGGTTACGCTGAAAACGCCTTTCACGCGCCACATCTCTTTGAATGTGCCTTTCGTTACGGCCGCGATGGACACCGTCACCGAGGCTTCGATGGCCATTGCCATTGCGCGTGAAGGCGGCATTGGCGTGATTCATAAAAACATGAGCATCGAAGAGCAGGCGCACGAAGTGGCTATTGTGAAGCGTGCCGAGAACGGCATGATTTACGACCCCGTGACGATTCGCCGGGGAAAGCGCGTGAAAGATGCACTGGCCATCATGCGTGAATACCACATTGGCGGCATTCCTGTGGTCGACGACGACAACCGTTTGGTGGGCATCGTGACCAATCGCGATTTGCGTTTTGAAGGTCACATGGACAAGCTCATCGACGAGGTGATGACCCATGAAAATCTTGTTACTACGCATCAGACCACCGATTTGGCGGCCGCTGCGCAAATTCTGCAAGAGAATAAAATCGAAAAGCTGCCCGTGGTGGATAAAGATAACCGCTTGGTGGGCTTGATTACTTATAAAGATATTACGAAAGCCAAGGATAAACCCATTGCCTGCAAGGACGAGAAAGGACGGTTGCGTGTGGCTGCCGGCGTGGGCGTGACGGCCGATACGCTGGAGCGTGCACAGGCGTTGGTCGAGGCAGGTGTGGATGCTATTGTCATCGACACGGCGCATGGGCACTCGAAAGGTGTGGTTGAGAAACTGCAACAGGTGAAGGCTGCCTTCCCCAACGTGGATATTGTGGTGGGCAATGTGGCCACGGGCGAGGCTGCAAAATATTTGGTCGACCATGGCGCCGACGCCGTGAAAGTGGGCATCGGCCCCGGTTCCATCTGCACCACGCGTGTGGTTGCGGGCGTGGGTGTGCCCCAGCTGAGCGCCGTTTACGATGTTTATTCGGCGCTGAAAGGCACAGGCGTTCCCTTGATTGCCGATGGCGGACTGCGCTATTCGGGCGACATCGTGAAGGCTTTGGCGGCCGGTGGCAGCTGCGTGATGATTGGTTCGCTCGTTGCCGGCACCGAAGAAAGTCCCGGTGAAACGATTATTTTCAACGGCCGTAAATTCAAAAGCTATCGCGGTATGGGCTCGCTTGAGGCCATGGAGCAAAAGAATGGCTCGCGCGACCGCTATTTCCAAAATGATATTCGCGATGCCAAGAAGCTCGTTCCCGAGGCATTGCCGGTCGTGTGCCCTATAAAGGCACCGTACAGGAGGTGATTTATCAGCTCATCGGCGGCTTGCGTTCGGGCATGGGCTATTGTGGTGCAGCCTCGATTGCAGCACTCAATCAAGCACGCTTCGTGCGCATCACCAACGCAGGTGTGTTGGAAAGCCATCCCCACGACATTGCCATCACCAGCGAAGCGCCCAACTATTCACGTCCTGAATAACGAGTTTATGCTGATTGATAAGTCCATCACCCTTTTTGTGGCCATGCTTCTTTCGGGGAGCATGGCTTTTGGTCAATCGGCCGATGCGGTGGTGATGACCGTCAATGGGCAGCCTGTTCGGGCGACCACCTGGCAGCGCTATTGCCAAAAGCAACGGCAACAGGCGCAGCTTGGACAGCCCTCGTTGAAGACTTTACGCCAGCGGTTTGTTGATTTTCAATTAATGTTGGCAGCTGCACGTGAGGCACGGTTAGACACGTTGTCCACCATTCGACAACCGATGGCGTCTGCTGACGAGTTGCCTTGTGTGGGCACACAGCCAGTTGATGCGTCGATAGAGACCGAAGCCTTACAGCTTTATCAACGGCGAAAGCAGCGTGTGGATGCTGCAGGCGGTATGACACTGGTGCAGGCTTTGCTCGTGAAATTGCCGCAACAAGCCTCCAAGCGCGAAGAGCAGCAAGCCAAACTGTTGGCCGACTCCATTGCCACAGCGCTGAAACAAGGAGCTGATGTCGCCCCTTTCTTAGCGCGTTATGCCGACGATATCGATGCTACGGAGCACCAAGAACAAGGAGTTTGGCTTTATCCGGGCGAGACTTTGCCCGAGTTTGAAGTGCAGATGCAGCAGCAACCGCTCGGCACATGGGGCGATGTTTTCGTTTCGCCGGCGGGCTATCATATATTAAAGGTCATCGCACGCCAGCCTTATCTTGCCTACAAAGAGGTGCGCGATGAACTGCTGAAGCTCATTTCTCAACGCCGTTTACGCCGGCAATTACGAGCTATGCAACAGGAGTCAAAGCCCACTTCAGGCAAAGACAGCACGGCCTGCGTTGCTGCTTCCAAGCTAATACCCGCTGCTACACTGCAAGATTTCCGCGATGAACTCATGGTGTTGACCGTGTTGCAACGCGAGGTTTGGCAGAAACATCCCGACACCACCGCCGAATGGGAACACTTCTTTGCACAAAACAAAAAGCGCTATCGGTGGACTTCGCCACGCTTCCAAGGTGTGGTTTGCTATGCCGCAACGGCGAAAGACTTGGCACAAGCCAAAAAAAGCATTCGCAAACAGCCCGTTACGAAATGGAAACAGTGCATCGAAGCTGCACTCAACACCGACAGTACGAAGCGTGTGCAAGTGATAGATGGCTGGTTTATGCAGGACGAAAATGCGGCTGTCGATTACGCCATTTTCAAACGAGGCAACGATGACAAAGCCCCTGCCTCCTACCCTTTCGTGGGCGTTTGGGGCAAGAAATTTAAGGCTCCGCCCTCATTCCTTGACGCATTGATGTGGGTGAAGGCCGACTATCAAGAGCAACAACAACAGGCATGGCTGACGCGACTGCGCCAGAAATATGCCGTTGAGGTGAACGATGCCCTATTAGAAGAAACGATTAAATAACGAAATAATAAAAAATAAGCATATCGAAAAAGCAATGAAAAATAAAGGAGCAAAATACATGGCTGGCTTCATGGGCACCCTTTTATTAATAGGTGTCTCGGCTAATGCGCAGCAACAAGCACAACAAACCCGCCAGAAAGCCGATAGTGTAGCAACCAAAAAGGCCATTATCCCCGAGCATAGCATCGTCGATGAAGTGATTTGGGTGGTGGGAGATGAGCCCATTTTGAAGTCCGACGTAGAGCAAATGCGCCTACAAGGCGAGATGGAAGGCATGAAATGGAAAGGCAATCCCGACTGCGCTATCCCTGAACAGATTGCTGTTCAGAAACTCTTTTTGCATCAGGCAGCCATCGACTCTCTCGATGTCACCGAGTCGGAAATTGCACAAACCGTAGACCAACAGATCAACTTTTGGATTAATTCGGCCGGCTCGCGTGAGAAATTGGAGGAGTATCAGGGCAAGAGCATCTCGCAAATCCGCAACGATTTGCACGACGATGTGAAGAACAACCGCCTCATTCAAAAGATGAAACAAAAGCTCATGGCCAATGTTTCGGTCACACCGGCCGATGTTCGGCACTATTTCCAGAACCTTCCTGAAGACAGCATCCCGTTCATTCCCACCGAGGTTGAGGTGGAAATATTGGTGCGCAAACCGCGTATTCCGCAAACAGAGATTAATCGTGTGAAAGATCAGTTGCGCAGTTTCACCGATCGTGTCAACAAAGGCGAGACCTCATTCAGCACGTTGGCACGCCTCTATTCCGAAGATCCGGGCTCAGCTCGCCAAGGAGGTGAGATGGATTATATTGGGCGTGGCTCTTTAGACCCTGCGTTTGCGAGTGTCGCTTTCAACCTCACCGACCCCAAGAAAATCTCAAAGATTGTAGAGTCTGAGTTTGGTTATCACATCATTCAGTTGATAGACAAGCGGGGCGACCGCATCAAAGTGCGCCACATTCTGCTGAAACCCAAAGTCACCGGCGACGAAATCAAGCAGGCTATGGAGCGCCTCGACTCCATCACAACAGACATTAAGGCGGGAAAATTCTCGTTCGAAGAGGCCTGCTCCGTGCTCTCCGAGGATAAAGACACACGCAACAACCACGGTCTTATGGCCTATAGCGACCCGCTAAGTAACAAAATCACGTCGCGCATTCAGATGAAAAACTTACCCACCGAAGTGGCTGCTGAGGTTGAAAAGCTGAAGGTTGGCGAACTTTCTGCGCCTTTTAAAATGGTCGATAGCAAAGGAAAAACCGTGGCAGCGGTTGTGAAATTAGTCAATAGAGTGCCGGGGCATCGTGCTAAAATCACAGAAGATTTCCAAGCCATGCAAGCCATTGTGCAGCAAAAAGCCAGTGAGAAAAAATTGCACGACTGGGTGGTGAAGAAGATTAAAGAAACCTATATCCGCATGGACGACCGCTATAAGAATTGTGATTTTGAATACCAAGGCTGGGTGAAATAACGATGAATAACGTGCGGTGGATGATGAAAAATAACAGGCGTAGCATGATCCTTGCGATGATGCTATGCCTTTTATGGTGCCTTTTCCCATCGATAGGCCTTTCGGATTCCGTAAAGAAGCCAACCGACAAACAAGCCGACCGCGTATTTTTAGTGCATGCCGACGAGCTGAAGTTCGACCAATTCGGACCTATTCCCGATGCTCAAATCGTGAAAGGACGTGTTCAATTCCGGCACAAAGGCGCTACCCTGTGGTGCGACAGTGCCTATTTCTATCAGCAATCCAACTCGGTTAAGGCCTTTGGCCACGTGCGTTATGTGCAAGGAAAAGAGCTTTCGATGACGGCAGAGCGTGCGGCTTATGATGGCATGCGGCAGTTGTTGCAAGCCCGTAAGAATGTTGTTTTGCGGCATGGTCGCCAAACGCTCTATACCGATAGCTTAGATTACGACCGTTTTAACGAGTACGCCTACTTCTTTGAAGGGGGAAGATTGGTGGATGGCAAAGACCGTTTGGTATCGGATTGGGGCGATTACAACACCAAGACGCGCGAAGCCACCTTTTGGTATAATGTGAAAATGCACAACGGCAAGAGCATTGTCACCACCGATGAGTTGCATTATGACACGAAAACCTCATTGGCACATGTCGTTGGACCAAGCAAAATTGTGCAAGAAGGTAGTGTGGTGACCACACAAGATGGCTATTTCAACAACAAAACCGACCACACCGAACTCTTTGGACGCTCCACCGTCTCGGATAAAGAGAAAGACATTACCGGGGACAGTCTGTATTACAACAAGAAAACGGGCTTGGCACGAGGCCTCGGAAACGTGGTCTATGTGGACAAACGCCATAAAAATCAACTCTTAGCCCATCGCCTTTCTTACAACGAAAAAACGGGCTATGGCTTTGCCACGGGGCGCGCTTTAGCCAAGGATTATTCGCAAGGTGACACCCTTTATCTGCATGCCGACTCGATGAAGGTCTACACGTTCCACCTCAACACCGACTCGGTTTATCGCGAAGTGCACTGCTTTCGCCATGTCAAAGCCTATCGAAGCGATGTGCAAGCCATCTGCGATTCGTTGGTCATGAACAGTAAAGACTCGTGCATGACGATGTATCGCGACCCGATTGTGTGGAATGCCAACCGACAAATCTTAGGCGAAGTGATAAAAGTCTATTTCCAAGACAGCACCATTCGCGAAGCACAGGTCATCCATCAAGCGTTGAGCGTGGAACAGATTCCCGACAAACAGCATTTCAACCAGCTTTCTTCCCGACAGATAAACACCTATTTCGTGGAGGGGAAGGTGCGCCGAATGGTCGCTTTTGGCAATGTAAAGACGATTTTTTATCCCATAGATGAGAAAGATTCTACCCTGCAAGGCCATCTTTATATGGAGACCGACACACTCAAAATGTTTCTTTCGGCCGACCGAAAGTTAGAGAAAATGTGGACACCCAAGAACACTGGCGTGATGTATCCGATGACACAAATCCCTCCAACCAAACTGAAGTTGCCCGAATTTGCATGGTTCGAGCAACTACGTCCCACCGACGCTCAGGATGTTTTTGTGTGGAGAGGCAAAGCAGCCAATGCGGTTTTGAAAGCCATTCCGCGCCGTGCGGCTCCCTTACAACAATTTAAAGACACACCGTAATGGGATTTTTCCGTCAACCTACTCCCCGCCGTTTCCACCATCCTTATATCTATGTGGATGAGCGAAAAGAACGCTTGCAACAGCTGATAGCACGCGCACGAAACGAAAATGCGTCTGCCCCATCTGAAGAAGCACGCAAAGAGGCGCTGAGAAAAGCTTTCCGCGAAGCTATGCCCCGCGCCATACACCATCGAAAAGCAGCAGGAAGAGGGGGCGCTTTCGTGCAGATTGCGGTGGTATTGTTGTTGATAGCGGTGTTTTATTATATAGTGTTTGTACACGCATGAGTGATATTATCCAACTTTTACCCGACTCCGTCGCCAACCAAATTGCAGCAGGCGAGGTGATACAACGTCCGGCATCGGTCATCAAAGAATTGGTAGAGAATGCCGTAGATGCCGGCGCCGAGTCGATAGATGTGTTGGTTGTCGATGCCGGAAAGACAAAGATTCAGGTCATTGACGACGGAAAAGGCATGTCGGACACCGATGCCCGGTTGGCCTTTGAGCGCCATGCTACCTCCAAAATTCGTCAGGCCGACGACCTCTTTGCCCTGCAAACGATGGGCTTTCGCGGCGAGGCTTTAGCATCGATTGCCGCTGTTGCACAGGTAGAACTTAGGACAAAGTTGGAACATGAAGAGATAGGGACCCACCTTTCTATCGCCGGTGGCCAAGTTATTGGGCAAGAACCTTGTTCGGGAGCGCGTGGTAGTAATTTCTCGGTTGAGAACCTCTTTTATAACGTTCCTGCACGAAGAAAGTTCTTAAAGTCGAACACCACCGAGCTCAACAACATCATCACGGCCTTTGAACGCATTGCCTTGGTCTATCCCGACATCAACTTCACCCTGCGCAACGGCACTACACTCTTGTTTGATTTGCGTGCAGGCATGCCACGGCAGCGCATCATTGACATCTTTGGAAAGCGGCTCAATCAAGACCTTCTGCCCCTCAACATCGACACGGTGATGTGCAAAGTTTCGGGATTTGTGGGCAAACCGCAGGCAGCACGCAAAAAAGGTGCGCACCAATATTTCTTTGTTAATGGGCGCTATATGAAGCATCCCTATTTCAACAAAGCTGTGATGGAGGCCTACCAACGCCTCATTCCCGTGGGCGAGCAAGTGCCCTATTTTCTCTACTTCGATGTGAATCCGGGCGATATTGATGTGAACATTCATCCCACGAAAACCGAAATAAAATTTGAAAACGAGCAGGCGATATGGCAAATCTTGTCAGCTGCCGTGAAAGATGCACTCAGCATGTTTAACGATGTGCCTGCTATTGATTTCGATACCAACGGGCGTCCCGACATTCCGGTGTTCGATTCTGACCACCATATTGCCGCCCCCACCCTGCAATATAATCCCGACTATAACCCTTTCCGTAGCGCTTCGGCCAACTATCAGCCGAAAAAGCCCGTTGAAAAGTGGGACGAACTCTACACCAAAGTGGGCCATATTGACGAGCAAAATGCAACGCTTTTCCCTGCAAACACGACTGAATTGGCAAGTAAAAGCAATGCTTTTGAAGATGAGACGACCACGGCACACGGCCCCAACCATTATCAATACAAGGGGAAATATATTGTGACGGCTGTAAAATCGGGGCTTATGCTCATCGATCAGCATCGTGCACATGTGCGCATTTTGCATGACGAATATTTGGCAAAGTTAGACCAACGCGAAGGCTTAGCACAAAAGATGCTGTTTCCAGAGAATGTGCAATTAACAGCCAACGAGGCATTGACATTGGCGAAAATCATGCCCGAAATGCAGAAGTTAGGATTTGAAATCACATCTATGGGGGGCACAACCTATGCCATTCAGGCCGTCCCCACCCATTTGGAAGGTGCAAAAGCCGACGAACTGCTGCACGACATGCTCGCCTCTGCACAAGAGAAAACCACACAGATGGGAAGCGAAATCAACTCGGCGCTGGCCTTGGTCATGGCACACAAAGCAGCTATTCCCACCGGACAAACCTTGCATAATGAAGAGATGGATAACCTCTTTAATGAGCTTTTCGCCTCAACCAACCCCAATTATACACCCGATGGCAAAAATATTTTGACCATTTTGCAACAAGAAGATATTGAAAAACTTTTTAATTAAAAATTATTGCAAAAACAAAGGATAGTAAAAAAAATACACTTACCTTTGCAACGTCAAACGAATTACAACGCTGACGACTAATTAGAATAGATAATTTTATTGATAATATTAATTTAACAAAATGAAAAAGATTGTTTTAGGTTTAGCTTTAGCAAGCCTCTCAATGGGTGCTTTTGCACAAAATAGCGATCCAACCCTGAAGCATAGTGTTTCAACAAACTCTTTTTGGAGCAACTGGTTTATTCAGGTTGGTGGTGATTACAACATTTGGTATTCCGACCAAGAGCATGGTCGTGGCTTAGATAATGGTGGAGCCTACGACTTTTTCTCCAAGAACCGCAGAACTTTTGGAGCGTCGGTTGCCTTCGGAAAATGGTTCACACCAGGCATTGGTTTGCGCACCAAAGGACAGGCATGGCAAGCAAAAACCGTCGGTCCTGCAACGATAGAGAAGACGCATTTCTGGATCATTAACGAGCAAGTGATGTTTAATTTGAGCAATTTGTTCCTGGGCTACAACTCCCATCGCGTGTGGAACCTCACACCGTTTATGGGTGCCGGCATCGCTCGAAACACCACAACCAACGAATATTCAATGGCCTTAAGCGCAGGTTTGAATTCATCTTGGCAGCTTTGCCGCAATCTAAACCTCTATCTTGAAGCAGGTTTTAACCGCATGGAAGCTGATTTTGATGGCCATACAGCCGTTGCTTCGCTCAGCACAAGCACGATCGTTTTTGGGAAAGCAAAGACAATCACCTTTATGCGGAGGTGGGTTTGACTTTCAACTTGGGTAAGGCTTCATGGAACAAGACACCCGATGTAGAGGCCATCAAGACGATGTCACAATCACAAATCGATGCCCTCAACGCACAGTTGAACGATTTAAATGCTGAAAATGCACAATTACGTAAGGACTTAGCCGCTAAACCTAAGGTGCAAAAAGAGGTGATGACGAAGAGCGTTACCGAATTTATCAACACCCCAATCTCGGTATTCTTCAACATTGGTAAGATTGATGTTGCCTCGTTAAAGGATTTGGTTAACGTGCGTGCACTTGCAAAATATGCAATAGAAAACAACTGCAATCTGCTCGTTACAGGCTATGCTGACGCTGCAACAGGCTCGGCTGCCATCAATCAAAAGCTATCTGCTGACCGCGCAAACACCGTTGTTGACGAGTTAGTGAAGATGGGTGTTGACCGCTCTAAGATTAAAACAGCCGCAGGTGGAGGTGTAAATACGCTCGAAATCGTCGACTATAACCGTCGTGCAACCGTACAGATTGTGGAATAATATGAGGAGCATAGACGTCTAACGTCTATGCGCTCGCAACATCATATAGCCTCAGTCCATATTTTGGATGGAGGCTTTTATTTTTCTCTCCGATTTATTTGTGGCATTCAAATAATTTGTTTACTTTTGCAATCGCTTATGAAAGCAAGGGCGTTTAGCTCAGCTGGTTTAGAGCATCTGCCTTACAAGCAGAGGGTCGGCGGTTCGAATCCGTCAACGCCCACTGGGGTGTTTCCCTGTAGTCCTTCGGGATTGCAGGGATTTTTTCATTCCTACTCCTCCCCTTTTTCATCGGTAAGCCGTCGTCCATTCAATCCAATACTTCAAAGTGTTACACCTAATGTCAGTTGAACAAGGGTGGTGTGACGGTGGGTAGTGCAGTTTTGATGGCGGAGTGTTGCTTGTAGGAACAGTGTTTTGATGGAGGAGGTGCGAAGAAAAAGGTCATAGCGCACACCGATTTCGCCGGTCCAAGCGTGCGCTGTGAGCTGATTGTAGTTGTCATTTAGCATGGAAAGCGGTTCGGTGAAAGCGTGTCGGTCGTTTAAAACCAATCGCTTTTGCATGTTTTGTGTGCGCTGCACCGCGATATGTGCAGTGAAAATGCCTGCACGAAACGACCTGATGGCCTGTGTTTGCAAGCCGAATGAGAGGTTGGCAAACTGCATTTCGCGCTGCGGATCGGCGTAGGTTTCTTGAAAAGCCAGCAACGAAACCGCAGGCACGGCATTGATTTCCCACCGCGCTGACAGCCATTGCTGCGCGGCTTCCAACTGCATGTGCAGCGTTTTGGCAAGAAAGGGGTAGTTGATGGCTAACTGTTTATAGCCCGTGAGGCCGTTGTCATATAAGCGTTCGGCACCTTCGCGGTTGCTATAGGTGGCCGAGAGTGACACGTGGTTTTGCTGTCCACGCCAGGCCGTCTCGCCCGAAATGGTCCAAACAGTCAGATCGTTGATGGGGGCATCTTGCAGGTCGGACATCTGCTTTTGCAACACACGTCGCGATACTTCCAACTGTGCCAAAAGTCCATTATTACGGGGTTGCAGCGTGAAGCCGGCACCTAAGGTGTGGCCTGTGAAATAGGCTTCTTTCAATGCACCGGCAAATCGATAGTAGTGCATGCCGAGGCCTTGCATCTGATAGAGTGTGATGGCGCCCAAGGGATTCATAAAGGCGATGGATTGCTCTTGTGAATAGCGTTGCCAAAGGGCATAAGCGCCAAGGTTGTAACGTGTGCCGAGCGAATGGGATGCGCCCACTTTGAGGTCGACAAACAGACTGTTGTTGCGTGGGCGTGGGTCGATGTCGCGATAGCTCAATGCCGACTCGTAGGCCGCTTCAACACCATAGCGCCAGCAGTTCAGTTGGCGGGCATAGCCCATGTGGAATCGATAGGCCTCACGTTCCATCTTGCCGCCGAGGGTATCGGCTGTGACATAGGGGTAAATCTGCATGAAATCGGCCGACTCGTTCCACTGAATATCGCG
Source organism: Segatella oulorum JCM 14966 (assembly GCF_000613785.1). Lineage (GTDB taxonomy): Bacteria > Bacteroidota > Bacteroidia > Bacteroidales > Bacteroidaceae > Prevotella > Prevotella oulorum. The sequence goes on along the minus strand of NZ_BAJQ01000055.1, from coordinate 1,642 downwards.
TGTGCGACGGCGGTCGTAGCCGGCATCTCCCCACACTACCGCATGCTTACCCAGCCATTGATAGGATGAAGCATCGAAGCGTCCGGCCGTAAAGGCGCGTCCCATCTGTGCGACAAGGGCTTGGTCGGCATTCTTGTTGATGAACGAAGCCTTCACTTCGGCGTGCGAACTGTCGTATCGTCCCACGGCCAACGCCGGGTTTCGATAGACTTCAAAAGCCTTATTGTCGTACCATGACAACAGTGTTTGCAACTTGGTTTGCGCCCAGGCCTGCTGACTCAAGCCCAAACCGCATGCCAACAACAGCAGAGAAAAATGCTTCATCATTGCAAGGAGAAAAGGTTATTCGCCCGCCTTACAAAGCGAATAACCTTTTGTTTCTATTTAAAGAATTGATAATAGGGATTGGCTTTCACCATGCTTTCGAAGTCGTTGGTCGAATTGTTCGTGTCCACCAACTTGTGGGTTTGGTTGTCAACCTTGCGGCGAATGGCCATACCATAGCGGTTTTTATCAAAGGCCTGCACAGAATTATAAGCAAAACCTGCATCCAAGCGAGAGGCCGAGCAAGTCCATTTCTTTGGCGCTTCCTTCGGACACATGTTCACACAGTCGGCAATCCAACTGTTGGGCAGCAGATAAGCATCGCCGCTCATGGGATAGGTTTTATCCTTAAACGTGAAGTCATAGGTATAACGATAAACATAGTTTTTCACATAATCGGCTGCATTCACAGCGTGTTGCGCATCGCCCAAATAACCGATAGCATAGGTCTTTACACCACGTGTGTGGGGCATCCATACACCCATCTGCCGATTACCATCCATGGTGATGAGCTTAATCAAGTTGGGCACGTCGGTATCAGTGTCGCCACCGTTCTCTGTTTTGTCATACCATTCGAAATCGGCCTTGCTCAAATCATAGGAGTTGGGGTTTGTTTTGGTATGGTCTAAGCCTAAATCTACCAGCAGAATGCTCTTTCCCGGTTCCACGGGATGGTCTTTTCCACTGCCCGGAACCATGTAGGCGACACTGATGGCAAGAGCAGAGTCACGCATATCGGGCTTGTAATCCTGCGGCGTGTCATTGAGGAACTCGCTCTCGAATAACACCAATCCATCGGCATAAAGCGTCTCATCGCTGTTATTGTAGATGCGGAAATATTTATCGCTGCTATATTGCTTATTGTTGGCATCGAGTGTTCCGGCCACGGCAATCTCGGCAAAGACAAAGCCATCTTTCACCGAAACAGCTTCGGCAACAAGGTTCAGCGTGGCTTTTCCGCCCGTGATATTCACATTGTTTTGCACGGCTCTGAGACGCGCATTCACATCGGTTCCGTTCATTTTGTAGGTCACATTACCCTCTAACATCACGTTGTATAAACCGTCTTCCAACCACACTTTCGACAGTTCATTGCTCTGCACAACAGTCGAACGTCCCGTGTTAACATTGAAAAATGTCACGCGCACATTCGATGCTTTTGCATTTTGAATGTCCTTTGCCAAGGTGTAGACCACTGAAACTTCGCTTTGTGGAGTTTCGTGAAACTTCTCGCCGCACGATGCCAAAACAAGGACACCCAACAGCCATAATCCAAAAAACTTTTTCATCTTCATCTCTGTTTTTATAATTTAAGGGA
>NZ_BAJQ01000056.1 GCF_000613785.1 Segatella oulorum JCM 14966 | reverse complement strand
CGAGAATATCACTTCCTTCGGAGGAATTTACATCATTTCTTTGTGGTTTTTCAAACTTCCCCATTGGTTTGGGTGGGGGATTTCATGATTATGCAAGAACCAAGAATCCTAGAAAATCCCCATATCAATGGATAAATCCCAAAAATGTCACTTCAATATATAAAAGTACCTCACAAGGAATAATGCTGCGGAATTGAGGATTATTTTAGATGAAAGCGATTGTTGTCTGTTGATCTCCCATTCTCTTGTTGGCAGATTGTAGGCTTTCTTCGTTCGAAGTAGACAGCTGCGCCTTGGACAAGACGGCGTCCAATTTGTCCAACAAGCAAATCATATCTGTAAAAATTCTAACCACCACCTTGGGATAAAGTCTGCTTTCTTTCGGCATGAAATTCCGATAGCGGGCCATCAGGGGGAAATCTGTGCTGCTGCAATCGTAGACGGAATAAGTTTTTAGCACATTTAGAACAAATGATGAAACATTTGTTACATGTAACGAATTTTTTATATTTTGAACTATTATTGCGAATCGTTGTTTTTGCCATCTGCTATCTTTGCAGCGTTATCAAAACACCCCGTCGGCTTTAAGCATGAAGCTCCATGCTCCAAATCAACAGCTTTACTGGGGACAAGAAATAGCTGAAGTCAATTTTAACAATCAATATTTATAATAATGAACAATCTGAAACGACTCGTTTTGAGCTCATTGCTCACGTTCTGTTGCGCCTTGATTTATGCGCAGACAGAATTTACAGGAACAGTTGTCGATGCGAATGGCGAACCGATTATTGGTGCCTCTGTTATGGAAAAAGGTACGAAGAACAGCGCCATCACCGACATTAATGGTAACTTCAAACTGCAGACAAAGGCAGGTTCGACACTCGTGGTGTCCTACATTGGCTATGCCCATCAGGAAGTGAAGGCTTCTCCGAATCAGAGAATCACCCTGAAAGAAGATGCTAAGCAATTGAATGAAGTGGTGGTAACGGGTTACACGAAGCAACGTAAGGCCGACTTAACAGGTTCGGTTGCCGTGGTTTCGACTGATGCGCTAAAGACTTCGTCCGACACAGACCCCATGCGTGCATTACAAGGAAAGGTGCCTGGCATGAACATCACCGTGAATGGCTCGCCCAGTGGTGCCGGGACCGTGAGAATACGCGGTATCGGCTCATTCAACACTTCGCAAGATCCGCTTTACATCGTGGATGGTGTTCCCACGAATTCAGCCCTCAACTCGCTCAATGCCAACGACATTGAAAGCATGCAAGTGTTGAAAGATGCGGCTTCGGCCTCTATCTATGGTTCGCGTGCTGCGAATGGTGTTATCATTATCACTACCAAACAAGGAAAGAAGGGGGATAAAGTGAAGGTGGATTTCTCAACCAATCTCACCGCACAATTCTATACCAGTCAGTCGAAGATGAAGTTGAGCAACACGCAGCAATATGCCACAGCCATGGTTCAGGCAGCTCTTAATGATGGAATAGACCCCGCTATCTATGCACAGAACTATGGACTGAACATCAATGCCGCAAGCGGAACGCCGATTAGGGTTTGGGACCCGGCACAAGCTAAATATTTGAATTACACGGTAAATGGTCGTTACGATGGCTTCATCAATAGCCGAAAGACGATGCGTTTCTCGGACACAGACTGGGTAGATGAAATATCCAGAACGGGTTTTGCACGCAACTACAATGTTTCTTTATCGCATGCAAACGACAAACATTCGGCGATGTTCTCTTTAGGATATAAGAAGAACGATGGTATTTTGAAATATACGGATTTCCAAAATATCTCGGCACGTATGAATGCCACTTATAATGTGAACAAAATTGTTACCGTCGGTGAGAACTTTACCCTCACTTACACCAAGCAAGTGGATTGTGCGCCGATGGAAAATGCACTAAAAATGGCACCAACCGTGCCGGTTTACGAAATTGATGGCACCACCTTTGCAGGTCCAGTAGGGGGAATGAGCGACCGACAGAACCCTGTTCGCGAAGAATTCCATAATAAAGACAACCATTTGGACTATTGGCGTGTGTTTGGTAATGCCTTCGTGGACATTAAACCGATGAAGAATTTGGTGTTCCGCTCTAATTTCGGACTTGATTTCACCACTTCTTTCATCAATTCACTCACCCACACTTTCACTTCAGACGTTGTGAAAAACAATCTCGCTAAAACGAATCTCGGTCAGACCAATAATGTGAACTACACTTGGGCGAACACGTTAAACTATAATTTTGGTGTCCAACAGCATAAATTCTCCATTCTCGCAGGTTCAGAAATCAATAAGCAAAGTGTTGTTGACTTCAGTGCTTATTCAGAAGATTATGCCTTAGAAGATGTTGATTACATGTGGCCAAATGCCGCTACCGGCACCATGCGCAATAGTGGTGCCAAGGTGGGTTATCGCTTAGCATCATTCTTTGGCAAACTCGATTATAATTTCCAGGATTTGCTGTTGGCCTCATTCACCATTCGTTATGATGGCTCTTCGCGCTTTGGTGCCAATCATCGCTGGGGTACTTTCCCTGCAGCATCAGTAGGTTTCCGCATTTCTCAGCTGTTAAAGAAAGATTGGCTTGACGATTTGAAACTGCGTCTTTCTTGGGGTAAGACGGGTAACCAGGCCATTGACAATAATGCACAATTTGGCCTTTACGTTCGCGATTATGGTTTGGATCGCGTCAGTTCAACTGCCTATGACCTTCGCATGGCTGGTTCAGGCACGTTCCCTTCGGGCTATAGGGCTATTCAAACAGCTAATCCAAACCTGAAATGGGAAACAGCAACACAATATAATCTTGGTGTTGACTATATGCTCCTCGCTGGTTCGCTCTATGGTAGTGTCGATGCCTACATTAAGAATGTGAGCGACATGTTGATCAATCCTGCTTATCTTGGTGCTATGGGCGAAGGTGGAGCAACCTGGAGTAACGGACCGTCATTGCGTAACTGGGGTATGGAATTTGCTTTAGGTTATCGCAAGACCTTAGCCAATGGCTTAGGCATCGACGTCAACGGAAGTCTTGACTTCTTCCGTAACCGCGTAACCAGTCTGCCTCCTTCAACAACAGGTTCTTATGCTCACACGACAAAGGAAAATCTCGTTCAATCCCATAAGCCCTACGGCTCTATCGTGGGTTACGTTGTAGATGGGCTCTATCAGAACCAGAACGAAGTGAACTTGTCGGGGCAAGACAATGCACGCGTAGGTGGTTTGAAATACAAAGATTTGGATGGTGACCACAAAATCACTTCAGCTGATCAAACCTGGATCTTCAATCCTGTTCCTGCTTTCTCTTATGGTTTGAACATTGTGCTCGCCTATAAGGGCTTTGATCTCACGATGTTTTGGCAAGGTGTCTGCAACCAGGATGTTTACAATAATCAGAAGTTCCAAACCGATTTCTGGAGCATCACCGACCCAGGTTCAAACAAAGGAAGTCGTATGCTGGATGCATGGACAACGAATAACACCTCGTCAACCATTCCTGCATTGACCATCAGAAACAGTGCTGATGAAGGTCGTGCCTCATCTTATTATGTTGAGAATGGCTCTTATTTAAAGTTGCGCACATTGCAAATAGGTTATAATCTGCCTAAGGCTGTGCTTTCAAAGCTCATGATGAGCAATGCTCGCATTTATCTCTCTGGTCAAAATCTCTTGACTATCAAGAGTAGCAGTCTGACTTGTTCAGATCCTGAGAACCCAAATTGGAACTATCCTATTCCAACTTCAATCTCATTTGGTTTACAAGTTGGTTTCTAACGATTTAATTTAAATTGACAGACAAATGAAAAATATATATATTGCAATTCTATTGCTAACAGGCAGCTTCACACTTTCAGGCTGCAATGATTTCCTTGACTATAAGCCGACAGCTGTAGTTGATGAAGAGAAGGCTTTCTCTGACCCTGAGGCTATGACCAATAGTGCCTATGCGATGTTGGGCGATTGCTGGTATCAGTATCCATTTAATCTTTGGACTTATGGCGATGTCACTTCAGACGATTGCTTAAAAGGTGGGTCGGGAGTAAACGACACAGATTATCATCCATTTGAAATTTGGACGAACATGACCTCAACGATAGGTCCGTTAGATGAACTTTGGTACAGACTCTTTGCAGCTGTCTCACGCTGTAACCGTGCCTTAGCCTCACTTGAGAAGTATGGAAACAGTAAGTTAGGCGCGACCGTCACGGCACAACGCATTGCTGAAGTGAAGTTTTTGCGTGCACACTTCTATTATAAGCTGATTACGGTGTTCCGTAAAGTGCCATGGATTGACGAAGAAGTGTTCAAAAACAATGCACAGGAGAAAACGCCTAATGATGCACTCACTTATCAACAACTCTATGAGAAGATTATCGCTGATTTCAAAACGGCTTATGATGTCTTGCCTGAAACGCAAAGCGAAAGGGCTCGTGCCCATAAGATTGCAGCTGCTTCCTATTTAGCGAAGTGCTATTTGGATTTGGCTTGGGGCGATGGTTATGAGCAAACAACGGGTGTTTCGCACATCAACCCCACTGATATGCAGAAGGTAATCGACTATACCGATGCCGTTGTCGGTTCAAATTATGGTTATCTTGAAGATTATGGCGACATCTTCCTGCCCGAACATAAGAATAGTAAAGAATCAATTTTTGCCGTACAATGTTCTGATTATAAAGACGATAACACCACTTTCGGCCGTGCAAACTGGTCGAACACACTGAATGGTTGTTGGGGAATATGGTCTTGTGGATGGGACTTCCACAAACCTTCACAGAATCTTGTAGATGCTTTCAAAACGAAGAATGGGCTTCCTGAGTTTGATGATTTCGACCAAACACAGGCTCATCCTGTAAATGGACATCCTACAACGCAAAAGTGGGACCCACGTTTGTTCCATACCGTGGGCATGCCAACCTTCCCCTATAAGTATGAAGATCAGTACACGCTCACGAAAAAGAATTCGCGCAATCCAAATGATTATGGCTATTACACCTCGTTAAAGGAAGTCCCGCAGCGCAGTAAGGGCGAAACTTACAACTCTCCTTGGCAGGCTTTTGCCATGAATGAATATGTGTTCCGCTACACGGATGTGATGCTCATGCGTGCAGAAGCACTCATCGAACTTGGCCGCTTGTCTGAAGCACGTACAATCATCAATGCCATTCGTCAGCGTGCTGCCAATTCAATCAACAAGCATATTGCCTATGCTGCCAATCAATGTGAAATAGCACTTTATCCAAGTTCCTATTTCGCCGACAAAGAAACTGCCCGCAAGTGTCTGCGTTGGGAACGTCGCTTAGAGATGGGCATGGAGCACGAACGCTTCTTTGATCTGCGTCGTTGGGGCATTGCTTCGGAAACGTTGAATCATTACTTCCAAACCGAAGTCAATGACAATTATGAAGGAACGAAGTTTGCACAATACTATAAGGATGCACACTTCACACCCGAAAAGAACGAATTCTTCCCAGTCCCCTACAACCAGTTGTATTATATCCCAGGATTATACACACAGAACAAGGGTTACAATAAATAGGGAATAACGATATGAAGAACATCCATAAACTCGTGATGGCGGCCTTTTGTGCCGCTTCATCACTTGCTGTTCAGGCGCAAGCTCCCGGGACACTCAACATACTTGGCGACAATCATGTGATTTATCGCTTGCAATCAAAGCACAAATTCCTCATCTTACCTATCGAAGAAAAGGAGGAAAATGCCCATTTACGCGTGATCAGAGATAATCAAGTGGTGAAAGAACTCAACTGCCGTTTGGCCATTGACAACGTTGATTATAGCGTGCCTTTGGAACTCGACACACACCAAGATAGCGACGTGTTACTCGACATTACATTTCAAAGTAATCGACGTTCTACCGGAGCAGTCAAGGACTTCGTAGCTTGGAAAATGCTAAAAACAAGCAATTATTTCGACACTTCCAACCGCGAGAAATATCGTCCTGTCTATCATCACACCCCACTTTGGGGCTGGATGAACGACCCCAACGGCATGTTCTATAAGGATGGAGTGTGGCATCTCTACTTCCAACGCAATCCTTATGGCTCGTATTGGGAGAATATGACCTGGGGACACTCCACTTCCAAAGACCTTGCACATTGGACATTTGAGGGCGATGCCATCACTCCCGATGCTCTTGGAACAATCTTTAGCGGCTCTTCTGTAGTTGATAAAGAGAACACTGCAGGCTTCGGTAACCATGCAATCGTGTCTCTTTACACCTCAGCCGGCACAAATCAGACACAGAGTTTGGCTTATAGCACTGACAATGGAAAAACCTTCACCAAATATAACAATAATCCTGTGATTACAGCTAATGTGCCTGATTTCCGTGATCCACATGTATTTTGGAATGAAGATATCAAGGCTTGGAACCTTATTCTTGCTGCTGGACAGGAAATGAACATCTACAGTTCCAAGAATCTGAAGAACTGGGTGCTCGAAAGTAAGTTCGGACATGAATATGGTAACCACGGAGGGGTTTGGGAATGCCCAGACCTGATGAAGTTACCGGTTAGCGGAACCCATGAAACAAAATGGCTACTCATTTGCAACATCAATCCCGGTGGACCTTTTGGCGGCAGTGCTACACAGTATTTTATAGGTGATTTCGATGGCCATAAGTTCACTTGCGAGAGCAAACCGGAAGTAACGAAATGGATGGATTATGGTAAAGACCACTATGCTACCGTCAGTTTCGATAATGCACCCGATGGAAGGCACGTTGTTATGGCTTGGATGAGCAACTGGCAATATGCCAATGAAGTGCCAACGATGCAATATCGCAGCGCTAACTCAGTGCCGCGCGATCTCGGTCTCTTTACTTTTGGCGATGAAACCTACGTGAGTGTGACGCCTTCTAAAGAGCTGTTGGCACTTCGTAGCGCGAAGGTTGGGAAGCCAACTGAAGCCTGTGAAATTGTGATGGACATTCGTTCACAGTCTAAGCCCACGGTCATCACGCTCAGTAACGATAAGAACGAGCGTGTTGTGATGACCTACAACCCTAAGAACCGCACGTTTAGCATGGACCGCACACTAAGTGGAATGACGGATTTCAGCAACATGTTTAAGACCGTAAGCATAGCCCCCACATACGGGACAATCACACAGTTGCGCCTCTTCATCGATAAATGTAGCATTGAGGCTTTCGATGCTGCAGGGAAAATGGCCATGACCAATCTCGTGTTCCCAACACAACCCTATAACAACCTTGTGGTAAAGGGAGGTGCAAAGACAACTATCTATGCTTTAAAATAAAGTGAAAAGAAAAATCGTTCTCCGTAAAAGAACGATTTTTCCTTCTGTCAATTCCAATTTAACAACAAACAGTCAATCAAAAATAAAAATCAATCCTCAATATGGAAAAAAACAACAAACTAACGATTATCCCCGTGATGCTTTGCTTCTTTGCGATGGGCTTCGTCGATCTTGTGGGCACAGCATCTAACTATGTAAAGTCTGACTTGGGGTTAAACGACGTGCAAGCTAATATATTCCCGTCCCTTGTTTTCTTTTGGTTCCTCATTTTCTCTGTGCCTACAGGGGTGCTGATGAATAAGATCGGACGCAAAAAGACAGTGTTGTTATCACTCGTTATTACTTTTATATCCTTACTTCTGCCTCTCTTCGGCGAAAGTTATGTTTTAATGTTGATTGCCTTTTCATTGCTTGGCATTGGTAATGCACTCATGCAAACCTCACTCAATCCGCTGGTTTCAACCGTAATTAAAGGTGGTAACCTCGCCAGCACCCTCACTTTTGGCCAATTCATCAAGGCCATTGCATCGTTCTTAGTACCTTATCTCGCAGCTTGGGGCGCTACAGCAACACTGCCTAACTTTGGTTTAGGATGGCGTGTCCTTTTCCCTATCTATATGGTTGTGGGCATTATAGCAACCTTGTTGCTTCTGGGCACGCCCATTGAGGAAGAAACGGTTATCGTTGAAAATCAGCTCCCTGCCCGTAATGTGATGGATGAATACATCGCTTGCTTCAAACTCTTGGGCATTCCAATTGTCTTGTTGAGCTTCATGGGCATCATGTGCCATGTGGGTATTGATGTTGGTGTAAACACTACTGCACCTAAAATTCTGCAAGAAAAACTTCATCTCCCGTTGAATGATGCCATACAGTCAGCCAGCTTTTATTTTCTTTTCCGCACATTGGGCTGCCTTACGGGAAGCATCATCTTGCGTTTTTTGAAAACACGCACATTCTTCATCATCAGTGTTGCAATGATGGCATTGAGTATGGTGGGGCTTTATTTCGGAACGTCAGAATGGATGCTCTATACTTCGATTGCACTGGTGGGCTATGGAAACTCTAATGTGTTCTCAATGGTTTTCGCCCAAGCACTGCAAGGCGTTCCCACAAAGAAGAATGAAGTGAGCGGACTCATGATTATGGGGCTCTTTGGTGGCACCATTTTCCCATTAATTATGGGCCTTGCAAGCGTGCGCAGGGGACAATCCGGAGCCATCCTCGTCATGGCAATAGGCGTCATCTACCTGTTCACCTATATTAAAAGACTCATCCCTGTCCCGTCTTCTGAGAGCGAGAAGTAGCATGGCTGCAAAACAAGGCCTCACGCTTGATGGAGGATATGACGCAAAAGAACAAACGGTTACAACATAAAGAAGATATAAACAGAAATCATTCAACCAGCCTCGACGACCCACTTCCGCCTCCATGGAGAGAAAGCGGCGGCGAGGCTCCTATTTTTAACTTATGCAAGAAAGATTTATAGTAGGTCTTGGTGAAGCATTATGGGATTGCTTACCCGACGGTTCAAAACTTGGTGGAGCCCCCGCCAACTTTGCTTATCACGTCCATCAGTTTGGTTTCGATGCCATGGCTATCAGCGCTTTAGGCAACGACATCTTAGGAGATGAAACACGAAAACAACTCAACGAGAAAGGACTCAACTATATCATGCCACTTGTCGATTACCCCACAGGGACCGTACAGGTGACACTTGATGATGAGGGGGTGCCCACTTACGACATTAAGGAAAACGTGGCCTGGGATAATATTCCCTTCAACAGCGAGATTGAAACCGTGGCAATGAACGCTCGTGCAGTATGCTTTGGTTCGTTAGCACAGCGCAACAGTGTGTCCAGAACCACCATTCACCGCTTTCTTGAGGCCACACCAAAGGATTGTTTGAAAATTTTCGACATTAATCTGCGTCAGAATTTCTATACAAAAGAAATCATTCAAGATGCCATTGCATCCTGCGACATCCTAAAAATCAATGATGAAGAGCTCATCACGCTGGGGCGACTCTTCGGCTATTCCGGCCTGGATATCGAAAACAAATGCTGGCTCATTTTAGGAAAATACAATCTAAAGATGCTTGTTCTCACCTGTGGCGTTAATGGAAGCTATGTCTTCGCACCGGCAACAAAGTCTTTCCAAGAGACTCCATCTGTTGAAGTTGCTGATACTGTGGGCGCCGGAGACAGTTTTACGAGCACTTTCTGTTCTGCAATTCTGGCAGGAAAATCGATTAAACAGGCACATAAACTTGCTGTTGAAGTAAGTGCCTATGTTTGCACACAGAATGGAGCGATGCCTCAACTCCCTGAGAAGTTCACCAGGCAGCTGAGGGAAAAGTAAATAAAAGATAAGCAAAAACAGCATAAAACAAGGCTTAGAATGAAATTAAAATGATAAATTTGCACTGCCGAAACAAATGCTATCACACTAACTTTGGACGCATTGCTCCTCGACACACCCTCTATTACAATACAAAGTAAGAACCATTTCTTCGGAAGTATTGTGTCGAAAATTCAGCCAGGAACCGAAGATCGGCTCATTATCGATGGCTAACAACGCACAGCAGAGAAGATAAACACGCTGCATGGTATGTTCGATGAGTGCAATATTCCTGCATCCGAATTGGTATTCGAGTTCAGAACGGACAGCGAAGAGAAAGAGGAGGGGTAGCATATAAAACAACAAGTGCAAGTAAAGTTGACATAGACATAAGCGTTAAAAAACACTATTTCCCACAAGACAATTACAGAAATACTTGCTTTGTAGCCGTATTATGATTATCTTTGCCCCACGATTATGCTCATGGCCACGTGTGTTCTAAGGCAAGTTTAAGTATTTTTGCTTGCCCCTTCGATAGCAAACACGCCTACCCTTGAGCTTTTTTTATTATACCCAATGACAAAGTACAACAATTTTCCACCCGTTAAAGTAGCAGTCCTTATTGATGGAGGCTTTTTTATTAAACGCTTTAATTTCCTTTATAATAAGGACAGAGGAATGTCTGGGGAACAAGTAGCCAAAGAACTTTATACATTAGCCCACCAACATGTTGGACGCGAGAACACACTCTATCGTATATTTTATTATGATTGCTACCCGTTTAAAAAGAAAATGCACCATCCCATTACAAACCGTGCAATAGACTTCACACAAACTCCAGAATATAACTTTCGTACATCACTCTTTGAAGCACTAAAACAAAAGCGAAAAGTCGCCCTTCGCCTCGGCGAATGAAAGGATAATAAAACATGGAATATTCATCCACACAAAGTAAAAGAACTCCTAAAAAAGACGATTTCAGTCGATGATTTAAAAGAAAACGATGTGTTCATCGAACTGCGTCAAAAGGGTATTGACATGAAAATTGGGGTCGATATTGCTTCAATGGCACTCAAAAAGTTTGTTGATCGCATTGTCCTTATCGCAGGAGACTCCGACTTTGTCCCTGCAGCTAAATTGGCACGTAGAGAGGGAATTGATTTTATTCTCGACCTATGGGGGCCAATATAGACCCAACATTGTTTGAACATATTGATGGCTTGGAAGATTCTTCCCATGCACAAAAGATTTCACACCATACTTTTAAAAGAAAGAAAGAGGAAAATAAAGAAACCACAAAATAAAGTTTTACGCCATAAAACAATAAAAGCATGAATTAGGTTCGATATAAAAACTAAAAAAATACAAGATGAAACGGATTTTATTTTTACTTTCATTCGCTCTGATGGGCGTGCTCAACATGGCGGCACAAGGCCGTGTGCAAGGCTCTTTTGCACCACTAAAGGGAGAAAGTCGTGTGAATTTCGATATGGTGTTTATGAATATTCACGGCATGTCGGAGGCAGATTTTAGCACTTATGAGACCGATTGGCAGAAGGATAAGCCAGAGGTGGTGGGCATTTTCACGAATGATGCCAACCGCACATTGGGCGATGGGCTGACCATTGGACATTTTCCCAACGCACCTTACACCCTGAAAGTGGTGGTCAACAGTGTGAGCACGAAGGGCGATTACCTCTGCGATGCGTTGCTGTTAGACGCGCAACAACACGAAATAGCACGCATCGACGCACTGAAAACGCGCGGCGGCGTCTGGGGAACGAAGCTCAACCTCATCAAACAGGGGGCTGAAAGTGCAGGAAAAGCCTGCGGAAAAGCATTGAAAGCTGCGCTTAAGAAAGCGGGAAAGTAGGCTGCAGCACGCACCATCCACCACAACAATAAAGGCTTATGCCCACCGAAATGGGCATAAGCCTTTGTTTTATCATCAGGTAACCGGGCAGCAAACGGCGGGCAGGAGCGACGCCATGTCACCCCGACGAAGCCAGTTTCCCGACGCGATTAATCTTCGAAATTACCCGTAATCTCGCAGATTTTCACTATCACATCGACGGCTTTCTGCATCACTTGAATCGACACAAACTCGTGAGGACCATGAAAATTCACGCCACCGGCAAAGATATTCGGGCAAGGAAGCCCCTTGAAGCTGAGCTGTGCGCCGTCGGTTCCGCCACGAATAGGCTCCACCTTGGGTGCCACCCCATTCTCTTGCATGGCACGAAGCACAATGTCAATAACGTGCATGTTGGGGTCGATCTTCTCCTTCATGTTGTAATATTGGTCGTGAATAGCGATGGAAACGGTACCTTCGCCATATTTCTCGTTCATCTTTTCGACGCAACGCTCCATGAAATCCTTGCGGTCTTCGAACTTCTCGCGGTCGTGATCACGAATGATATAGTTGAGTTTTGCCTCCTCGGTGCGGCTCTCTATGCCCAACAAATGATAGAAACCCTCGTAGCCTTCGGTGGCTTCGGGGATGTCGGTATCGGGTATCATGCTGTTAAATTCGCACGCCAAACGGTTGGCATTCACCATCTTTCCCTTGGCATAGCCCGTGTGAACACTCACACCTTTGATGGTGACTTTGACACCGGCCGCATTGAAATTCTCATATTCCAAGTCGCCTAAATCGCCGCCATCCATCGTGTAAGCCCAGGCACAGCCAAACTTTTCGACATCGAAATGGTGGGCACCGCGCCCAATTTCCTCATCGGGATTGAAACCAACGCGAATATCGCCATGCTTAATCTCGTCGTGGTCGCGCAAGAAACACATGGCCTGCACAATCTCGGCAATGCCGGCTTTGTCGTCGGCACCCAACAAAGTGGTGCCATCGGTGACGATAATGTCTTCGCCAACATGCGCCTTCAGCTCGGGAAATTTGGCCACCGTGGAGACCTTTCCGGGCGAGAGCGTGATGTCGTTGCCGTCATAATTCCGAATGATGCGCGCCTTCACGTCCTTGCCACTGGCATCAGGACTCGTGTCATAATGCGAAATAAAACCGATGGTGGGCACCTTTTTCTTGGTGTTTCCTTTCAATGTGGCGTAGATATAACCCATCTCGTCCATCTCGACATCGCTCAAACCCTCGTTCTCAAGCTCTTTTTTCAGGTAGCGGGCAAAGTCTAATTGCTTCGCCGTGGAGGGCACACTTTCCGATTCCTCGTTCGACTGTGTGTCAAACTTGGTGTAATTCACAAATCTTTCTGCAAGTTCCATTTGCTTTTATCTTCATTCCATTAAATTTCGTTTCGCACCGCTCTGCGTCCTTTCTACAACGCCAAGTGCATAGGCAAAGATACGACAAAATAAGCTATTTACAAAATAAATGAGCGAATAACATTTGCAATACCCAATTATTATTCGTAAATTTGCACGACTTTGGCTCCGTAGCTTAGCTGAATAGAGCGTCAGATTCCGGTTCTGAAGGTCTTGGGTTTGAATCCCAACGGGGTCACTTCTTCGCAGATAGGCGGGCATTTCGTAATGGAATGTTCGTCTTTTTTTGCCTGAATATTAACTGAAATATGCGCCACACGCAGCCGAAAGAGTTGCCACCACCTGCTGAAAACCGCTCGCAAGGCTACCAAAAGTTTTTACTTTCTATGCACTTCGACGACCTTCCCAAGATGGAACACGGCAAGCCAAAAGCAGTATTCGCCATTCGCATCCAGCTTAGCCTCATCATCATCGCTCACCGAAAAACGCGCGAAATGCCCCTCCTTGTCTGTCAAGGGCTCAAAAGTGATGTCCTCAATCTCAACAATGGCCGTGTCACGCGCTTTCGCATAGCCAACAGCAAGCGAGAGATATTCCCACTTTTGATTGGCAACATAGGGATAGACACCATTGTTCCAAATGCAAAGATCGCCGAGCAAAGGGTTCTCAGCATCAATCAATCCCGAGTGATATAAAGGCCATCCCTCCTCGTCCACCTCAAGATATTTCTTATAGGTGGTGCCTTTAATCTCGCGATACTCCTCTTTCTTCAGCCCTGCTACAATCGCATCAAAATACACTTGTTTGATGGTTAGGTAGAGGGTATTCTCTTTTGTTGGCTTCATATTTTATTCGTTTTATGGGTTATACAGGTAAAAAGCAGAAGTCGTGCCCCTATTTCCATCGCTCCACACACACAAAAACGCCATCATGAAGCATCGATAGCCATTCGGGAAAGCATCTTCATGTTGCAAAAATAAAGAAAATAAATGAACGAAACAACATCAAAAGCACTAAATGAGCAGTACCCTGCCGCACCAATCGCGGTAGCCAGAGATAAAAAGCACTAAAATTTACCATTTGTAACCTTTACCCCATGGCAGAGATTTGCACGCAATTACCTTGCAAAACAGGCGTAATCGCCGGTAAGAGCTGTGCATATCAAGCGAACCAAAGACACAGGCTAACGCCATTCCGATACGTAAGTGTTGTTTTTCTTCATAGTGGGAGACCTCTGCAAAACCTGCAC
>NZ_BAJQ01000057.1 GCF_000613785.1 Segatella oulorum JCM 14966 | reverse complement strand
GAAAAAGAGGCTTCGACGGTGCACTGCAAGCGATGTATAGTCGCAAAAGAGGCTCCGACGATGCACTGCAAGCGATGTATAGTCGAAAACAAGGCTTTTCCGGCGATGTTGCTGCACCGCACATCCCGAAAACGAAAGAGCGGCAGAGTTGTCACAACCCCACCGCTCAGAACTTTTAAAAACCTTACAAATTACTTCTTTTCTTTGAACATCTCTTGGCAAGCTTTCCAATCATAATGATGGTAAAGCTGGTTGAGTTTGCCTTCACGCTGCTTGAACGAGGCCAAATCTTTCTTGGCATTCTCCGTCCAGCCCGTCTCTGCCATTGCGGCCAAGCGTGGCAAGACTGATAGAGTGCGAGATCGCGACCCATGACATATTCGGTCCATAGGTTCACTTGCACACCCTTTACATGCTGCTTCAACGCGTCCGACGCATCGTCGGGCACAGGGTTATAGCTATAAACCTTCTCCACAGGCAGGTCACCGCCGATAAGGGTTAAGCGATGTGCCTTCGTCTGATAATAATCCAAGTAATAGTAGGTGTTGGGCGACATGATGGCATCCAGGCCACGTTTCACTGCCTCCATACCACCATCGATACCACGCCAGCTCATCACTGTCGAGCCGGGAGCCACATCACCTTCGAGGATTTCATCCCAACCAATGATGTTGCGACCCTTGGTAGCCAGATGTTGTGCAATCATGTTCATGAAGTGTGACTGCAACTGTGCTTCAGCCGAGAAGCCATTCGAGCCCTTAAGGTTCAGCCGTTTGATCTCGGCCTGGCAACGAGGGCAGACCTTCCAACGTGTGCGAGGCGCCTCATCGCCACCGAGGTGGATATACTTTGAGGGGAAGATGTCAAGCAACTCGTCGAGGATGTTGTTGACAAACTCATAGGTCTTGGGGTTGCCTGCACAGAGAATGTCGTCGAACACGCCCCAGCGCTCTGCCACCTTGTAGGGACCTCCCGTGCAACCATATTCCGGATAAGCAGCCAAAGCACCGAGCATGTGGCCGGGCATGTCGATTTCGGGGATGATGGTGATGTAGCGCTCGGCAGCATATTTCACGATGTCGCGCATCTCGTCTTGCGTGTAGTAACCGCCATAGGGCACACCGTCATAGAGTTCGGTGTTGTTTCCCATCACGGTTTGTGCGCGCTTCGAGCCGATTTCGGTCAGCTTGGGATAACGCTTAATCTCCACACGCCAGCCCTGGTCTTCGGTCAGATGCCAGTGGAAGGTGTTGATGTTGTGCAAAGCCAGCACATCGATATACTCCTTAATAAAAGGTACACTGAAGTAGTGGCGGGCACAGTCGAGCATCGAACCGCGATAGCCAAAGCGTGGATAGTCGACAATCTTCCCGACAGGCAGGTTGACCGTGGCTGTCTGCTCCACGGGTAACGACTTGCGCAACGTTTGAATGCCATAGAAAACACCCTGCGGCGTCTTACCCTCAATCACGATAGCACGTGGCTTCACCGTGATGACATAGCCCTCGGCGTTAGCAACCTTGTTGCTCAGCTTCAGCGTGATGGTAGTGCCCTTCTTGCCCATTCCGGCCAGCGTGATACCCGTTGTCTCGCGCACAAACTGTTTCAAGAATGCGGCATTGCGCTGCATCGCCTCATCTGTGCCCTCAACGACCACGGCGGTGTTGCCACTTAAAACGAATGGTGCACCCTTCTCCAACGCGATGTTCTGCGGAAGAGGAACCACCTGATAGTTCGCATCAGCGGCCTGAAGCCCCAAAGATGCCATCATCACTGCTACTGATAGTAGAATTTTTCTCATGTCTTTTGCTTTTATGATTTAATGAATTGCGTTAGTTACTTGTTAGTAGACGGCGAGTGCAAATATACAAAAAAATAATAATACCTCCACATACTTTTGCCAAAAAACATGCGCTTTGGTAGCAGATTGAATAGAAATTTGTACTTTTGTGTCATGGCGAAGCGCCGGAGGAAGCTCCCTGCCCCGCTTCAGCAAGTAACATTTTTTACACGATTAAGTAATGACACAAGGCACAATTCCACCGGGAACCCACGCCAACAACATGACCATAGGTGCACCTTCGCGCGCCATCTTGAAGTTTGCCATCCCCCTCATCTTAGGCTACATCCTGCAACAGATGTATCTCATCATCGATGCAGCCATCGTAGGGCGCTGGATTGGCGTAGGTGCATTGGCTGCCGTGGGCGCGTCGAGCAGCATCATGTTCCTCATCATGGGCTTCTGCAACGGTTCCTGCGCAGGCTTCGCTATCCCCGTAGCGCAGGCCTTTGGCGCCGGCGACTACCACAAGATGCGCTGTTATGTGAGCAATGCCTTGCGCATAGCGGTAGTGCTGGCCGTGGTCATCACGCTGCTTTCGTGCGTGCTGTGCGACCGCATCCTGAAACTCGTCAACACGCCGGTCGACATCTTCCACGACGCTTACGTGTTCCTATTCCTGCAGTTCTGCACCATCCTTTCACCATCGCTTACAACCTCTATGCCGGGCAGATCCGCGCCTTGGGCAACTCCAAACAGCCCTTCTATTTCCTCATCGTCTCATCGCTGCTCAACATTCTGCTCGACGTGGTGCTCATCCTCGGCTTCAGGATGGGCGTCGAAGGTGCGGGGATTGCTACCTTCCTGAGCCAAGCCTTTGCCTCATGGCTGTGCTGGCGCTTCATCCAACGGCGCATGACGATGCTCATCCCAAGGGGTAATGAGCGCGCTTTCGATAACAAGAAGATCAGCATTCTGCTTAACAATGGCGTGCCCATGGGACTGCAATTCTCCATCACTGCCGTTGGCATCATCATGCTGCAAAGCGCTAACAATGCTCTCGGCACGCTCTATGTAGCCGCGTTCACGGCAGCCATTCGCATCAAATATCTCTTTACCTGCGTACTCGAGAACATCGGCGTCGCGATGGCCACTTATTGCGGGCAGAACATTGGCGCAGGCAAAATAGACCGCGTTAAGACAGGCGTGCGTGACGCCATGGGCATGATGATGGTCTATTTCGTGCTCACCGTGGCGCTCATCTATCCTTTTGCCGACGAGATGATGGCGCTGTTTGTCAATGCGGACGAGCACGCGGTCATTGTTCATGCCGCACAACTCATGCGCATCGCCAACTGGTTCTATCCTGCATTGGGCGTGCTCGTCATCCTCCGCTACAGCATACAAGGTCTGGGCTACAGCAACCTCAGCCTCATGAGCGGCGTGATGGAAATGATTGCCCGTTGTGGTGTTAGCCTGTGGATGGTGCCCGCTTTAGCCTGGTTGGGTGTTTGCTATGCCGACCCAGTAGCCTGGTGCATGGCCGATGTCTTTCTCATCCCTGCTTTCTTTTGGCTGTTGCATCGGCTGCGGAGGCATCTGCCCAAGCAAGTCTGAACAAAAGGCGAGGCGAAGGTGTCGTCACGACAGCTCCGCCCCATGAAAAAGTCGATTACTTGAGTTTATAAAATTTAAATTATAGCATTTCTCTGTCAGTCTTTGGGCTCGGCTTCTATGTCCCCGTAGTCTTTCGGGTCTTCCCCATTGCGTTCGCTCAAGGGATTGTCCAAAGAATCATTCGAGGACTTCTCGAGGAACTTGCTCCGTTTAAACTTAACCGGCCTGTTGGTATCGCGTGCTTCTCTCGCAGCACCAGCCGGCGCTTTCACCTCTACCAAACGGTCCTTGTCGATGCGCACCCACAGTAGTTGCTTTGTGCCCTGCACCAAGAGTTCATAAACAGTACGCTTGTTCACGTTTCGCTTATGGCCTGTAAAAGCCAATATTCCGGCAGGCATTCCATTTTCCAGTTCAAGAACTGCAAACAGGGGCTGCAGCAATTTGCTTAGCTTCTCATATTCCTCGATCGCGGCCACTTCGCGCTGTGCCGCACTGGTGTTGTGCGTGGTACGCGATTTGGCTGCCGCTCGGTTCATACGATCTACCAAGTTGGCAATTTCCTTCCTGTCGGCCTCGACAGCAGACAGAAAATGGGCCACTTCGATGCTGCGGCATACCACCTTGAAGAATCGGTCGTTCTGTTTGCGGATGCTTCTGCTCTTGGGCAATGCAGACTTTGCCTCGTGCATCAGGATTTTATGGCGCAGTGCACGAAACTCCTCATTGGTCTGATGCAGCGAAGCAATAGTAGTCGTCAACCCCAGCGCTGCCGTTTCCACAGCATACTTGGCCAAGTCCATCTCTAAGCCGCGAATGTGCGCCGTCTTCTCGTCCATACTCTCATTTTGCAGTCCGCGATAGGTCTTCACTACATCGGCCAGCGTATTATAGATAGTGTGAATCTCCTTGTTTGGATTGAAGCGTTGCGATTTCACCATGCTGAATAGCGTTGAGATATAGCCATCGCGTTCAGCGTCCTTTTCTGTGGCTTGCGCAGTAAGAGCCATATTGTTCACGCGTCGGTTTACATCGTCTTCGAGCTTTATCTGCTTATCCCATGCCATCAGCAGTGCATTGCTGATGCCCAACTTTTCCTTATCGGCTGCATTGACCAAATCGTACTGTGTGCGATGAAACTCGGCATGCAAAGCGCCGCGAAAGGTTCCATGATTTACTCCCTCAAACATGATAAGTTCAGGAAGTTCGAAAGGATCTGTCTTAGTCATTTTTGTTATTATTTAGATGAATAATTTTCTATCTTATCATATCCGTAGCACGCTACTGATGGCTCAAAGATAGAAAGAAAATGCTTAAGTTCCAAATTTCTAACCAACTTTTTTTGCCTTTCTATATAAAAAATTACCTATAAGCTACATACCTAACTAAAATTATAAGCAAACCATAGCTTGAATGCTAATACTTTTATTAAGTTATAGGCAAACGATAACTCGAATGCTAATACAGTTATTAAGTTATCAGCAAACGATAGCGTGAATGCTAATATTTTTATCCAGTTATCGGCAAACCATAGCTTGAATGGCTATCACTTTATTAAAACTATAAGCAAACGATGGCGTGAATGCTAATACTTTCATTAAGTTATAAGTAAATGATAGCTTGAATAGCAATAGCTTCATTAAAACTATAGACAAACGATAACTTGAATACTAATACATTTATCTAAGTTATAGACAAATGATAGCATGAATATTAATAGTTTTATTGAAGTTATAGTGAAATGATAACTAAAACTATTCTACCTTATATATAACAAAGTGTAACTGATAGCACAAACCACTGTGTTTTAAATTCGTTTGTCATGTTCATGTTGCCATGTGATGAATACCCTTTATTTTATCCTAACATACGATGGTCAATGAACATAATAGGATTTATCCATGCGGCATCAACATATTCATTTACTCAATCGCCTTTGCAGTCAATAGTTTAGGAAGTATTGTAGTATCGATACTTGCAGACCAATAGGAACAACAGCACAGTGACACTCTTACATATCACTGACACATCATCATTCGTAAACAACATATCTTCACTAACAATAAGGATAGATGCTTTCCACGTCCTATATAGATTTAAGGAAGGCTGCACACTTGGCAGGCAACACGGCCTGAAAAACAGTTGCCGCCGCTACCAACTGCGCACAGCATCGGGCATAAGATTCACACTAAAAGCATCGAGCGCCCACCTTACGGTGGACGCTCGACAATATGCTATATACTGAGAAGGATGATTACGCTACATGTAGCCCAGCCAGCGCAACACATCGTTGAGGTTGGCCACAACAAGCAGCACGATGAGCAAGGCAAAGCCCGCATACTCGGCGCGGATGAGAAATTTCTCGGAGGGTTTGCGCCGCGTGATCATCTCATAGAGTAGGAACAGCACGTGGCCGCCGTCTAATGCCGGAATGGGCAGGATGTTCATAAAGGCGAGCATGATGCTCAGGAAAGCGGTCATCTTCCAAAACACATACCAGTCCCACGACGAGGGAAAGAGGCTGGCAATGGCGCCAAAACCGCCTAAGCTCTTCGCACCGTCGCTGGTGAAGATATAGCGCAGGTCGCTGACGTAGCCTTTCAGCACGTGGATGCCATAGCTCACGCCGGCAGGGATGCTGGCCAGGAGGCTGTAGCGTTGGTGCACGGGCTGATAGAGTGTGGCCATGGAGGGGAAGGCGATGGCCAATTTCAAATCGGGCGTGAGCACCACGCGGTTTGTGTCGAGCTGGCCGCTGCGCTGCCACACCAACTGCACCGTGCGCACCTTCAGACTATCCTTTGCTGTGCTGGCCGCAGCCATCTCGTCGGCCAAGCGGCTCATTTCGTCGAGAAACTGGTTGGCCGAAGCCACCGTGCGCCCATTCACCGCCACGAGCTTGTCGCCCGCCTGCAAACCAATCTTGGCGGCGGGGCCACCCTGAATGACCGAGTCGATGCGCGCCGGCAGATAGGGGCGACAGAACACGGGCACTGATTTGATCATGTCCAAGAGGTTGAGATCGCCGGGCAGGGCCAACTGCATGGGCTTGCCATTGCGGATGATGCTTACCTGACGAGCCTCGGAGAGGTCGCGGAACATGTCGGCACTGAAATCCTTAAACGCACCCTTCTCGGTGCCCACGAGGATGTCGTGATCGCGAAAGCCATAGTGCCGGGCGGTGGCATTGAACTCCATGCCTTGCGACATGGCGCGCGGGGGGATGTAGGTTTCGCCCCAAACAAACATGATCATCGCGTAGATGACGAGTGCCAACAGAAAGTTGACCGTCACACCGCCAATCATCACCAGCAGGCGCTGCCATGCAGGCTTCGAACGGAACTCCCAAGGTTCGGCCGGCTTCTCAAGTTGCTTGGTATCGAAACTTTCGTCCACCATGCCGGCAATCTTGCAATAGCCACCAAAAGGCAGCCACCCGATGCCATACTCGGTGTCGCTATGCTTGGGTTTGAATCGGAACAGGCTGCCTGTCCACTTGCCAATGCCCACGTCGAAGAACACGTAGAACTTGTCTACCTTTATGCCGAAAAGTTTTGCGAAGAACATGTGGCCGCCTTCGTGCAACAGCACTAACAGCGAGATAGCCATCATGAATTGCAAGGCTCTAATCAATATTATTTCCATACTCTGAATAGGGTTTGTATTATGTTGTTTGTTATATGTTGCTACTTCGTTGCTCCCAGCAGTCCGCGTGCGATGGCACGTGCCTCGGCGTCGGTCTGCAGGAGCGCCTCGAGCGATGGCAGTGCATCGAAGGTGGTCTTCGCCATCGTCGCCTCAATGGTGCGCGCCATGTCGGGGAATGCGCACCGGTTGTTGCGAAAGGCTTCGTTCACCACTTCGTTGGCGGCATTGAGGCACATGGCATGTTGCCGCCGCGCTGAATGGCCTCGTAGGCCAGACCCAAACAGGGGAACCGCTGCATGTCGGGCTTGAAAAACTCTAACTTCTGTTGTGCAAAGAGGTTTAGGCGGTCGCCTTTGAGCGACAGACGCTCGGGGAAGGAAAAGGCGTATTGAATGGGCAGCCGCATGTCGGGCACGCCCAACTGGGCCTTCACGCTGCCATCGACGAACTGCACGCCGCTGTGCACGATGCTCTGTGGGTGGATGAGCACTTCAATCTGCGAGGCCTCCACGCCAAACAGCCATTTTGCCTCAATCACCTCGAAGCCTTTATTCATCAGCGTTGCCGAGTCGATAGTGATTTTATCGCCCATGCTCCAAGTGGGATGTTTCAGGGCGTCGGCAGCGGTGACGTGTTGCAGTTGCCCGGGGGTGAAGTGGCGAAAGGGCCCGCCCGAGCACGTGAGCAGGATCTTCTCGATGCTCGCATCGGCATCGCCCACAAGGCTCTGGAAGATGGCACTGTGCTCGCTGTCGACGGGAAGGATGGGCACATGGTGCTGCCGGGCGAGATCGCAGATGAGCTGGCCGGCGACAACCAAGGTTTCTTTATTGGCCAAGCATATCTTTTTCCTGGCCTTGATGGCGTTGATGGTGGGCAACAGGCCCGCAAATCCTACCATTGCGGCCAACACCATATCGATGGGGTCGGCTGTGACAATCTGCTCCAATGCGGCGGCTCCGGCATACACCTTGATGTCGGGTGCGTCGGCCAGCAGCGCCTTCAAGGCCTCGTAGCGTGTCTCGTCGGCGATGACCACGGCGGCAGGCTGAAACTCGCGTGCTTGCTGCGCCAACAGTTCCACCTGTCGATGAGCGGTGAGACAATAGATTTCGTAGCGGTCGCGATGCTGACGAACAACGTCGAGTGCCTGCGTGCCAATGCTACCGGTGCTGCCAAGAATACATATTTGTTGTTTCTTCATTTCCAACTTTATAAATCGAGAAGTCCGTGGGGTATTTCCATCTGTATGGTGCGTGCAGCCATATCGGCATGATGAATGAGATCGCTATGTGCCGGCAGTAGCAACGTCTCGCCGGTGTCGGTTCTGATTTCAAACAGCAGGTTGGCTGTCGTGGCATCGATATGTTCAAGGATTCCGAGCGGTAGCCGGGTTGCTTTGTCGATTACCGTGAAGCCTAAGATTTCGTTCCACGAGACATGGTCGCTGCTGCCATCCGAGAGGGCGCGGGGGAAAAACACCTCGTGCCCTACCAACGACTGCGCTTTCTCGGCGGTATCGATACCCTCGAACGTTACCAGGGCGCTTTCGTTGCTGCGGAACCGACAGGCTTCCATGAAAAAGGGCACCAAGATGCCCTCCATATCGACTACCAAAAAGTCGGCTCCAACCCGGTCGAAGACATCGTCTTCCACTTGAAAGGTGAGTTCGCCTTTCACGCCGTGGGCCTTGCCCAAGCGGCCGATGCGGTAAACTTCGTCTTGCTTAATCATTCACACGTATGATGGAAGCGCCCAGGTCGTTGAGACGCTGCTCGATGTTTTCATAACCTCGGTCGATCTGCTCGATATTGGCGATGCGGCTGATACCCTCGGCGCTCATGGCGGCAATGAGCAGAGCAATGCCTGCCCGAATGTCGGGGCTGCTCATCCGTCCCGCCCGCAAGCGCAGCTGGTGGTCATGACCCACGACGACCGCACGGTGAGGGTCGCACAGGATGATTTGCGCACCCATGTCGATGAGCTTGTCGACAAAGAACAAACGGCTCTCGAACATCTTCTGATGGATGAGCACCGAACCGCGCGCTTGTGTGGCCACCACCAGCAACACCGAAATCAAATCGGGTGTCAGTCCCGGCCAAGGCGCATCGGCCAGGGTCATAATGGTGCCGTCGATAAACGACTCCACCACGTAGTGCGCCTGCTTGGGGATATACAGATCGTCGCCGTCCACGTCGATGCGAACGCCCAAGCGGCGGAAAGCATTCAGCGTGAGGCCCAAATTGCTGATCGAGACATCCTTGATGCGGACGCCATCGCCCACCATGGCAGCCATACCGATAAACGAACCTACCTCTATCATGTCGGGCAGTATGGTGTGGGTTGCGCCATGCAAAGCCGCAACGCCCTCGATAACGAGCAAGTTACTGGCCACTCCTGCAATCTTTGCGCCCATGCGGTTGAGCAGGCGGCACAGCTGCTGGATATAGGGTTCGCAGGCAGCATTGTAAATGGTTGTGGTGCCTTGCGCCTTCACAGCGGCCATGATAATGTTGGCGGTTCCGGTGACCGAAGCCTCATCCAACAGCATATAGCATCCCTTCAGCTGCTCGGCTTGCAACTGATAGGTGTCACGTTGAGGGTCTTTCACGAAGGCGGCACCCAACGATTTAAATCCCAAGAAGTGGGTATCTAAGCGGCGACGGCCAATCTTATCGCCCCCGGGCTTGGCAATGGTCGCGCGATGAAAGCGCCCCAACAAAGGGCCTATCATGAGCACACTGCCGCGCAACGACGAGCACTTCCGCACAAACTCGGTGCTGTCCAAATAGGCTAAGTTCAGCGCATCAGCTTGAAAGGTGTAGTCGCCTTGCCCGTGTCGCGTAATGTTCACCCCCATCTCAGCCAGCAGCTTGATGAGGTTGTTCACGTCTAAGATATCGGGGATGTTCTGGATGCGCACCGGCTCGGCCGTCAACAACGTCGCGCTGATTACCTCGAGCGCTTCGTTCTTAGCTCCTTGCGGCGTGATGGTTCCCTTTAAACGGCGCCCCCCTTCAATGATAAACGACTCCATAATGGCGCTATTTTCTCTTGCGCTTAGACATTGTCCCCGAGGGTCTCTCGGTGATTTTATCGAAAACGAATGTGTTTAAGTCGAGCTGTATCTGCCCGTCGGTGTACTTTGCCAAGTCCGAAGCCACCTTTTCATCATCGCAAGAGCCATGGCTCCAGGCCATCAAATCGAGCTTCATCTGATTGGCTGTGAGTCTCACCAATGCATCGCGCTCTTCACCGGGCTCCATTGTCTTCAGCTTATCGAAGATTTCAAAGATAATCTTTCCATAATGACGCACGGGAATGTCGCGGTTGGCATAGGCGATGGGGGCCGGTTTCGCATCCATTTTCCGCGCCTCACTGATATCATACGGCCAATCAATATCCAACTGAAAGCGGCTCATGATGGCTAAATGATCCCACAACCGCTGCTGATAGTCAGCATCTTCACGGTTCTGCGGAAACATTCTGTCCATGATGGTGACAATGGTCTCGGCACAAGCCTGACGCTCTTCACGATTTTCTAACCCCACGCACAGGTCAACCATGCTTTGAATTTCACGCCCATACTCGGGCAAAACGAGTTGTTCGCGCTGCGTATTATAATCTAATCCGTCGATATTCATAGTTAAATCAATTTCTTTGGTGTCTTTGCCACGAAGTCTTTCAAATAGAAAGGCACAAAATAAGCCACATCTTCCACGCGCCTTCGGCCAACCGTTTCTCGGCCAAGGGGAACATGTTTTTGGCTAATGGCGTTATATTTTCAATGAGATGTGCATGCGGGTGGGCGATAGTATCCATACATTTGGCGGCACCGTTGCCGAAAAAGTAAACCTCGTGTGCATCTAAAAACGCACGATAGGTGTCGGCAGTCACCACATCAGCCTGTATGCCACGCACTTCTTTCAAGGCCCTATCCAACACTTGCGCATACACTTCCATGCGGCGTGCATCGAGCATCGGCACCAACAACGCATCGTCTTCAGCCACCATTTCGCCCAACAGTACGGGCACGGCCAGCAGCTCTAACGTGGGAACCGCAATGAGTTTTGCATCGCGTCCGCAGCAAATGCCTTTCGCCATCGACGTGCCAATGCGCAAGCCTGTGTAGGAGCCCGGCCCACTGCTCACCGCTACAGCATCTAACGTTATGTTGCGTGTATCGATAAATGTCAACGCCTCATCGATAAAAGTTCCTAAGATTTCATTATGATTGGGGCCTTGATGGTTTTCCTGATTGAAGATACATTCGCCATCATGCTCATGGCCACCGAGCAGATATTTGTGCTCGTTTCAATGCTCAAAATACACGACATAATGATAAATATATTCTAAATAGGCTGCAAATTTACGTTTTTACGCGCTAAAATTGCTACTTTTGCAGAAATTTAACGCGTAGCATTATGATATTATCAATGACGGGGTACGGCAAGTCTGTGCGAACCTATGGGGAGAAAAAAATAAATGTTGAAATCAAATCGCTTAACAGTAAGAATTTAGATTTGTCAACAAGGATAGCACCTTTATACCGAGAGAAGGAGATGGAAATCCGCCAACAGGTAGCGCAACAATTAGAGCGTGGCAAGATTGATTTTGCCATTTGGATTGAGAAAGATGCGGCTATCGATGCCAGTGCCATCAATGAGGCGTTGGTGGAGAACTATTATCAGCAGATCAAGCAAATCGCACAACAGAGCCACATCCCCGAGCCCGCCGATTGGTTTGGCACGTTGTTGAGCCTTCCCGATGTGACTGCGAAAACCGAAAACGAGCAGTTGGAACGCGAAGAGTGGGCAGCCGCCGAGCAAGCCATTCGCGAAGCGCTCGACAATTTGGTTGCTTTTCGCCAGCAAGAAGGGCGTGCTTTGCAACAAAAG
The DNA here is from genome assembly GCF_000613785.1 of Segatella oulorum JCM 14966. Taxonomy (GTDB): domain Bacteria; phylum Bacteroidota; class Bacteroidia; order Bacteroidales; family Bacteroidaceae; genus Prevotella; species Prevotella oulorum. The sequence goes on along the minus strand of NZ_BAJQ01000057.1, from coordinate 2,002 downwards.
TTTCATGAAAAAGTTGATAATATCGAGCAATTATTGTTGAGCATTGAGCCTTATGAAAAGAGCCGCATAGAGAAAATACGCCAAAATCTCATCAAAGGTTTGGAGCAAATCCCCGGTGTCGACTACGACCAAAACCGCTTAGAGCAAGAGCTTATCTATTACATCGAGAAGTTGGACATCAGCGAAGAGAAGCAGCGTTTGACCAATCATCTGCACTATTTCCGCGAGACCATGCGCGAAGAAGGTCACGGCGTGGGCAAGAAATTGGGGTTCATTGCGCAGGAAATGGGGCGCGAAATCAACACCACCGGCAGCAAAAGCAACCAGGCTGAAATGCAAAACATCGTGGTGAAGATGAAAGATGAATTGGAACAAATTAAAGAGCAGGTGCTCAACGTACTCTAAACTACCCAACATGACCGAAGCAAACCACAACGCCCCCTGCCACAACTGCCCACAGAAAGGCAAGCTCATCATCTTCAGTGCACCGTCGGGCTCGGGCAAAAGCACCATCGTGCAATGGCTCATGCACGCCCATCCTGAACTCAATCTGCATTTCTCTATCTCGTGCACCAGCCGTCCTCCGCGCGGAACTGAGCAGCACGGCGTGGAATATTTCTTCCTGTCGCCCGACGAATTCAAAGCCCAAATCGCCGCCAACGCCTTTTTAGAATACGAAGAGGTCTATGCCAACCGCTTCTATGGCACGTTGAAATCGCAGGTAGAGCAGCAACTCGCCGCAGGGCAGAACGTGGTGTTCGATGTCGATGTGAAAGGCGGTTGCAACATCAAGCAGTGCTATGGCGCGCAGGCTTTAAGCCTCTTTGTGCAGCCCCCTTCGATAGCCGCATTGCGAAAACGATTGGAAGGGCGTGCCACCGATGCGCCCGAAGTGATTGAACAGCGGTTGCAGAAAGCCGAATACGAACTGACCTTCGCGCCCCGGTTCGATGCCATCATCGTGAATGACGATTTAGAAACGGCCAAAGAAGAGACCTATCAACGCCTCAAAACTTTCCTCGCAACCCCATGAAGCCATCCTCCACGCCACCCCAAACCCACCACATCGGCATCTTCGGCGGCTCGTTCAATCCCGTTCATCTCGGCCACATCGCCTTAGCCAAACAGCTGTTGGAGCAAACTTATTTAGAGGAGATATGGTTTGTGGTGTCGCCCTTAAATCCTTTTAAAAAGGAGGCTTGCGACCTCTTGGACAACGAAAAACGATTAGAACTCACACGCCTTTCGCTCGAAAACGAACCCGGGCTTATCGTCTCGGATTTCGAATTCCACCTGCCCAAACCATCCTACACCTACCGAACGCTGTGCGAACTGTCGAAAACTATCCCGAAAAAGATTTCACATTCATCATGGGTGCCGACAACTGGCTGTCGTTCGCCCATTGGGATCACCACGAAGACATTCTGCGTCGCTACCCCATCATGGTGTATCCGCGCCCCCATCACATCGTCGACCCCGCCACACTTCCGCCCCATGTGACCCTCACCAACACCCCACTCTATCCCTTCAACAGCACCGACATTCGCCATTGCATCCGGCAAGGCATGCCCATTCGGAGCATGGTGAAGCCCGAAATCGAGGCAAAAGTGGTGGATTATTATCGCCAGTTGTTTCAACAGCAGGGCCAATAGCCCCACCGGTGCCGCCGCATTGTCCTCAACAACGTTTCGCTTACACAAGCCATCATTTGCAGCAGCGCGCCATAACATTCGTGCCAATCGAGGCGAATTGGCATCAATGTTAGATGACACTCGTGCAACACGAGAACGATTGGTACCAATGTTAGATGACACTCGTGCCAAACGAAGTAGATTGACACCAATGTTAAATTAGCGTGAGTTCGACGAATTCAGAATAATGCGAGCTGTGTGTCAATGGTCCTTTGTACATTGATGCACGGCTTCTTTGGAAACAGGCAATAGGCAGCAATTGCTCCTAATAGGTTGACGATGAAATTGTCAAAGCATCTATGTATAGAGTG
>NZ_BAJQ01000058.1 GCF_000613785.1 Segatella oulorum JCM 14966 | reverse complement strand
CTTATATAATATGAGTTGTCCTATATATAATATAAGGTGTAACCTCATCGCCCTAAAGCCTTTTGCAACCATTCGGGAACAGGATTAGGAGGCAATGGCACCTGCGATTCGGCGTTGGGTGTCTTAGCCAAACCGTTCATTCCACCGTGCGGAACATCGCGGTGGCAGTCCCAACAGGCCAATCCTTCGCCGCGTTTGGCCATCATATAGTTGATACGTCCCGTCTTCACAAACTCTTGATTGAGTTGTGTGTGGCAGCGAATGCAGTTGTCCATAATCACGTTGGCCGAACTCTCTTCAGCATGATGGCCTGCCGTTCGGAGTTGGTGACGAAATAAGCCACGTGCTTCATGCCATCCATTCCTTTAAAAAATATTTTTTAGCTATGTTCTGATGGGGCACATGACAATCGTTGCACGTTGCATCTCGTCCATGTGAAGAGTGCGCCCATGTAGCGTAATAAGGGGTCATGATGTGGCAATTCACGCACGCCGCAGGGTCATCACCGATAATATAGGTATGCAGGCGCAACGTATAAGCGAACAAAAGTGCTAATCCAACAATGATGCCGCCCGTTGTGAGCCCTACGACCTTCTGCCGATAGGTGATGCGCTCAGTCCATTTATGTAAACTACTTAGATTCATAATCTTTAGTTAGGAGTTGGCCACAAAATTAGAGAATAAATCGATAGCTACGGTTAAGAAAACTGAAAAATATCCTCATTTGTAGGGGTTTGTATAAAAAGTGGGCCATTCATGTTCGTTTTAGGGGCTGAAACGATTGGAACATAATATGTTTAGGAAAAGGCTGTCGCATTATTTCTGTACAGAAAACTTGTAAGATTTCAAAAATCGAAGTAACTTTGTCGCGACATTTAGGATAATGAGAACAGTTAGAAATAAACTTAGGGTGGACGAGCTGAGGTATTGCCCCCTTAGTGGCTTTCTTAAAACTGACAATTTAGTTATTTACATAATGGTGTAACTGTGCACACTTTTCAATAACAACTAAATGATGAAAATAATAACGTTGCGTGTAATGTCAGCAACGCCTTTTTTATAGAAAGGGGGTTGTCAAGGTCTGCAATAGATTTGTTGCAAGCCCCTTTTACATATAAATGAATATAAATTGATAAAATGTTTATGGAAAAAGTAGTACGAACGAAACGGGTTTACATGAAGCCTGAGAGTAAAATCTATCCTGTGCCGGTGGAGCATTTGTTGGATGCAGCTAGCGGAAACGCAGGTGTTATAGACTATGGTGGTGATGGTGGTGATGCCAAGCGCAACAACTTTTCCTATGAAGATGATGATTGGGATGATGATGAAACCCCATCACAGCCGATATCCCTTTTCAATCAAGAATAAAAGTAATGAGGAAAATGTTATGAAGAAATATGCAATTCAAATTTTAAAAGCTGTATTCCTTGGCATGTCCATGGTAGCTTGCTCCAATGAAAGGCGAGACGATGTGACATTTCAGCCCACAACACCAAATGAGACATCAAGCGTGGTTGCTACCTTCTCGGGCGCACAACCACTTGACTCTTTAGCTACAGCTACACGCACAACAGCCACCCACGTGAGGGGCGGCATAGCTAATGTGTCTTGGGAAACCACGGACAAGGTATGGGTGAAAGCAACCGATGGACAGTTTCATCTGAGCAATGCTGCTCAATTCCATCCCGTCACACCTCCAGCGACTATCAACATGAAGCAAGCCAATTTCACGTTGGCTACAGGTGATTATGGCTTTAATCCTGTGGTGCACTACACAGGGCACAATAATCCGGCCGACCGTGTGACCATTGCTGCTGCACAAAGTCAGGCCGTTCCCAACGATTTCAGTCATTTGGCACAGGCAGGCGATTGCGGTTCGGCTACAGCTATTGGTGGTGGTGGCGATTTTCATTTCACGCTCAACCACAAGGCCAGCTATTTATGTTTCGTGCCGCGTTGCACGAATGTTGATTTAGGTCCCAACATCTTCTTGCAAAAGATTACGCTGACGGCCAATAAACCCATCGCTGGAACTTATGATTTCACCGATGGCACGCTCGATGGCAAGGTGCCCCTTTCGGCGAGCAGCAACACCATCACACTCACAGTGAATAATTTTTCATTGAACACCACTACCGAATCACTCCCCACCAATGCCGCCTACATGGTGCTTGCACCTGGAACCTATAATTTCACTATCGCCTACACGATTAAAGATCCCTTAACCAATGTTGAAGGGACGATCGTGAAAACAGTTAACAATTTTCAGTGCACAGCGGGGAAAATCCGTGATGTGAGAGCTCATTTGGTACAGGGACTGATTGATGTCTCGGGCACTTATTTCATGTGGGATGCTGCCGACGGGCAAAACTATTGGTTGAACCACGACCGTGTGAGTGGCAAATATCCTGCAACGTTGGTTCTCAATGGCTTGCGAACAGGCAACTGGCTGCTACGCCCGATAATCGTTGGTATAACACGGGCTATGGTTATAAAGTGGCCACCAATGCAACGCGCTCGGCACGCAATCAACCAATGTGAACCTCATGTGCCACTTTCCTGAGTTTGGCAGTGCGCGCTGGGATGGCAACAAACTTTGGATTATCTATGGCCATTTGCAAAAGGGTGGTATTTGGATTAAGCGTCGCACGGCTTTAGGGGCAGCCAACAAAAGTACTGATTATTGGGGAGAGGATTTCACCAATAATGGTTCGATAGATACCTATGCCCCTCTTGTAAATCATCGATCTGACTTTACTGGTCCACTCAGCCGTGTACTGCCCACAGCAAGTGAGTTGCCCTATTATTTCTTCCTACCTGCCAGCGGCTATTATTTAGATGGATTAACACACGATGTGGGTATTGGCGGACACTATTGGACCTCATCGGGCTCGTCATCGAATGCCAATAATGCCTATTATTTCTATTTCAACGACCACGAAATCCACGTGAGACAATTCCTCCGTAGGATAGGTTCGCGTATCGCCACGTTTGAAAATTAAACGGATAAACTTGTTCGAGAGCAGGTGTGGAGCACATCAAACCACACCTGCTCTCTTTTGTTTTCCTCCACTGTAAACCATCTCTTCAGCACTATTCGTCAAAGGTTGTGCTACACCAATAATACATTTTTCTCATTCTGTGGCGCAAGCCCTACAAGGATACTTACAAGGATGAGAATGAATGTAAAAATTAAAAGGTTCTTCGGCGATGACCGAAGAACCTTTTATTTTGCTCATATTTCACTTGAACCATGCATTTCATCACTCAAAGCCCTGCTCCACGGCTCCTGTTCTATTCCGTGCCATACCAATAAACATTCCGTCTGGATAGAAATCTAAGTAATAACTATAATCACTCCCCCAGCCAGGTACCAAACTTGAAGTATGACGATACCCATATGTTGCAGAATTCTTACGATAAATTCCATCATCATAATAGCCAATACCTGGAATCATGAAATACTTACTGAGTTGATTTTTGGGAGGCCTAATACCGACGTGCGTAATATTATATTTTATTGCAGCTGATAATGCTTCCGTCAATCGATTATGTCCATCTGGTGCCAAATTGGGATTCATACTTGGAATATTCACCCTACGTAGTACCCACCAAATACCACACCACAAGCGGTTCTGCCATACAAAGAGCTCATTGGTATCGCTATACCAATCGCCATCCCGTCCATACCACATCATTTCGTTTACATTTGGCGTACCATTTGATGACGTACCTTTGCCATACCAGCGTGCATCTGTAGCAACTGTAGGATAGTTACTGCCATGTACTCCACTGGGTGAATTTGACGGAACATAAGCTGGCGTTCCCCATTCCCAATAAGGATAGGCAGCATTCCACATATAATGTACCCAATTGTTATAAGTCATGATAGGTTCAAGATTGGCTGTAATATCATCTATCTTCCCAGCCACACTATTCACAGTTACATATTTCGTGATGGTACCTTCTATCTTCCCTACAGGATCAGGATAATCCGTAGTATTGCGTAACCAGTAACGCACCATTAAGTTGTGCGTTCCAGGAGCCAAAACCACATAGGTAGCATTTTTATCAAGATTGGTCGCAGGGTTATTCAATTCAAATCCATTTCCTCCATTGTCTGTAGTCACCGAAATTGTTTTTGTTCCTCCAGAGACTAATTGCAGAGACCCATCAGCCGCAAAATTGTAATTTCCTGCAATATCATCATCGGACGAGATTTCAATTCGGATTAACTTGCTACGCTGTACAATAGCATTCGACGATCGTGGCAACAGACACAGATAGCTATTCTGATGAGACAACGTAAAATTGAACTTGACGGGATTTCCCGTAGCACGCGCTGTTCCTACGCCACAATCTCCAGCTGCACCAGCATGTTCGAAGTTATTTCCTACACTCTGAATTTGACTACCTGAGATCTTCACTTCCGTTGCACTAACAGCACTGCTTCCCATATAGCGCACTTCACAACCATCAAGATAATCAGAAACCGCACCTGGTAATATAAATTCGGCACTACTTCCACCATCATGAAGGGTTGTAGCTATACTCTTCTGCCAATTGCCATATTTATCTTTCACAAAAATAAAATCATTACTACTCCAATAAGCATCAGCACCATTGCCTATAGTATGTTTAATGAATGTACGTGTCTTTGCGTTAGCTGTGTTCCCTCCGTAAATTAAAGCTAGTGATGATGTAGTTAACTTTGGTTCATCAATTGAAAAATGCACACCCTTTACTTCTTCTGTGGGTTGTTTGCCATTCTTATTGTCAACGAAAAGATTGTCGCTTGCAGGACTATCACTTGAGCATCCTGCAAACAAGCCTACGGCAAGGCAAAGCAGGGCAGCGCTGAAATACGTTTTAAGTTCCATCTTCATTATCTTCCTTGTTATTCGTTATCCTCATTTGTTACTGTGAGCTCATTTTGATTTTCATCATCCCATTCGCCCCATTCCACATTACTACGTTTGGCATCACCATAAGTTCCACCTTGGCCAATGTGTTTGTGCTGACCACTCACAGCCTGCAATAAATGCTCAACTGATACTTGTATTACTTTACTCTCAGGCTTCAAATAAGCCCTTTTTCTTTTCTCATTCATAATATATGCTGAATTTATAATGTTTTAAATTAATTTCCACACGAAAAGGGTGTGCACGAAGTTATGAGAAACTTCTTGCACACCCTTTGTTTACGAGTATTTATGTTGTATATTACGCGCGCGTTCTTTAATATGGAAGAGCGGTCGCTCGAATGTGTGTGTGTGTGTGTGTTACACAATTATTTGGAAGAGCCAAATAAAAAGGCATAAAAAAAGCAGCAAAAGTGAAATTCTTTTGCGCCAAAATGCTATCCTGTTTCATTTGACTATTTACCATTGTTTATTTCTTTTCGACTGCAAATTTAGTTGTTTTTTAACAAACAGAAAAAGCTTTGTAGAAAAAATGCAACGAATGACATGAAAAAATGACCTAAATCACTAACAAAAGCAGCCCACTTTTTGCGAGAAAGTGGGCTGCTTTGCTGCTAACAACTTTATATAGGCCTATTGGATATATTTGCGTTGCACAGGCACTACGCCCTCAGCATTGCGACTCTTGGTGTAACCATAATAGCGGTTGTAGCCATAATCATAGTCATCCCAGTTGGGTGACGAGGTGTGATAGAGCCTTATGCGCACCCGATTACCACCCGATGTCGAGGCATAGCCCGTGAGCCAATCGTCGGTGAGACGATAGTCGTCGATGACCACGTTGCTATTTTCTTCGATGAAATGAATGTAGATGGTTTGATTTTCCACGTGCCAACGAATGTGATTGGCAGTGTAGCGGCGACCATAACCTCGGCCATAATAGTCCACCCAATAGCCCGTGCCCGAGGTGTAGCCATTGGTAAACTCAACTTCTGAGCGCGTGATGCGGTAGATTTGCCCACCATAGTCCACCTCAGAGAACATCGTTCCCTCCCAGGTTCCACTCAAATAAGACGCCACCACGGCATCGTCGTCGCACGAAGCGAAAAGCAATGCGCTGCACAAAAGAGCGGCAAAGCTCCAAACCGATAACTGTCTCATATACATTATTCGTTTCATATTCATTCTTCTGCTACTTAAAAACATCGCAAAGATAAGAAATATCGCGCGAGCTACGCCATGATGTTTCTATATTTTAAATAGGGATTTCCCTTTTTGAAAGGAAGAAATGGCAAAAAAGTCCATGAAACAGCATGACAAGCATCACAAGACTTGTAGCAACCGATAACTCTAAAATTGCGTTAACATGTGGCATACTCCTGCGCTTGTCGAAATAAAAATCACTACCTTTGCACGCAAGCTGGCATCATCTTTGCCACATGGCTTTCAACAAGCATTCATCATTTAACAGCATTTATCAAAGAAGAAAATGAAAACCGTTTACGATTATTTCGTTAAAGACAGAAAAGGAGCGCCCGTAGCGTTAAAAGAATATGCCAACGAAGTGTTGCTCATTGTGAACACGGCCACGCAATGTGGTTTCACACCGCAATACGAAGCGTTGGAGAAACTCTATGAAACCTACCACAGTCGGGGGTTTGAAGTGTTGGATTTCCCTTGCAATCAGTTTGGTCAACAAGCACCCGGCACCGACGAAAACATTCACCAGTTTTGCAAGCTCAATTACAATACCGAGTTTCCACGCTTTAAAAAGGTGAAGGTGAATGGCGACGAGGCCGACCCATTGTTCGTGTTTTTGAAAGAGCAAAAGGGCTTTGCCGGCTGGGATGAAAGCCATCCGCTCTACCCCATTTTAGACAAAATGTTGAGCAAGGCCGACCCCGATTACAAAGCAAAGAACGACATTAAATGGAATTTCACCAAGTTTTTAATCAACAAAAAAGGGCAAGTGGTGGCACGTTTCGAACCCACTGAAAGCATGGATCACATTGCACAAGAGATCGAAAAACTTTTAGACGCATAACAAATTATTTTTAGAAAGGAGAAAACAATATGGAGTATGTAAAATGTTTAATCATTGGTAGTGGTCCGGCGGGCTACACCGCAGCACTTTATGCCAGCAGGGCTAACCTCAATCCCGTGCTTTATGCGGGCTTGCAGACGGGTGGACAGCTCACCCAAACCACCATCGTTGACAACTTTCCGGGCTATCCCAATGGCGTGGACGGCAACCAGATGATGATGGATTTGCGCGAACAAGCCGCCCGATTTGGTGCCGACCTGCGCGATGGCGAGATTACCAAGGTTGACTTTAGCCGCAAACCCTACACCATGACTACCGATCATGGCGAAACGATTGAGGCCGAAAGTGTGATTATTGCGACGGGCGCCACAGCCAAATATTTAGGCTTGCCCGACGAGAAGAAGTATGCCGGACAAGGTGTTAGCGCCTGTGCCACCTGCGATGGGTTCTTCTATCGCAAGAAAGTGGTGGCTGTTGTGGGCGGTGGCGACACGGCTTGCGAGGAGGCTCACTACTTGGCTGGTCTTTGCAAAAAGGTGTATATGATTGTGCGCAAGCCCTATCTTCGTGCATCGGCAGCCATGCAAAAGCGTGTGGAAGAGGCCGAGAACATCGAAATCCTCTACGAAACGAACACATTAGGACTTTATGGTGAGAATGGTGTGGAAGGTGCACACGTGTTTATCGCAAAGGCGAAAGCGACGAACGGACATACGATTTGCCCATCGACGGCTTTTTCTTGGCCATTGGGCACACGCCACAGTCGACGCTGTTTAAGGATTTCATAACGCTCGATGAGCAAGGTTTCATTTGCCTGAAGGGACAAAATCAGGCCACCAACGTGCCGGGCGTGTTTGCTGCAGGCGACGTTTGTGACCCTCATTATAAGCAAGCAATCATCGCCGCTGGCACGGGAGCGAAAGCTGCTTTAGATGCACAGGCCTATCTTAGCGAGCTCGGAAAATAAACAATCCGCCGAAGGTTAATGCGCCATTGAGCATCAACCGTTCGTAGCCCATTTCATATCCGGTTGTTTGTTGCGTCAGAAGACTCACTGCCCAACAGATGACCGGACTTATTATGCACACCCACGGCACCCACCAGCTGCGCACCTGATAGCGCGTAAAGAGGGCAAAGGCAAAGAGACCCAGCAACGGTCCATAGGTGTAGGAGCAGAGGGTGTAGATGGCATCGATGACACTTGTAGTGTTGACCGCATTGAAAATTAAAATCATGGCTGCAAAAGCCACGGCCATGAGCGCATGGGTGCGCCGCCGAAGTCGCTCATCGTGCGGACGCTCGGCAATGTCGACACACCACGTTGTCGTCAACGCTGTGAGCGCACTGTCGGCACTCGAGAAGCTGGCGGCCACGATGCCGATGGTGAAAAACACCACGACGGCCGTGCCCAAGCGGCCCGATGCGGCAAAAAGAGGCAGCAAATCGTCGGTCAATGCCGGTAGCGGCGAGCCCTGCTGTGCGGCCAACTGCATGAGCAACACACCGAGAGCCAAGAACAACAAGTTGGCCGGAAAGAAGGCCAATCCATAGCTGCACATATCCTTTTGTGCCTCGCGCAGCCCCTTGCACGTGAGGTTTTTCTGCATCATGTCTTGGTCCAGCCCCGTCATCACCACCACCACGAAGATGCCACTGAGAAACTGTTTCCAGAAATTCTGCCGACTCATGAAATCATCCCACACAAAGATGCGGCTGTGTTCGTCGGCCGCGATGGCGCGCAGACTGTCGGAGAGCGAATAATGGAGCGCGCTGTTTACCTGCCAAATGATGAGTAGCAAGGCTGCAAACATGCAAAAGGTTTGAAACGTGTCGGTGAAAACGAGCGTCTTAATGCCACCGCGCCGCGTGTAGAGCCAGATGAGTCCCATCATCAGCACCACGGTGAGGGCAAACGGAATGTGCAACGCGTCGAGCACAAACCGCTGTAGCACCATACAGATAACACCGAATTTGACGGCCGAACCCAAGATTTTCGACAGCAAAAAGAAACCTGCGCCCGTCTTATAGGCCTGTTGCCCCAAGCGCGTTTGCAGATAACTATAGATGGTGGTGAGGTTGAGCCGATAATAAACCGGCAGCAACACAAAGGCCACCACCACATAGCCCACGGCAAAGCCCAAGCACATTTGCAGATAGGTGAACTGCGTGGTGACAGCCATGCCGGGCACGCTGATAAACGTGACACCTGAAATGGAGGCGCCCACCATGCCAAAGGCCACCAAAGGCCACGGCGATTGCCGGTTGCCCCGATAAAAAGTGTCGTTGGAGGAATGGCGTGTGGTGAGCCGACTCAAAACCAAGAGCACGCCAAAATAAGCGAGAAGTGTGATTAAGATTGTCATCGTGGCTGCAAAATTAATAAAAAACAAGGGGACAGACGATGGTTTCTGCTGTCCGAATGCACGATTTTAATTAAAAAAAGTACCTTTGCAAAAACAAACACTAAATTATTATGGCAGCAATTTCTTATGCAACACTTAGTTCAAATTTTGCAAGAGTGAAGGACCTTCCACCCTCACAAGTAGGGAGTGTCATTGGTGGAAAGGTAGAAGCAAATATCAAGGTTAATATATTCCAGAATGCATGTGCCATAAGGCTTTCATATGCTTTTAATTATTCAGGTTTGCCAATCAGCTCATATGACGGGAAAGTTTCATCAGGAAGAGATAAGAAATGGTATCTGTATAGAGTTGGAGATATGAAGAACTTTATTAAGAAACACATTGGGGGAACTCCAATAAAAGGGCAGCTCCCAAAGGATTTCTGAGGAAAGAAAGGCGTCATTATATTTACTGATTGTAATTGGAATAATGCTGCCGGACACATTGATTTATTTAACGGAAAAGAGGTAGAAAGAAAAGGATACTTCAACAGATGCGGCACAGCGGTTTTGTATGAAATTAAATAGTAACAAAATGAGAACCTCTATCAAGCTGTTCATAGCCATTTTTACGGTTGTTCTTTTATTTGCCTGTTACGGAAAAGAAGACAACAGACTGTTTGTAATAGAAAAAGATGGATTGTATGGATATACCAACGCAAAAGGTGATACTGTCATTGACTGCGTGTATCCATTGGTCTATACGGATACAATTACTCAAATTGGGTTTGTCGCAGACAACACGGGGAAGATTAAATGTTTCAATCATAAAGGTAAATACCTCTTTGATGTTTTCAAGTATGATAACGGTCCCGACTATCCCAGCGAAGGACTTTTTAGAATTGTAGACAAAGAGGGACTTATCGGGTTTGCTGACACCATTGGAAACCTCGTTATTCCTCCAAGATACAGATTTGCATACCCTTTCACAAACGGCAAGGCAAAGGTAACTGATACGGGAAAACTGTTGATAGATAGTCAAGATATAGACCGCCACGAATATTGGCAATCTGATAAATGGTACTTTATATCAAACACAAATTAGCGTTACATATCCTATGCTTGACTTGCATGCTTTGTAATTGCACAGCGCAAACAGCACTGTCATCGGCAAAAGGTAGCACACAACAAAATCAGCACAAACTACAGCTACCAGACAATCATGGCATCATTCCTCCTGAAACGCCATTTTTCCACCCCGCAAACAAAATAATATGCCTATCATTTGCCCGTCTCATAAAAATCTTCTACTTTTGAAGTGTTTCTAACCTAAAGGTCTATGAAGGGAATTCAAGTAAAAGAGTTGCACCAGGTCGCCGTTCGGTTTTCGGGCGATTCGGGCGACGGAATGCAATTGGCCGGCACTATTTTTTCGATGATTTCGGCCGAAGTAGGCAACGGCATCTCCACACTGCAGGACTATCCTGCCGATATTCGCGCGCCGCAAGGTTCGCTGTCGGGCGTGAGCGGATACCAAGTGAAAATCGGTGAAGACGAAGTGCTCACGCCGGGCGACCTCTGCGATGTGCTCGTGGCGATGAATGCCGCCGCGCTGAAAACGCAAATTCAGTATGCAGCGCCCTCGGCTACCATCATCATCGACAGCAACAACTTCAAAGAAGAGGATCTGCGCAAGGCCGAATTTCAAACCAACGACTATCTTGGAGAGCTCGGCATTGACAGCGACCGCGTGGTGGCGTGCCCCATCACGCCGATGGTGAAGGCTTGTTTGCGCGACACCGAGCTCGACAACAAAGCCGTGCTGAAATGCCGCAACATGTTTGCTTTGGGCATCGTTTGCTGGCTCTTCAACCGCAGCCAGTCGCTGGTGGAGAGCTATCTGCGCAAAAAGTTTAAAGCAAAGCCCAATGTGGCCGAAAACAACATCCGCGTGCTGCATGCCGGCTATGATTATGGCTACAACACCCACGCTTCGGTTCCGGCCACCTACCGCATCGAGTCGATTCACAAACGGCCGGGTCGCTACATGGACATCACGGGCAACAAAGCCATTGCCTACGGCTCATGGCCGCCGCCGAGCGCGCGGGACTGCGCCTGTTTCTCGGCAGTTACCCCATCACACCAGCCACCGACATTCTCAACGAGCTGGCGAAACACAAAGCCATGGGTGTTGTCACCATGCAATGCGAAGACGAGTTGGCCGCTTGCTGCACCGCTATCGGCGCCTCGTTTGCAGGTGCGTTGGGCGTCACCTCCACGTCGGGGCCAGGCATTTGTTTGAAATCCGAAGCATGAACTTGGCCGTGATGGACGAGCTTCCCTTGGTGATTGTCGACGTGATGCGCGGCGGCCCGTCGACAGGCTTGCCCACCAAAACCGAGCAAACCGATTTGCTGCAGGTGCTCTTCGGCCGCAATGGCGAAAGTCCCATGCCCGTGATAGCGCCCACATCGCCCACCGACTGTTTCCAAGCGGCATTCGATGCGTGCAAGATGGCCGTGGAATACATGACGCCCGTGATGGTGCTGAGCGATGCTTATATCGCCAACGGTTCGGGCGCATGGCGCTTGAAAATGCTCAACGACTTGCCCACCATCACGCCACCCATGGCCACTGCGGCGCTGCGCGACACCTTTTCGCCCTATAAACGCAACGAGAAAACGCTGGCACGTTATTGGGCCACGCCGGGCATGCCGGGCTTTGAGCATGTGATAGGCGGATTGGAGAAGGACTGCAGCACGGGCGTTATCTCCAACAATCCCGAAAACCACGACCGCATGACGCGGCTACGCGCCGGCAAAGTGGCGGGCATCGATGTGCCCGATGTGCCCGTTTTCGGCGACAAAGACGATGCCGAGCTGCTCATTGTGGGTTTCGGCGGCACCTTCGGCCATCTCTATACGGCGATGGAAGCGCTGCGCAGCAAAGGCGAGAAGGTGGCATTGGCCCATTTCAAATTCATCAATCCGCTGCCACAAAATGCGGCGCGCGTGCTCCTCGGCTATCCCAAAGTGGTGGTTGCCGAACAGAATTTAGGTCAGTTCGCAGCCTATCTGCGCATGAAAATCGATGGCTTTGCGCCACGCCAATACAACGAAGTCACGGGGCAGCCCCTGAAAGTGAGCAAACTCACGAAAGCGTTTTCAAACATCATTCACCAATAACACATCACAATGGAATACACCATCAACGATTATAAAAAGGGCAAACCACGCTGGTGCCCGGGTTGCGGCGACCATTTTTTTCTCAATTCGCTGCACAAAGCCATGGTCGAATTAGGCATTCCGCCCCACGAAACGGCCGTCATCTCGGGCATCGGCTGTAGCGGCCGCCTGTCCTATTATGTCAACACCTATGGCATGCAAACCATTCATGGGCGTGCAGCAGCCATTGCCAGTGGCGTGAAAGTGGCTCGCCCACAGCTCACCGTGTGGCAAATTTCGGGCGACGGCGACGGTTTAGCCATTGGCGGTAACCATTTTATCCACGCCATCCGCCGCAACATCGACCTCAACATCATCTTGCTGAACAACCGCATCTACGGCCTCACCAAGGGGCAATATTCGCCCACCTCGCCGCGCGGTTTCGTGTCAAAGTCGAGTCCTTATGGCACCGTCGAAGACCCCTTCTGCCCCGCCGAACTCTGTTTTGGTGCGCGCGGACAATTCTTTGGTCGTGCGGTGGCCAACGATAGCGCCCACACGGTGGCACTTCTGAAAGCCGCACAGCAACATAAAGGAGCGGCCGTCTGCGAGATTTTGCAAAACTGCATGATTTTCAACAATGGTTGCTATGCACCCATCTACACCCGCGAAGGGCGCGAAATGCACGCCATCTATTTGGAACACGGCCAGCCTATGCTGTTCGGCGCGAACAAAGAATGGGGGCTAATGCAAGAGGGATTTGGCCTGAAGGTGGTAAAAGTAGGCGAAGACGGCGTAAAAATGAGCGACATCCTTGTGCACGATGCCCATTGCACCGACAACACACTGCAAATGAAATTAGCCATGATGCGCAACGAAGACGGCTTTCCTATGGCCTTGGGTGTCATCCGCGATGTGCCCGCTCCCACCTACAACGATTGTATCTACGAGCAATTGGCCGAGCAAAAAACGAAGCAAAGCTATCACAACTTTACCGAACTGTTAGAAACCAACGACACGTGGACGGTGGAATAAACCACGAAAAGGCGAGATAACAGCCTTCGGACTTGAAAAAAAGCGTTGGAGCATTCATCTATAAAACTAACAAACACGTTAGTGAGCGGCTCGCTAATCCTTTTTCATTTAAAAACACGTTAGTGAGTGGCTCGCTAATCCGTTTTCATTTAAAAACACGTTAGTGAGCGGCTCGCTAATCCTTTTTCGTTTAAAAACATGTTAGTGAGCGGCTCGCTAATCCTTTTTCG
>NZ_BAJQ01000059.1 GCF_000613785.1 Segatella oulorum JCM 14966 | reverse complement strand
ATTACACCTGAATATATAAAAGTTTTATTAAAATGAAGAAAAAATTGTATGAAACGCCTGCATGTACGGTCATTCCGTTGGCGGATGAGTATTTGTTATTAACGAAAAGTCCCGTGGCACGTCCCGGTGGTGGTGGTGAAACTGGTCACAAAGGTAGCGTCAGCGTAGGAGACTTTGAAGATGGTGACAGTGAGGAAATCGAAGATGAAGATTAATAGCTGTGGCAAATGAATGGAGTAAAAATAAAAGGAACAACAAAAATGAAGATAAAAAATAAGTTGAGCAATCTTGCATGGAGCAGACTTCGCAATCGAGGTTTGCTCGTTGCCGTTGGTGCAGCCGCTCTTTTAGCAGCTGCTTGTGCCGACGATGATTTGGCAACCGACCAACCCGGCAAGCACACCGGAATGGCGTTGGCATTCAATGTGAGCGACGCACAAATGGAAGATTTGGAGCAAGCCCATGCCAAAGGTGCAACGCGCAGCCTGAGCAATCAGCCTGTTTCTGCGGCCTACCTTGCACCCCAAAGACTTGAAGCTACGGGCGACAATCCCCATGATTTCTGCCTGATTGAGTCGACTGTTGAAGGACTTAACCCCGTGAAAGCAGATGCGAAGACGCGCGGAACGATTCTCACCGCCAGCACGCTTGGCACCTTCTCCTCGATTGGTTATCGTGCGGCCAGTTCTGCAGCCGCATCCAATCCCAGTAGCGCGTTGTTATGGTTTCACAACGAGAAGACCAATCCCGATGGAACATTGCAAAATCGTTACGATTGGGACTGGCCCGTAAACGTTTATGGCCGCTTCTATGCTGTGTCGCCCGAAGCTACCGCAGCCAACGGCATCACACTTTCACCCAGCACCCCTGTGCAGGTACCTTATGTTGATTTCGAAGTCAATCAAGATGTAGCGCAGCAAAAGGATTTGATGACAGCCTGTTCGGGCGAGGTGCATTATATTCATGGCAACGACCCCACGAGCAACCTTAAGTTCCGCCATGCACTGGCCGCAGTGAAGTTTTCCATCGGCAGCAACCTCTCGCCTGTCATCATTAAGAAGATTGAAGTTTCAGGTGTGAAGTATAAAGGGCGTTACCAACTGCCCAACAAGGCCGATGGCAGCGATGCCGCTTGGCTTTCAGTTGACAATGCCACCACCACGATGACGCTCGATGGCATCAATGTTGATGCGTCGAAGATGCCCAATACGATGTTGGCCGGCGAGCGCAAAACGCCCACTTATTATAACCAAGCAGGCTGTGAGAACTACACCTTCCTGATGATTCCGCAAACCTTGCCCGCCAAGACGGCGACTGATCATGCCAAGGTTTCGATTTACTACGAAGAAGGCGGAACCACAAAGCATGTCACATTCCCTTTGTGCAATGCAGATGGCACGCCCAGCGTGTGGAAAGAGAACACCACAACCGAATATAAGCTCACACAGCGGAAGTCGGGGTGGGAGTGTCACCTCACGGTTTCGCCAGCCCTCACTTTCTCCTATCAGGCCGGTACACAATGGTATACTGTCAATAGTTATCGCGAGGCGTTGGGCGGTACCAAAAAGCAACCCATGTCTTGGAAAGTTGTGAAATATGAAGAAAGCACAGACGGCGGTACAACCTGGACCGACAAAGGCATGACCAAACCCGATTGGTTCACTAGCTTCTCGAAAACCGAGGGGGATGGTGGCGACAAGCAAACAGGAGTCGTTGCTGGTGACTGGGGAAGTGCATCCGTGCGTAATGATCTCCTCATAGATGAACTTGCGCCTTATAACAAAGTGCTCAAGGATGCTACACCCAAAGGCAGTGACAGCAACCCTTACAACCTTGCGAACCCCAGTGGAAATGGTGCAAGAGACCGAATCGAAGAGAGTGCCAACAGCTATCTCATCTCTGCCCCTGGGTATTATTGCATCCCGTTGGTTTATGGCAACGCGATTAGACGGAATAAGACGAACCGTTCATCTTTCCATACCGATAACACAGGGCCTTACATTCTTCGTGATTTTTTAGATCATACAAACCAGCCCATTACGAAAGCCCTCATCAATGAACAAAACAGTGCAAAGATGGCAGACAGAGCTGATATTGTTTGGATGGATCGCCCCAATTTAATTCACTTCGGCAGCTCGCCCATCATCCAACATGCAGTAACCATTGACGGTACGACGAAGAATGTCGACTTCGTGAAATTCGAGGTTACAGCGAATGACATCTGCAACGGCAATGCGGTGATAGCGGTGAAAAACAGCGATGGCACCGTGATGTGGTCGTGGCATTTGTGGTTCGACCATGCCGATGCGTTAGACCCAATTGAATGTAAAAATGCAGCCAATATATCCTATAAGTTCACCAAGAGAACGTTGGGCTATGCACTTTTCAGTTATAAGCGTACAACCTACTCACAACCACGTTTAGTGCGCATCACCATTCGCCAAGAGGGAGGTGGTCACGTTGCGGGACATCCCGATAATCCGCAAGAGGCTAAGTTTATCATTACCCAAAATCCTGGTATAGATCGAAGTCAACGCGTAGCCACTTTCTATCAGTATGGCCGCAAGGATGCACTACCTGGAACAGACAGGAATGTCTTTCCTCCCAATTCCTTTACAAAACATTCAGGTTGGCGCTTCGTTGGCGAAACAATTCAACATCCTGGAGAGATGTACTATAGAAACCATGCTCCTTACGACCCTTTTAGGTACACTTACATCAACACGTGGTCGGCCAATAATGTCAATATGCCCGATTATACAGATAATCCTATCGTCAAGACAGTTTACGATCCAAGTCCTGCGGGTTATCACATTCCTCCATCGAATGCTTTCTCAGGATTCAAAAAGCCCAATATTGTAGGTACCTGGGATGATGGTTTGCATTTCAAGACGGCTGACCCAAGCACCACAATTTATTTCCCTGCAACGGGGTATCATTACTGCCATGGAGGCGATTTTGGCTATTTAGATACGGGTTATTATTGGTCAGCCTCTCCAGACCATCTTGTAAACAACGGACTTACTCTCAATTTTAGAGGTAGCATATATTCGTCAAATTTAGATGCCGACCCAAGACATAGAGACGAGCGTGCGGGTGGTTTTGCTATTCGTCCTGTCGCCGACACCAAAACGGCGGTACGGCCAGGGGTGTCGGGTTCAACGATTACGCCATGGGGTAGTGATGGGTCGTCGGAAGGTGGAACCATATTTACGGGCGACGAAAGCACTGTTGCACCTTAATGGCAACAACGGAAACGATGTTTTATGAATTTAAAAACGGAGAAGAAATGAAGATTATAAAATTAGCAATCATAGCCACAGCCCTGTTGGGGCTGTCGGCCTGCCACAGCGAGTTGGACAACCAACCCGACGGCAAAATAGACACGGCAAAGCAAATCACTTTCAAAGTGAATTTTGAAGACTACAATGCCGACAAGGAAGTGCAGGGCACGCGCGCCCTTGTCCCCGACACAATCAGCAAGCAGGTGATCGACCTCGACAACAACCTCTTGGCCGAAGTGTCCATTCAGCGCGATACCACCAAGACCGACCGCGCTACCACACGCGCCTTGTCCAATGGCACCTACACCATGCTGGCCTATCAAGGCTCAACATTGGTCGACGAAGTGACGGGCACCGTCAACAGCGGCGTGTTCACCATCAGCAGCGGGTCAATGAATTTAGAACCCGGCACCTACGATTTTGTGCTCTACAGCGATTTAACCCGCAGCGGCAACACGTTTATCGTCGACCGCTCCAACATGAGCAACGCGCTGATTGGCCGCACCACCGGTGTGGTTCTCACTGCGCAAGACGCTACGAAAGAAGTGGTGTTCACCCTCAAGCATCTTGGTGCCCGCATGAAGCTCAAGCTCACCGGCTACATGCCCTATCCCGCCATGGCTGCCACGCTCGCGTCGATCAACGCTACGTCTGTTCCCAACCAGGCCACTTATGATGTGAATACCGACACTTGGACGGGCTACACCCATGCGGCACTGAGTGAAAACTGCACATTCCCGGCTAGCGACCCTTGGGCAGAAGGAAATACAGGTGGTGCTGTAGGAACTTATCAAGATTTAAACTATCCGAGCACAAACAGTGATTATTTCTATTTTTTGCCGACAACCGACGCTTCGAAATTAGAGCTAACCCTCCATAGTGGAAAGATTTACCGCGCTGATTTTGCCAATCACAATGCTTCGCTCATCCTCGCGCCCAATCCTGCGGTGGTGATGCAAAACAATGGGTCGTATATCATCAACGTGAAGCTGCGTCCCAACTATCTCTATCTGATGAGCGATGGCAGCACCGACTTTATCAATGCCACGCAATATACACGTTTGCGCAAATCGGATGGAACACCGCTCTATCGCGACAAACAGGGCAATGTGCTTGCCTCGCCGAAAGTGCCCGTTGGCTTGGTGGTGAGTCAAAGTAGACGGTTGGCTGCAGCCCTGAAAGATATTCCAGAAGGGGCGTACTTTAAAAGCTATACAGGTCCCCAAGCTCACCCCCCAGGTCCCCAAGCTCACAACCTCAATTATAAATATTACGGTAGTAGAACACCACGAGCAGACTGGCCTACCGAATCAGAGGTTGCGGCAATGATTCAAGATATGGATGGCTATCGGTACACTTGGGAGGCATCGGGCAGTGCCGATGGAACAACGATTAAGGCCAATCAGCCTACCCTCTATCCGGCTTTCTATCGTGCGGCCCATTACCGCGAAGAGTTGCAAAACAGTGGTGTGACATTGACGGGAACAATGGCCACAGCAAACTGGTATCTGCCCAGTGCCGGAGAAATGTATTTATTTGCAGTTGCGTCGGGATTTAGTGATGGCACTTATAAAAATTATTGGTCAGGAAATAATTATAAATGGGCCAGTACAGCCTTTTACTTTGAATTGATAGACTTAGGAATCACTCCTCCTGCAATATATGATTTTTGGACAAGCACTGAATATTTGCCACCAGTTTCCCAACCATTTTACAGAAATCGGTTCTGTGAAACTCTTTTATGCGATGGTAATATGTTTTTTGACACTTCAGATTATCAAGCGCGTATTAGGCCTTTTGTTAAATACTAAGGGCGTAAAAAGCTATGTTTGGGGAGTCTCGATGGGCTGTTGCAACAATGTAATGGCTCATATTGACCCCCGAATCGTTTGCTGCAGCGATGTAACGCTCATATTGACCCCCGAATCGTTTGCTGCAGCGATGTAACGGTCATATTGACCCCCGAATCGTTTGCTGCAGCGATGTAACGGTCATTTCGACCCCCGAATCGTTTGCTGCAACGATGTAACGGTCATTTCGACCCCCGAATGGGATAGAACACGAAAAAACTACGCTTTGGGGTATTCCCAAAGTCAACTTTAAATACATTAACAAGCAATGAAATTAACTGCTTTAGACCGTAGCAAGCTCCCTGGAATGGAGCACTACCAGTATGCCGGCCATGTGCTGCGCATGTGTAAAGAGGCGGGCGTTGAAAAGCTCACCGCTGTGTTGAAACCTTTGGAAGATGCGCTGAAACGCGAGGACGAGGCGCTGAACTATCCGCGCTCCAAGGAGGGCTCGAAGGAGCTCGACACTTTGGACAGCGTGCGCGACACGGCCTATCGGGCTTTGATGAAGGCGCTGGAGGCAGCCGAATTGAGTATCGATGCCGACGAGGCGAAAGCCGCCGACAAGCTGAAAGAGGTGGCGAAGAGGTATCCAGGTGTGGTGCGGGCGAATTATGACCGGGAGACGGGACTGATTGAAAACCTTGTGACCGATTTGAAGAGTGCCGAATGCACAGCGGCGGTAACAAAGCTGAAGCTCGCGGCCGCCATCACACGGTTGGAGACGGCCAACACCGCTTTCGGCGACTGCTATCACAACCGTTACAAAAGCGGTAGGGCAGTGGACGATTTGAAGGAGTTGCGCGTTGCCACCGACGATGCCATCGACAAGGTGTTGCTGCGTGTGGTGGCATTGAACGAGTTGGATCCGGGCGAAGCCATCACGGCGCTTATTCAACATTATAACAACTATGTGCACGACCGTCACACGGTGATTAAACAGCATAAAAACAGCACTGCGCATGAGAATGCGGTGAGGGTTGAGCAGCAGCGCCAAATGCTGCTCCCGATGTTCGATGCGCTGGCCAAGACGTTGGGCGTTGCTGCCGAAGCCCTGCATTATTCGGGCGAGAGCCGCGGTTCGGGTGCGAAGAAATGTTATCGACTGACGATTGATGGCCGCGCGAATGATGTTTGGGTGAAGGTGGTTCGCAAGAAGAAATTGGTGCAGGTGCCGGAGTCGGAAGTGCCCAAGGCGAAGAACGGCGGGAAGAAGAACGGCGGATCGGGTAACGGCAGTTCTGGCAATGGCAGTTCCGGTAACGGCGGAAACGGAGACGGTTCCAGTAATGGTGGGTCTGGAAATGGCAGCCAAGGCAGCGGTTCAGGTAGTGGCAGCGGTTCGGGCAATCCCGGTGGGAATAAACCGGGCGGCAGTGGCCAAGGCGATGCTACGGTGACACCAAAGAAATAGCTTACTTTAAAACAAAAGGGCATCATCTCGATGCCAGTTTGCATACACAACTTGTTTTAAAGAATGGGGGCGGGAGTGCGCGATGCATTTCCGCCCCCGATGTGTGTGTAGTTGTATTCATCCATTTGCGTATGGAAACGCCGCTGCGCGGACGTTCGGGCGGGCACACAGGCACCGCCCCTACGGTTTCGTTGGTAGATTACGTATGGGACGGTTGATTTCGTTGGGGCAGATTACGCGTAAATGGTTATCTTGTTTGTGTGGGATTGCGTGGAAAAATATAACGGAGTTTGGTAGGGGCGGTGCCTGTGTGCCCGCCCGTGTCGCCCTGCAGGGGCGCATCCATCGTTAAATCCCCGTGCACAATGCGTGTGTTTTTGGTATGGAAACGCCACTACGCGAACGTTCGGGCGGGCCCACAGGCACCACCCTACGGTTTCGTTTGGGTAGATTGCGCGTGGAACAGTTGATGTCGTTTGGGTAGATTGTGTGTGGACAGTTGGTTTCGTTTGGGCGGATTGCACGTGGGTGGTTTTGTTTGTTGGTCGGTGAAAACGGTGCACATGAACCAACACCATCGGTGTTGTACTTTTGATAGCCCAGGGTTGCCGACGATAGGAGGCTACCCTGGGTAAAGTCGTGGAGGGGAACCTATGCCATCGGCATTGTACTTTTTAAAATCAATTTGCATGCGGGAGATCATTCATTCGTCGCGTACAATGTGTGATGAGAAAAAGTACAACCCCCAAGGGGGTAGCCTCCTCTCTTACATCATTACACAGGGTAGGCTGCGTTGCACTTGCCAACCCTGCGCTATCGAAAGTATAACCCCGATGGGGTAATGACGCGCCACGTGGTTGGCGTGGGCTATCGAATGTACAATGTTATGAGGTAATGGCACACCGCGTGGTTTGGTGGAGATGGGTAGGGGCGGTGCCTGTGTGCCCGCCCGTGTCGCCCAGCAAGGGCGCATTCGTCGTTCATTCCCCGCGTACAATGTGTGTGTTTTTGGCATGGAAACGCCGCTGCCGCCCGTGTCGCCCAGCTACCGGCGAAGTGTTCCGTCGGTTCTTCTTTTTAAATTCTTTAGTAGAAAAGGCGAAAAAAACACGGGAACCGCTCCGATTTAATAAGTTTTAACAAAAAAAACAAATCTTACTTGCTCAACACACATTAACTTTGCCAGCACTTTAATCCTTCATCTGCACAGATTTTAGGAAACTAAGTACTTTTAACAAAACATTCAACGACCCATGAAGGGTCTATTTTTTTAGAGATTTAGAAACAAAGTAAAGAACTAAAATCTAAAGTAATGACGTACTTAAAACGTAACAAAAACAAAACGTTATTCGCCCTGGCATTGCTGGGCGCGAATGTAAGTCCTTCGATGGCCACAGCGGCGATGCCCGTGGCATGGTGCAACAGCAAAATGCCTGCAAAGGCGTTGTGCTCGACACTAACGGCGAACCCATCATTGGTGCCTCGATCACGGTGACGGTGAACGGCCAAAAGAAGGGCGGCATTACCGATTTGAACGGTAATTTCGACATCGCCGGAGTGAAGCCGGGCAGCACCTTAACTGTGTCGTACATTGGTTATACGACGCAGCGTGTGGTGTGGAACGGCAAGAACCTCACCGTGAACCTGCACGAAGATGCCGGCACGTTGGACGATGTAGTGGTTGTGGGCTATGGCAGCCAAAAGAAGGTGAACCTCACGGGCGCCGTGTCGGTGGTGAACTCCAAAACCTTGGAGGCGCGTGCCGTTACGAGCGTTGCGCAGGCTTTGCAGGGTGCCGTACCCGGTTTGAACTTCAACGTGGGCAATGCCGGTGGCGCGCTCAATGGTAAGTTCAGCATGAACATCCGCGGAACGGGAACCATTGGCGGCGGCTCGAATGCAGCACCATTGGTGCTCATCGACGGTTCGGAGGGCGACCTCTATTCGATTGCTCCCAATGACATCGAAAGCATTTCGGTGCTGAAAGATGCTTCGTCGAGCGCCATCTACGGTTCGCGTGCAGCTTTCGGTGTGATTTTGGTCACCACGAAGAGCGGTCGCGACGGTCGTATGAGCGTTTCTTACAACGGCAACTTGCGGTTCTCGACGGCTACGCAGGTGCCCGAGATGCCCAACTCCTACGACTTTGCGCGCTATTGGAACGACGCTGCCACCAACAATGGTGAGGCTCTGCCCTTCAGCAACGACATGTTGGAGAAGATTAAAAACAACATCAACGGCACACCTAAACCCGGCGATGAGGTGCCCACCACGTGGCGCGGTTATGCTGCCAACGAGCCTTGGGGCATGTACAACAGTTCGTGGGCAAACACCGATTGGTTTAAGGAAATGTATCGCAAGGGCGTGCCTTCGCAAGAGCACAACATTGCGCTCAGCGGTGGTTCGAAGAATGTGAACTATTATCTCAGCGGTGCCCTGCTCAATCAACACGGTCTGATTCGCCATGGTGAGGACGTGATGAACCGTTATAACTTCACGGCGAAGGTGACGGCGCGGCTGAACGACTGGTTCTCGATTACCTATAATAATAAATGGAGCCGCGAGAACTATCATCGTCCCAGTTACATGACGGCCCTCTTCTTCCACAACATTGCACGTCGCTGGCCCACCAACCCCGTGTATGACCCTCACGGACATTATGTGCACGGCAACGAAATCCTGCAAATGGAGAACGGTGGTTTGGACAAAACGTCTACCGACAAAGTGTTTCAGCAGTTAGCACTCGAATTTACGCCCATCAAGGGTTGGAAGATCCGCTTAGAAGGCAACTATAACACCACCAACTATCACAACCATTGGGACGTGCTACCCATTTACTACTACGACCCGAATAATCTGCCCGTGGCTGCAGCTTGGAGCGGTGACTACGCTGCCGGCAAATCGAACGTGGGCGAAGCGATGTCCAAAACCAACTATTTCAACGGCCGTTACTTCACCGAATATGCGTTTAAGCTCAACGAGAAGCACGATTTCAAGGCCGTGGCCGGTATGGATATGGAGTCGAATCGCTACACTTATCTCGGAGCATCGCGCGCCGACCTCATCACGCCTTTGGTACCGACATTGAACAATGCTACCAACAAAGTGGTGAACCCCAGTTTCAGCGACACGCAGTGGGCAACGATGGGTATCTTCGGTCGTGTGAACTATGCCTACGACAACCGCTATCTGGCCGAATTTTCTATTCGCCGCGACGGTTCGTCTCGTTTCATCGGCAACAAACGTTGGGGCGTATTCCCCTCGTTCTCGGCCGGTTGGAACATTGCCAACGAAGCCTTCTTCAAGTCGCTGGCAAAAACCATTCAGGTGTTGAAGCTGCGCGTTTCATGGGGTTCGTTGGGCAACACCAATATTAAACAACTCTACCCTTGGTTCTTAAATCAGCCGGTTTCGGCCGCATCATCGGGCTGGTTGCTCAATGGCGAGCGTCAGAACATTGCGAACGTGCCGGGCTTGGTTTCACCTAACCTCACTTGGGAACGCATTCAATCGTGGAACATCGGTTTCGATTTCGGTGCATTCAACAACCGCTTGCAGGGTAACTTCGACTATTTCGTGCGCACCACCAAGAACATGGTAGGTCCCGCACCGGTGAAACCCTCTATCTTGGGTGCTAATCAACCCGCCGAAAACAACAGCGATATGCGCTCAAACGGTTGGGAACTGGAAGTAAAATGGCGCGACCAAATCGGCCAGGTGAACTATGGTGCGAGACTGGTTATGTCGGACGACTACCAGACCATCACTCGCTATTACAACCCCAACCACTTGCTTTCAGAATGGTATGAAGGCCAACGCATGGGCAACATTTGGGGCTATGAAGTGGAAGGCATCGCACAAACCGACCAGCAAATGAACGAATGGCTCGCCAACAACAAACCGTCTTGGGGCTCAAACTGGGCTGCCGGCGACGTGATGTATAAAGATTTGAATGGCGATAAGAAGGTGAACAACGGTAGTGCAACCTATGATGACCCGGGCGACTTGAGGAAAATCGGTAACACCACACCGCGCTATCGCTTCGGCATCACATTGGATGCAGCCTGGAAAGGCTTCGACTTCCTCATCTTCATGCAAGGCTTGCTCAAGCGCGACTTCTGGGATTCGTCTCCTTACAGCGTAGGTGCTAACGTAGGTTTGTGGCAGGCAGCTGCCTTTAAAGACCACTTAGACTATTGGCGTCCGGCCAACGACACCAACTTTGGTCCCAACCCCAACGCTTTCTATCCGCGTCCGTTGTTTGGCAACGGCTCGAAGAACTTCCAAACCAGCGATCGCTATATGCAAAATGCCGCTTACATGCGCATCAAGAACATCCAGTTGGGCTATACGCTTCCTGCTGCACTCGTTCGAAAGATTGGTGCCAACAGAGTGCGCGTTTATTTCTCGGCTGAAAATCTCTGCACCTTCACCAAGATGAATAAGATTTTCGACCCCGAGGCAACGGGAGGCGACTGGGGACCCGGAAAGCTCTATCCCTTGCAGCGCACGATTTCTTTCGGTTTAAATCTCAACTTCTAAAACAACTTCTATGAAACGTATATTCAAAAATATTTTCAGCGCAGGCTTATCGCTTTGCGGTGCAGCCTTATTGCTTGTTTCGTGTGACGATTTCTTAGATCGTCCGCCCCTTGACCAAATCTCTCCGGACAACTATTTCAAAACTGCCGACCAGTTGGGTAGCTTCACCTTTAATTATTACGGCACGATATTCCCAAATAACAGCGGTTGGTATGCGGGCGTCGCTACCTTCGACGACGGCACCGACAACCAAGCTGCCGTGAATGGTAACCGCGGCATGTTCTTGCCCGACCAGTGGTTGGTGCCCACAGCGGGCGGAATTGGCTTCAATGCCATTCGCAATGTCAACAAGTTCATCAACGAGAGCGAGGCAAAAATTGCTGCCGGCCAGGTGACAGGCAGCACCAACGATATCAATCAGTATATGGGCGAAGCCTATTTCATTCGCGCCATGCTTTATTATTACAAGCTTCAGGCGTATGGCGACTTCCCCATCGAGTTAAACGAACTCAATATCGACAAAGACCTGGTGGCAGCCAGCAAGCGGCAACCACGCAACTTGGTGGCACGCCAAATCCTCTCAGACATGGATAAAGCCATCAGCAAGTTGCAAGTGTCGGTCAGCAACAAGTTGCGCATCAGCAAGAACACAGCCTTGGCCTTTAAGTCGCGCATGGCCCTTTATGAAGCCACGTTCGAGAAATATCATCGTGGCACAGGTCGCGTGCCGGGCGATGCCAACTGGCCAGGAAAGAACAAGGAGTGGAATAAGAATTTCACCATCAACCAGAACGACGAGGTGAACTTCTTCCTTGATCAGGCGATGGACGCAGCGAAGCGCGTTTGCGATGCCGTGCCTTTGAGCACGCAAAACAGCCACGTGATGAATCCCGGCAACGTGGGTCAATACAACGGCTGGAATGCTTATTACGACATGTTTGCCAGCACCGACCTTTCAAAGGTTCCCGAAGTGCTGATGTGGCGCCAGTTCAATGCCGATTTGTCGGTAGCCCATCTCACATCGAACAAGCTCCGCACGGGCTCGGCCACAGGTTGGACACGCGGTTTGGTGGAGTCGTTCCTGATGAAAAACGGTCTGCCCATCTATGCCAGCGGCGCAGGCTATCATGCGATGCCACCATCGACCAGGCCAAGCAAGACCGCGACGAGCGCTTGCAGCTGTTTGTCTTTGGCGAGTCTGACGTGTTGGCCATCGACCAAGCCAGCATCGATTTGGCCAACCGTGGCAAACCCATTGCGCAGCACGTCAACAAGGTGAAGTATAACATCGGCAACATCATCACCAGCGCACAAGAGGAGAAAGACATCACGGGCTATCGCCAGCGCAAGTTCTACAACTACAACCCGGCCATGCAGTTGGGACAGAGCTTCTCGGATGTCTCGGGACAAATCCTCATCCGTGTGGAAGAAGCCATGCTCAACTACATCGAGGCCAGCTATCTGCGCAATGGCAACATCGATGCCACAGCCGATCAATATTGGACCGCGCTGCGCACCCGTGCCGGCATCACCGCACCCATCGCCACGACCATTGCCAACACCGACATGAGCTATGAGGCCAATGCCAACCGTCCATCCTATGACTGGGGGGCATTCTCGGCCGGCGTACCCGTCGACAAGACGCTCTATTGCATTCGTCGTGAGCGTCGCTGCGAATTGGCCGGCGAGGGGTTCCGCGAAGACGACCTCATTCGTTGGGCAGCCTTAGACCAGGTGCACAATTACCAAATCGAGGGTGCCAACTTCTGGGATCAGATGCACACAAGCCCCGTGTTTATCAAAGATGGCAAGAGCCTGATTGTTGCTGACGGATCGGCAAAGGCTACGATGTCGGCGAAGAGCCTGTCGAAGTACATCCATCCCTATCAGATTAACAACAAATACAATCTCTACAACGGCTACACGTTCTACAAGGCTCACTATCTCTCGCCCTTCTCTGTGCAGGAGATGAAGCTCTGTTCGCCCGATGGAACCGTTGAGAACAGCAATCTGTATCAAAACATCTATTGGCCGACGACAGCCAATTCTCCCGCCGAACAATAATCGCAACGGCTTAATCTCATCATAACAAGAATGAAGGCGTGGCACTGCATAGCAACAGTGCCCGCCTTTTTTATTCTACGGCTCGATGACGGACAAACCGCAAAGTATTCCGCCGTTCGCACCTCTTTTACCGACCTGACGTCAAGGTATAGTCGCAAAAAAGGCTTCGACGATGCACTGCAAGCGTGTATAGTCGCAAACAAGGCTTCGACGATGCACTGCAAGCGATGTATAGTCGAAAACAAGGCTTCGACGGA
>NZ_BAJQ01000060.1 GCF_000613785.1 Segatella oulorum JCM 14966 | reverse complement strand
TGGGCTGCTAACAAATTAGCAAGGGCAAAAAAGCAAAAAGATGGGCTGCTAACAAATTAGCAAGGGCGAAAAAGCAAAAAGATGGGCGTCGGAATTTTCCGAAAGCCCAAAAGAGGTACATGGAGGGGTGCTCTTGGGCTTACGCTGCCGGCGCTTTCTCCTCCAACGCCTTGAGCCAGTTGCCACGAAACAAACGATAGAGAAAGAGCAGGCCGCGGAAAGTGAGCTCGACGGCCATGGCCATCCACACGCCACGTAGCCCATAATCGCGCGCCAAATAGGCTGCCAGCGTGAGGCGCACACACCACATCGAGGCCAGATTCATGATGGCCGGGCGCAAGGTGTCGCCCGCACCTACGCAGATGCTATAGGTGACGATGGAGGCCGCAAAGAAGGGTTCGGCGAAGGCTTCGATGCGCAACACGCTTGCTCCGAGCGCCTGAATATCGGCAACGGGGCTGAGCAGGGCAATCATCTCGGGCGCAAACACATACATGATGGCGCCCATCGCCGCCATGACGCTCATGCCCAAGCCCACCGTGAGACGGGCAAAACTGCGGCACAAGGCGCTGCGTCCGGCGCCAAAGGTCTGGCCCACAAGGGTGGTTGCTGCGTCGCCGATGCCATAGCCCGGCATGTAACACAGGCTTTCGGCTGTGATGGCAAACGAATGGGCGGCGATGGCCACGTTGCCCAGCGGTGCCACGATGATGGTGCTGATGATCTGTGCGCCGCTCATTAAAATTGACTGCACGGCAATGGGCAGACTGATTTTCACGGCCTTCATCACGTAGTTCCATACCCAATGGAATGGTGCCCTGTCCCATTTCAACGCTAAGATTTTGTCTCGGCAAGTGGCAAACCAGGTAATCGGCAGCGAGGTGCAGATGTAGGCCACGGCGGTTCCCAAGGCAGCACCCATCACCCCCAAGTGAAGCCGGTAGATGAAAACGTAATTGAACGCCACATCCAACACGCACAGCAACACGCTCATGGCACTGGCTAATTGCATGTTGCCCGTGCATTTCAGCATGTCGCACGACAGATGGAACAGCATCAGAAAAGGAATCGTCAGTGAGAAAATAAAGAAATAGCGTGCCGACTGCGCTGCAACCGTTGCACTACCTCCAAGCCACAAGGGCAACGAATGGTGGATGGCGACTCCGACAACCAGCAGCAACAAACTCAAAACAATCTCGCAGATATAGGCCTGGCGAAACACTTGCCGCGCCTTGGGAAAGTCGTTGGCTCCGATGAAATGGGACACCTGAACGGAGAAGCCGATGGCCGACGCACTCAGCACGCTGCCGATGAGCCACGCTGTAGACTCAATCAGCCCGATGCTGGCCGAGGCTTCGGCACCCAAATGCCCCACCATGCCGGCATCAATGAAGAACATCATCACGGTGGTTAGCTGCGCTAACATCGACGGGACACTCAAACTCACGATGAGCCGCAGTTTCTCGCCTTGCGTCATGGGCAATCCGTTGCGAATGTTGGCCAATAATCTCTCGCTGCTTTTGCTTCCTAACATATCTGTTTAAATGAGTGTGCAAAATTAATAGAATTTGAACGATTTTCAAAGGTCGCATCTAAAAAAAGCGATGCACCCCTCGTCTTCAAAGCAATACAGAACATAAAAAAAACGATTCTGCTCACGCAAAACCGTCTACTCTCTCAAACTTCCAAATCTATGCTTTCGTCAAAAAAACGTGTTGTCCTGAACAATCTATTCACTTACCTTATGAAACTAAACCTTTTCTTTTCGTTGAACACTCAAAAGAGTGTGTTACCCTTCTACATCTTCTACCTTACTAATACCTTGTTATCTGAACAAATCTTTTACCAAAAGCATTTACCTATGAGATCTATATGAATGAAAATCTTCTTTTAATTCATAAGAATGATATCCCATCATTCTCCTTTGTCTTTCGTTCTAAGACGTGGCAAAGGTAAAAAGAAAGTTGAATGGGAATTCATGTACGACGCAGAAAATGAAGTTATGCGGTTTAATTTTTGATTTACATCAAAACACTTGCTGCCAATTTGCCCCACTTTAAAGAAGAAAAGCATGTGAAACAGTCGTCAAACTGCGTCACATGCTTTTATTTAAGCTAATCATATAGAAGACAATTTTTAATTGCCTGTGCTCTATTACTTAATTAGCAGTCTATTTAATAACTTACTTATAATACATAATAACACTGACTTTATCGTCTTTTCTCTTATCAAGTAGAAACTTTCTTTTATAGCCTGCTCTTTTCATTGCTATATCATTATTCTTCAGTTTCTCTGACTTAAAATGCTTATTAGCACTTATAAACAAAACTATCGGATGCTTATACACCCCCATACTGTCTTGCTTTTGATAAATTACGTCAGGTGTCCCAGAAAGACTCCACCCCCCTTCCCCAATAACATTTTTACAAGAAGTAGAATTATAATGCTTACTATGCTGAAAATAAAATTGGAAAGGGGGATTTTCAAAATTATCAATCAAGGTATATTGGTTATACCCTTTAACAGATTCCCATAAGTGATAAGCATCCCGCGTTTCACTATCCTTTTCCCAACCAAGATACCATACATTAAGGAAAGAAAAGGAAATGACAAGCACAATAACACAAATATTAAGGCTTTTCCTCAGCAATATATTCCTTTTTATAAGTCCCATCAAATTATAAATTCCATACACAATAGCAAGAAGAATCAATGGAGCCATATATAACGTGTAACGATCACCGAAATTATAACACCCTCTCTTACCATCCCATTCATTATAAGCATAGAAAGAGGTTGCAACTAATACAAAATAAAGAATATATACCAATACAAGAGTGCCCCAAACCGAGAACAGAAACTTATTTTTAGATAATAGTCCGATAAAAGAAAGGAAACATGCAAGCAAAACTATACTCAATAAGAATAGAGGAATCGTCTTAACAAAAAGGAAATTAAGAATTGAAAAAATTCCGAGGAAGAAAGAGTAAATAACATTTTTCTGGAAGACTAGTGCATGGGACACTCCAATAGAGTTCTGATGCCCCATCTGAGGAATTAAAAAATAGTAAAGTAAAGGTAATGCAAACACTACAAGAACAAATACAGTGCTAAGGAACAAGAACACTATTAACTTTTTATCTTTACGTTTTAAGATATTTATAAAAAGTACCGAGTATAAAGGAGCCATTAAAAGGATGGCACCATACTGACTATATGCTGATAGGACTGCGAAAAGCAAAAAGCCTATGAGTTTTTTCTTACTGGTATTATACTCTTCTGCTTTAAAGAAACTCGTAAAATAATATAATGCCCAAGACTCCATACACACCATCAAATAATACTCTCCACATTCAAGGCCATAATATAGAATAGAATTCGTTAACAGATAAACTACTGTCGCACCTATAGCCCAATTATCATTTGAAAGAATTTTTATCGTTTTAAAAAAGCCTAATGCACCAATGAATGTGAACAAAATCCCTATAAACCTGAAAGAATTTACTCCATCGAACAGAAGCAACCAAAAGTACATTAACACATTATATAATGGTGGCTGAAATGTTGAGCAAATCCGCATATACATGTTTGTCTTACCTTCAGCATTTACTTGTACTCCTTCGGGTAAGACACCAAGATACTTAGAATAAAAATATTCTATTCCTTCATCATACCATAAACCACTTTTTGTCAGATAGACAACATAAATTGAAAATATAACTAACAAACAGAATATTAGGATAATATTCTCACGACGCAACAAAAAATATTTCTTTTCCATTATATATTACCCATTTTTTTTACGTATAACCCAAAAATCACTAACAGCTTTCCAACCTATCTTTATAATTTTCTTTATATTAATAGAATTAACACCGCCTTGTCTTGGCTTAAATGTTATTTCAATATACTTAACACGTTCTTGGAACTTACTAAAACAAGCTGTAAGGACGGCATTGGGAAGGTTAAAATCAAACGGTAATAAGGGCAGATACTTACTTAAAACAGATGCCTTCATTAACCTAAAAGGTGCATTTGCATCAGGAACCCAAACTTTAAAAAAGAGAAAAATGTATGAACGTAAAACATTTTCTACAAACTTTCTATCTTTCCCATCACCACGTACACGCCGACATCCTAACACACAATCATAATTCTGACTTGCTTCCCAAAAAGCAAAGAACTCATTTGGATCTGTTTGCCCGTCAGAATCTGTCTGGAAGATATATTCAGCACCTTGGGACAAAGCATACTTATACAAGAAAATAACAGTAGCACCATGACCTTGGTTCTTTTTATCAAGTACTATTAATTGAGGATAGCTCGATTTCAAACTATTTAAAACAGCTAATGTCCCATCTTTACTGCCATCGTTAGCAATTACGAGGCGGCTATCACTCCCTACCTTTTCTACAACGGGATACCATTGTTTTATCGTCTCTTCAATGTTTTCTTCCTCATTATAGGCAGGAAGAACAAAATAAATTTTATTCATAATTTAATTGGTTTAAATGTGACATATTTATTAATCAAGAATTGGAAGCATACTACTAAAATAATTGAACAAATCTTTGAGACAATCTTATTCATTTCTAAATGATAAATACACATCCATAAGATAAGATTACTGAGCAGCATACCACACAAGCCCACGGTCAAAAAAATGAAAAACCTTTTCTTAGTATTATCCTTAACTTTAAAATTATAATTACGATTAAGAATAAAACTTGTAGCAATCCCTGCCAAAACAGAAATGCTATTCGAAAAGATATAATGACAGCCTGCAACTGTTATTAAAACTGTGTAAATTAAGAAATCAAGACCAGATGCACAGCAACCAATTATGCCATAGAGAATCAAATTACGGAATTTCCCATATGCCCTCCGTATAACTTTATTATCACTCATATTTTTATTTATAAAATTCTTCTATAGGAAGTATCATGCTCCCAATTAGGCAAGTATATAATCATATTTAAGAAAATCAAGTTCTCTCTATATATATCTAATAACACCAGGCAAAATAATACTTTATCTCCAAATTTAACAGACTCAAGCAAATAAACGTAGTACATTCTCTATAATTGGTGCCATATCATAATATCTGTATTCTGCAAGCCTGCCACCAAAAATTACATTAGGCTCCTTTTCTGCTAATGCACGATATTGCTCAGCAAGAATACTATTCCTTTCATCATTCACTGGATAATAAGGTTCCATGCCTTCTTTCCACTCAGTTGAATATTCACGAGAGATGACAGTCTTTGGGTTATCATAGACCTCTTGCCCAAACGACTCAAAATGCTTATGCTCTATAATGCGCGTATAAGGAATGATAGAGTCTGTATAATTCACTACGGCATTTCCTTGATAATTAGCCATATTCAATGTTTCTTGCTCAAACCGAACCGTACGATAATCTAACTTCCCAAATTGATAATTAAAATATTCATCTATCTTCCCTGTAAAAACAAGCTGCTTGCACTGATAACAAAATTCAGAGTTCCTAACTGTATGAATCTCAGAACTAACATCATAAGTATGTTCACAATCAAAAAAATTAAGATTGTTTATAGTGTCAATACCGTCAAGCATAGTCTCTATCAACTTATTATATCCGCCTACAGGAATACCTTGATATTTATCATTGAAGTAGTTATTATCATAAACAAGGCGTACAGGGAGGCGTTTTATAATAAACGCAGGAAGATCCGTACACTTTCTCCCCCATTGTTTTTCTGTATATCCTTTTATTAGTCGCTCATAAATATCTCTTCCTATCAATGTTAGTGCTTGCTCTTCAAGATTACGCGGCTCATTGACACCTTCCGATTTCATTATCTTTAGCACCTCTGTTCGCTGTTCTTCTAACTTGATTTGAGCCTCTTTAGGAGTGTGTACACCCCACATTTGATAAAATGTATTCATATTAAAAGGAAGGTTGTATAGTTTTCCTTTATAATTCGCAATAGGAGCATTGACAAAATGATTGAACTCTACCAAAGAGTTCACAAAGTCCCAAACACGCTTATTGGATGTATGAAAAATATGTGCACCATACTTGTGCACGTTTATTCCTTCCACATTCTCACAATAAAGATTGCCACCAAGTTGTGATCGCTTATCAACAACTAAACATTTCTTTCCTTGTCTCTTTGCTAAATAAGCAAATGTAGCACCAAAGAGTCCACCCCCCACTATCAAGTAATCATACTTTGTCATACTAAAATATATTTAAATTTTTACAATAAAAACTGCAAAGGAAGAAGAAAAAACAAAACCAAGACACAGCTTAACTTATATAGCTACCGCTCTTAAATGCAACTTTGCGTTAGAGCGTAAATCAAACTCTTTAAAAGATAGGAGTGGGAAACCATTGAATTCTTGATAATAAAATACCATTAATCAAGATACACATTAAGAACCTCTACCCAATAACATAAGTCCTCCACTATAAGAAGATTGTAAAGCTATGCTTTTAATTTTCATCTATCTTAATATTATTTTGTCTTTATAATAAGCCGGATATAACGCATTTAAAACATATATCTAAACAAGAGAGAAAACTTCACCTAAAAGAATGAAGAATATATACTTACTCCTTCCTGCAAACCATCATAATTCACAAGCAAAAAAACTATTATGATTCTTCCACTTATGAGCGAAATAACAAAATTAAACAGAAATCAGCAGGTTTCAATGCCATAACTAATACGACCTCATCCTGACAATTCAGTAATGGCTTCGCACGCAGAATCCTTTTTCAATAGTTTCTAATTCATTATTCTCGCACAAAATTATGAAAAAACTTTGAGAACTAAAAGGATATCTATAGATAAAAATAAACCTACTATTCAAAATTTTAAAACAAATGTAATAAATACGCTATATAAACCTTACTCTAAAGTTTCTGTCACCAATTTGCCCCACTTTAAAGAAAAAAAGCATGTGAAACAGTCATCAAACTGCGTCACATGCTTTTGCAATTTATATGCTTTTACCTGCCCTATCGGCAGAGCCTTTACATGACCTCAACTTCGCTATTCGGTCGCTCCAATCAGTTTCTTGGCTTGAAGCTGCACACTCGTTTTGCCCGCATGATAGCTTCCGGCCAACGTTACATCGAAAACGAGCGTAGAATTTGCGGGAATGCCATAACGACTGTCGATGCCCGTAGTGAGCGCGGCAGGCACGGTGATTTGCCATCTGTCGCCTTTGTGCATGTGCATCAAAGCGGTTCCGAGCCCCACACCCCACTGACTATTGCTCACTTTTTGTGGTGCATTGCTCGTGGGGCTGAATGTCTCGGTCTGCCAGGTCTGCACAAAAACCTTTCCTTTTGTGTAGGTGGTCGACGGAATAAGACGCCCCTGCAGGTGCACCATCGCCGTGTCGGTGTAAAGCGGAGCTATGGTTCCCGTGCCCGTCTCGAGCACTTTCACCACCACAAAGTCGGTGGGTTGATTGCGACTTGCAGGCAACGACCACGCATGAAGCACTTTGACGTTGGGATTGGTGGCCGACGCTGTCAGCGCCTGCTGATAGGCTTGTGTGAAATAAGTTTCATTGCGCGCCTGCCAATTAGGAAACTCTTCTACCGTATTATCGTCCTCCTTGCAAGCCGATAAGCCAAGGAGTGCCAGCGCGAGGGGCAAGAAAAAATATGCAATGCGTTTCATTAGTCAACATTTATTTTCTTCAACAAACTGGTGATGCTCACGCGATCTTCCATGATTTTGCGCAAATCGTCGATATCAACACGCTCTTGCTTCATCGTGTCACGATAGCGCAAGGTCACTTTATGGTCGTTGGGCGTATCGTGGTCAACGGTCACGCAGAATGGCGTTCCCACTGCATCTTGGCGACGATAGCGCTTACCAATCGAGTCTTTCGGATCGCCATAATGCGTGTTGAAATGAAATTTGAGGTCATCAACAATCTGCTGTGCCAACTCGGGCAGCCCATCCTTTTTATCTAAGGGGAAGACTGCACATTTCACAGGTGCCAAAGCCTCGGGCAATTTCAACACGACACGCGTCTCACCATTTTCGAGTTGCTCCTCGGTGTAGCTGTGACACATCACCGAAAGGAACATGCGGTCGACACCGATAGAGGTTTCAACATCATAGGGAGTATAGTTCTCGTTGCAGTCGGGATCGAAATATTTAATCTGTCGTCCGCTGTATTTCTCGTGTTGCGACAGGTCGAAATTGGTGCGCGAGTGAATGCCTTCCACCTCTTTGAAACCAAATGGCATCTTAAATTCGATGTCGGTTGCCGCGTTAGCATAGTGAGCCAGCTTCTCATGGTCGTGGAAACGATAGTTGTCATTGCCCATGCCCAATGCCTCGTGCCATGCCAAACGATGCTTCTTCCAATACTCAAACCATTTCATTTCCGTGCCGGGCTGACAGAAGAATTGCATTTCCATTTGCTCAAACTCGCGCATGCGGAACACAAATTGCCGTGCCACAATCTCGTTACGAAAGGCCTTACCTATTTGACAAATACCGAAAGGAAGCTTCATGCGACCAGTCTTTTGCACATTCAAATAGTTTACAAATATGCCTTGCGCTGTCTCCGGGCGCAGATAAATTTTATTGGTTTGGTCGCTCAATGAGCCTACCTCTGTGGAGAACATCAGATTGAACTGGCGCACATCGGTCCAGTTTTTCGTACCACTAATGGGGTCGACAATCTCTTCATCGAGAATAATCTGTTTCAGTTCTTCAAGGTTAGGTCCCTGCATAGCCGCAGTGTAACGCTCGTGCAAAGCATCGCGTTTCTGTTGATTTTCGAGCACGCGTGGATTAGTTTCGCGAATTTTGCCTCGTCGAAGCTATCGCCAAAGCGCTTCTTTGCCTTGGCTACTTCCTTCACAATCTTCTCCTCATATTTTGCAATTTGGTCTTCAATGAGCACATCTGCACGATAGCGCTTCTTCGAATCGCGGTTGTCTATCAAGGGATCGTTGAAAGCATCCACGTGACCACTGGCCTTCCACACGGTGGGATGCATAAAGATGCTGGCGTCGATACCCACAATGTTGCTGTGCAACAACACCATGCTCTTCCACCAATACTCCTTAATATTGTTTTTCAGTTCAACGCCATTTTGCCCATAATCGTAAACGGCCGCCAAACCATCATAAATATCACTGCTGGGGAAAACGAAACCATACTCCTTGCAGTGGCTCACAATTTTCTTGAAAACATCTTCTTGTGCCATAATTCTTCTGTTTATTTTTACTTTGCTGCAAAGATACAACATTTATCCGAAAACAGGCCCACGGGGCTGCAAAGTTATGTGAATAGCCGTCAGTTGAAAGACTATAAAACAAAATTCAATCAACAAAAGAATTTTTGAGAATAAAAGAAAGAAGTATCAGCATAAATAACTACATTTGCAGTTGTACACTTTCGTTTGACAACGTACATGCATATTCCTTTAAAATAGAGGTCTGCATTAAACCTTGTTTATTCATTAGCTCCTTATTTGTATATTCATTATCTTGTAAAACTTTCCCATAACAAGGTGATAATATGGTGTAGAAGATATAGAATGAGCCTATTATACGCTTTATCACTATTTAATTCTATAATCTATTTATTCAGGATCGCCTCCGGGTGGATTCAGTTCCAATCCTTCTTGTTCCATTTCTTCCATCATAGCCGGCTTACTGATTCCGAAATAATTATGTTTCTTTGCTTCTTCGTAAACTGCTTCACAGTTAGTCATTATTATATATGTATAAGAGGTTCTTCCAAAATCACCTATATAGTTAAACGAACCAGGATAATACTTTTTCCTCATCTTATACTCGAGATTTGCAAAATAACAGAACATTTGTGCCTTATCTTCAAGATTATAATGGTAAGCATTCATTTCATCCTCATCTTGAAGAACTTTATATACATACAAACCTAATTGGGTTATATAAGTACCTTTCTCATTCGTATTTCTCTCGATGGTTTCCATTAAAGATTGGTGAGCTATTAATTGATTATTAGAATTACGCTCAAAGATATATTTATCAAATGCGAAGCGACGCCCTTTTGTCTTCTGAAAATACCATTGATTTAATTGTTGGCTACCAAAGTATTTATACACTTCAAATAATTCTTGTAATATCATCTTTCCATCATAAAAGTCTCCAAAGTCATCGTCTCCTTTATGTTTTGATAACTCAAGAAACTTAAAAGCAGCTCTATCATCATAAAACACAAAATTATTCAGTACCAAGATAAGTTTAAGAACTTCTGGTTTTAGTCTTACCTTGTCGCTTTCAACAGCTATTAAATCACGGAGTAGCCAGTTATAGGTAATAAAGCCTTTTGAACTTATTGCATAATAGGCATTGGCAAAATCATAATCTTTACTTCCAGCAATAAATTCGTAAGTTTTTTTATCTTCTTGCTTAAGTTGGGCGTTAAATACATACTTAAGTCTTTCTTGAAAGACATTCTTTGTAGGTTGCCTATATCCGTGAGAATATAAGTAACGTTCAACAAAGGGGATTGTTAATAAAAAATCTTCTTTTGTCGGCTCATATCTTGGTTTGGATTGGTCGTCACGAAAGTCCCCACCATACCAAACTAATTCTTGTAGTTTTATATGTTTGAGCAAGATATTCTTGTCTATACCCATCCCCTTTAATTCTTCCATCTTGATAATGCTATTGTTTATCACAATTTCATTATGATCCTTTACATCAGCGACAATGGTTTTTGATGTATTTGACTTGCATTGGCAGAATATCATATTCAATGCAAGAATCGAAATAACTAAAAATATCCGTCTCATACTGTATTCTCCTCCTATTTTCGGATGATAGAACAAGCCTGATGTATCAAACCTTGTTTATTCCGGGTCACCTCCGGGTGGATTCAGTTCCAATCCTTCTTGTTCCATTTCTTCCATCATGGCCGGCTTACTGATTCCGAAATAATTATGTTTCTTTGCTTCTTCGTAAACCGGTTCACAGTTAGTCATTATGACATATGTCCATGATGTTCGTCCGAAATCACCACCCTTGTAATCCAATTCACCCGGATAGTATTTCTTGCGCATTTTATACTCTGAATTAGCAAAATAACAAAACATTCGTGCCTTTTCTTCAAGTGTATAATGAGCAGAATTCATTCCGTCTTCATCTTGTAAAACCTTATATACATAAAGTCCTAAATTATTAATATAAGTACCTTTTTCGTCAGTATTTCTTTCGATAGTTTCAATTAGAGGTAGGTTCACAATTAGTTTTTTATTTGGAGATTGTTGGAAAACTCTACGTACAAAACCATAACGTATATCTTTTACTTTATCAAAGAACCATTGATTTAATAATGGGCTTTCAAAATAGGTGTATGATGTAAATAAATCATTTAAAATATTCTCCCCATTGTAGAAGTCTCCTAAATCATTTTCTGTTCCTTCATATTTTGACAATTCCAAGATTTTAAATGCATTTGGATCCTTATAAATAAGGAAGTTATTCAGTGCTAACATCTGTTTAAAGACCTCAGATTTTAATATTATGTTATCTCCTTTAATAGATAACATATCACGGAGTAACCAATTGTATGCTATAAATCCTTTATCCTTAATCGCATAAAAAGATTGAGAGAAATCAAAAGACTCTGCTCCTCCAATGTATTCATATCTCTTTTTATTATGTACATCCAGATTGATTTTAAATATATTCCGAATTCTATCTTGGAATAATTTTTCTGTAGGTTGCCTATATCCATGTGAAAATAAATAATACTCCACAAATGGAATAGTTAATAAAAAGTCTTGTTCGGTAGGTTCATATCTTGGTTTAGATTGGTCGTCACGGAAATCTCCACCACACCATGCCAACTCTTGCAATTTCAGATGTTGCATCAAAACATCTTTATCTATACCCATTTCTTTTAATGAATCCATATTGATGATACTGTCATACCGAATTTGTATACTTTCCTGCTTAGCTGAAGCTGAATCTTCTTTCTTAGGACTTTGCTTGCATTGGCAGAGTATCAGCATCAATGTAATTAAAAAGCTTGTCAAAAATACATTCCTCATTTTTCTTTTTTGAATAATATACAGCAAAAGGATTGGTGGAGAGTAGCTCCATAAAAAGGGAGGTACGTTAAAAAGAGTTAGCTATATTCGTTTTTTATTATAGTTCATAACGCTTTAACAAGATAAGCTTATTATTTCTCCCCTCTTTGTCTGTTATGTATAGACTCTTTACATAAATATTTTGCTTGTCCCTATAAATTGTGAGGAATGGCATCTCATAATGTTCCACAAATGTATCTCCATCCAATAGTTTTTTGAATTTTAAGGAAATAGAGTTGCTCTTTATCTCGTAAATAGTACATGCAACGCTATAATAAGACTGAAAACCGGCGCAGGTCACAATACATGAATCTTTTCCTATGGTGATGTCATAATTAATAGATACAGCCCCTGTTCCGGGAATATAGTCTTTCCCCTTTAGCCCACAAGTAATACTTGTTTCATAACTCCCTATCCAATCTGAGAGCTCTTCATGTTTGTCTTCACTATCCTCCCAACCATTATGTAGGTATTTGGGATTAACAGAGAATTCAGCTGCGCCTATATCTAAATCCCCACTAATAGGAATCCTATATTGCCCCCATGCGCATGGCTTACCCTTTTTAGTTTTATAACTCTGCCATATTCCTGCATATTGGTTATTGCAATAGGGATCAGAATAATCATCAATGTCATCATATATGATTCTATTATTATTGGTTTCATACCAGAAGAATAATAAATAACCAGAGAAGAAACCACTTCCAGCTTCATTAGGATCTTCTTCAAACCTATATTTTGCGATACTACATCCACGCCTTTTGAACTTACCCTTCATAGATTCATCCACACCAAATGTCGGGCTGATGAACTCCCTATTATCAATAATATTTATTGTTCCATGGAAATGACATCGATTCTTCTTGACTATAGATATTCCAACAACATCATATTGTCCAGCATTCTTCATTTGAACTCTATGAAATTCTATCTTTAGCCTCTGATAATTTGATCCTATAAACCCAATATAATTAATCCTCTTGTCTGACAATATACGATAGAAGTTCGTATGGATATTTGTAGTCTTGGTTCCCTCTATTTTTGATAAAATCCATTTGGGTAAATAGGAATGGACTTTACTACTTGCCTCACAATTTAAGAAAGATAATACAAGTAATAGAAGTGCTAAACTATTTAATAACTTTTTCATAGTTTTCTGAAATAACAAGTTTTACATTTTCTATACCCTTAATTCCGCAGCATAAATTCTTGTGAGAACTCCAAGTGCCTGGGAAACAAAGTCCTCAAAACACTTGGATATGTCAGAATTTTCACCTATCTTGGTGCTGCAAACAAAAAATAGAC
>NZ_BAJQ01000061.1 GCF_000613785.1 Segatella oulorum JCM 14966 | reverse complement strand
TTATTTTTTTAGCATTTGCCCAGCTTTGGGCAAGTTTCAAATTATTTTTTTACCGTTTGCCCAGCTTCGGGCAAGTTCCAAATTATTTTTTTACCGTTTGCCCAGCTTTGGGCAAGTCTCAAATTATTTTTTTGACGTTTGCTCAAGCTGAGCAGGCGCTCCAATTTATTTTTCGAGGTTTGCTCAAGTGGAATGGTAGGGGCGGTGCCTGTGTGCCCGCCCGAACGTCCGCGCAGCGGCGTTTCCATACCAAAAACACATGTATTGTGCGCGGGGAATGGATGATGGATGCGCCCTTGCAGGGCGACACGGGCGGGCACACAGGCACCGCCCCTACCCATCTCCACCATACCTTTTTGCACCATTCCATTAAACGGCATCATCCATCCACGTGCAATCCGCCCATAACCAACAGGCACTTCGGCCACAGGCAATCAATCAAATGAATCAAATGAATCGGATTATTCTGAGACGGGACGGACGGAGAACCCCTCCGGCCGAGGGAAGTCGTTCTTCGGGATCACGAAGCTCGAGCCGAAGAGCAGGGTGCAACCGTGGTACGTGTTGTACAGGACTGCCGACCAATAGTAGCCGTAGTCGCCCACGAGGAGCAGCAAACCGTTGCTGTCGATGCGACAACCCGCCGCAGGGAAATAGACGGTGGCATCAGGAGAAGTGATTTTGTTGTTGAAGTTCCACCCGTGGTCCCAAGCACCGTTTACATTCCATGACCCAGTATTCTGACCATTCGTCGTGGCACCGGTGAAGGCGTTAGAGGCGGGCATGTGGAAACCGGCGGGGCAGGGATCATAGATGGTCTTGACCACAGAATTGTCATTATAACCGGTAGCGGTGTTGTCCATCGACCAGAGGTTGTACTGATTGTAACCGTTGTCCCAACTTGAGCC
Organism: Segatella oulorum JCM 14966; assembly: GCF_000613785.1. Lineage (GTDB taxonomy): Bacteria > Bacteroidota > Bacteroidia > Bacteroidales > Bacteroidaceae > Prevotella > Prevotella oulorum. Next base: position 11,044 of record NZ_BAJQ01000061.1, on the reverse strand, counting down.
CCCTGTGTAGAATATCTCGGGATGCTGGATACCGTTCGTGACGGACATATTATTGCCGCCGTTCTTGTTGAAAGAACCGTCGGGAGTGGTATCGGTGCCGGGGAAGGCATCCTTGCGGCCCCACTGATATAAGGTGGAAGAGATTTCCTTGACGCTGCCGGGATTTTGAGTGATGTCGATATAGGCATACCGCTTGGTTCCACCATTTGCGATGGTCTGCTCCACTTTTACGCGGGCTACACGGGGCTTATCATAGGTGGAACCTATCCATTTGCGGTAGGCGAAGCCGAGCGTCTGCTTGGTAAAGTTATAAACCATTCCTTGATAGTTGGTGCAGGCGATGGTGTTCAATACATCGCTGTGGTCGAACCACAGATGCCAAGACCACATCACGGTGCCCGAGGCGTTCTTGACGGCGATGACGGCATTGCCGTTCTTGATTTTATCGTCAGGGACGTGGAAATTGACATAAGAGTTGACGCCGCTACCTGTTACTGTCAAACCATCAACCAGCCCACTTTGGTCGGCCCATACGATGGCGGCCTGCGTGGCAGGATCCGAAGCATTCTGCATGTTGATGTAGGGGGAGTTGATGTTCACACCGGCATGGTCCTTGAAATGCTGAAGCACATAAGTGCCGGAAACGGAGGTCTGATAAGCATGACTGTTGGTTGTACCACCCTTGATGGCATTGCCATAGACCAGCGGGATGCGATAGTAGCCCGGAGCGGAGATAAGGTAACTGTTGGCGGTGTTCTCAATACCGGCTGCGCCGGTGGCATTGGAAAGGTTGTAGGGATTACCGGCCGAGCCTTTGGGTGTAGCATCGCGTAGAACCTTGTTATAGGGGACAAGGTGGTCGGTGATGTCGGTGGTCAATGTGGCGGTACCGCTCTCGGCAGATGTGCCGCCGGTGCCGTTCTCCTTGCTCAAAGCGGTGAGCCATGCGGGCTTGGCGGTGGTCTCCGCACCGAAGGTTACTCCGCCGTCGGTGCTCTCTTGATAGTTCACCACTTTCCAGGCTACGGGTTGTTGCGTGGAGGTGGCGGGGTCCTGGCGGTAACTTTGTACAATATAATTGCTCGTAGTTTGATTGTAAGCAATGGACGGCGAAGTAACGGTCAGAACGTAGTTCCAGGTAGAGGTGTTCTGCGACAGTGCATAGGTCTTCGTGGTGCCGGGCCTCCACGTGCCGGCAAGATCAGCCGTGATGGCAGGAGTCGGGGCATTGTCGAAATAAACTTTCACCTGTACGCCCGTAAGCGTTTGCGGAATCATATAGAACACATAATTGTCTTGATTGTGACCCATGATCACATTGTTCACCGCTTCGGATGTGCTCACGCTCACCGTGCCATCACCGCCGAGGGTAAACGTTGCAGGCGCAGAGAGCGTGGAAGCATCCCATGCACCGGTGTGGTTTTTATCGGTGGGCAACGTATATTTGCCTTTGCTCTTTGCTCCGACGATTTCCACCTTGGTGATGTGCTTGCTGTAAGAAAGGTTTTGTCCCACCTTGAAGCGCACCGCAGTGAGGGCGTGGCGGAAAGTGAGGTCGGTGCGGGGCGCCGTGGCTTGCGTCTCCATAGCACTGATGTTGGTTACTGTGGAATGCACCGGTCCCGAGCAGGCTGTCATCAAATCTTTTTGGTTCTTCACATTGGGTTCTACTTCGAAATCTACGTAGGGCGTACTCGTGTAGCCTTCCGGCGAAAGCTTTATCTTGCTGTTGTCAGGTTTCGGGTAAACCGCATAGAAACAAGCGTGGTTTTTAATCCAATCCCAATAGATGGGCGCAACGAGGTTGCCATCCTTCTTCGTGTCCTTATCATAAAACCAAGGTTCAAGACTTGTGTCCGACGAACCATAGAACGCCGTGGTCGAGAAGTTGCCCATGTTGGACAGGGTTGTGATGTCGGCACGCGTTTGCGCCGTGGCTTCAAACTGCGAAGGCACACCGGGCACAGTGGTTTCAATCAAGCAAATGTCGCTACTTGCCGCTGCGCCTTGCACGGGCAGTTTCTGCATCGTGAGATCTTCGGGTGCAAGATTTTGTAGCGCCAACTGGTTAGCAAACGCGGTGCGCGTCATCGGCAGGCCGGCTTTGGCCGCAGCCTGCGCCTGGTCTTGCTTTTCCAAAACATTAAAAGCGACGAGCGCCTTGCCGTTGTTCTCATTCGAATCAATATCTTTGTCGGAACAAGCGAACAGTGCAAGACCGACCGTAAAACTTGCGGCTGCAAATGGAAGAGTGTACCGCAGTCTGTTGTTATAGAAATATTTTCTTGTCATTGATTACCTTTTTAAATTGTTATCTACTCTGGTGGGACAAGAGCTTAGTCCTCTTCTTCCCATCCACCGCCCCAGCGTTTAGCGCCCGAGAGGTTGGTGTCGTCGTCATCTTCGGTGGGGTTTTCTATCGTGACGCTACCACCTTGGTCACCGCCCGGCCGTGCCTTGGGCGCACTTTCGCCCAACAAATAGTGCTCGGTCGCGAGGTGGATGACCGTGCACACAGGCGTCTCATACATTTTTTTCTTCATTTTTTGTTCTGTTTAAATGATTATATTTACTACTATTGACTTCTTGCTTCACAGGTGCAGTTACACACACGCAAAAAGCATCTGCAAAGAGCTTTGAAAGCTCCTTGCAGATGCTTGAAACGGCGAACCGACACCCGCGCCGGGCGCACCGCTATCGCCTTAGTACAGAGACTTAGACCGTTGTTAGAATGTGTGTGTGTGTGTGTGTGTGTTACACTTTTATTTGGTTCTGCCAAATAAAAGATGTTAAAACTTACACTGCTTGAAAAATTATTTTTCGTCTGCATACAAACACTTTCTGTTTAATTCGGCGGCAAAGGTAACCCTTTTTTGAGAAAAGGAAAAACTTTTTGTAGAAAAAATTGCCAAATACCCAAAAGAATGCGCATCATTGCCTTTACTTTGGCTAAAAGTTTGATTCTAAAAAGGGTTTCAGCTTGCCATTATCATGCAAGGTGGATGTTTTTAATATCGTTATATTGTTTGCACGATCGCCCTCATGCTGTTTTAAGCTTCTTTGCATGCTTTCATTTTTGTGCGCTTTGTGCCGTAACGATCGATGAGAATATGTTTGCGGCCGATGATTCCTTCAAAGTAAGGTGGTTCGGAACGGAGCTGCATATCATCGTAAATGAATTCGGCAATGACAGTGTCTTTTCCGTCGGGCAGAATGAGTCCCATCTTTTTATTCTTCTCGGCAATGACGGGCATGAGGCACAAGTCGTCGATATAGACATAGGGCGTGCGCAGGAAGTCGTATAGCGGGTGAACGAGGATTTTGCCTTCATGGTTGCGAATGCCAAACTTTCCATTCTGTTCGAAAATCTCATGAAAGCGGATATACTTCTTTTTCACGCGTTGCAGATAGGCCACAATGCGCCGCGGATTGTTAACCATGCTGTGCCAATAGCTGTAGGTGTCGCAATAGTTGGCTGCGGCACGCATGATAACCATCTTCCAATCCAATCCGCTAATGGCTTTTCGGTTGAGATCGATGTAATTGGCAATGGCTTCTTCGCGTTGTGGAATGCTAAGCTTGGCCAGCGAGGCTTCAAACTTTTGCATCATGTCTTTTGTTCCCGACATCCCTTTGATGTAACGGTGAATTTGCCTGCCCATTTCGTTACAAACGAATTTGTCGATTTCTGATAACTCTATTTTGTCTACATAGCGTTCATCAAAATTTTCAGTAGTTATTTTACACATGGCGAATTTGTTTATGTTTCTCCCAAAAGTAGTAGTTTTTTGTGGAATGGCGAAATAAGTGGCGAAGAAATTGCATGAATGGGCATGAAAAAGGCTCGATTAACCTCTCTTAACCCCGATTTGGGCACATTTGTGCTGCCGTGCGTGGTTGTTTCGTTGTAAATTTGCGCCAAAATATAAACGAAAAAAAGAAAAAGATGAAAACGATTTATGCTTTTGAGCAGTGGCCATTAGATTTGTTGGTCGATTATGTGTTGAAGGTGCATCATCGGGGCATTCGTGAAGAGGGACCGGCGATTTTGGATAAACTCCTCGCTGTAGCTGAGGCGCACCGTAATGATGCTCCGAATTTGTTGAAGGTGGCCGACCATTTCCGCAATTCGCTTTATGATTTAGACACGCATTGCCACAAGGAGGAGCAGGTGCTTTATCCTTATATCATGGAGATGTGGCGTGCACATGATTTAGGACAGCAGGTTGAAGCGTTCCATTGTGGTTCGATTCAGGGGCCTATTCAGGTGATGATGGCCGACCATGATGATGAGTTGGCCCGTCACGCACGTATTGCTGAACTGACAAACAACTACACGGCACCGGCTGAAGCCGACGAGGATTGGCGCGAGGTGCTGGGGTTGTTGCGCGATTTTCGTGCAGCTTTAGAGGAGCACACGGCCATGGAGAATGAAGTAGTGTTCCCCATGTCGTTGAAATTAGAGCAACTGGCTGTGGGTTAAAGTTATCTGCACCGTTCTAAAAGCAATCAAATCGTGCTGCAATCTGCTGTAGATTGTGGCACGATTTGCGTTACTTTTCTATGCGATGTGGTAGCGATTGTTGCGCTTGCGACTCAACTTTGTGGGTTTAAGTAAAAAGCAGTGAGCCCAATTTGGCTACCATCCAAGCCAAAAGAGCCACTAACAAGATGATGAGTAGCATGAGCAAAACGAGTGTAAATGCCGCCTGCCGCGCTTTGGTGTTCACTTGATGCATGATGATGGGGTCGTCGTTGAGGAAGCCATCGATGAGCGCCATGTTCTTTTTGTTGGAGCGATAGAGAAAGTCTATCACGTTGCCGATATAAAAAGGTAGCAGCCCCAAAAGCACATCACGCAGCATGTTGTTGAGCAAAGCCAGCGTGAGGGGAATGGAACGCAGTTTGAATGCCCCGAAGAAGATGTGGGCAAGGGCAAAGAATGCGGCCACGAAATCACCTATCCCTCCAGGGATAAGCCCCAGGATTGCATCTAACTGATAGGTGTCTGTGAGACGTGTGAGCGTCACAATCTGCTGGTAAAGTCGACTCTTTTTGAGTGCTTCTTTCTCAGTTGGCTTGGTCATCAAATGCGATAATATGATCTTCGGTTGCTAATTCCCGATACATTTCAGTCATGGCGTTATACGTAACGTTCATGTTAGTCTCGTTTCCGCATGCCATTTTAAAGAGCTCATAGAGGTCGGTGGGCGCTTCTTTTGTTTGCACCTCCCCACGAATGACGTGCAGATTGGTAAGAATAAGTTTGTAGATTGAGGCCTGGTCGAGGCTGGACTTCTGTGGATTAGCCAATCGAAGTGCCTTGACATAGGTCTTCATGATGAGCCTCACCAAGAGATGAATAGCGGTGGGTTCGTCGATGAATGCGAGCCGAATGCCCTTGTGCTGTGTGCAACTGCTGTCTCCAGTGTTTAAATTACCTTGCAAGATTAAAGCAAAATTGCGCTGATATTCGCTGATAACGGCCTCGTAAAGTTTTTGTGTTCTACAAACAAGCTTAAGATATTGTTTGGCATCGGGAGCTTGATGTTGAAATGTATTGCGCAACTTATCGGCCAAGGTCTCTGCATCTTTATAGGTGAGTTTTGCCAGTACCGGCGCCACAAGTTCTATGAACACAGGATTGAGGTGCGGGTAGAAAACAAGCATTTGCGCTTTCACTTGTTGAGGCGTATATTGTTTCTTTTTGTTGTTATCCGTTGCTTTTCCATCGAGGATGCCTGTTGCGAAGGCTTCGAAAAAGGCTTTCACGTAGGAAAAAGCCGCTTGATAGCAGTTAATCTTCTGTGTCATGTTCCCTCCTTTTTGGGGGTAAAGATAGCTTATTTTTTTGTGATGCGCAAGCGGCGGCCTTGATATTTCGCATGAGGCCTTGATATTTCGCTCTTTTCACGGCACTTCCTTTGAAGAGTTTACGATATTCCTCTTCGGTCAAATTTTGCCATTGCTCTTGCGTCATAGCCATCAGTTCGGGGCGTGGTTGCAGTTCGGGTGTGTCGTTAGGTGTGGCAAATCGATTCCACGGGCAGGCTTTTAAACATTCATCGCAACCATAAATCGTATTGCCTAATGCGGTTGAAAAGGGCGCTGCAATATCAGAACGATTTTCAATAGTTTGGTAGGAAAGGCAGCGAAAGGCATCTATTTCGTTGTCAGATGTGATGGCTTTCGTGGGACAGGCTTGCAGGCATTTGGTGCATTTCCCACATCGATTTTTAGCCGGTTCATCGTAGAGGAGGGGTTGCTCGACGAGTATCTCGCCCAAGAAAAACATGCTTCCTGCATGCGGAATAATCAGTTGATGATTTTTTCCTATCCAACCTAAGCCTGCGCGTTCTGCCCAATAGCGCTCTAAAATGGGGCCTGAATCAACGAAGATACGACAGCGTTTCGCTTGCGGATTTTGGCTGATGAGGTCGTCTTCAAAACCACAACTCGCTGCCAGTTGGCGCAGTTTGTGTTTCATAATATCGTGGTAGTCTTGCCCAAGGGCATAGTTCGCAATGTGATATTCATGTGGGGCGAAGGCTTGTTTAGGGGCATAGTTCAGTGCCACGCAGATGATGCTCTGCGCATTTTTGAGCAACAACCGCGGATCAAGCCGCTTGTCAGTGTTGTTGCTCATGTAGTCCATGCCCGCAAACTTCTCATCATCGAGCCAGCGTTTCAAGTGTGCGGCTGTCTCTTCGTCTACCGGTCTTGCTTGCGCTATGCCACAAGCAAAAAAGCCGAGGCGTTGTGCTTCGGCTTTGATGTGTAGGGTTAGGGTTTCTATGTCATTCGAATGTTTTAAATTCATAACCTTCTTTGATGAGCCATTCGAGGGCTTGTGGAAGTGCAGTTTTCAGCTTGTCGATGCTCTTGAGCGAGTCGTGAAAGGTGATGATAGAGCCGTTTCGGGCATATTTTTTCACATTGTCGACAACATCTTTTGCCTTCATCCATTTAGAATAATCACGTGTAACGAGGTCCCACATGATAATCCTATATTTCCGTTTGAGCCACCAATAGGCGGTGTAACGCATCCAGCCGTGAGGCGGACGGAATAGGTGTGAGTGGATGAGCTCGTTGGCCTTTTCGGTGTTGATGGCATAGGTGATGACCCAATGTTTGAAAGCACCGATGTGATTAAAAGTGTGATTGCCCACCTGATGCCCATCTGCAACAATCTGATTATAGAGGTCGTGATAGCGCAACACATTCTCACCCACCATAAAGAACGTGGCTCTCACGTTGTAGCGGCGAAGCGTTTCAAGAATAAAGGGTGTCGACCCGGGGATGGGACCATCGTCGAACGTGAGATAAACTGCATGTTCGCTTTTATCCATTCTCCAAGTCGCACTGGGATAAAGCCAGCGCAACCATTTTGCAGGTTGTTCTATAAACATGGTTGCGCTGTGTTTTTATTTTCCTTTCTGTATGGGCACATAGCCGCCTTTCTCGCGATAATTGACGAATTTATTTTGGAAAATCTTCTCGGTCTTTTTCGCTAACGTCTGGCTGATGAGCGGTGCAATTTTGCTGCATTCCTGCATGATGGTGAACTCACGCAGACAATCACTCATCGATATGTCGAAGTTATTGCCCGACAAGGCAAGATAGAAGTCCACATATTGCTCGCTGTTCTTCCACACGGCATTGAAGAGTTGCTCGGCCTTTTGCTGCTGTCCTAAGATGGCATAGCACTCGGCCAAGTCAAGGCTCCCACTGACATAGTTGTGCGGAATATTGTAGGCCGGGAGCACTTCGAGACATTTGTCGAGCACTTTCTTCGCCTTGTCGTATTTGCCTTCCTTGATGAGTTCCTGTGCTAATTGCGCAAACAGCCTGCGATGGGTGTAGCACATGCGCATGACGGTTTCATCCACATAGAGGCCTTTCTTCTGCAAACCGCCAAACTTATAGCGCGTCATCACATTGCGATAAGTTTTTTCGGTGTCGAAGTTCTTGGCACTTCCGTTCTTGCCATTGTTGGTGGTTGTGAAGGGCGTGATGCGGTTGGCCAAACCTTCTTGCACGAAGTTGTTGCCCAAATTCATGTAGCTTTGGGCACCAACGGTGAGTGCCACATAGACAGGACGCGTCCAGTTGCTGCGTGAAATGATTTCGAGCATCATCAAATCATTTTTGTAAAGGGCATTCTTTCCCGAGAGCGAAATCACCATTTGGTTGGGTATCGAGTCGGAAGCCAACATCATGCCGCTCTTCTTCACAGCCGCTTTGTCGATGGTTACATACACCGTGTCGGTGGGAATGACGTGCATGTTGGCATCTTTTGCGCGCACCCAATATTTCATGATGTTCTTCAATTCAAACGGGTTGTCGCCAAATTGTGCCTTCGCCTCTGCAGGATGGTCTTTGTAGAACGAAAGAATTTGCTGCTTCAATTCGGGCTGCACGGTGATATAGTCGTTCGTTCCCGCACAGAAATCCAAGCGTGGCCAACTGATAGGCAAGCTGGGCGAGCTGTAGGCCGGACGCTTCATTTGGTCAATATACCAGTCGGTGGCCAAATAGCTCAGGTTGCACACACGTGCATCGCGCCGCACACCCTCGACTTCTTGGTTGTACCAAAGCGGGAAAGTGTCGTTGTCGCCGTTGGTAAAGATAATGGGATAGCCTTTATCCTGCAGGGTCATGAGATAGTTTTGCCCGAAATCGCGGCAAGTATAACGTCCGCTGCGGTCGTGGTCATCCCATGTTTGGCTGGCCATTTGAATGGGCACTAAAAGGGCAAGCACAGAAAGGCCCACTGCAACCGGTGTGCCTTTCACATGCAGATAGCGCTTGGCAAGATCGTAGAGTGCTGCAACGCCCAAGCCGCACCAAATGGCAAAAGCATAGAACGAGCCGGCGTAGGCATAGTCGCGTTCGCGCGGCTGCATCGGCGTTTGGTTCAGATAGATGACAATGGCAAGGCCGGTCATGAAGAACAAGAAGAACACCACCCAGAATTGTCGGATGCCACGCTTGCCTTTGAACGCCTGCCAAAGCAATCCGATGACGCCGAGCAGCAACGGCAAGCAATAGAACACGTTGTGTCCCTTGTTGTTTTTCAGCTCATCGGGCATTTTACTTTGGTCGCCCAACCGCAAGTTGTCGATGAAGGAAATGCCCGTAATCCAGTTGCCATGCTCCAGTTCGCCATTACCTTGAATGTCGTTCTGTCGGCCCGCAAAGTTCCACATGAAATAGCGCCAATACATGAAATTGCATTGGTAAGTGAGGAAGAAACGCAAGTTCTCTAATTGGGTGGGCATCTTCACGCTCACCGTTTCGCCGCATCGATCATAGCTCACATTGTGCCCATCGACACCGCCCATCCAGTCTTCATAGGCTTGAACGTGGTCGGGATCATTGTCATACATGCGCGGGAAGAGCATGTTCTGCGCATATTTGTAGCTGTTTTTGTGGCTCACGACAAAGTAAGAATCCTTTTCATTGGCGCTGGCCTTTTCTTTCCGTCCATAGATGGGCGCGCCTCATTCATATCGGGAAGGCAGCGGTCGCCATTCACTTTTAAAGCCACTTGCGAAGTGTAGGCTTGTCCATAGAGCAGCGGGCGGTCGCCATATTGGTCGCGGCTCAGATAGCTGCCCAAGGTAAAAATGTCCTCGGGTGAGTTCTGATCCATCGGTGGATTAGCCGTGGAGCGAATCACGATGACGGCATACGATGAATAACCAATCATGATCATGAGCAGGCAGAGCAACGAGGTGTTCTTGATGCGTGCGGTGACCAAGTTCACCTTTTTGCCATCCACCACATGCTGATAGTTGAGCACAAACCACAGTGCGCCCAACACTACAATGCCAATGCAAACGGCCGACCAGCCATAGCCATAGAACGGAATGCCCAGCATGCCCACAGCGGCCACAAACGAGATGTTGCTGCGCCGGTTGCTCTTGTTGGTATAGCTTTCGTAGATGGCCCACAGCACGATGCCCACCAACAGGATGATGTAGATGATTTCGCCCGTGTTGAAGGGGCAGCCCAGCGTGTTGACGAAGAACAACTCAAACCATCCGCCCACGGTGATGATACCCGGCACGATGCCATAGAGCACGCCGGCCACAATAACGAAAGAAACTGCCAGGGCGATGAGCGAGCCTTTGAGTTCGATGTTGGGGAATTTGCGATAGCAGAACACCAGCACGATGGCCGGAATGCAAAGCAGGTTCAACAGATGCACGCCGATGCTCAAGCCCGTCATATAGGTGATGAGGATGAGCCAGCGGTCGCTGTGAGGCTCGTCGGCATGGTCTTCCCATTTCAGAATGAGCCAGAACACAATCGCAGTGAACGCCGAAGAATAGGCATACACCTCGCCTTCGACGGCCGAGAACCAAAAGGTGTCGCTGAAGGTGTAGATCAACGCGCCCACTAAGCCCGATGCTTCAATGATGATCCATTTTGCGAGGGTCAGTTGGCTCCAATCTTTCAAGATGAGCTTGCGCGTCAAGTGGGTGATGCTCCAAAAGAGGAACATGATGGTGGTGGCACTCAGCAGCGCGCTCATCGTGTTGACCATGCGTGCCACATCCGACGGATTGCTCACAAATTGCGAAAAGAGATTGGCCGTGAGCATGAAGAAAGGTGCCCCGGAGGGTGCCCTATTTCGAGTTTATAACCTGTGGTGATGAATTCCGGACAGTCCCAAAAGCTGGCTGTCGGCTCAATGGTCGAACAATACACGATGGCGGCAATCAAGAATGCGAGCAACCCAGCGCATTGTCCACTAATCTGTAGTGTCTCATTTATTTTAATTAAAATATTTCCGTTTCTGAAACTATGGCTGCAAAGGTAATACATTTCAAGAAGAATGGTTCACTTGCGCCACAGAAATTTGTTGCAGACGATGGCGGCAACAATATTTCCGCCGTTTTATCGTCACCGCGCAGCGCGGAAACAATATTTTCGCGTTTTATCGTCACCGCGCGGCGCGGAAACAATATTTTTGCCTTTTTATCGTCACCGCGCAGCGCGGGAACAATATTTTTGCCGTTTTATCGTCACCGTGCGG
>NZ_BAJQ01000062.1 GCF_000613785.1 Segatella oulorum JCM 14966 | reverse complement strand
TATGCAAATGGCAAAATGCAAAAATGGCGCTTGCATAGCTATGCAAATGGCAAAATGCAAAAAATGGCGCTTGCATAGCTTATGCAAGCACTGAAACAAAAGAAAGTAATCGCTAAAGATAAATTTTATTGTTTAACAAAAAAGTATTTATTATGATTGACATTCAAGGAATGAATTTAATGAACATCAACAACGGCGCGCACTACGAGTTTATGAAGGTGGTGAGCGACCGTTTCATGGCAGAGACGATGAAAGCATAATTTGACTTATTTTAAAATAGAAGGGGCGGGAGTGCGCGATGCATTTCCGCCCCCAATGTTGTAGTGTGGGGGAGGTTTTGTTTGTTGGTGAAAACGGTGCACATGAACCAACACCATCGGTGTTGTACTTTTGTCAGCCCAGGGTTGCCGACGAAAGGAGGCTACCCTGGGGAAGTCGTGGAGGGGAACCTATGCCATCGGCATTGTACTTTTTTTTAATTCATTTGCGTGCGTGGCAATCATCCGTTCATTGCGTGTGGTAATGATGTGTGATGAGAAAAAGTACAACCCCCAAGGGGGTAGCCTCCTCGCTTGCATTGTTACCCAGGGTAGGCTGCGTTGCACTTGCCAACCCTGCGCTATCGAAAGTATAACGCTACGCGGTAGGGCCACACCGTGCGGTTTGGGGCTATCGAATGTACAATGTGATGCGGTAATGGCACACCGCGTGGTTTGGTGGAGATTGGTAGGGGCGGCGCTATGTGCCCGCCCGTGTCCTCCTGCAAGGGCGCAACCATCATTAAATACTTTCATGAAAAATAGCATTCACACGTATTTAAGATGGATGATTGGCGGCGTTGCTGCTTTCTTTATTTAGGTTTTTGCAACATTTTTGTGGTTTTGTTTAGGTAGGCTTGCGCGGTGTACTACCTATTTTTAGGTATAGGATGGATGGTGGTGGTGCTTCGATAGGACACAAAAATAAAAGGCGGACTTCACAGCCCGCCTAATACATATTATACAAAAACATTATGAAATCTATGTAGCGAACAAGATTATACGTTTTAATGAAATAATCTATTCATTCCGTTTCACAGAGACTCGGATTTTCACAAACCCTTTATCTTGCTTGATTTTTTTCTAAATTTGAGGCGGGTAGGTGTTGCGATTTCTTTGTTTTTTTAATGTTTTCGAAACACCTACTTCGCGTTATGACTTACGTTTGCAATAGCGTTCGCACTGGCTGCAGATGTCGTAGCCTAAGAGTGTGCCGAGGATGAAATCCTCTTCGGGCGTCAGTTCGTTCAGGGGTTGGTGAATGAACTTGCGAATGGTGTCCATACACTCTTTGCGCCCGAAGAACAGATTGATGCGGCTGTTGCCCACCGGCTGTACGAAATAGTCGATGCCTTGGCGCTCGAGTTTATCCAATGCCTGCTGCCGATAGCGTTCGGGAAAGGTGTAGAGCACCATTTTGCGCACTCCTTTCTTGTATTGGTAAATCTGTTCGGAGAGCACGCGGAGGTCACTCGGTATCACTTCAGCCTGTAACATAAGTCAGCCTTGCTTTATAATGCGGGTTGGATTTCGGCCACCCAAGCGTCGATGCGTGCATCGGTTTTGTCGTCTTCGTTGACGTCGTCGAGTGCCAATCCCACGAATTTTCCATCGACCACAGCTTCCGAATCATCGTAGGTGTAGCCATCGGTAGCCACGGCTCCAACGATGTTGGCGCCTTTATCCTTAACGGCTTGATAGAGTTCGGCCATGCCACCGCAGAAGGTATCGCTGTAGCCTTCGCTGTCGCCGCAACCGAAAAGGGCAACGGTTTTGCCGGTGAGGTCGGCTGCTTTCAGTGCTTTTACGCCTTCATACCAATCGTCTTGCATCTCGCCTGCGCCCCATGTTGAGGTGCCGAGGATGAGGTTTTGAAAGCCGTTTAATTGCTCGGCCGAGATGCTTCCGGCATCGAAAACGTTAGAACTGTCAACGCCTAATTTGGTTGCGATGCGTGAAGCGAGATCCTGACAGGTGCCAGTTGATGATCCGTAAACAATACAAGTTGAATTCATTTTTATTTCTTTTAAAATTATGTTTATTGTTTGTGAGCCGTTTTCCGACTACGGTTGCAAAAGTACGCGCTATTTTTTGGCTGTGCAATACCTAAAAACGATGAAAATGTGGGCCACGCTTTTTCATTATTTTTAGGTATTGTTTGCTACCTTTATTCCGTGTAACTTTGCAGGCAAATAAGTGCAGTGGGGATTGTTTTCTCGGCAACTTCTCGAAAGAAACGCATATACGGTCTTTGCACTGTCGTCTTTTTGGAACTGGGTTCACAATCCGATAGTCTGCACTTTTTTCTTTTTATAATAAAGGTAATAGACAAGCATAGATGAAGCAAATGAAGCACAAGATGGCATTGAGCATTCTGATGGCGAGCGTTTCTATAGGTGCGAGTGCGCAAGTGAATGCTGCCGATTCGGTGATGAATCACGCAAAGGGTAACAAATTTAGTGTGGGAGGTTATGGCGAAGCGGCCTATTCGCGCAATTTCTATAGCGATAGTGGCAATCGTTACACCACGCCTCGTAATTATAAAAAAGATCCCAGCCATGGAAGATTCGATATTCCGCATGCCGTTATCTATTTAGGTTATGACTTTGGTAAGGGCTGGACGATGGGAACGGAGATTGAATTTGAGCATGGTGGCTCGGGTTCGGCCATTGAATATGAAGCCGACGAGGCCATTGAGTTTGAACATGAGACCGAGAAAGGAGGCGAAGTGGAGTTGGAACAGTTTTGGCTTCAAAAGACATTCGGCCGTGCTTTCAACGTGCGAGCCGGTCATATTGTGGTACCGTTTGGCTTGGTCAATGCCCATCATGAGCCGTTGAACTTCTTCACGGTGTATCGTCCGGAAGGCGAAAACACCATTTTGCCCAGCACATGGCATCAAACAGGTGTGTCGTTGTGGGGACGTTTGGGCGATTTTCGTTACGAGGCACAGATGGTGGCCGGCTTGGATGCTTATCATTTTAGCCGCGCGAATTGGATACAAGGGGGCACGTCGAGCCCGTTTGAGTTTGAGGTGGCCAACAAATATGGCTTCCTTGCCCGTGTAGACAACTACACGCTTCCTGGGCTCCGTATTGGTATGAGTGGTTATTTCGGCCAGTCGATGCACAACAATGTGCCTCATGATATGGAGCGAGGTGCAAAGAAAAAGATTAAAGGGAATGTTTATTTAGGCAGTCTTGATTTCACTTTCAAGCGTTATAATTGGGTGGCACGCGGCAATATTGACTACGGTTATGTGAGTCATGCCAAGGAAATCTCACAGTTGACCTATCCCAATGTGCAGTATGTAAAACCCTATGAGTCGGGCAACGGAAAATACTTCGGCAGCATGCCATGGCCATGATGTTGGAAGTGGGTTATGATGTCTTCTCGCAAATTAAAAGCTTGCGTGCCGACAATCAAAAGTTATATGTCTTTGGGCATATCGAGAACTATGATTCCTACATCCACGCTGCCACCAAGAAGTGGACAAACAAGACGATTTATGCTGCGGGATTGAACTACTATCCTATTCCGCAAATCGCCATTAAAGCCGAATATAACTATCGAAAGCTGAAGAGCGGCTACAACAACGAGCCAGCCATTAATATCGGTGTGGCTTACGAAGGATTCTTCCTTTGATGCATAACAGAGAATGTTTCATATAACATAAAAATAAAGAAATGAAAATTGCAAAATTATTTGCGATGTGTCTCATAGGGACATTCGCATTCGGATTTACAGCATGTAGTAGTGACGACGATAACACTGAAGAGACCAAGCACTATGGCGAAGAGTTGAAATCGGTTGTGTCAAACTATGTTGATGTTGTTGTTGAACCCACTTACAAGGAATTGGCCAGTAAGGCTGATGTGCTTTACACAGCTTGTCAGAACCTGAAGGCAAAGCGTCAGAACGGAACGTTGACGCAGGCTGACATTGATGCCGCTTGTACAGCGTTTAAAGAGGCGCGCAGATGTTGGGAGCAGAGCGAGTCGTTCCTCTACGGAGCAGCATCGGATAACGAGATTGACCCGCACATTGACTCTTGGCCTCTTGACCATGATCAGTTGACAAAGGCATTGAATGATCCTAAAGTTATCACCGGAATCAATAGTGCCGATGCAACGAAGTTTGTTTATAACAATCATAAGACTTTTGATTCTGTATTGGGCTTCCACGGTTTGGAGTTTGTTCTTTTCCGTAATGGTCAGAACCGTACGCTCGCAGCTTTTAATGCAGCATATGAGACAGAGTCGGGTTTGACTACTGTAAAGACGGTTGATGAGGCTGCTTTTGCTGCTGCGGTGTCGGGCGACTTGCGCAATATGATTTATCTGTTGGAGTATAGTTGGTTGGGTAACAGCGGTAATGCTGCACATAAGAGCTATTTGTTTGCAAATGCAAAATGGGTGGTTGACGGCACACGTTTCCAAGCTTTCTCTAAGCTGAACAATCCTTATGGCGAGTATGTAAAGAGTGCAGGAACCGATAAAGGAATGTTCGCTACTTGGCACGAGACATTGAACAACATCTTCATTGGCGGTTGCTCGAATATTTGTGAGGAAGTGGCCAGCCAAAAATTGGGTCAGGCTTATCGCACAGCAACGGGTACAGGTACTGCTGACGATGCAGCAGACTACATCGAGTCGCCCTACAGCAAGCGCTCGTTCCAGGATTATCAGGACAACATCTATTCGATTAAGAACTCTTTATATGGTGTTCGTGGTACGGAGAATGTTTCTACGCCTAACGACAAGTCGATTATGAACTTCCTACAGAAGAACAACTATCCGAAGTATAGCGAATTGAACAACGCGCTCAACGAAGCTATCGGTGCTTTAGAGACGGCTAAGAAGAGCGGTGTTGCTTTCATTGATAACCCTGGCCATGGACAGGTGAAGAACTGCATTGACAAGGTCTCTGCACTCAATGATGCGCTCAATGAGGCAGCAAAATGGGTGAACCAGTTGACCGACTAAGCAGCGCATGGCGCATTAAACATAGTGATTATTACGGACGTAGCTTTGCCCACGTGGCGAAGCTACGTTTCAAACATTCAATCAATCATCAAACATTATGAAACATAACCATTACAGCAATGTGCTTTTGGCCGCCGTGTGCATCTGTTTCTTCGCGGCTTGCTCTGATGATCCTGTCAACCCTGATGAGCAACAAAATGGCGCCGAAGCCAAATATGTGGGTAAAGCCGTAGGTAACTTCTCGGCTGAGGAATGGTATCCCGGCGGAGAATTGGGAACTACTGATAACACCTCGTCGAATTGCTACGAAGACAATACGCCCGCCGTTGACGAGCAGGGTCTTAGCGATCTCTTCGATCGTGGTGACTTGATGGCCAGTGCTAAATACACCTTGAGCACCGAACCTTACAAAGGTTGGGGACCTGTGGCGTCGCGCCGTTCGTGCGAGTATTGCCATTCGGGCGGTTATGCGCACGGTCACAGCCGCAGCAATATGGATCCTGTGAAAGGCAATGGCTACATTGTCTCGGTGTATTATCCCGATGCCCCTGGTAGCAATAATGGTACACCCATTAGCCAACTCACCACTTTCACGATGCTTCAGGCCGTAGAACCTTTCTTGCCACCTGTTGATCCCAATCAGATTCGCATCACGTGGCACGATGTAACAACCATGCCGAGTGGCCTGCCTATGCAGTTTCCCGACGGCGAGCGTTTCCAGCTGCGCTACCCCTCGGTTGCTATTCCGCAGTCAGCTTTCAACACCGATCCGCGTCCTTCGGGCTATGAAGTGCGCTTGATTGCCTCATGTAACTTCCAAGGTTTGGGCTTGATAGATGCCATTTCGAATGAAGATTTGGAGAAGCAATATAAGCAGGAGGGCAAGTTTGTGGAGCTTAACCCTGAGTTCTGGGATAACGCGGCCAAGAAATTGAAGCCTGAAGCTTATGCCGAAGATGCCTTTGGCAAGAAGTTCCTCAAACGTTTCAACTACGATTTGCTTGACGGTTGCCTGGAAAACGACGTGGCGCTGTGGGATGAGCTCAACGTGTTACGTTCGGACATCAAGCACATTTGCTCTACCGAGGCATGGGCAAAAGCCATGTCAGAGAACCCCAATGTGATCAGCTATATCCAACAGCACGGTTCAGATGTCCATTCCTACGTGCATCCTTATTACCACGATGGTACGGCAGCTGGCATCAAGAAGGCTGTGGCCTATCTGCTCTCGCCCGGGGATAATGTGAACCTGTACAACAACCCCTACTTTAACTTCAAGCCCGAGATGACCGACGAAGCCTATCATGCTTTCATGGTGTGGCACAGAGGTATTGCCGTTCCACGTGCGCGCAACTTAAACGATAAGGTTGTGCAGCGCGGCAAAGCGCTCTTCACCGGCGAGTTGGGCTGCTCCGCTTGTCATCGTCCGTCATGGACGACAGGCGCTGACAATCACGGTTCCTCACGCATCTTGGGCAGCAAGCAACTGCCTAAATATGCCAACCAGAAGATTTATCCCTACACCGACTTCATCCAACATAAGCTGGATATGAAGAACGACATCCACGGTTCGTGGTGCCGCACGACGCCACTGTGGGGTAGGGGACTATCGCTGATTAACTCGGGTGCGGAAGATCGGTTGCACGATGCCCGCGCACGCAATGAGGTTGAGGCCATCATGTGGCATGCTTACAGCCCCAACAGCCAGGCTTTCAAGGCAGCGAAGAAGTTCTATAACCTGCCAAAGGCCGATCGCGATGCCGTGGTGAAGTTCATCCGCTCCATCTAAGCGCGCGATAGCTGCCGATAAAGACCAAGCGAGAGGTTGTGCCTAAGTGGGGAAGGTCTCATTTGGGCGCAGCCTCTCTTCTTGCCCACACGATGCTGTGACGCGGGCTGTTGGCAGGGAAACGAAAGATACAGCGTTGCGGGAAGCCGCAATGTGCAGAAGACAGAAGAACGAGCGCTGCAGGAAAGCGCAGCGCATAGAGAAATATGTAGCGATGCAAATAAAGAAACCACTCAAATTCGTTTATCTCCTCCTCGTTGCCTTGATGGCACTTGGAACCATCATTGGCAAATACACCAGCACAGAAGTAGTGGCCGACCAATTCTTCGGTGCATGGTGGTTCACGCTGCTTTGGGCAGTCGGCGTGGCTCTGGGGACAGCCTATTTCATCCGGCAGAGGGTGCGACGCCCTTTGCTGGTGCTGCTCCATCTGTCGTTTGTCGTCATCCTGCTTGGGGCGCTGCTCACCCACCTGACGGCACATAAAGGCATGGTCCATCTGCGCGAAGGAAAGTCAGCAACGACCTATACCACGAAGGCGGGCGAGCAGCGGCCATTGCCCTTCACACTGACGCTCCAACGGTTTCGCGTGAGCTACCATGCCGGCAACATGGCAGCCATGGACTATGTCTCGGACATCCTTATCCAACGCGACGGAAAGACCACGTCCTACCAGGTAGCGATGAACAAAATCTATGCGGGCTATGGCACACGGCTCTACCAAAGCAGCTTCGACGATGATATGCGCGGCAGCTATCTCGCTGTGAATACCGACCCCTATGGCATTCCCGTTACCTACGCGGGCTACGCGTTGCTCTTCATCGGGCTGGTGGGCATGTTGGTGGATAGGCACGGACGTTTTCGCCAACTGTTGCGCCAGAGCAAACGGCAGCGTGCCACCATGGCGGGTTTGTTGCTGTTGATGCTCTCGCCCGTGCGTGCACAAACGGCGTTGCCGCAAGCCACAGCTGCCGAGTTCGGAAAAGTGCTCATCGTCTATAACGGGCGCATCTGCCGTTAGAAACCTTTGCCATCGACTTTACCAAGAAGCTCTACGGCAGCCGCCAATATCAGGACTACAGCCCCTGCCAGGTGCTGACCGGCTTCCTGTTTTGGCCATCAGAGTGGATGAAAGTGCCGCTGTTGCATATTAAAAGCAAAGCGTTGCGTGAGCAATTACAGCTCGATTCCTACATCGCTCCCATGCGGCTCTTCGGCCAGCAGGGCTATCTTCTCGGACCTTATCTGCAAGAGGCGCAGGGAGAGCAAAGCACTATGGGAAAAGCGCTACTGGATGTTGACGACAAGATGATGCTCGTAATGAACCTCACGAAGGGCGACGTGCTCAAGCTCTTCCCCTATAGCTCACCCGTCGGGCGGGTGGACTGGTTTGCCCCCACCGATAAACTGCCGCGAACGATGCCTGCTGCGCAACAGCAATACATCCGCTCCATCTTAAACCTGGCCAATCAGCTGGCACACCAAGGGCGCAATGACATGCTCAACGACTTGGTGCACAAGCTGCAAAAATATCAGGTGCGCTATGGCGGCACCACGCTCCCGTCGCCGTTAGCTTTGCGAGCCGAGCACCTTTACAATCAGCTGCCCTTCGCCACCCTCCTCTTCATGGCCAACCTTACCTTGGGGTTGCTCTCCATCTTCTTCCTCACGCGGAGCAGACGCTACGCCTGGTTCACCGCCCTGATGGGTCTGTCATGGGGCGTGCTGACGTTCACCTTGGCCCTGCGCTGGATCATCAGCGGCACCATTCCCATGGCCAACGGCTACGAAACGATGTTGCTGCTGGCATGGCTCATCATGCTCGTCGCGCTGCTCACCACGCGCACACTGCAGCTCATGACCACCTTCGGTCTGCTCGCGAGCGGCTTCATGTTGCTGGTGAGCCACATTGGCGAGATGGATCCCAACATCACGCCACGCATGCCCGTGCTCAACAGTCCGCTGCTAAGCATCCACGTGAGCATCATCATGATGGCCTATGCGCTGCTCTCGCTCACGTTTGTCAGTGCGGTGGCCTACTTCCTTGCATGCCGCAGTCACCACGAAAGCCTCCAGCGGATGAATGCGCAGCTCACCGTGCTCTCACAAATCTTTCTCTATCCCGCTCTCGCCACATTAGGCTTGGGCATTTTCATCGGCGCCATCTGGGCCAACATCAGCTGGGGCACCTATTGGTCGTGGGACCCCAAAGAGACGTGGGCGCTCATCACCTTCATGGTCTATGCCGTGCTGTTGCATCCCCGCAGCCTGCCTGCATTGCAGCGTCCGCGCACCTACCACCTCTACTGCCTCTGTGCCTTTCTCACCATTCTCATGACCTATTTCGGCGTGAACTATTTCCTCGGTGGCATGCACAGCTATGCTTAACATCCTGTCCGCACAACGAGTATGAACACATTCCAAGTCTTCTCCTATGGTAACGCGCGGGTGGAAAGTAGCCTTTTCGCCACCGCGGCAGGCGTGCAGGAGGCACATCTGATGATCCATGCCACGCAGCCCGATGGCTCCTTTCAACAGCAGTTGCAAGCAGTGCGGGCGGCATGTGCAAAGGTCCTGAGCCAATGGGGCGCAGTACTGACGCCCGTGATGAAGCGTTATTGGCTCAGCGATGCCGCCAACCAAGAGGCCTATGTGCGCCGCAGCGAGCCCGATGGCTGTGCGCTGTCCACAGTGCAGCAACCGCCATTGGACGGCACGAAGGTGGCCTTGTGGGTATATGGGTTGGCCAACGTGACGATTGAAACGCTCGCCGAGGGGCTTGTAGCTGCACGGCAGGGCACATTCACCCATTTGTGGCTGGCACAGGCCACCGCCACAGGCGACGACTCGGGTACGCAAACCCGCCACATCTTGCAACGCTATGCCGACCAGCTCGGCCACAGCGGCTGCACCTTGGCTGACCACTGCGTGCGCACGTGGTTCTTTGTCGACGACATCGACCACCAATATGCAGACTTTGTTGATGGGCGCAATGCCGTGTTCGATGCACAACGGCTCACGCCCGACACCCATTTCATTGCCAGCACCGGCATTGGCGGACGCACGGCCAATGCCACGGCACGCGTGATGATGGATGCCTATGCCGTGCAGGGGCTACAGCCCGGGCAAGTGGCCCATCTCTATGCCCCCGACCACCTCAACCGCACCAGCGACTATGGGGTGCGCTTTGAGCGCGGCACCACCATCGACTATGCCGACCGCCGCCAAGCATTCATCTCGGGCACGGCCAGCATCGACAATCAAGGCCGCGTGGTGGCACCGGGCGACATCCGCCTGCAAACGCAGCGCATGTGGCAAAACGTGCAAGCCTTGCTGGCCGAAGCCGACATGGATTTCGGCCACGTGGCGCAACTGCTCGTCTATCTGCGCGACCCCTCCGACTATGCCGTGGTGAGCCGTCTCTTTGCGCGGCGCTTCCCGGCCACGCCCCACGTCATTCTGTGGGCACCGGTCTGCCGCCCCGGCTGGCTCATCGAGATGGAGTGCATCGCTGTGAAGGCTACCGACACCGACGCATAGTCCAGCCCACTGCAACGCTACATCGAAACACGAGGCGGAGCTGTATCACTACAGCTCCGCCTCTCACTCTTTTTAGAATATAAATTAAACTCTAATGAAAATTACTATTTATCCCTTCGGTTTGATCTCTGCCTCGCCCTGACCTTTGGGGTCTTTGCCACCGGGGTTGTCCGAGGGCTTGTCTCCGGGCTTGTCGGAGGGTTTGTCCTTGGGTTTTTGCGACGGTTTTTGAGGCTTGTTTGGTTTGTCGGTGTCGCGCGCAGTCTTGGACGCTTTCGATGGTGATTTCACCTCTATAAGGTAATTCTTCTCAATGCGCACCCACAGCACTTGTTTGGTGCCTTTTACCATCAACTCATAGATTGCGCGCTTGTTCTTGATGCGCCGGTGGCCTGTAAAGACCAACGAGCCGGGTGCCATTTGTCTTGCAGTTTCGAAATCGGCAAACAGGGGCTGTAGCAACGCATTGAGCTTGGCATATTCCTCGGCCATGGACATTTCGCGTTGTGCTGCGCTCGTCTTGTGCGTGGTGCGCGACTTGACAGCTGCGTGTTTCATGTGATCCACCAGGTCAACAATAGCCTGCTTGTCGGCCTCGACGGTACTCTGGAAGTGAGCCAATTCGATGCAGCGGCATATCACTTTGAAGAATTTGTCGTTCTGTTGGCGAATGTCCTTACTCTTGGGGAGTGTCTTGTTGACCTCTTGCTGTAGGATTTTTTGACGCAGCGCACGAAACTCTTCGTTGACCTGGTGCAGCTCAGCAATGGTAGACGTGAGCCCTAACGTTGTTGTTTCTGCCGAGAGCTTGCCCAAGTCTAACTCTAAGCCGCGAATGTGGGCTGTCTTCTCGTCCAGACTCTCATTTTGCAGTCCGCGATAGGTTTGCACCACGTCGGCCAGCTTCGCATAGGCCTCGTGAATCGTCTTGTTAGGATTGGTGCGTTGCGAGCTCACAAGACCAAAGAGGCTGGTGATGTAGCCATTACGATCTTGGTCCTTTGCAATAGACTTTCGAGTGAGCGCCACGTTGTTCACGCGACGGTTCACGTCGTCCTCGAGCTTAATCAGCTCGTCCCATGCTTTCATGAGCGCATCGCTGATACCCAGCTTGGTTCTGTCAGCCGCATTGATCAAGTCATACTGCTTGCGTTGGAACTCGGCGTGCAATGCGCCACGAAAACTTCCGTGATTTACTCCATCAATCGTGATGATTTCAGGGAGTACAAAGGGTTTTAACTTTGCCATTTGTTTTATATTTTTAGTTAAACGTGTGTCGTGTTATAGTCGCCGTAGCAGACTTTTGATGCCTCAAAGATAGAAAAAAGATTCTTACGTTCCAAATTTTTATGCCGTTTTTTTTTTAATTTTTTCTATAAAAAATATATCAAAGCATCATGTTCGACCATAAGGTGGTTGCATTCGGCAGCACGAATGCGACCATTTTAAGCTGGTTGGCATCAATCGGTAGCACGAACGTTGCCACCTATGTGCAAGGTGGCATCAATCGGTAGCACGAACGTTGCCACCTACGTACAAGGTAGTATCAATCGGTAGCACGAAT
>NZ_BAJQ01000063.1 GCF_000613785.1 Segatella oulorum JCM 14966 | reverse complement strand
ATGGTAGGTTTTGCAGAGGTCTCATTTTGGCATTTGCTAAGTTGTTAGCAAGTTGTAAATAAAATTTTGGCATCTGCCGAAAAACGGGCAAATGCCAAAAGAAAATGAAGCAATGGGCTATCGGCTCCACCAATGTTTTTTCTTGGGTGGCGTGGCGTATGCGCTACCTGAAATTTGGTCGGTGAGCAGGCGTCGATAGCTGATTCTATCGTGAATCATGTGGTAGATTTGCCCCCAATCTGGCAATCCGCCAATATTTCGGTCGTCAATAAACACATCGGCTTTGAGCTTGCGCGAGTAGTGATTATTATTTTTCTGCAATTCTTCAGGGTAATCTCTATTTACAGCCCAAAACTCAACACCGCGTGCTCTGCACCAGGCTACAGCCTCGTCAAGGAGTTTTCCTTCGCGCACACTCCATAAAATCAGCTGGTGACCATCGGCAATGAGTTGCCTGAGCGTCTCTGTGGCAAAAGGGAGTTCTTCACCAATAGCTGGATATTGGTGGGTTACGATAGTGCCATCAAAATCAACTGCAATAATCATTATTGTTTAATTGAATTGTCGTCTTTACTAATATAGGTGTTGCTTTGGCTGTTGTAGCTGCCATACGAGCTATAAGAGCTGTAAGAGCGATAGCCTCCTGCACCATAGGCTCCTCTCGAATAGTAGCCATAACGGGCATATTTGCCGTATTTTGCATATTTTCCGTAACCATAATAATAACCATATTTTTTCTTGGTCATATCGAGCCCGTTGATGACAATGGCCATATTGGGCAGTTTTCGTTCCTCGTTTAAATTGTTAATGAGTATGAAACTGTCTTTCGGGGTATAGTCAGCGCGGCAGACATAGACGGTAGCATCAACGATACGGGCAATTTGCAGGGTGTCGGTGACGAGACCGACAGGTGCAGTATCGATGATGATGTAGTCGTAGATGGTTTTGAGTTGGGCGACAATGTCATCTAGACTTTCGCGCGCCAAGAGTTCAGTGGGGTTGGGTGGGGTCGGCCCAGCCATGAGCAAATCAAGGTTTTTGTTTACACCCGAAGGCAGAATTTGTTTCTGAATGTCTTCCATTGTCGAATGGCTGTGCACCAAAAGATTGGTGATGCCATGATGATGGTCGTGAATTTCAAACAATTCTGCCAATCGTGGCTTGCGAATGTCTAATCCTAAGATGATGACTCTTTTGCCTAAGAGGGCAAAGCTCACGGCTAAGTTGGCTGCCATAAATGTTTTTCCTTCACCCGAAGTGTTGATGTAAAGACGATCACTCTTTCACCATCTTTCATCATGAATTGCAGGTTGGTGCGCATGCCACGGAAAATCTCTTCCATGAGATTATTCTTGTTCTCATGCACCACGATGTCGGCCTTTGTCTTTGCCTGCTCGCTGGCGATAGGTACGTCGCCAAGGATGGGGAGCTGTGTGAGTTGGATGACATCGTTTCGTCCTTCAATTTTATAATGGAAAAATTCTAAAATATAGATGATGACAATGGGAACCACAAGTCCTATGATGAGTGCAACCATATAGAACATGGACGAATTAGGACTGAGTTTTCCGGCAAATTCGGGCTCATCAATGAGTTTCCCTTTATCAACCGTAGCTGCTAACGAGATGGAGTTCTCTTCACGTTTTTGCAACAGCATGAGGTAGAGTCCTGATTTCACTTCTTGCTGGCGGCCAATCTGCGTTAGGATGCGTTCCTGTTCTGGCGTATTTCCTACCTGTCCATTGTATTTGCTGAATTGGTTGGTCACCGCATTGCGCTGTATTTCTAAAGCCTTCTTAGCTTGCAGCATGGCACGGCGAATACTGTTGTTGATGTCGATTAATTGTGCGGTGAGCGGCGTAATCGTTGGACTAGCCTCGCTGGCGGTGTGCAAAAGACGCTTTCTCTCTAATGCAATCTCATTGTATTTATTAATGAGAAGGTTGGTACTTTTATCCGAGATTCCAATATCTGCAGGTAGCGGCTCATATTTATTGCTGGGCATCTTGATGAATTTGGTCAGTTCATCAAGCAGCATAATCTGTGTGTTGGCATCCACCAAGCGCTGGCTGAATTGGTCTTGGTTGTTCATGGCCTGCGAAGCGTTCAGTCGTAACTCGACCATGTTATTGCGCTTTTTGAAATTCTCGAGTTTATCTTCGGTCAGCCCTAACTCAGAATTGATTTTCTCCAATCGTGTGTTGATGAAGTTTTCGGTCTTTACCGCTATTTGGTTTTTATCGTCGTTGGCCTGGCGGTTGTAGCAAATTGAGAGCTGTTTCAAGTAGTCAATGCCCCGTTGAATATTGATGTCGGTCAAAGCCAATTGAGCAATGGTGGTTGAATTGCCGGTTTGTCTGACCGACAATGCTCCTTGATATTGATAGGCCGCATCGTTTGGTGATTGCAGCGTGATGTTGACTTTTGCCTCGCCAAAAATGTCTACCGCTTCAGGCGACAGGTTTTCGGTGAAAGTCAGTACGCCCGCACGCGTATAAATATTTGTTGGGAAGGATGTCAACTCACGTTCGAAAGTGTAAGGGCCTCGGCTGTTTGTTGCATCAATAGGCACGAAATAGCTTCCACGCACATAATACCCCTTTTTCGTTTTTGTTAAGGTCATACTGATGGGGCGATTGATTTTTTCCAAGCTTACTGCATCAATATCAACCATTACGGGTTCTGTTCGGTAGAGCAATTTATCTTTAAACTTTCCGTCTAATACATAGTTGACGTAAAGTTTTAAATCTCTCACAGCACTCTCTGCCAACGTGTGAGAAGAAAGAATCTCCATTTCATTGTCAATGCCGGTAGAATTGGATATCACACCCAAGTTGGTTGTATTCTGAATGCTGTTTCCTCGTCGGTTGTTACCATCATCTTTGATAAGCAGTTTGGCCGAAACCTGATAAACGGGTGTGGTGTAGCGCAATCGAATGTAGACGATGCCTAAACAGAATACCACGGCGATGATGAACCATTTCCAGTTAAGGATAATGGCAACGTAAAGGTTTCTGAAGTTTAACCGGTCGATTAAACTCTTGGTTTGTTTATCTTCTTTTTGTAGCGTTTTGTTGTCATCCATATTTTCTACAAATTTACTTTAGTCCTTACTATGTTATTTTCTTTTTCCTTCGGCCAATTCCATGAGATATTTCCCATAATCATTTTTAATCATAGGTTTGGCATCTTCGATTAGCTGTTCTTTGGTAATCCAACCTTTCCGATAGGCAATCTCTTCTAAGCATGCCACCTTCAATCCTTGTCGTTTCTCAATCACTTCTATAAACGTGCTGGCTTCCGAAAGACTATCGTGTGTGCCCGTGTCAAGCCATGCGAAACCCCTTTGCAATGGTTTTACTTGCAGGCTCTTGCGGTTGAGATATTCTTGATTTACAGTGGTTATCTCTAATTCACCGCGGTCACTGGGTTTAATGTGCTTTGCTATTTCTACCACGCTATTGGGATAGAAATATAACCCCACCACAGCATAATTGCTCTTTGGTTTTGCTGGCTTTTCTTCAATGCTAAGGCAATGCCCCGTTGCATCGAACTCGGCAACGCCATAACGTTCAGGGTCGTTTACATAATAACCGAAAACGCTGGCTTTCTCTTCTTGTTCTGCATCGTGGACGCTCGCTTTTAATAGTGCACTGAAGCCCGATCCATAGAAAATGTTATCGCCCAAGACCAAGCAAACGGCATCATTGCCGATGAAAGTTTCTCCAATGATGAATGCTTGAGCTAAGCCATCGGGACTCCGTTGTTCGGCATAAGAGAAAGAAACGCCTAACTCATGTCCGTTGCCTAAAAGACGTTGAAAACCGGGAAGATCGAAAGGGGTTGATATGATGAGTATTTCACGGATACCTGCCAGCATGAGAACCGATATGGGATAATAAATCATGGGCTTATCGAATATCGGAATAAGTTGCTTGCTGATGCCTCGTGTTATGGGGTAGAGGCGTGTGCCTGAGCCTCCTGCTAAAATAATTCCTTTCATACTATCATTTGTTCGTTTGATGTTTACTGATTTTAATAGGCATGCTTATCGGGGATGAACATGCTTGAAATAGTTCTGAGAATAATGCGCAGATCGAGCGCAAACGACCAGTGCTCGATGTACCAAATGTCGTGCTCCACACGCTCTTCCATCTGCCATAATTCAGTCGTCTCACCCCGATAGCCCGTTACTTGCGCCCAGCCTGTGATGCCGGGTTTACAGAAATGGCGCACCATATATTTATCGATGAGATCGCTATAAACTTGTGTATGATAAAGCATGTGGGGGCGTGGCCCAACGATGCTCATATCCCCTTTTAATACATTCCAAAATTGGGGCAGCTCGTCTATATTGGTTCGCCGCATGAAATTGCCAAAGGCAAACTTGCGTGGATCATCTTTGGTGGCTTGCTCGGTGTCGGCAGTTGTATTGACGTGCATGCTTCTGAATTTGTAGCATGTAAATGGTTTCCCCGCAAACCCCGTGCGTTGTTGTTTAAAGAAAATGGGGCCCGGGCTTTGCATCTTAATGCAAATGGCAATGATGGGAGTAATGAGCAAGAGAAAAAGGCAGGCTATGCTGGCACCGATAATATCGAAAAGGCGCTTGAGAATGCGGTTGTTGGCATAGCTTAGCGGGTCGACATGATTGGTGTAAAGCAACGTGTCACCCATATATTCTGCACGCAAGGGTAGCCGATAGGGACTGAATTTGCGAGGAACATAATGGAAACGCAGCACGTTGGCATCGCAGAACTTCATCACATCGACCATGAAATCATTGTAATCGTGGCTCAAACTGCAAAACACCTCTTGTGCTTTGGGCAACACGTCCTGCGTCTTGTGTTGCTTCCAATCATCCAACGTGCCAAGGCGTTTCAACTCCTTTGGTGCCCGCGGAAAGTCATGGTCGGCATAAAATCCCAAAATACGATAGCCCATGGTTGTGTCCTCTTTCATGTCTCGGTAGAGATCTAAAAGCGAAGGGTCGTTACCAATGAAAATGATGTTGTGTACATTGTGTCCTTTGAGTCGCAGAAATTTCAAGATGAAACGCTCGAAAAAGCGGCTCACCATGATGGCGATGAAGCAAAAGACGGCATAGGGGATGGCCAAATGAAAGAAATTTACCTTAGGAAACATGAAGCTCATGAGGATGAAAAGGCTCACGACATGAGCTCCTGTGAGCTGCAACACGCGAATGGCGATTTTGTTGAATTCAACCCAACGATAGTGCACAATCGTGTGGAAAAAATATTGTGCAAAGGCCATCGACACATTCGTCAGGAGGAATATCACTTTAAAAGAATGCCGGAAGTCGTAGGGGATATTATCTGCAAATAGTGTGAAAACGGCTATCAGCATGATGTTTGCAATCGCGAAATCGCTGACGCAAACCAACTGTTTTGCCAAAGTCTTGCTGTTAAAGTTAGAATTCATTCCACACTGTTGTTTGTAAATTCGTAATGGGTAACGCGCATACCAAGCCCCGTGCAAAGTTAATAAAAAAAACAAGATATAGGGGCGTTATGCTAAAAAATAGTTGCTTTTTCATCATCTGCAGGTCATATCTCTCGTTGCCGCAGGTTTGCATTCATCGCGGAAATGTATTTTTTCGTTGTGTGCGAGGTTACATTCATAGCCGTTCCAACTCTTCAAGGGTTCTACCCACCTTGTTGAGTTGCTGTTTGCCAAAGCTGTAACTGAAGCGCAACACTATTTTGCGGCTCTCACCATAGCCCCATGACGCAAGGTGCAGGGCGTCCTTTGTGCCGTAGCTGTCCCAGCGTTCGGAGTGCAAGATGTCGGTCATCAACAGCGATAGCCGCATGCGCCCATCGTCCCAACTTTTGTTGAGCCCCAGATCGATGCTGCCCGTTGCACGACTCACCTCATAGCTCCCGCCCTGACGTTTGGAATGATAGCGCCACGAGATTTCGGCATTGATGCCCAAAGGCAGAAACAGGGTGTTACCCATCGACAGGCTGCACGACGGACGTTTGTAGTGTTGCCGATAGGTTTCGTAATCCAACTTGTTGATGAAGTAGTAGCATCCCAGGTTGGTGTTGAAGTCCCACCAGGCGGTGAGGCGTTTTGAGAAGATGGCTTCTGTACCCATTTGCTGCTGCTTGCCTATGTTCTTCGTTGTCATGATAGTTTTGTTGTGGTCGAAAACATCGGTCAGCGCGGTGAAATAGTCGTCGAGCTGGTTGTAATATAGGTTCATCGACAGATTTCCGCGGGTGTAATTCAACGTTATTTTGTGGCTGATTTGGGGTTTCAGGAACGGATTTCCTTTCCAATAGGAGAGTTCGTCGAGCAGATATTCAAAGGGGTTGAGATCCTCGTAGCGCGGTTTGTCTTGCCGCCGGCTGTAGAATAGCGCCACTTTATTTTTCTCGTCGATGGTGTAGGTAGCCGACAAATTGGGGAACAGCTGCAGTTTCGAGCGACGATTTTCTTCGGTCGTTTGCTGCCGATAAGCGTTCAGCCGGTTGTGCGTGTGCATATATTCCATGCGCATGCCCGCGCTCAACGTCACTTTCTTCCACGCATGGGCATATTGCAGATAGCCCTCGAGGTTCTTTTCGTTGTAGTAGAAATGATTTGAGCGCTGCGGGTCGGTCGTTCCATTCTTTTTAAAAAGGAAATCATTATCGCTTTTGATGAGCGACGTTTTAAGCCCCGCGAGCCATTCGTCTTGTTCGTTCGGATGAAACTTATAGTCGGCCAGTAGGGCGTAAATGTCAATCGTTTTGTCGGGCTGCGAATAGAACTGGTCGGAGCGAATGAGGGTATTGGCTGCCGAAAAATAGTGATTGGGCTGTTCGCAGTGTGCGGTGCCGTCGAAATGTGTCCAGTCGGCCGTGAACAACAAGGAATGTTCCTTGGTGGGTTGATAGCGATAGTTCAGGCTGTTGTTGTAGCGCACTTGCCGTTGCTTCTTGTAATCGTTGCTTGCTTTCAGCGTGCCGTCCAACAGCGATGTGCCCTGGTAGACATAAGTGGTGGTTTGCGTCAGCCCTGGACCGGCCAGCATGCTCACCGAACTGTTGATAAGCCATTGGCTTTTGCTGCTGGGTTGCCAGGAAAAATCGATGCCCGCCGCAAAGGTGTTTCGCTTGTCGGTGTCCACAGTTGAAGACTGGCTCTTGTCGCCCTGCTGCATCTTTTCGTAACCATAATCCATAGCATAATGCCCCAGGCTGTGGTTGTAGCTAAGACCTATTTGCCACTTGTTCGTGTTGTAGGCGAAGGCGAGGTCGGTGTTTTGCTTTAGGTTTTCCCAGTAAGAGAGGCCGTTTGAAGCGGTCAGGAAGATGCCCGATTTTGCGGCCGTCTTCAAAACGATATTGATGATGCCGCCGGCTCCATCGGCTTCGAAACTTGCATTCGGATTGGGCGCCGTTTCTATGTGTGCAATTTTTGAGGAAGGCAGCGCGCGGAGGTAGGCCGTCAGTTCGTCGCCTTGCAGCATTAATTTCTTTCCATTCACATAAATGGCTGTGCCGCCGAGCGTTGCTAAGGAGATGTCGCCCTTGTTGTTGACCGAAACGCCGGGAGAATGTTTTAAGATATCAATGGCGTTGCCGACATCTGCAAGATAGGATTGTGCCACATGGATACGTATTTTTCCATTCGACGCGCTGGTTATCGGACGCGACTTGCGGGCAGTGATGACAACATCCTTCAGATGGATTTCGTCGGGCACCAAGCGGATGTTAGCTATCGTGGTGCCTTCGCCCACCGCGATTTCCTGCTTCACTTCTTTATAGCCCAACATTCGTATGTAGAGTAGGAAGTGGCCTTGCTGCGCGGCGAACGAAAAGTGCCCGTCGCGGTCGGTGAGCGTGGTTCCGACGAGAACGTTGTTGGGTTGGGCGATGAGCATCACGGTGGCAGCATCAGCACCTCGTTCATGCTCATCTAAAACGGTTCCGTTGAGCTTGCCTTGTCCGCTTGCAAACAGAGAAACTCCCATGCCGATGCAACACAGCAGCGCTCTTACAAAAAAGGTATTCATCGTGACTGATTTTTATCTGTGAACGGTCTAAGGCAATCAAAAATGGCTTTCAAATTGCCAAATGTAGTTTATCGGTTGCAAATATAAGCATTCTTCTCGTTTGTGCAAGCGATTTGCCTTGTAAAAAGGTTGTGTCCGAGGGTCGTTTGCGCTCATGTTGGCTTACATTCGTGCCAATCGAGGGTCGTTTGCACGAAATGAAGGATTAAAAGGTGCATTTCGACGGCCTTTCGTATGTAAAAATTAGGTCAATCGCGTGAAATGTTGTACCTTTGCGCAAACATTGAATTTGAAACATAACTTAGAATCATAACGAAACAAAAAATGGGATTTTTTTCTAATATTCTCAAGAGAAAGGAAGCAACCCCCAAGGCGGGCGGGATGGAAGACTACATGATGCTCATCAGCGTTTATTTTGAAGCATCGCTCGCATCCAACTTGGGCATTAATAATTTGGGTATGCTTCCCGAGTTGCGCACGTTTAAAACCACGCTGCATGTGCCCACGCTCAACAACAAGTTGGGATTGGGCGAGCGCAAACAATGTGAGAAGATGATGCGCGAGATTTATGGCACCAACGACAATTTCTTCCGCGAAGTGGATGCGAGCATTCGCAAAAACTGCCGCAAATTGCAGGATGTGCAGCCTTATATGGCTCAATTCCAAGCCTTCTGCCAGGACTTGATGATGCTCATTGGCAACCTGATGAAATTGAAGTTGCGTCTGCCGTCGTTCATGAAGAAAGCGCTCTACACCATGACGGAGAAGACCATCAACGACGTGCTGACCAAGAACGATTTCACCGACCCGGGGGTGATGAAAACTGTTTTGCACGTGCGCCAGTATCAAAAGCGGTTAGGATTTTCGTCCAAATGGATGACCGATTTCGTGTTCCAAGTGGTGCTGTTGAGCAAAAAGGAACCGCGTGTGAAAGACGATGCCACGGTGAAAAAATAGTTTCTTAAAGATTGTACACACCATTTCACGGGTTTTTATGGTTGCTCTTGGCAACGTGCCACATAGGCGTTACGCGGGGCAAAACTTAAAACAAGATTTGGCTGTTCCAATCTAAATCGTTAAATTTGCGACTAAATTATAATCTTATGGACGCGACCGAAGAGGCGTTAAATTTGTTTTCTATTCGCATTCGGCAACTCATCTTCCAATATGACGAACTGAAAAAGGAGCATGTTACGCTCGAAGCGCGCATGATGGCATGCAGGCAGGAAAACGAAACACTTCAGGCGCAGTTGGTGCAAGCCAGAAAGATTATGATCGATTGAAAACCGCGAAGATGCTCGAAGTGACCGACACCGATGTCGAAAGTGCTCAAAAACGGTTGCAGAAGCTCATTCGCGACGTCAATAAATGTATTACGCTGCTCAGTGAACAGTAGTGAAGTATGGCTGAAGAGAAGAATAAAACGCTGCGCATCACGTTGCATGTCTATGATAACGAAATCCCACTAACGGTGTTGCGGGAGGACGAAGCCTTATACCGTGAGGCGGCAAAGGTTATCACCGACACGATGAATGTTTACGCAGAAAAATATAGAGGGCAAATAGGCCGGGAACGATTGCTTTACATGGCGCTCATTAATATTGCATTTCAATATGCACGTGAAGCCCGACGCAACGACACCGAGCCCTTTCACGAGATTCTTCGAAAGCTTACTTCTGAAGTCGAAGCGGCGTTAGCATAGGAGTTAAGCATATTCATAAAATAAATCATACATGTTTCTAACAATTATAACAGTCTGTGTGGCACTCTGCATTGGAGGCACAGCAGGATATAGCATTTTCCGCTATGTGATTAAAGGAAAATACAATGAGATGGTGGCGGCCGCCAATAAAGAGGCCGAGGTGCTGAAAGAAAAGAAGCTCCTGGAAGTGAAAGAAAAGTTCCTCAACAAGAAAAGTGAGCTTGAAAAAGAGGTGCAACAGCGCAATCAAAAGATTCAGCAAAATGAGAATCGATTGAAACAGCGTGAGATTACTCTCAACCAACGCCAAGAAGAATTGGGGCGTCGGAAGCAGGAGGTGGATCAAGAGCAGCTGCGCATCGACAATGAAATCAAACTTCTGGGGCTTAAGCAGCAAGAAGTGGAGAAAATGCAGAAGCAAGAGCAGGAGAAGCTCGAAGAACTTTCCGGACTGAGTGCCGAGGAGGCGAAAAGCCGATTGGTGGAGAGTTTGAAGGACCAAGCTAAGTTGGATGCTGCCAGCTATGTCAACGAAATCATGGACGAGGCCAAACTTAATGCCAATCAGCAAGCCAAAAAGATTGTGATTCAAACCATTCAGCGCGTGGCTACCGAAACGGCTATCGAAAATTCGGTGAGTGTGTTCCACATCGAAAACGATGAAGTGAAGGGGCGCATCATTGGCCGCGAAGGGCGCAACATTCGCGCATTGGAGGCTGCTACGGGCGTTGAAATCGTTGTCGACGACACACCCGAAGCCATAGTCATCAGTGCTTTCGACCCCATTCGCCGCGAAGTCTGCCGTTTGGCGCTCCACCAATTGGTTTCCGATGGGCGAATCCATCCCGCGCGTATAGAAGAGGTGGTGGCCAAGGTGAAGAAACAACTCGACAACGAAGTGATTGAGACGGGCAAGCGCACGGCTATTGATTTAGGCATTCATGGGCTCCACCCCGAACTCATCCGCATCATCGGAAAGATGAAATACCGGTCGAGCTATGGGCAAAACTTGTTGCAGCATGCCCGCGAAACGGCCAATCTCTGTGCTGTCATGGCCAGCGAGTTGGGGCTCAATCCCAAAAAGGCTAAGCGCGCCGGATTGTTGCACGACATAGGCAAAGTGCCCGATGAGGAAAGTGAATTGCCCCACGCTTTGTATGGTGCGAAGATAGCAGAGAAATATAAAGAGAAGCCCGACATTTGCAATGCCATTGCCGCCCATCACGATGAAGAGGAAATGACCACGTTGCTGGCACCGATTGTGCAAGTGTGTGATGCCATCTCCGGTGCGCGTCCGGGTGCACGTCGTGAGATTGTTGAGGCCTATATCAAGCGGCTCAATGACCTCGAAGCCATAGCGATGAGCTATCCGGGTGTGACGAAAACCTATGCCATTCAGGCTGGACGAGAATTGCGTGTGATTGTGGGTGCTGACAAGATGACCGACGAAGAGAGCACCAAACTCAGTGACGAGATTGCAACGAAGATACAGAATGAGATGACTTATCCAGGTCAGGTGAAGATTACCGTGATACGCGAAACGCGTTCTATTGCTTACGCAAAATAAATCTCATTCTACTTGACACAAGCGGAGAATTTCAACAGAAGTTCTCCGCTTTTTTGTGGCTTGCCAGCCTTGTGGTGGTGCACTTTGTGGCCTGAAAATGCTTGTTCGGGGGTGACAATCGCCTGTTTTTGATAAAACAGCACAATCTCCCCGGGAACTAACATGTTTTTTCTTTGAAACGGATTAGATCCCCGGGAACTAACGTGTTTTTTCTTTGAAACGGATTAGATCCCCGGGAACTAACGTGTTTTTTCTCTAAAACGGATTAGATCTCCAGGAACTAACGTGTTTTTTCTTTGAAACGGATTAGATCCCCGGGGACTAATGTGTTTCAGTTTGGAAATAAAAAATCCCCCGGGGACTAATGTGTTTCAGTTAAGGAAATGAAAAATCCCCTGGGGACTAACGTGTTTCAGTTTGGAAATTGAAAAATCCCT
>NZ_BAJQ01000064.1 GCF_000613785.1 Segatella oulorum JCM 14966 | reverse complement strand
CTAAGCCCGATTGGCTCGGCGACCTCACCGATCAGGGTAATGGTGGAACAGCAGCAGAAGTAGGCAACACCGCAGTGAAACCTGCCACTGTTATTGATAAACTTGCCCCTTACAACCAAGTGCTCAAGGATGCTATGCCCAAAGGCACAGCCGCCAATCCCTACAACTTGGCCAATCCCGGTGGTAGTGGTGCAAAAAGTCATATTGAAGAGACCGCTAATTGTTATCTCATCTCTGCCCCGGGACACTATTGCATCCCGCTGGTCTATGGCAATGCCATCAAGAACGGTATAACCAACAGTCATGCTTATCAGACCTCCGCTTCCGGCACTTATATGCTTCAGCATTTCAAGGACCATGCAGGTGTGGACATCAACTCCCCCTACATCAACGTGCAGAACACCTCGGATCCTGCCACGCAAGCCAGCATCGTCTGGACCGACCAAAGTGGCATCATAGAGGCAAGCAGCCTCGGCATCGAAGGCAGTGGAACGAACGCTTTCGTTCACTTCCGCGTACCGCAGGACAAAATTAAGAACGGCAATGCTGTTATCGCCGTCAAGAACGCCTCGGGTACCGTGATGTGGTCGTGGCATCTGTGGTTTATTCATGACGATGCGCTCAACACCGTCAATTGCACGAACTTTCAAAACCATAAATACAAGTTCACACGGGAGACGCTTGGCTGGAAATACACCGCTTGGAGTGTTTCTACCTATTCCGCTCCCCGCAAGGTCAGGGTGAAGGTGGAGCAGACCGTTGCCAATGGCGGCGTGAAACAGTCTGCCTACATCACTATTACGCAGAATCCGGGTAACGCGCGGCAAGGCTATAGCACGCTCTACCAGTTCGGCCGCAAAGACGCCTTTCCCGGCACCGATACCACTCCCGATGGTTCGTTCTCTGTGGAGCAGAGCAGTGGATATTCTCTCCAAAACACCATCCGGCATCCTGATATATTCTATGGTTACTACAGTGGGTATAGTGTTTATTTTAAGAATATTTGGTCTGCCGACAACACAAACTGGGGTTACAACGATGATCCCGTTGTCAAGACCGTCTATGACCCTTGCCCCGCAGGCTTCCACATGCCCGCCTCTAACGCCTTCACCGGTTTCACGACGGATGGGCAGAATTATGGGCCAATGAATGTAAGCGGTACTTGGGATTGGGGTTGGAACTTCAACAACAAAATCACTTCTCCTGATGCCCCCGTATATTTCCCCGCTTCGGGTCTCGCGACTACGACAACGGTTTCGTGCAGGTCGTGGGCTTCTACGGCCACTATTGGTCGGCAGTCCCGTACGACACGTACAGCGGTTGCAGCCTGTTCTTCAGCTCGGGCCGCGTGGACCCGCATAGCGCCATCGGTGGGTCGTACGGGATGTCTGTCCGCCCCGTAGCCGAACCCAAAACGAGGGTGACGCCGAAGACGCCGGGCTCAACCGAGGAAGACTGGAGCAGCAACGAAGACATTGATGGCGGAGAAATTGAAATTTAGTTTAAGTTACAAGCAAATGAGAACAATGAAAAAGAATATAAAATATTTATTTGCAGCTTTGTTGGTAATGGGATTTATGACATCTTGCAGTAGCGAAGAAGACATTGCCAAACAACAGGAAACTTGTCAATCAGGACAGATAACAATTACAACTGAAGATTTCGGAGCCAATCAAGAAATTACACGTGCCGTGGAGACAAACACGACGTTGGTTCCCATTAATAATGATATTGAAGCCGAAGTTTCGGTGCAACCTGATAGGCAGTCGGCAACACGCGCTACAGCCATTAGCGATGGGCACTACACAATTTATGCTTTAAACAATTTGGGCAATCGCATTACTGGAACTAATAAACTGCTGAAAGGAACAGTTAGTGGTGGTGTCTTCACAGCTGACCCGGGCTCCCATCTGTCCCTTTCGCCAGACACCTATACCTTTGTTTGCTTTAACGATGCAGTTACCGATAACGGCTCGCAGCTGACGGTTGCAAAAGCTAACTTCTCGAAAGCGCTTATCGGAACAAAAACCGAAACGATAACAGGAGATAATTATGATATTTCGTTCTCCATGAAGCATATTGTTGGACGTGTTCGAGTAGAACTCATAGCCTATGTTCCTATCAAAGCCACAACAACAGCTGTCATCGCGCAGGCACCCAATACTGCCGTCACACAATTACATTTCAACATCGATGGAACACCGCTTGCGAATGCTACAACCACCGTCGCGGATGATGCTCTCAGCTTTCCTGCCACATCAAGAAATTTCCTAAAGATATTCCCATAAAAACAATGTCTTCTATAAGCAATGAGTATGGTTATTATCAGCCGGGGCAGACGGTTGCAAATCTACAAGTAAAACTCACTGGGGGTAGTGCTTATCGCAAGCTCTTGTCGGGAGTCCTCTCTTTGCCTTCATCCACCGTTCACATTGCTCGGAATGGATCATACACCATAAAGGTTACGCTATTGCCGAGATATAAATATCTTTTCTCGGATGGAACAACTGATATTTTGGCTAACAAAGGTGCTCGTAAGCCTATTGCGTTGGTTGTACGCGATAACAATGGCACACCACACTCTGGGCTTGCTTTTGCTCTTAACAAAGCTAATCATGGTAATGTTGTTAAATGGAGAAACCCTGGTACTTATAGTGCGGACAACACTCATCAACGTATAGTGACAAGCAAAGATGGTGCAAACGATATGAATGGATATAACATTACTTGGAATGCTGCATACGACACCTCAGGAAAAATCAAGGGCAATGAGAAAACCCTTTTCCCAGCATTTTATTATGCAGGCCATTATGATGAAGAGCTGGCTGCACAGGGTGTTCCTATTACAGGCAGCAACATTGGGAAATGGTATCTTGGCAGCATGGGTGAGTGGTTCGAAATGTTAAAGGTCTTAGGCTATGTTGACGAATTTGAGGATGCTTATGAGGAAAGTTACAACGGGAGGGTTTACGTATATACTCCATCTCCCATCATCAAGCGTGCATTCAAGTCTGCTGGTGGAGAATTGACGGATGATTCGCATTGGACGGCTTTAGAAGCTTGGGATTCAAATTATGGCTCTGCATGGTTTATGGAGATAGAAGTTAATTCAGGTTCATATACATATCCATACGCTTTTAGCAAAGATGCTGATACTTATAGCGATAAATATGCACAGGCATTTGTGAATTTTTAGTAGTTGCGAGCGATTTCATGTGAAAAACGTTAGTTATTGCGTAACTAATCTATTTTCGAGCAGAATCGCGTTAGTTATTGCGTAACTAATCCGTTTTCGAGCTGAAACACGTTAGTTATCGCTTCACTAATCCGTTTTCGAGCAGAATCACGTTAGTTATTGCGTAACTAATCCATTTTCGAGTAAAATCGCGTTAGTTATCGCTTCACTAATCCGTTTTCGGGCAAAATCACGTTAGTTATCGCGTAACTAATCCGTTTTCGGGCAGAATCACGTTAGTTATCGCGTAACTAATCCGTTTTCGGGAAAAATCACGTTAGTTATCGCGTAACTAATCTGTTCTCGGACAAAACCATGTTAGTTATCGCGTAACTAATCCGTTTTTAAAAGAAAAAAGCTGGCAGAAAGTCTGCCGGATCAATTATACAATCAATTTTAAGTAACAATGAAACACATTGAACCTATTAGCTTGGAGCACATGAGTAATGGCTCCCATTTTTTGTTCATCACTGACACGGTGGGGCTCGCCACGGCCGATGCCAAAGTAAAAACAAAGGTGACGGCCGAGTTGACGGCCTTGCAAACGGCATTGAAGGCCGAGGATGATGCGCTGGCGTTGTCGAAAGCCAACCTGCTGAGCAAGGAGATTAAGACCATCGATGCCGAGCGCGACAAGCACTACAAGGCGCTGCGCAAGGCCATCACGTTTTTCCTGAACCATCCCGACGCCGAGCTGGTGAAGGCCGCCGCGCGGTTGGAACGGTTGCTGAAGGATTACAACATCGACCCCAAGATGCAGTTGGACCGCGAGACGGGGCTGTTGCTCAATCTCATCAGCGATTTGGAAACGAAATCGGCTGCCGACGTCACAACCTTGGCTTTGACACCCGTGGTGCAGGCCATGAAGCAGGCCAACGACAAGCTGCGCGAGGTGACGCGGGCGCGTGCCAACGACCGTGCGGTGCAGATTGTGGGTCAGTTGAAGCAAGCGCAACACGCCTCCGACGAGGCCTATCGCGCATTGGTGCAAAAGGTGAATGCCTTGGCGGTGGTCGAGGGTGAGGCCGATTATGCCGATTTCATCAGCAAGATGAACGAGCAGGTGAAGCACTACAAGCAGGAGGTGCTGCCCAAGGTGAAGAAAAAGGACGACGGCAAGCAGCCCGGCGACGGTGGAAAACCCGGAGAGGGGAAGAAACCTGGTGACGGCGGGAAGAAGCCCGATGGCAAGAGGCCGGGCGGTGATGCTGCAAAGCCGGGCGATGGTGGCGACGGCAAGGATAAACCGGGCGGAAAAGGTCAGGGCGATGCCACAATCACACCAAAGAAATAGCTTGCTTTAAAACAAAAGGGCATCATCTCGATGCCAATTTGCATACACACAATTTGTTTTAAAGAATGGGGGCGGGAGTGCGCGATGCATTTCCGCCCCCGATGTGTGTGGGGGGGTGTTTGTTTATTGGGAAAACGGTGCACATGAACCAACACCATCGGTGTTGTACTTTTGTCAGCCCAGGGTTAATTGAGCATAGCGAAATCTACCCTGGGGAAGTCGTGGAGGGGAACCTATGCCATCGGCATTGTACTTTTTAAAATCAATTTTAGTATGGGGAAATCATTCGCGAATAATCCATTCGCCGCTGTGTGATGATGATGTGTGATGAGAAAAAGTACAACCCTCAAGGGGGTAGCCTCCTCGCTTGCATTGTTACCCAGGGTAGGCTGCGTTGCACTTGCCAACCCTGAGCTATCGAAAGTATAACCGCTACGCGGTAGGGGCACACCGTGCAGTTTGGAGCTATCGAATGTGCAATACGGTGGGGTATGAACACACCGTGCGGTTGGCGTGGGCTATCGAATGTACAATGTGATGAGGTAATGGCACACCGCGTGGTTTGATGGAGATGGGTAGGGGCGGTGCCTGTGTGCCCACCCGTGTCGCCCTGCAGGGGCGCATCCATCGTTCAAATCCCGGCGTACAATGCGTGTATTTTTTGTATGGAAACGCCGCTACGCGGACGTTCGGGCGGGCACATAGGTACCGCCCCTACGGTTTCGTTTGGGGGATTGCGCATGAACGCCGCTGCGTGTCGTCCCACAAAGGCGCATTCGTCGTTCATCTCCCCATGGTTTGGCGAGTTGTTATGCGAAAAAAGCTGTGCACGAATGCGGTGCACAGCTTTTTTATGGAATGGGTTGCCCTAAAGAGGGGAGCCTACAAGAGGGCTTTGAACTTTTCTTCGATGGTGGCTTTGTTGGCTGCACCGACGAATTTGTCGACGAGTTCGCCGTTTTTAAAGAAAAGGATGGTGGGGATGTTGCGCACGCCAAAGTCGGCGGCTATCTCGTCGTTTTCTTCGACGTCGCATTTGCCTACCACTAATTTGCCATCATACTCTTTGGCTAATTCGGAAATGATGGGGCCTACCATGCGGCAAGGACCGCACCAGGTGGCCCAAAGGTCGACTACTAAAGGTAAATCACCATTTTTGTAGCTCTCAAAATTCTCGGTTGTAATTGTTACTTCCATTTTTTTATTCTCCTGTTTTTTATAATGAATATATTCGATGTTGATGATGCGTTGATGAGGGGTGTGTGTTGACAAACACCGTACCATGGCGATTGGGTTGGCGGTGGTGTCGGCTTTTTTAATTGACATGATAGGTGATGGCGGGGTTGCTTTTGATGAATGCAATGAGTTTGTGGGTGATGTCGATGGCGTGGCCTTTGGAGCGCAGCATGACGCTGTTGTTGTGCTCTTGATCGACGATTTGCACATAGAGTTGCACCTTTCCGGGCGTGTCGTCGATGAGGGTCGACAGGTCTTCAGCCATGTCGTCGGTGAGATCGTTGTTGTTGATGGAGAGGGTGATGCGCTCCAAGCGTTTGTCTTTCACGGTTTGCATGTATTGAATGTCTTGCACACGCAGGTCGTAGATGTTGCTGTCGCGATAGCGTTGCTGACATTTTGCCGTGATATAGACGATGCAGCCCTCGCTCAGCATGCCGCGCCAACGTCCCCATTCTTCGCCGAAGAAGGCCAATTCGCCGCTGCCTTCGAAATCTTCGATGGTGACAAAGCCACAAGGATTGCCATTTTTGGTGAACTTTGATTTCACGCCTGTGACGATGCCGCCTAAGATGATGCCGTCTTTTGTGGTGAGCGACTCTTTGGCGGCAAGCTCTGAACAGTGGGTGTTGCAGAGGTTGCGCAACACGATTTCGTAGTCGTCGAGTGGGTGAGCGCTGAGGTAAATGCCCACTAAGTCGCGTTCGCGGTTGAGGCGTTCGATGGTGCTCCATTCTTCGGTCTTACCGGGTATGGGGTGGGCTATCTCCACCGAACAGCTGCCACCAAAGAGCGAATTCTGGGCTTCGCGCTGCTCTTGCTGATAGAGTTGGCCGTAGCGGATGAGGGTTTCTAAGAACATATCGTTTTTGGCACCAACCGAGAAATAGGCTTCGCGCGGCAGACCAAAACAGTCGAATCCGCCGCTCAGCGCCAACGATTCGAAGGCTTTGCGGTTGACGCTGGTGTAATCGACCCGCTCCACAAAGTCGTAGATGTCTTTGTAAGTGCCGTTTTTCTCGCGTTCGTTGACAATCGCTTGCGCCGCAGCCTCGCCCATTCCTTTGATGGCGGAGAGGCCGAAACGAATGGCTCCCTGTTTGTTTACGCCAAACTCTGAATCGCTTTCGTTCACGTCGGGGCCTAACGTTGCAATCTTCATGCTTTGACATTCTTCCATCAGCTTGGTAATTTCCGTAATCTGGCTGAAGCGTCTTGTCATCAAAGCGGCCATGTATTGCGCGGGATAGTGCGCCTTCATGTAGGCCGTTTGGTAGGCCACCCAAGAATAGCATGTGGCGTGAGATTTATTGAAGGCGTAGGAGGCAAACTTCTCCCAGTCGCTCCAAATCTTTTCTAATATTTTGGGGTCGTGACCATTCTTTGAGCCTTGTTCGATAAACTTCGGCTTCATGGCATCGACGATAGCTTTCTTTTTCTTACCCATGGCCTTACGCAGGGCGTCACTCTCGCCGCGAGTGAAATTGGCTAATTGTCGCGAAAGCAACATCACCTGCTCTTGATAAACGGTGATGCCATAGGTGTCCTTGAGGTATTTCTCCATGCAAGGAATGTCGTAGGTGACGAGCGAAGGGTCGTGTTTGCGCTTGATGAAATCGGGAATATAGTCCATCGGTCCTGGCCGATAGAGCGCATTCATCGCGATGAGATCCTCGAAAACGGTGGGGTGGAGCTCGCGCAGGTATTTTTGCATGCCCGGCGATTCAAATTGGAATGTGCCGATGGTGCGCCCCTGTTGATAGAGCTGATAGGTGAGTTTGTCGTCAATGGGGATGGTGTCGAGGTCGATTTCGTCGCCCGTTGTTTTCTTCACCACCTTGCAAGCCTCCTTTAACTCGGAGAGCGTTTTCAGGCCCAAGAAGTCCATTTTAATCAAGCCTGTTGACTCAATCACGTGACCGTCATATTGTGTGACAGCCGTTTTCAGTCCGGCAAAGTCGGGGTCGTCGGCCGTAGAAACGGGCACCCAGTCGCTGATGGGGTTGCGGCAGATGATGAAACCGCACGCATGGATGCCCGTTCCGCGCACCGTCCCTTCCAACATCTTGGCATATTTGATGGTGTTTCGCTCACGTGGGTCTTGTGAAAATTCGGCATCGCGCAGCTCGGGTGTGCATTTAATTGCATTGGTTAAATTCATCTTTAACCCGTCGGGCAAGCGATCGGGAATGGCTTTACAAAGCGCATTCGACTTGTCGAGCGGTAACCTTTCCACGCGGGCCACGTCCTTGATGGAGTTCTTTGTGGCCATGCTGGCGTAGGTGATGATGTGGGCACAGTTATCATGGCCATATTTATCCATGACCCAACGCAGCACCTTTCCGCGCCCATCGTCGTCGAAATCGGTATCAATATCGGGCAAATTCACGCGGTCGGGGTTGAGGAAACGTTCAAACAGCAGGTCGTATTTCAAGGGGTCGATCTTGGTGATGCCCAAACAATAGGCCACCACCGAACCTGCGGCTGAGCCACGACCCGGTCCCACCATCACGCCCAATTCGTTGCGTGCAGCTGCGATAAAATCTTGCACAATGAGGAAGTAACCCGGGAAACCCATCGTCTTCATCACGTGAAGTTCAAAGTTGATGTGCTCTTTCACATTGTCGGGCAACGGGTCGCCATAAAGCTTTTTGGCACCATCATAGGCTAATTTGGCCAAGTAGTCGGCTTCAAACTTGATGCGATAAATCTTTTCATATCCGCCCAAGCGTTGAATCACCTTCTTGCCTTCTTCGGGTGGAAGCTGATTTTCGCCATTCTCATCTGAGGTAAATTCTTTGTAAAGGTCTTCCTCGGTGAATTTCTTTTCCACTCCGCTTCTGTTCCAAATGCTTCGGGAATAGGGAAGAACGGCATGATGGGACCATGGTCGATGCTATAGATTTCCACCTTGTTTAAAATGTCCAAGGTGTTGGTCAGCGCCTCGGGCACATCCGAAAAGATGGCGTTCATCTCGGCTTTCGTCTTAAACCATTCCTGCTTGCTGTAGCGCATTCGCTTGGGGTCGTCAAGGTCTTTGCCCGTCGAAAGACACAAAAGGTGGTCGTGGGCTTCGGCCGTTTCCTTATCCTCGAAATGCACATCGTTGGTGCAGATGAGCTTGATGCCATAGTCTTTGGCGAACTGCATGAGCACATGATTGGCCTTTTGTTGCAGCGGAAAAGCCTCGCGGTTGGCCATAATCGTGGGGTCGGTCACCTCGTGGCGTTGCATTTCTAAATAGAAATCATCGCCAAACACCCGATGATACCATTCGCAGGCCTCACGTGCACCGTCAAGGTCGCTATGCAAAATCTTCGACGGAATCTCGCCTGCAATGCAGGCCGAGCAAATGATGAGTCCTTCATGATGCTTCTCCAACTCTGTTCTGTCGGTGCGCGGACGATAATAATAACCATCAATCCACGATTTGCTCACCAATTTAATAAGGTTCTTGTAGCCCGTATAATTCTTGGCCAGCACAATTAAGTGGTAGCCCGAGTTATCACCATTCTCTTTGACTTTATCTTGCAAGCGATGTCTCGCCACATACATCTCGCAACCAATGATGGGCTTAAATGGCGCCAATCCTTCAGCCTTTCGCTTCTTGTTGATGCCGGCGCAATAGTCCACAAATTCTTTAATGCCAAACATGGCGCCATGGTCGGTGATGGCCATGCCTTTCATATCATCGGCAATGGCTTTATCTACAAGCTTCGATATTTTCGATTGTCCATCGAGGATGGAATAATAAGTATGTACGTGAAGGTGAATGAAGTCGTTCATATCTGTCTCTTTCGGTTTGCGAAGATACGCTAAAAACCGCGAAGGGCAAAATAAAACATGGTTTTTTATTTTCAATGTTTGCCCGAACAATAAAAAATAATTAACTTTGCAGGGCTTTAGCATTTTACTAATTTGCTATGATTAAGAGAATAAAGAAATTAAAAAAGATACGCATTCATCGCGAAGGTTCTAACACTATTGCTGCGGGCTTCATGGGCTTTTTGGTCATCGCCTTTCTCCTGTTTCAGTTAGAAACAAAAATTCCTTTTTGGCTATTCGTCGTTGTTTTCGGTGCTGTTTATGGCATAGTGCTCAACTTTTATCGGTGTCCTGTGCGGCGCTTTTCAGAAACCGATGAGACCGAAAAGATTGTTGTCGCACCCGCCGATGGCAAGATTGTTGTCATTGAGGAGGTCGATGAGCACGAATATTTCCATGA
The DNA here is from genome assembly GCF_000613785.1 of Segatella oulorum JCM 14966. GTDB lineage: Bacteria > Bacteroidota > Bacteroidia > Bacteroidales > Bacteroidaceae > Prevotella > Prevotella oulorum. The sequence continues at coordinate 1,593 of NZ_BAJQ01000064.1, read as the reverse complement.
TCGCCGTTTGATGATTAGCATCTTTATGAGCCTTTTCAACGTGCATGCCAACTGGTTTCCGGTGGATGGCAAAGTGAAATTTGTGAAACATCAGAATGGAAATTTCCATAAGGCATGGCTACCCAAGGCGAGTGAAGAGAACGAACGCACCGATACGATGATTACTACGCCCGAGGGACAAGACATTTTGTGCCGGCAGATTGCAGGAGCCATGGCACGTCGCATTGTGACTTATGCGAAGCCCGGCGAAGATTGCTATATCGACGAGCACTTAGGTTTTATTAAATTGGGCAGTCGGGTCGACGTGTTCTTGCCCATTGGCACAGAGATTTGCGTGGAAATGGGGCAAATCACCACGGGCGATCAGACCATTATTGCAAAATTGAAGTAATGAATTTCAAAAAACATATTCCCAACAGCATCACTTGTTGCAACCTCATCTGCGGGTGCATTGCAACAAGCCATGCCTTTGCAGGCGATGCAAAAATGGCGTTGTTGTGGATGATTATGGGCGCTGTCTTCGATTTCTTCGATGGCATGTCGGCGCGGTTGCTCCATGTTTCTTCGCCCGTGGGCAAGGAACTTGATTCTTTGGCCGACGATGTTACCTTTGGCGTTGCGCCCGCAACCATTCTTTTCAACGAGTTGGCCGTGTTGGAGTATCCCACGTTTTTAGAGCCTTTGCGCGCCTATTTGCCCTATGTGGCCTTCCTCATGGCAGCATTCTCGGCGCTTCGTTTGGCCAAGTTTAATCTCGACGCGCGACAAACCACGTCATTTATCGGTTTGCCAACACCTGCCAATGCGCTTTTCTGGGGCTCGCTTTTAGTCTACAATCCCGCATGGATTGATGACAATTCTGGTGCAGTTTTCTTGCTCATCTCATTGATGTTGCTGAGCTGTTACCTATTGGTGTCCGAACTGCCGATGTTTGCCTTGAAGTTTAAGCATTGGGGATGGCGCGGCAACGAAGTGAAATATAGCTTTGCCCTGCTCTCGCTGTGCTGTCTGCTTTATTTCGGATGGCTCGAAGCCTGGTGGATCATCATCACACTTTATCTGCTCGCGTCTGTGCTTTTGCGCAAGCAAACGCAGCAGAAATCATAATTCAGGAGACTTTTGTTATGGCATTTTTGAAGTTTATTTTTGTCCTCTTCATCGTTCTTTTCGTGTTCGTCTTGTTCACAGCGTTGCGTTTCCTGAACACTTTTCGGCAAAACATCAAGCGCTTCCGCCGCACGATGAATGGTGCAAATGCGCAGCAACGCACGAACTATGGCAATCGCGAGGGTGTCATTGACACGCGCAATCCCGAAGAGGCACAAAAGAAAATATTTAAAAAGGACGAGGGCGAATATGTGGATTATGAGGAGGAGAAGTAATCCTAAGCAGTGTTTTTCATGCGATTATTTTGTCCTTTTCCCGAAAAGTTTATAACTTTGCACCCATGAACGTAAAGTCGGTTACATATAGCATACAGGCGTTGCAAAGAAATTCAAAATTCTTTGCATCTTTTTATGCCATTTATTTGGTCAATCCAAATAATTGTGTAACACACACACACACACACACACACACACACAGAGCACAGAA
>NZ_BAJQ01000065.1 GCF_000613785.1 Segatella oulorum JCM 14966 | reverse complement strand
CAGGCATAAGGTTATGACTGCCGTTCCCCAAACAGGATGAAGCAGGCATAAGGTTATGACAGCCGTTCCTCAAACAGGATGAAGCAGGCATAAGGTTATGGAAGGCGTTCCTCGTTTTGGGAGAAGGCGTTTCTTTGCAAATTCACCTCAAAACGAACGCTGTGCAACGAAAAACCTTATAGAATGGGAGGTTTCGAATGGTGGTTGTGCACCATTCAAAATTTAATTTTGTAGCGCGCAAATTTCAGCAAGAGCACTTTTCGACCTACGTTCTCAAACGTGACCGTGGCTTTCAAGTTGTCGCCTTCACCCTCTAAAAAATCAACCGTGCCGATGCCAAACCGCTGGTGTTCGATGATGCTGCCACTTTTCAGGCCGTCGCTTGCAACAATGTTGCTGTTGCCGCCAGCCGAAATGGTGGTTGATGGCGTGTGGAGCGCTTGCAACCTGCTGTGCGATTGAAGCGGTGAGGGAGAAACACGAGCCACCGGACGATCGAAATCGGCTGTTTTAGTTTCATTGAATAAGCTGCCGTTCTCGCGCAAAGCCATGTAGCGCACATCGATTTCGTGAATGAAACGGCTGGGCGAGCTAAACACCAATTTGCCATAACGCCATCGACTCTTGGCATTGGTGATAAAACAGCGCTTTTCGGCACGCGTGATGGCGACATAGAGCAACCTGCGTTCCTCTTCTAATTCTCGTGCTGTGGTGCACATCGGACTGGGGAAGATGTTTTCCTCTAAACCCACGATGAAAACATTGGCAAACTCCAATCCCTTGGCCGAGTGAATGGTCATCAACGAAACGCGGTTGTTGTCATCGGGATTGTTGCGGTCTTGGTCGGTGAGCAACGACACCTCCTGCAAGAAGTCCACCAAATAGATTTCGTCGGCATTGCTTCCTCCTTTTGCGAGGCCACGAAATCTTGCAAGCCGTTGAGCAACTCCTTCAGGTTGTCTTGCCTGTCGAGCGCTTCTTGGTCTTTCGACGAGAAGATGTCGGTGCTAATACCCGATTCCTTGATGATTGTCGTCCCCAATTCGTAGGCATCTTTTTCGGCTACCTGCACCATGAACGATGTGATGAGCGTTGCAAAGTTGTGCAGTTTGGTGGCCACACTGCCGCTCACATCTAAATTGTAGGCCAGTGGATTAACAATCACATTCCACAGGCTCGTTTGGTGGGTTTGTGCACAAACGGCGATTTTGCTCACGGTGGTGTCGCCGATGCCGCGCTTCGGATAGTTAATGATTCTGCGCAGTGCCTCTTCGTCGTCGGGATTGGCCACCATGCGGAAATAGGCCAGCACGTCTTTGATGACCTTGCGCTGATAGAAACTCATTCCGCCGAAGATGCGATAAGGAATTTCTTGCTTGAGCAGTTCTTCTTCTAAGATTCTGCTCTGCGCGTTGGTGCGGTAGAGAATGGCAAACTGGGTGTAGTCGCAATGTTCCTGCCGCACAATGTCGGCAATGTGATGCCCCACGACCGTAGCTTCTTCCCGATCGCTGTGCAACGGCTCATAAATAAGCTTTTCGCCGAGGGCATTTTCGCTGAACGATGCTTTGGGAATCTGCCGCTCGTTATGGCGAATGAGGCTGTTGGCCGCCTGAACAATATTTTGCGTTGAACGATAATTCTGCTCCAACTTAAAGAGCTTGCACTGAGGATAAATATTTTGAAAGTTAAGAATGTTATCGATGTTCGCACCACGAAAACCATAAATGCTCTGCGCATCGTCGCCCACCACACAGATGTGTTGCTGCTCGCGGGTGAGTTGCGTGACAATCTCTTGCTGCACAGCGTTGGTGTCTTGAAACTCATCGACCAACACATAGCGGAAACGTGCAGCATATTTCTGACGGATGTCTTCGTGTTCATGAAATAACTTCCAGGTGAGTACCAGCAAATCGTCGAAATCCATTGCATTAGCCTTCACACATCGCTGCTCATAAACCTGATAGATTTTATAAAGATAGCTCTGCTTATTCATGTTGTCGCGCTTGCGCAGATTCACACGCGTGGCATAATCGCTGGCCGAAATAAGATGGTTCTTGGCCATGCTGATGCAGGCGTGCACCGACGATGGCTTATAGACTGTCTCATCAAAGCCAAGCTCCTTGGTGATGTTTTTAAGCAATGAACGGCTATCCGACTCGTCGTAAATGGTGAAATTGCGTTGATAGCCCACATGCTCGGCCTCGACACGCAGGATGCGCGAAAAGATGCTATGGAAGGTGCCCATGTAAAGATAGCGCGCGCGATTCTCGTCCACCATGGTGGCAATGCGTTGACGCATTTCTCCCGCCGCTTTGTTGGTGAACGTTAAGGCCAAAATACTCCAAGGTTCATAATGCAACTCATCCATGAGATAGGCAATCTTATAGGTGAGCACACGGGTCTTGCCCGAACCCGCACCGGCTATCACTAATTGTGGACCGTCACAATATTTTACAGCTTCGAGCTGACTTTCGTTTAAATCTAACTGCATGTCACTTTGTTTTTATCGCGCATAAACCCCACCCGATGCTGTCCGTGGATCATAATCTTCGCCCTCTTTCGGAAAGGCGGGCATGAAACGCATGTTTTGCAAAATTTGGCCGCTCCGCTTTAAAACATAGCTATCGGGCTGCGCACTATTAAAGCGAATGGGATTGGGTAACGTCGCGGCAATCGTGGCACAATCGCGGCGCGACAAATCGAGTGCGTCTTTCCCAAAATGATATTCGGCCACGGCATCGGCACCATAAATTCCTTTGCCCATCTCGATTGAATTGAGATAAACTTCCATGATGCGCTGCTTGCTCCAAAGCACCTCAATCAAGGCCGTGAAATAAACCTCAAAGCCTTTTCTCACCCACGAACGCCCTGGCCACAAAAACACATTCTTGGCCGTCTGCTGACTAATGGTACTGGCACCGAGCTTGCGCTTGCCGCCTTTCATGTTGCGCTTGGCCGCCTTCTCAATGGCATCATAATCAAAACCATGGTGCAACAAAAAGCGCTGATCTTCGCTGGCCATCACCGCCACGGGGAGATGGGGCGATATTTCGTCTAACGGAACCCAATGGTGATGCCAAACCACCGACTCGCCACTGCCTAATTGTTGAAAGGTGCGAATGAACATGAGCGGCGTGACATAAACCGGAAGGAAGCGCAACAGGATGACAGAAAGGATGGACGAGGCGAAAAACAAAGCGCTACCCCACCGAACGACTTTCCAAATGATGCTTTTTAGTGCCATTTACAAGCGTTTATTTTATACCGTTATTCCCCAACCATGGGCAAGTTTCAAATTATTTTTTTGATATTTTCCCAACTCTGGGCAAGTCCCAAATTTATTTTTTGATGTTTGCCGGAACCTCGGCAAGTCCCTTTACTTCAAAAAGAGAGGGAGCCTGCCTCTCGACATCCCCTCTCCTCTATTATTTTGAAATAAACGGTGCGCTTAGAGCGTTCCCTTATTTGCTTTTTCAACCATGGCTGGTGAAGCATACAAATAAACTTCAACACGACGGTTTTGTTTGCGACCGGCTGCGGTTGAATTGCTTGCAACAGGATTTTCGCTACCCTTGCCTTCTACATTCTTAAATTGCGAAGAAGAAACGCCACAGCTCTTTAAATAGTTCACTACACTGTGGGCGCGATTATTGCTCAAAGGAATGTTGATGCCATCGTTGCCCGTTGAATCGGTGTAACCATAAATGTCTACGTGGCAATCGTTGTTGTTCTTCAACACGGTTGAGAACTTCGACAAATCGTTCCTTGAACCAGCCGTCAAATCAGCTTTGTTGGTAGCAAAAAGAATGCCGCTATCAAACGTCACTCTGACAGCCTTCAAACCATTGGCATCAGTCACCTCGTCGACCTTAGCATTCTTGATTTGTGCAGCTTGCGCCGCAACTTTATCCATGTGACGGCCAATGAGTGCGCCTGCACCCGAGCCAATGGCTCCGCCAATAGCTGCACCAATAGCCGTGCTCTTTGTGTCCTTACCGATGATGTTACCCACAATACCACCTAAAACTGCGCCGGCACCGCCGCCGGCCAAAGCTCCTGTGCCTTGCTTGGTTGCACAACCAAAAACGGAAAGCACACATAATCCTGCTACTACTGTTTTTAAATTTTTCATATCTCTAATAATTTTTGATGAAATGTTATCGCTGCAAAGGTAGTTGTTTTTCCAACACGAACGATTGCAAACCAACTATTTTTTTGTAATTTTGCAGGCAAATTTAGAATTTCTTGGGAGCATTTCTCTGTGGAATGCACCTATTTTAATTAGGGGTTTCCCTAAGTAGAACGCAACAAAATTAGAAGAAAGATAATGGCAAAAGAACTCAAAGAACTTACCAAACGGGCTGAAAACTACAGCCAATGGTATAATGATTTAGTGGTGAAAGCTGATTTGGCCGAGCAATCGCCTGTGCGCGGTTGCATGGTAATTAAACCTTATGGTTATGCCATTTGGGAAAAAATGCAGCAACAACTCGATAAAGAATTTAAAAAGGCGGGCGTGCAAAATGCCTACTTTCCACTGTTAATTCCAAAAAGCTTCTTTAGTCGTGAGGCCGAACATGTGCAAGGCTTTGCTAAGGAGTGTGCCGTGGTGACACACTATCGTTTGAAAGAAAATGAGGATGGTAGCGATGTTGAGGTCGACCCGTCGGCTAAGTTAGAAGAAGAGTTGATTATTCGGCCTACTTCGGAAACCATTATCTGGAACACCTATAAAGGATGGATTAAATCGTGGCGCGATCTGCCCATCATGTGCAACCAATGGTGCAACGTGATGCGCTGGGAAATGCGTACGCGCCCATTCCTTCGCACATCAGAATTTCTTTGGCAGGAAGGCCACACGGCACACGCCACAAAAGAAGAGGCCGAAGCCGAAGCACAGAAGATGCTCAAGGTTTATGCCGACTTTGCAGAGAAATGGATGGCTGTGCCCGTGATACAAGGAGTGAAGAGCGAAACAGAACGCTTTGCAGGTGCTCTCGATACTTACACGATTGAGGCGATGATGCAAGATGGTAAGGCATTGCAAAGCGGAACGAGCCATTTCCTTGGTCAAAACTTTGCCAAGAGTTTTGACGTTACCTTTTTAAATAAAGAGAATAAGCCCGAATACGTTTGGGCGACGTCATGGGGGGTGAGCACACGTTTGATGGGTGCACTTATCATGGTGCACAGCGATGACAATGGTTTAGTGTTGCCACCCAACCTCGCACCTATTCAAGTGGTGATGATCCCCATCTACAAGAACGACGAACAGCTGAATGCCATCCGCGAGAAGTTGCAACCTGTCATTCTCGAATTGCAGGCAGCAGGTGTCTCGGTGAAATTAGATGATTCGGACAATAAACGTCCGGGATTTAAATTTGCTGACTACGAATTGAAGGGAGTCCCCGTGCGTTTGGCTATGGGTGCGCGCGATTTAGAAAACAACACCATCGAACTGATGCGACGTGACACACTCGAAAAAGAGAATGTTAGCTTTGATAACATCGCTCAACATGTGACAGAACTGCTGGCAGATATCCAAAATAATCTTTTCGAAAAGGCACGTCGCTATCGTGATGCTCATATTTATGAGTGCGATAACTACGATGAGTTTAAAACAAAAGTAAAAGATGGTGGTTTCTTCCTTTGCCATTGGGATGGCACTGCAGAGACCGAAGCAAAAATTAAAGAGGAAACACAGGCAACCATTCGTTGTATCCCGTTTGGATATGAACAAACAGAAGGCGTAGACATGGTGTCAGGTAAACCTGCGAAATGTCGTGTCATCATAGCACGTAGTTATTAATGAATGGATAGGATTGACCCATAAAGAAAGAAGAATATGAGAAGTAGAACAGCAACTTGGTTTGAAACCAAGATACGTTATGAGAAAACCATTGACGATGGTTCGCAAAAGAAAGTTTCTGAAAGCTATGTTGTAGATGCGCTGAGTTTCACAGAAGCTGAAAATACAATCATAGAAGAGATGAGCGCATACATCAGCGGCGACTTTAAAGTGACCGACTTAAAACAAGCCAGCTATGGTGAGATTTTCTTCAGCGATGCAGATAGTGACGATAAGTGGTATAAATGCAAGTTGCAATTTATCACCATTGACGAGAAAACAGAGAAGGAAAAGCGTTCCAACGTAACCTATTTGGTACAAGCCAACAACTTGCCTATGGCCGTGAAACATGTCGATGAGGTCATGAATGGCACAATGATTGACTATGCGATTGTTACTGTGCAAGAAACACAAATTATGGATGTGTTTGAACACAATGGCACCAAAGCAAAGGGCGAGGCGCACAATGATGTCCCCGAATACAAGGCTACTTCGACGGGAGAAAATCAATAAGCAAGGAAAGTATGGAAGTTGATGTAGCGAAAAATCTTAAGACTGTATTGCAAGCATTGCCAAAGCAAGTGCAATTAGTAGCCATCAGCAAATATCATCCTGTAGAATATATTGAAGCAGCCTATGCTGAAGGGCAGCGTGTTTTTGGTGAAAGTCATGAACAAGAGCTCAAGCAAAAAGTCGCCACACTGCCCAAAGATATCAAGTGGCACTTTATCGGGCACTTGCAAACCAATAAGGTGAAATATATTGCCCCCTATATTTCGATGATTGAGTCGGTAGACAGTTTAAAACTCCTCAAAGAGATTGATAAACAGGCAACTAAACACGACCGTACAATTCAAGTGCTTTTAGAGCTTCATGTGGCTGAAGAAGAGACGAAATCTGGCCTATCTTTCGACGCATGTCGTGCGCTTTTAGATGAAGTAGAATGGCGTCAACTGAATCATGTTCAAATTTGTGGCATCATGATGATGGCCACCAATACCGATGATGCTGTCAAGATAGCACAAGAATTTGATGCTGCCTGGCACTTCTTCGATGAGATAAAGCAGCAATATTTTGCCGATGACGATGCCTTTTGCCAACGTTCATGGGGAATGAGCCACGATTATCAGATTGCCGTTCAGCATGGCTCAACAATGGTACGCGTTGGAACGAACATCTTTGGCCCTCGTGTTTATTAATAGTCTCATAAAATGTATCATCACAAAGTAGCGGTTGATCAGCTGCTACTTTAATTTAAAATAAATATGCCCGAAATATCTGTTCGTGGTTTGGAAATGCCTCAATCGCCCATTCGCAAATTAGCTCCATTGGCTAATACTGCAAAAGAAAGAGGTATAAAAGTTTATCACTTAAATATTGGTCAGCCCGATCTCCCCACTCCACAATGTGGTTTGGATGCCCTCAAAAAGATAGATCGCACCATCCTTGAATATTCACCAAGCCAAGGCTATTTGAGTTATCGCAAGAAATTAGTGGGATATTATGAGAAATATAATATCCATGTCTCTCCCGATGACATTATCATTACATCCGGTGGAAGTGAAGCTGTTTTGTTTGCCTTCATGAGCTGTTTAAATCCTGGTGATGAAATCATTGTTCCAGAGCCGGCTTATGCAAATTATATGGCTTTTGCTATCAGTGCTGGTGCGCGCATTCGAACAATAGCAACAACGATAGAAGAAGGTTTCTCTCTTCCGAAAGTTGAAAAGTTTGAAGAGTTGATAAACGAACATACACGAGCCATCATGATATGCAACCCTAACAACCCTACAGGTTATCTTTACACGCGAAGGGAGATGAATCAGATTAGGGATTTAGTCAAGAAGTATGATCTTTATCTGTTCTCGGACGAAGTATATCGTGAATATATCTATACGGGTTCACCCTATATTAGTGCCTGCCACTTGGAAGGTATCGAAAACAATGTTATCCTCATAGACTCTGTCTCGAAGCGTTATTCTGAATGCGGCATTCGAATAGGTGCACTTATTACGAAAAACGAGCAAGTAAGGAACGCTGTTATGAAGTTTTGTCAGGCACGATTATCTCCGCCTCTGATAGGTCAAATTGTTGCCGAAGCCTCTTTAGATGCGCCAGAATCTTATTATCGTGATGTTTATGATGAATATGTAGAACGCAGAAAGTGTTTAATCGATGGACTAAACCGCATCCCTGGCGTATACTCTCCCATTCCAATGGGTGCATTCTACACTGTAGCCCAACTTCCTATCGACGATAGTGAAAAGTTTTGTCGTTGGTGTTTAGAATCATTCAATGATAATGGTGAAACGGTGATGATGGCGCCCGCGTCTGGATTTTACACTACGCCCGGTGCAGGACAAAATCAAGTGCGCATCGCCTACGTATTGAAAAAAGCCGATTTGGAACGGGCACTTGAGGTGCTTAGAAAAGCACTTGAGGCTTATCCCGGAAGAACGCTACAAGAAAAATCGCTGTGAATTTACCTCTGTTTTTAGCTAAACGAATAGCACATCATGCTGGAGATGGCAGGACAGTATCACGACCTACCATCAGAATTGCCATGGCCGGTGTTGCCATTGGTTTAGCTGTGATGATGATTTCAGTGAGCGTTGTTTTAGGATTTAAGCATACAATCCGTGATAAAGTAATTGGCTTTGGCGGACAAATTCAGGTAGCTAATTTCCTAACACTACAGACGGGCGACAACTATCCCATTGAGATGGATGACTCTATGATGGCTGTGTTGCGTGCCACAGAAGGTGTAAAGCATGTGCAGCGCTATACCTATATACAAGGCATTCTCAAAACGAATCACGACTTTTTGGGGGTGATGCTGAAAGGGATTGGGCCGGAATACGACACAACTTTCCTTCAGCATTATTTGAAAGCAGGCGAGCTACCCAAGTTCTCTGATCACAAAGGCAGCAACAAACTTGTTATCTCACAAAGCATAGCCAACAAGTTAGGTATAAAAGTTGGCGATAAGCTCTTCGCCTATTTCATTAATCAAGGTGGAGTGCGCATGCGGCGGTTTACAATTTGCGGCATCTACCAAACCAACCTCGCACAATATGATGATGTGACCAGCTTCACCGATTTGTATACCGCAAGGAAACTTAATGGATGGAACGATGACCAAGCGACCGGAGCCGAAATCAGTTTGAAAGATTTCAAAGATGCCGACTTGGTGGAGAGTCGGTTCGTGAAGTATGTAAATCGGACGACCGACCATTATGGCGAGACTTATTCATCAAAAACGATTCGTGACATCGCACCACAACTATTCTCCTGGCTCGACTTGTTAGACCTCAATGTTTGGATTATTTTGGCATTGATGATGGCTGTTGCGGGCGTGACCATGATTTCGGGATTGCTGATTATTATTCTCGAGCGCACCGTAATGATAGGCATACTCAAAGCACTTGGTGCACGGAATAAAACCATTCGCCACACCTTCATTTGGTTTGCCGCATTCATTATAGGCCGTGGCATGCTGATAGGCAATCTCGTTGCTTTAGGCCTCATTAGCCTGCAACGCTTCACAGGCTTAGTGAAATTAAATCCGCAGACCTATTATGTAAGCACCGTGCCTGTCGAATATAATTTTCTGCTGTTCGCACTGCTCAATCTTGCCACCTTGCTCATCTGCGTAGCGGTGCTCATTGCGCCGAGCTATTTCATATCGCACATTCATCCGGCAAAATCAATGCGCTACGAATAAAACAGCCAATTAAGTGCACATAAAGTTTTGGAATGTGCAAAGAATGCGCTATCTTTGCACAGAATTTTTGGATTTGTGCAAGGTGCTTCACAAAACGCATCCCGGAAGGAACCTGCACGCAACAATAAACGAATTAAAAGCATAAAAGCAAAAACAAGATTATGGATCGAACACAGCATTTCAATAGTCTGATACAACAATCGATTATAGACAACTGGGACAAGGATGCCTTGACCGACTTTCAAGGTGCAACACTTCAATATCACGACGTTGCACGGAAGATAGAGAAACTCCACATCATGTTTGAAAACAGCGGCATCGTGAAGGGTGACAAAATAGCGCTCGCCGGTCGCAACAGTGCACACTGGGCCGTAGCATTTCTTGCCACACTCACTTATGGTTGCGTGGCCGTTCCTATTTTGCATGAATTCACACCCGACCAAATGCACAACATCGTCAACCACAGCGAAGCGCGCCTTCTGTTTGTGGGCGACGTGGTGGCTACGCAGATCGATGCAACAAAGATGCCCCAACTCGAAGGCATCATCTACATCCCCGACTATTCATTGGTGCTTTCACGCACAGAGAAACTAACGTTTGCACGCGAGCACCTCAATGAGATATTCGTCAGCGCTTCCCGAAATATTTCCGCAAAGAACATGTGAACTACCATATCGAGCAAAGCCCCGACGAGTTGGCCCTCATCAACTACACAAGTGGAACGACGGGCTTCTCGAAAGGCGTGATGCTGCCCTATCGCGCCCTTTGGAGCAATGCCTATTTCGCACAGAGCGTGTTGGGAAGCGAGGTGAAAAGCGGCGACCCCATCATCAGCATCCTCCCCATGGCCCACATGTATGGCATGGCCTTCGAATTCATCTTTGAATTCCTCACGGGCTGCCACATCTATTTCCTCACGCGCATTCCGAGCCCGGCAATTATTGCGCAGGCCTTCAGCGAAATCAAGCCGAGAGTCATTATCAGCGTGCCCCTCGTGATTGAGAAAATCATCCGCAAGCGCGTGTTCCCCAAACTGCAAAACAATGCCATCCGCCTGCTCATGCACATGCCCGTGATCGCAAAGAAACTGGGCGACAAAATCTGTCAGCAAGTGAGCGATGCCTTTGGCGGCCAGTTCTATGAAGTCATCATCGGCGGTGCGGCTTTCAATCAAGAGGTCGAGAAGTTTCTCCATCGCATCGGCTTTAAATACACCGTGGGTTATGGTGCCACCGAGTGCGCCCCCATCATTTGCTATGCCGACTACCACACCTATGTGCCGGGCAGCTGCGGTCGCCCCGTGGTCAACATGCAAGTGGAAATCGACAGCCCCGACCCCGAACGCATCCCCGGCGAAATCTTGGCCAAAGGCATGAACGTCATGTTGGGCTATTACAAAAATGAGGAAGCCACGCGTCAGGCGCTCGATGCCGAGGGGTGGTATCACACGGGCGATTTAGGCACGATGGATGCGCAAGGCAACGTGTTCATCAAAGGCCGTTCGAAGAACATGCTGTTGGGTGCCAGCGGGCAAAACATCTATCCCGAGGAAATAGAAGATAAGCTCAATTCGATGGAATTGGTCAGCGAGTGCATCGTCATTCAAGAAGGCGACAAGCTCGTCGGCTTGGTTTACCCCGATTATGATGAAGCCCAAAGTTTAGGCCTCTCCAACAGCGACATTGAGAAGGTGATGGAGCAAAACCGTGCCGAGCTCAACCAATCGCAACCCGCCTACTGTCGCCTGTCCAGCATACGGCTGCGCAGCGAGGAGTTTGAAAAGACACCCAAGAAAAGCATCAAACGCTACCTTTACCAAAAAGCTTAGTCGGCACGAATTTCCTTAGAATTTTCTGCGCCGCAGGGTTGTTTGGC
>NZ_BAJQ01000066.1 GCF_000613785.1 Segatella oulorum JCM 14966 | reverse complement strand
CCCGAGGTCGATCGTCAAGAATTCCCTGTGGAAATTTTGACGCCCGAGGTCGATTGTCAAGAATTCCATGTGGAAATGTTGACGCCCGAGGTCGATTGTCAAAGTCGGTGAAGTGGATGGCACGATTTAAACCCATTTGAATGGGCCCGATGATTTCGCAATCGGGATTTAAAGTCGCCCCACAAGGGTGCATCCATCGTTAAAATCTCCGCGCACAATGCGTATATTTTTTGGTATGGAAACGCCGCTGCGCGAACGTTCGGGCGGGCACACAGGCACCGCCCCTACGGTTTCGTTTGCAGATGATACGTGAATGTAGGCGTTCATTTACGTGGGGTCATCTAATATGCAACGCGATGGGTAATGGCACACCGTGCAGGGATTGATGTGCGGACTATCAAAAGTACAACCGCGATGCGGTAGGCGCACCGCACGTGGGGGTCGTCTAATATGCGATGGGTAATGGCACACCGCATGTAGTTTGATGCAAATAGCAGGGTTGCGGCCATGGCTTATTCCCGAAAAAACGACGAATGCACTTGCAAAATAAAAAATATATCGCTAAATTTGCAACGCACTTTGGTGATGTGCCCACAACGCTAACACCAGCACATGACCTCAAAAGCGCTCTCATTTGAAACAAAACAGAACGTAATGAATGATTATGCCAAACCCATTGTGCAAGGACGTTCGCTGCTCCTTGCGTTTGTTTGCTTTGTCGCTCTGCTGCTCGCACCTATTGTCGATGCGCAGGCACAAGTGATGGGCAAACATTTTTCCATCTCGTTTAAGGATAAGCCTGTGGCGGCAATCCTCGATTTTCTCGCTAAAAAGGGCGATTATGCCATTCACTATACCGACGATGTGAAGAACGACACGCTGCTGCTCACCATCTCGCTGGAAGATGTTGACGAGCTGAGTGCCGTGGAACGGTTGCTGCCCAACACGGCGTTCACCTATCGCGTGGAGGGAAAGCGCATTGAGGTGTATAAGATGCAACAAGCCGTGCAGGGAAAATTCACGCTGCAAGGTGTGGTGAAAGACAAAACGGGCGAGACGGTGCCGTTTGCCACACTACAAATAAAAGGCACGACGCAAGGCACCACAGCCGATGCCGATGGGAAATTCTCCATGGCCGTCAATCAAGAGACAGGCAACGTGACGGTGTCGAGTGTGGGTTATGAAACGAAAACTTTGCACTACACGGCCGGCAAGACGATGAACATTGTGCTGGCGGCTTCGGCCTATACCATCGGCGAGGTGTCGGTGATTGCCTATGGCAAACGCAACACGCGCGAGCAGGTGGGGGCCATCACTTCGGTGAAGGTTGAGGATTTGCAAAAGGCGCCTACGGCCAGCATTGAAAATCTGTTGCAAGGCCGCATGTCGGGCGTTGATGTCACCAACATGTCGGGCTCGCCCGGTGGTGGTGGTTCGCGCATCACCATTCGCGGTTTTAGTTCGCTCAATCAGCAAGGCATCAACGATGGCAGTCCTCTGTTTGTGATTGACGGTATTCCGGTTTCGAGCAGTTCGTCGACGCTTACGGGCGGCATCAATCCGCTGTCGAGCTTAGACCCTTCGAGCATTGAGTCGGTGCAAGTGTTGAAAGATGCAGCTTCGGCTTCGCTCTATGGTTCGCGCGCAGGGAATGGTGTGATTTTGATTACCACCAAGAAAGGTAAAACCGGGCGCACGGAAGTGAATGTGAGTGCATCGCAATCGCTCTCGTGGTTGCCTGCCACTCCGAAACAAATTCTGGGTAAAGGCGAGCGTGACATTGCCTTGCTTTTGGCCAAACATCAGCGTGCAGCGCATTACGATTACCTCACCGACCGCTTGATTTATCCGCATTCTCACAATGACAGTTATGGCTGGGATGCCGACTACGATGGTGCTTACGACTATCTGTGGCGCAATGGTAAAGTGGTTGAGGGCGACCGCCGTTTGCCTGCCATCGCGCAAGACTCGCTCAACAGCTTTTACAACAATAAAACCAACTGGTGGAAATATGCGTTCCGATTGGGACGCGTGACGAAAGGCGATGTGCAATTAGCTGGCGGCACCGAAAACATGCGGTTCATGGTCAATGCAGGCATATACGACGAAACGGGTATCATGATTAGTTCGAATTTCCGCCGATACAGCTTGCTGAGCAACCTTGATTTTAATTTATCGACCAAGCTCAGCGCATTCACACGCATCAATTTGTCGTATGCCACGCAGCAGGCCGGTTCGGACATGGGGCGTGCACAAGGACTGACCTTCGACCCGAAACTCACATCAACCCTTTTGCCCGGCAAAGGTAGTACGGCCGAACGTGAGGCATTGAAACAGCTGCGCGACATCGATAAAACAAATTCGAATTACAATGTGCGCTTGAGCGGCGGCCTTACTTACACGCTGCTTAAAGGGCTGAAGTTCGCGTCGACGGCTTCACTCGATCATTATTTCACGCGCATTTATATGTTCACGCCCGACTATCTGAAATATGATTTGAAATCGGAGGTGCAAGGTTCAAACATCGCCATGACAGGCATTCAAACCGAGAATATCCTCACGTATAATCTCAATCTGCCCCACGAACAGAAGTTAGAGCTCATGGCGGGCATGACCTACAATTATGATTTGCTACAAAATATTAGCGGAACGGCAAAAGGTGGTCCGACGAATTCCATTAAATATGCAGGCGAAGGTTGGCCCTTGTTGATTAACGATGCCTCGGGCACAGTGAAGGCTGCGCAAAACTTTCTCACCAACAAGCAGGAACAAGCTTTAGTGAGTGTGTTGGGGCGTGTGGCCTATAACTATAAGAAACGCTATTTGGCCGAGCTTTCTATTCGTTCGGATGGTTCAAGCGTTTTCGGAAAAGACGTGCGCTGGGGCACCTTTCCTTCGGTGGGCTTAGGTTGGGCTTTCAGCGAAGAACGCTTCATGAAAAAATATTGGTGGTTGAGCTTTGCCAAGCTCCGTGCATCATGGGGTAAGTCGGGACAGAAGTTCCAAGAGCCCTATTTGGCACTCGGTGTGATGGAAGAGAACAATGTGTTTAACGGCACCTTAGGTCTCATTCCCGAGACGATGGCCAACAAAAAGCTGACGTGGGAAGAGAGCGACCAATATGATTTAGGTCTTGATTTGCAACTGTTAGACTACCGTTTGAAATTCAAGATAGACTATTATTATAAGTATTCCAGCAAGCTCTTGATGCAATCCTACTTGCCGGGCAATGTGTTCTTAGCTTCACGCATGTGGGACAATGCTTCGGCCATCTCCAACGAAGGTATTGAGTTTGAAATGCAAGCCGACCTCATCCGCCGCAAGGATTTAAATTGGAGTGTTGGCTTTAACCTGTCGCACAACCGCAACATGCTGCGCAAGACTTATAATGGCGAAGATTTGAACGATAAAGTCTTGGGGCGCCCGGTCTATGGCATCTATACCTTTAAAGATGAAGGCATCGTGCAACAAGCATCCGACATTCCAATGTATCGCAATGCTTCAGGCAAGTTGCTTCCTCTCTATTTCCAGTCGGTTAATAACCCCTTGCGCGTAGGTGGCCGCAAGATTAAAGACCAAAACTTCGACGGTGTGATTGATGATAAAGACCTTTATTATGCCGGTAGCACCTTGCCCGCAGCCTATGGTGGTATCAATAGCCACGTGGAATGGAAGGGATTAAGCCTCGATGTGCTGTTTAGCTACACCCTCAGCCGCAAAGTGATGAATATGTACCAAAACAGTGCCTTCACTTTCACAAAAGACTTTGGCGTGATGATGAACCATTTCAACATCCATGATTATTGGACACCCACCAATAGGCAAGCCAAAAATCCATCGTTAGAATTTGCCGATAAAGATTATATTGGACAGTTCGACGGCAATGTTGACTCCAATATTGAGAATGTCAGCTTCATCAGACTCAAACAATTGGTGCTGGGTTATCAGTTGCCCAAGCAATGGCTAAAGGGAACATTCATTAAGGATGTCAACCTTTATCTCAGCGGCGAGAACTTATTCTTGCTCACAAACTATTCAGGAGTCGACCCAGAGGTGATTAATCCCTACACGGGAAAAGATGATGGTACACAATATCCTCTGAACCGAAAGATTACTTTCGGCGTGAATTTAAAGTTTTAAGGCGTATGAAAAAAATAATACTTCTCTCAATAGTTAGTTTCGGTCTCTGTGCTTGCAACCTCGATTTGCAACCCGAGAACGGACTAACCTACAGCAATTCTTTCAACACCGAGAAAGAGGTGAATGCAACCACCACATCTATTCAGTATTTCATCAATACTGTTGTGGGCAACAATTATGTCTTTGCTACAGCGGGTATAAAATTGGATGCGCTGTTGGATGGTACGCAAGTGCGCGAATGGAACCCTCGCACAGTGCTTTCAAGCGATTATTCTTGGAAAGGATTGTATGACATTATCTTCGAATCAAACTTGCTGCTTGATAACATTGACAGAGCAAAAGGTCTGCCTGAGGAGCGCAGAAACTACCACATGGGACAAGCCGAGTTTGGTTTAGGCTTAGCTTATTTCCTGTTAGCACAACGCTATGGAGAAGCCATCATCACCGAAAATTCATCGGTGATTAAACCCTATCCCCTTTCTTCGCAATCCGAAGTGCTGAACGCTGCCGTAGTGCATGCACAAAAAGCTTTTGCGATCCTGCCCACCTTTGATAAGCTAACGGATATCAACGGAGCACTCATCACCAATCGACAAACCGCTTCAAAAGGAACCGCTGCAGCACTTTTGGCACAGATTTATGCTTGGAAAGGAAGCGTGACAGAACTCTATCACCTGCAAGGAAATGCGCAGGCCGATTATCAGAAATCGGTTGAATATGCCACAAAGCTCATTAACGGCCAAGTTGGAAATTATCAGCTATGCAGCAATCCCGAAGAGCTTTGCACGTATCTGTCAAATCAAAAGAGTCCCAATCCTGAGGCCATCTTCAGTTTGCTCTTTGACAAAACACGGTCAGCCTATGTTGTTTCGCCCAATGAAGTGGCACGAAACTTTGTCAGTTGGCCTGTGAGAGAAGATCAAACTTTGGCCGATCTTCCAACCAACACCACTTATCAACTGTACAAAACAACAGTAGACGAGCTTTTCCCTGATGCAAGTGACCAGCGCTTGCAAGCCTTTTTCTACGACTGGGGCACGCCACATGTGTTGATGGTGAAGACTATGCCCTCATGAATAAGTTCAGAGTAGCCATTATGGACCCCGATCAAATAGCTCCCGGTCAAAAGAGTTATCGAACGGTTGATGCCGATTATGTTTACTGGCGATTGGCCGACATCTATCTTCTGCGGGCAGAATGTTATCAGAAGTTGCACAACGATGCCAATGCCATTGCCGATTTAAATCGCATCCGAACACGAGCTGGTGCGCTCACCTACCCTTCTATCTACGACACCGAAGGTCTTAAGAAAGCTATTTTCCGCGAACGTGAGAAGGAGTTTATTGGCGAAAACGACGCGCGTTATGCCGATATTATTCGCAATGGTTACGTGAAGGACGAGCTTCAAGGAAAGTTTAAACTGCTCACCAATCGTGAAATTCTGAATGGTGCACTCTTCTTACCGTTGCCAAAAGATGCTTGGCAAGATAAAGATGGACACATTATTAACAATCGGTTGCGCCAGAAACCCTATTGGCAAGCGTATAATTAATAACGAATAAAATAAGATGCAACATCAAATGAAAAAAATAAGACTTCTTTTCGCAGCCTTTGTAGCAACATTGTTGGCTACAAGTTGCACCCAATATAATTTTGAAGATACGGGCTTAGCCAATGGGAAGCACGAGAAATCGATGTGGGATTATTTTGGCGAAGACTCGTATAACTGGGACTCGCTCCGCGTGATGGCTAAACGTGCCGACCTCATTCCACTCTTTCAAGGCAACAGCCCTTATGGCAAAGATTTTACGTTCTTTGGTCCTACCAACCACACCATTAGACGCTATCTAAAGAAGAATGGTTTGGAAAAGGTTTCTGATATTCCCGTCAACGATTGCAAAACATTTATTTTAAATGGTGTGCTTCTTAAACACATGATGTTGGACGATTTTAAGCGTGGCACACAATCGACCGATACGTCTACACCTATCGGTAAAGGAGGTAAAATGTTTACGATGGCTTCGGGGCGGCAACTTTGGATTTATAGCTTCCAGGAACCCTATAATAATGTTCCAGGAACAGGGCCTGTGCAAATTTATTTGGTATCGCCCACCACTACACGAACGTCACATGTCGGCTCATGCAACATCGAAACGCAAACCGGTGTGGTACACGCTTTAGATTATAACTTCAATTTAAATGATTTTTAACGACAATGAAAAAGAAAACCAACATGCTCTACATGGCAGGCATGGCGCTGCTATTTACATTATGTTGCACAGCGTGCAGCCACATGAAGGTGGGCTATCTGCGCACAACTGGAGCCTCGTTTTCCCCCGACTCCATCAACGCCTTTCACAATGTTGATCCCACCAGCGAGCAATACATCGAGAAAATTCCCTTTGTCTCAACACGCATTCAAGGCGTAGCAGGCACACACCCCATCAATTATGAATTGGCACATGTGAAAGCCGACAGTGCCGCAGCTGCTCAATTATTTATGAAACTCTATCATGAGCAGCTGATTTCTGTGGCTGGAGGAATGGTTGTTGTAACACAAGAAGCGACAAAACAATTACCCAACGGACACTATTACTTAACATTCCGCATCTTTAACGACGACCACGAGGCACTCTTAGAGAACGTGTTTAAAGTGGTTGTTACAGACGATGAATTGCCCTTATCATAAAACCAACATTAAAAAGTACACGAAGATGAAAACAAAATACTATCTCTTTACTGCGCTAATGGCTATCTTTTGCCTCACAATTCATGCGCAATCGCAACAGAATAACGTAGCAAATACTTCAGAAGGAATTAAGTTCTTTCAAGGAACCTTTGCAGAAGCCTTAGCACAAGCGAAAACCGCAAACAAGCCACTCTTTGTCGACTTCTATGCCGTTTGGTGTGTGCCCTGCCGCAAAATGGCCAAGACGGTGTTTACCCTCCCCGAAGTTGGGCAATATTTCAACGAGCACTTTATCAACATTCAGATTGACGCCGAAAAGAAAGAGAATGTGGATATTGCCAAAAGCTACAAGGTTGAAGCCTATCCTACCCTCGCCTTTATCGCCCCAGACGGCAAAGCGCTGTCAGTAAATATGGGTGCAATGGATCAGAACGAGTTGTTGGAAGCGGCAAAGATTGCGGCCGGAGAAAGTGTCAGCTTTGAACAACTCTACAATCAATACAAGGCCAACAACAATGATTTAAGCGTGCAACAAACCTTATTGCTCAAAGCACCAGCTTTTTTGCAGGCACAAGAAGGTATGGAAGCCGACAAATGGGTGACACGCTTGCAGAAGCTCTATCGCAACTATATCGCAGCAAAAGCCCCCAACCAGCTCATCAACGAGAATGACTATCGCATTATTTTGAGTTTAGAGGGTAGCGACGACAAAGCGCACAAGCAATATATTGTTGACTTGATGAACGACCATTTAGACGAATGGATGAAAGCGGTGGGCAAAGCACCTGCTTATTATATTGTAGAGGCCAACGACGCTTTTGCCGAAGATTTGGCCAAGGAAGGCAACGCAAAGTATAAGGAGTATGTGGAAAATGTGAAAACAAAATATGGCAAAGCCTATGATGTTATCGGCCTTACCACGATCAATCCCTATGAGAAGGCCAAGCTCTACAATGACGCCTTGTTCAATCTTTATAAAGATAAAGATGTCGATGGCTACATCAAAGCCATGCAAACCTATTTCGAAAAGATGGGCAGCAACCTCCAAGCAGCCGATTATGGAAAAGCTGCACAAAATCTTTATGCCGCAGCAGGAAAGGTTCTCAAGCCCAAAGATCACGAAGTGGCTATTCAATGGGTAGAGAAAGCGCTGGCACAAGACGATGCCATCATGGATCGTGTGAACTATATGGTGATGATTGGCGACTCTTATCGTGAGTTGAAAAACTACGACAAGGCACGCCAATACTATAACCAAGGGTTTGCTGAGACGCTGAGATTAGAAAACATGGAGATGCCACAAGCGATGCTGCAAGGTGCCATTAAGCAAAAACTTGCCACACTTGAACTGCTCGAAAAATAACACAACAGACAACATGCGTATGTCACAACCTGCTTTAAAAAGACTTTTTGCGCTCACATGCTTCTGCCTGTTGGTGCTCACAACCCTCACAGCGCAAACCACCATCAAAGGATTGCGGAAGGGAAAGTTGCCCAACGGACTGACCTATTATATTTATAACGACGGAAGCGACACGAAGGAAGCACAATATTATTTGTACCAAAACGTAGGCGCTATTTTGGAGAACGATGCCGAAATAGGATTGGCTCACGTGCTCGAGCATTTGGCCTTCAACACCACCGACCACTTTCCCAACGGCATTATGAACTTTTTGCGCAGCAATCATCTCAACGAGTTCGAAGCCTTTACGGGTATTGACGATACGCGTTATGCCGTGCACAACGTGCCCACAACTGACGAAAAACTCAATCAACAGATGTTGTTCGTGCTACGCGACTGGTGCCACGGTATCAAGATTCTGCCCAAAGATGTTGAGAAAGAGCGCGGCATCATTCTCGAAGAGTGGCGCCACCGTGCAGGTATCGATCGCCGGATAACCGATGCTATCGCACCCGTCGTTTACAACCACTCACGTTATGCGCAGCGCAATGTCATTGGCACGCAAGCCATTCTTGAGACCTTTAAAGGCAAAGAGGTGAAAGCGTTCTACGACAAATGGTATCGCCCCAACATGCAGTTTATCGCGATTATTGGCGACGTGGACATCGACAAAACCGAACAAGCCATTATCGCCACCTTCAAATCGCTGCCCAACCAACAGGCGCCAGCCGTTGCATCCGATGTGCGGAGCATTGCCAACAATGCGACGCCACTCTTTCTGCCATTCGTCGACAAGGAAAACAAAAGTGCCTCATTTGGCCTTTATCAGCGCTACGAGGTGAGGGATGATGCACCCGAAGAAGCGCGCACCCGACAGTTTCTCTTCACCAAATTCTTCAACACCTTAGCCCCCAAACGGTTTGCAATGCTCAAAAATGCCGAGAAAGAAGCATTTATTGCCGCCGAAGTAAGCCTGTCGCCTTTGGTGCGCAACTATTATCAAATGGCATGGGATGCTGTGCCCTATCAGGGAAAGGCGCAGCAAACGTTGCAGCAAATGCTCGCCATACGCCACGACTTAGCCGAAAAAGGGTTTACGAAAGAGGAATTTGAAACCGAGAAAAACAACCTCTACAATGGCATGAAAGACGTGCTGGAGGCTAAAGGACTGGGCACACCCGACAACGTGCTGATGCTGCTGAAACAAAACTTCCTATGGGGGTTGCCCATTCAAGACTTCCGCACGCAAATCAATCGCAACATCGAAACGTTAGTGGAGCTTGAGCCCGAAGACCTCAACAACTGGTTGCACGGCCTGCTGAGCAACGACAATTTGGCTTTCGTCACCTACGAGAAACGCCCCGGAGAGCTGCATCTCAACGAGCAGACGTTCCTCGCAGCGCTCCATCATCCCCAACCAACAGACATTGCTTTTGCACCCGAAAAGCCCATCCAAAAGCTCATCGATTTCAACATCACACCGGGGAAAATCGTGGCCGAAAAGCCGCTCAAAACCTTGCAAGCCAAAATGTGGACGCTGAGCAACGGCGCAAAGGTCATCTACAAATATCTGCCCAATGCCCAACAGCAATTTCTTTTTGCCGGATCGGCCGAGGGCGGAAAAGCCATGGTGGCGCCCAACGATTTGCCCAACTACACGGCCATGCGCGCCCTACTCATGCAGTCGGGGCTCTATCGTTACAACCGCAACCAGTTGGCAAGCTGGCTGCAAGGCAAGGATTTAAACCTCACGCTCTCGCTCGAAGACTACACCGACGGACTGGGCGGAAATGCACCCGCGCAACAAGCCGACAACTTCTTCGCTTTCGCCTATTTAGTGCTCACGCGGCAAAACTTCAGCCCCACGGTGTTCGACAAATATCTGCAGCGCAACCGCTATTTGCAAGCCAACAAGGCAACTACGGGCATGGAAGCCGTGCAAGACTCCATTCGGCAGCTGCTCTACCCCGTCAGCCCGCTCAATCCGCAGCAAAACGAGGCCTTCTTCCAAGCGATGCAGCAGGACAAGCTCCAAGCACAGTTCGAGGCACATTTCGGCAATGCGGCACGCTTCACCTTCTGCCTTGTGGGCAATTTGCCCGAGACGCAGGCGCGCGAATTGGTCTGCCGCTATCTTGCCGCGCTGCCTGGCCAATCGCAAACGGCAAAGCCAACGATGCACAATCTTGACTTCGCTTCGAAAGCACCCAGCATCAAGCACACTTTTGAAGCCGACATCGAAGACGATATGGCCGAAATCGAACTTTCGTGGCGCAACGACATGAAGCTCACCGAACGCGAGCAGAGTGCCCTCGAGGTGCTGCGCAGCATGGTGGAACGCCGTTGCTTCGACGTGTTGCGCGAACAAGAGCAGCTCACCTACACCATCGGCGTGCAAGCCAACTACAACGTGCAGCCCGCAGCCCACGAAGACCTCAGCATACACCTCTCGACGGCAAGTGAGCACATTGCCCGCGTGACGGCCTTCGTTCGTCAAACCCTCGACGAGATGCAAGCACAAAAATTCTCGGCCGATGCGTTTAAAGCAGCCATGATTCCCTTGGCGGTCGACGAAGAAGCACCGCAGAACCCGAGCACAGACAATCCGTCGCTGTGGATGGGACTGCTCAACATTTATGCCGAAACGGGCGAAGAGCTGACGCCCGAAGAAAGTGCCAAGGTGGCACCCATCTTCCGCACGCTCACGCCACAAGACGTGGCGGCCGTGGCCAAAAAAGTGCTGTCCACGGCACGGCAACGCGAAATCATCGTGCGTCCCAAGCCGCAACAGGGCAAACGCACGTTTAAATAGCCCGCACATCCTCCCCAAAACACTGTCGCCAGCCCCACGACAGTGTTTTTTTTTACGCCCGAGAGCAGTTGGTAAGAATTCGCAATGGGATTTTTACCAACGGAGGGTAGTTGGTAAGAATTTGCAATAGGATTTTTACCAACGGAGGGTAGTTGGTAAGAATTTGCAATAGGATTTTTACCCCCGAGGGTAGTTGGTAAGAATTTGCAATAGAATTTTTACCCCCGAGGGTAGTTGGTAAGAATTTGCAATGGGATTTTTACCAACGGAGGGTAGTTGGTAAGAATTTGCAATGGGATTTTTACCAACGGAGGGCAGTTGGTAAGAATTCGCAATAGAATTTTTACCCCCGAGGGTCGCGCGTC
>NZ_BAJQ01000067.1 GCF_000613785.1 Segatella oulorum JCM 14966 | reverse complement strand
AATTCATACTAAAACCCCAAACTAAATTAAGGGGCAAGTTGTGCACTTTCGTTTGACAACGTACAATAATTCTATCACTTCTATAATAAAAGTAATAAGAATGATAAATAGCACCCTCTTTTGTCTTATTTTCCCCCTGATTGAAGCGGGAAGGCGGGCAGTAGACCTATCACTTGGCTAAAAGTGCAGCAGGCTACTCAGAGAACGGACAACAGAACAGCCAAGCAACCCACAAACAAAATCTGTACAGCTGCTCATAAACCGATTGGGGATTTATATTAAATGCCCTGCTTAATACGACGTCGTCATATCCTCGGGCACGCAAATATAATAATCGGCAATGTCTTGATAGGCCTCATCCAAGTGCGAAATGTCCTCCTGTCGCACGGCTCTCACCACCACATATCGCACCCCCGGCTTATATGTTAACAGATAAGGGATGATGCCCCCACGGCTATCCGAATGGAAATTCCCATTGAAATGAATCAACTTCCCCGGCAGATTTTGGGCAATTCGCCAGGCCATCGTAGCATCTTTGATGGCCTGCGCCTCGGCAATGCGGTGCGGATCGGCATTTTTATTCTTCCCCATCATCCCCATGAGTGCAAAGCCCTGCTCAACATTTTCATTTGATTGAAAGTGGATAGGCAATGGTGCCATGTAACTTTTTGCTTCGGTTGAGAACGAATCCAAATAGGCAAGACCATGGTTTTTCACGGCAGTGGCATAACGACGCGGCACATTTGTGGCAACAACGGCACATGATGTTCGCGCGCAAAGCCAATCAAGCCGGCGTAATCGGTACTGTAATTGGGCCACAAGCGCGCTTCATCCTCAAATCGTTCGCCTGTAATCTGCCCCTGAAGATACTCATTTAAAATGAGTTGATTGTCGCTTTCAAACATTTCCAAGCCCATTTTCAACTGCGCTCCGTGTACATTGTAAAGACTTTCCAGCAACTTTTGCTCCATCCAATGGGTGATGACACAGTTATGTATTTCGCCAATGAAAACCACATCTGCCTTGGAAAGGTTCTTGACGAGCTGCTCATAACTGATTGATTTACCCTTGTTGTCATAAAGACGATAGGCTTCCGGCTGCTGCTGTGCCGACACATTGACTGTCATAAACACCGCCATGAGCAGCCAAATCATTCTGAATTTCTTTGTCATTTTTATTGCTTTTGTGATTTATAGACCACTATCCTTCGGTTCCAATCCAACATCCTGCCGGCCATTTCCCGTACCATCTCGGGCGTAATGCTTCCCAAGCAGGCGCTATAATCATTGAAATCGCTCAACGATTCACCATTTTTCACCAACGACATCAGGGTTGTTTTCCACTCTGCAGGTGCCTTGTCGTTGAGTATTTTGTCCTTGGTCACGAGGAAAGAACGTTTCAGTTTCTCGAGTTCGGCAGTGCAAACAGGCTGTGTCTTCAACGCATCGAGCATACCTTTCAGCAGTTCTTCCGCCCGTTTACGGTTCTCATCTTTCAACGAAAGTGTCACCATGAAATGGTATTTCTGCTGCGGAATGCCACTGTAATACATGTCAACGTAGGGCGAATAGACGATATTTTCACGCTCACGCAACACTTGCAGCACGCGGTCTTGCAACACATCGCGCATCAATTTCATGGTCAACGAAGCCTGAAGCGAAGGCTTATAGTTGCCCGCAAACACATAATGCGCCACCGTCTGATGGTCGTTTCCACCCTCGAAGCCCTTCACAAAGACTTTGTTTTCCCTCCTGAACGGTTCTTCTTTACGAGGCAAAGACTCTGCCTGAGGCACCATCTGCGAGAAGGTTGCAATGGCTTTCGCCGTCACATCGGCCTCATCAAAGTTGCCTGTTAGAATAATTGTGAGCTGCGATGGATTGGCAAACAAGCGTTTGTAATAGTGCGTAAGCGTATCGATATTCAGGGTTTCCAAAGCAGCTTTCATGGCACATTCCTTGTTCATTGCTCCCCCATCGCCCACCAAAGAGTCGATGGTGTTGGTCATTAAACGGTCGGCATCGTGTGCCAACAGCCTGTCAAGGAGCGTCGTCTTGCCTGCATCGGCTTGTTCATTAGCCACACACTCGGAAAAATCCTGACGATTAATACCGGGGAAACACAACTTTTCGTACACCAAATTAAACAGCTCCGTGGCTTTCTTTGCCGGCGAAGAGGCCAACAACTGATGCCAAAACGCATCCTCACCCACGGTCATTGACAGCTGTTCTTGGGTCATCACCGAGAGCAAGGTGTCGCTCGTTACCTTGGCTAAACCGCCCATATCCACATAGCTCACTGCATCATGATACTTCAAAAGCGCTGCAGGAGGGAGGTCAGCCGTGCCGCCTCGTCCCACAGCTGCCAAGAAAAGCGTGTGGTCTTCGTCCATGGTGGGGCGCACTAACAACCTGATTCCATTGGTAAGCTGCACATCATTGAGCCCCAGTTCGGGCCATCGGCGTTGGCTTTTCACGCTTCCCGGCTTCACTTTGGCCGGCGTTTTCAAACATAAAGGCAAGGCCACAGTGTCGTTTTCGACCACGATATGCCGATCGATATAGGGCACTATTGGGCGCCGCCAACCCTGTTTCCATGCTTCATCAGCCCGCTGAGCAGTGAGTAGTGTATCGTTTTGCCCGCCCGTTGCAACGGTATAGGCATACAACCGACTACGTTTCATGGCGCAAAGTAACCTTTTCAAAAGCGTTTGCAGTTGCCGACTCGTAGTCGCAGCCACCTGTTTGCGCACCCATTCCACATCGTTGGCATCGCGAAGCGGACGATCTCCAGCCGTGATATAATCGATGAAATCATCACATAAATCGGCCGAAAGATGCTGAGTCGTGTCGGGTTGCAACTGTGCCAAACGCGCATCGATGAGCCTTTGCAGCTCGTTTGCATCCAAAGGCAGCTGCAACAATCGTCTGCATTCATTGCCGACACCGGCTAATTGCTGCGCCAAATAGTTTGCTGATGCCCCACGAAGGGCTACCACAAAATGGTCCTTGTCGGCCAAATACCAATTATTCGACACATCACCGTGTACACTATCGGCCGCCAAACGGTTTGAAAGGCATTGCACCAGCATGCGCATACGTTGCTTGTTGACAGCATCTTGCAGTGTCTTTCCTGCAAAAGTGGTATGCGGAATGATGAGTTCCAGCTTGCTTTCACGCTGCAAGCTGTCGGTAATCTGCATCCAAGAGGCACCCCGGGCATAGGTCAACGGCACGCATCGGACCGTCCTTTCGCTGCTTTTCCTTGGAATGGTGCCCACCGTTTCGCGCAGTTTGGCAATCACCTCCTCGGCCTTTACCTGCCCGATGACCAACACCGTGGCATGCGATGGCGTGTACCAACGTTCGTAATAGGCGCGCAATCGCCGGCTGTCAATGCGGTTAATATCGCTTGATGTGCCCAAGGGAAGGCGCTCGGCATAGCGGCCATGCCCAATCTTCAAAGCGTAAAAGTCGTCGTTTTGCTGATAGCTGCGCAACTCTTCAATAATCACACCGCGCTCTTTTCTGACGCGATCGCTATCGAAAGAAATAGCACAGAGCCAATCGCGCAGAACTAAAAAGGTGGAATCAAGCACGCTGTCGTGGGCTGAATGATGGGGTAACGAAAGCCAGTAAATCGTGCGATCGAAGCCCGTAAAAGCATTGATGTCACGGCCAAATTTCATGCCTTGCCGCTCGAAATAGTCGATAAGCGCACGCTTTGGAAAGTGTTTCGTGCCGATAAAGGCACTGTGTTCCAAGAAGTGAGCACCTCCGCGCTGGTCGTTTTCCTCCTGCAACGACCCCACATTCATGACCAATCTCACCTCAATACTGTGTTTCGGAAGCCCGTTGGGCACTATGATGTAGCGCAGCCCATTGTCAAATTGTCCTTCAATGGTGCCTTTTGGCAATGTAATATATGCCTCTTTATGGTGTAAAGTCATTGCTTTTACACCATAAAGAGGCATACATTGCAGCATCATAACGCCCAAAAAAAGACGCCATAAAAGCTTTTTCTGCATACAATAAACGTTTCTTAGGGGTGCATGGTGTAGACAACACGCACCTGTTCGTAACCATTTCCGTCAGCAAAGTCCCATGGGAAAACAAACGACAGCTTGCCCTTTTCGAAATCAACCGATGCCGAAGGAGCTACCCAATCGCTCGGATCGTGGCCAAAAGTATCGCTATCAATGGCACTTACGCCCAAAAATTTATTGGGATCCAGCGAGCCTCCCATCATCAGGAAGTCGTCATCGATGGTGTATCCCACCAAGTTTCCACCCTCTTCAATCTCGACAATGGTGCCCTTTGCTTTCTCTTCCAACAGCCTGTTCCATGCAGAGTAGTTGTAAGCAAAGGGTAATCCGGCCACTTTGTCACCATAAACATCTTCTTTCTCGCCCACAAAGGTGACGGCTTTGCTCACGGGATTGAAGGCAATCCCATCCAAAGAAGCCTCGAAAGTCTCCTTACGCTCGTCGTAATGAATGGCTTTCACGGCCGCCTTTCCATAGGGGGTATTCATAAAAAACTCGTTGTCGTCGACCGTTTTGCGCTTCAACACATCATATAAGAAGGTGGTTAATCCCATGGGATTGCTCAAAAGTTTCAGTTTGGGATGGTCAACGGTGGCATCATCGCTCAACGTTATCACACTGTAACCCTTGTAAACGCGTTGTGCTTGTCCTTGAAAGAAGCCCTCCTTATCATCGTTATTGAATGTGATAGTGGTTTCTACGGGAATCTTTCCCAACAAACGGCTCAGGTTGATGCCATATTTCGTCTGCACATCAGTAATCAACTGCAACTGTGTTGGCGTCAGAAGGGGTACGTCAGCATCGGGATTCATCGTGATTTGAGCACCTTTTCCAAAGCCCTTGATGAGCGGATTGGAAGCCGAAGCCACTTGCACGGTCACCAATTGAGGCGTTGCAAGCAAATGCTTTCCATTCGATTTCACGCGGAAGACCACCTCTTTCTGACCGGGATTGAAAACCAACTCATCGTTATCGGCATGCAAAATGGCCTTTTCATTGCCCAGGAAAGACAACTTTACCGACTCGCGTTGCTGAGGCGCAAAGGCAATCATCGCATGCACAAAAACGCTTGCCGTGTCGTCTTCTGACAGGATTGCGTTGCCCGGAATGGTCAATTCCACACCGTTGGTCATGGTTTCTTGGGGTGCATCTTGTGCCTGACAGCCTGCCAAAACGCACGCTATAGCTGCAAGAAGCGTATTCAATATATGTTTCATCTGTTTGTTTTTTCGTTTAATTGGAAGGCCAACCGGCATTCTGTTCTACGCGGTTGAAACGATATTCCGATACCGGAATGGGGAAACACCAGCGGTAATCGCCGGTCGAAATGGTGTTGCTCGTGCCGGTGCCCCACTGCGTTTGGCGAGGCAAAGCAGCGAGATGCGTGCGTTTGAGGTCGAAGAAGTTGATACCTTCGCCGGCAAACTCGCGTTGCTTATCGGTGAGAATGAGTTGCAAAAGCACTTGATTAGAGGTGCCGGCAGGTGCTTCGGCCACGCCAATGCAATGCCAATAATGATTCATCAGCGTGCGTGCAGCCTCGGTATTCCCCTTTCTACAATAGGCTTCGGCAACGATA
Source organism: Segatella oulorum JCM 14966 (assembly GCF_000613785.1). Classification (GTDB taxonomy): domain Bacteria; phylum Bacteroidota; class Bacteroidia; order Bacteroidales; family Bacteroidaceae; genus Prevotella; species Prevotella oulorum. The sequence goes on along the minus strand of NZ_BAJQ01000067.1, from coordinate 5,511 downwards.
TAATAGGCGCCGGCATAGCGCATCGTGTTGATATAGCCAATGGCTTGATTGGTTTTGTTGGCCCGGTTATACTTGCCGAAGAGCGTTCTGCCGGTGCCATCCATCACAAAGGGATAGACGAAAGAGGCACGACGGACATCCGAAGCCACGTAGTCTAACTGTGGATTGAGGCAGAAATAATCTCCTTCTCGGGCACTACTTTGAATGCCGGCATAGTAGGAAGTGTGGATGTTGAAGGCAAAAATGCGCCCCGGATAGCTGTTGGATTGCCACAGACTGTTGATGCCATCGGGGGTGAAATAAGCATCGTTGCTCTTGCCGAGAACACTTTTTCCGTAGGTGATGGCCGCTTCGTTGTCGCCCGCATAAAGCGCCAAATCGGCCAAAAGATACTGCACAGCTGTTTGCGAGAGCCAGCCATTGCGTGCCGGATCGTGCGGCGTTTGGACGGCCTCGGTCAGCAAACGGCGTATCATAGCCACGACATCGCGGATGGAAGCGCGTGGCTTATCCTCGATGCCAAGCTGCGTTTTCAAAACGATGCCCGGTGCCTCGGGATTTAAATCGTAGGCCGGTGCAAACACACGAAGCAGCTGAAAATAGCTCAAAGCCTTCAAAGTTTTGGCTTCGGCAATGATGGCTTGTCTCTCGGTTCCCTCTGTTTGCCCTTGCGTTTCGACGGCTTGCATGCGTTCAAGCAAAGCATCACACTGTGCAATGACATTGTAATAGCCTTGCCAAAGCGTAGGCGCAAGTTTGCTTATCTCGCGGTCGTCCCAATTATAAAGGTGCAATGACGAGATATCTTTTATCGAAAGCGAGGTCGGAACGAAATCGTTGCCCAACAAAGAAAACGCATATTCTTCGTGGGGATAGGCCAAATAGGCCGAAGCTAAGAGCGACCTTGCATTCGAAACCGTCTTGATGGCATCGGGATCGGAGAACTGATCTTGCGGCGGTATGTTCAGATTACATGCGGCAAAAGCCATTGAAAGCACACCGATGGCCACACTTTTGAATATCGGTAGATGTTGTTTCATTGTCTCTTATCAAAATGTTAAGTTGAGATGAAAGGTGAAAACGGGCTGCATGGTGCCTGCCAAGGTGCCGCTTTCAGGGTCGGACTCCTTGTAGTTGGTCCACGTAAAGAGATTCGAGCCCTGCAATCCTACGTTGGCATATTGCACCAAAGGCATCACACGATGGAGCCAACGCGACGGAATGCGATAGCGCATGGAGAAACTTGAGAGTTTTAAATAGTTGCTGTTACCCACCGTGCGCGAGTTGGAATAGAGCACAAGATTATTTTCCGCAACGCTTTGTGTATAGAAAGGTGTCCAATACGTTTTGTATTCATCGCCCCTTTTAAACCACATCTTTGCCGTTTGTCCGGCCACTGCGTTATAGTTGGCATTATCGCTGTTGCGCACATACTGATAGTTGAAACGCTGTTTGCCACCCAACACATAATAGAAAGAAATATCGAAATCGAACTGCTTATAGGAGAAATTGGCATAGAAGCTGCCCGAATAAGGGGGCGTCAGGTGACCCAAGGCAACGAAATCGTCGCGCGTCAGCTGCTCTGTTCCCTGCTTCTCACGGCCATCGGGCGTAAGAAACACGGGATAACCGGTGAGTGGATTGATGCCCAACGAATGGACACCATAAATCATATCGTAGGATTTTCCAACCTCATAATTGGGCACAACCGACTGCTCATCCAAGTAGAGTTTATCGGTCCAATAAAGGCTTATGACCTTATTGCTGTTGTAAGCAATGTTGCCTCCGACGGTCAAACGGCAGTCAAAGCTATCCCATATCCGCCCGTTGAGTCCCACTTCGATGCCTTGATTTTGCAAAACACCAATGTTGCGCTTCAACGAAGAGAAGCCCGAACTGGTAGCAATCGGCACATCCAAGAGCGCCTGATCGGTGCGACGGTTATACCAATTCACATCCAACGTGACACGTTTCCACAGCTCTACGTTCATGCCGACGTCTAAAGACTTATTTTGTTCGGCCTTCAAATCCTTATTATAAAGTGACAACAGCGAGAGCGCCCGGCTCTCTTCGTAAGTTTGTTCGCCAAACATGAAAGTGCCCACTGTGCTGGAAGATGTCACGCCATTGAGGTTTGCCGTCACGCCATAGGCCACTTTGAAGTTCAATTTAGACAAGGCTTTTAGGTCTTTCAGTCCGGAATAGTTCGTAGGTGTCCATCCAAGACCAACAGCCCAAGCTGCGTTCCAGCGTTTATTGGCCGGCAAAATTGACGACGCATCGGCCTTATAAGTGGCATAAAGATCGTAAATTGTGTTGTAAGTGTAGCCCGCCACGGCACCAATACCCATCTGCGCATTCTTGTCTCTCGGGTTTCTCACCTCGGGTTGACGAAATCCTTGCAACGCATTATTGATGGCTGAAGGCGCATCTACGGTGCCGACACCATAGCCAGTGATGCCCACTGCATCGTAGTTATACAGGTAATAGTCGACGTTTGCGCCCACCGTTATGTCATGAACGCCACCGAAGACGTGGTTGTAAGTGGCGCGGAAATTGCTCGACAGATTAGTGGTCGTGCCTTTCGTGCGACGGTATATGCCACGTGCATTTGCGGGGACACCGTCTTTTTGCTCTGAATAAGCCGTTGAAGGGGTGAACTGATGGCCGTCGTTTTGCAGGAAATCGAGCCCTGCGACATAGGCCAGTGTCAGGTCTTTCCACGGTGAGAGCGTCAGGTTTACGTCCACACCGGCATTCTTATCGCTCGCATCGGCCTGATATTGATACAGCAAATCGCTGTAAGTGCGGTTGGGGTAGGAATACAATTCGCCCGTCTTCCACTCATAGGGATTCAGGTTATAAACCAACGAGGTGGGGTCGAAGGTTGAGCCATTGGGGGTATTTGTCTTGGCATAACCGCCCGTAGCGCCCAACATGAGATAGCCCATCTTGCCTAATTGCTGGTCTAACCCCATCCGAATGCTGAAGCGGCGCTTGTCGTTCCCGGCAATTCGGCCACCTTGATAGGCATAGTTGCCCGAGAGATAATAGGTTGTTGTGCCGCTTCCACCCTTGATGCTGAGATTATGTTTCTGATAGAAATTGTTGCGGATGAGCTCTTTAAACCAATCGGTATGCACCGCTCTGAGCGCCGACAAACGCCGTTCTCCCTCGGCAATGAGTTGCTCTTTATGGGGATCGGTGGCATAATAGCGCTCATAATAGTCGCGACTGTAGCGATAGCCTGGTGCAGAAGGGTTTTGCAACAGCCGCTCAAGTTCCAACTTTTCGTCGGTATCCATCAGCCGAACGCCCCGCCTTCCGCGCAACGTCAGTCCTAAATCCAAACCATAGGTGACGATCATCTTGCCTTGATAGCCGTGTTGCGAACTGATTTCGAGCACACCATTGGCAGCTTTAATGCCATACAACGCACCCGCAGCTGCGTCTTTCAGCACCTTGATGCTGGCAATATCCTGCGGGTTGAGATTATAGAACGTCTCGGCAGAGATAATCTTTCCGTCCAACACATACAACGGTTCGTTGCTCACATTGCCGCGTCGGAACGACGAGTTGCCACGGATGCGAATCTGAGGAGCAGTGCCCAATTCTCCCTGATTGATGACATTCAGCCCCGGAATCATGCCTTGAAGTGCAAGCCCGAGGTCAATCATGGGCTTTTCATTGAGCCGCTTGATGTCGACATTCTCCACGATTCCGGCTTTCGAACGCAGGTCGATGGCGTTGATGTTGCTCTTGGCCTTCACCACCACTTCGCCTATTCCCGTGGCCGATTCCTCCATCTTCACGTCCATTCGCTCCTGTCCTTCGTCCCGCAATTTCAGCGATTTGTAACCGATATATGTGAACAGAAGCGTTGCGCCCCGGCCCCAATCGCCGCTTAATTGATAGCGACCTTTCGGGTCGGTCACCGTGACATACGACGTGCGATAGACCCGAACACTCACCCCAACAAGAGGCTCGTTGTTGGCATCGGTAACATAACCATAGAGTTTGCGCGTCTCGGCAGCGCTCTGTTGCGGCGCCCAAAAGAGACCCATCAAGGCCAAAAGGCTCATCGTTGCGAGCTTCTTCATACGCCTATTTGCCTAACGTTTGCTGGCCAACCACTGCTGGGTCTGCGCCACAATCCAATCAACCACCCGACCACTCGAAGCCGGCAAAATGCCATCGGGGCTGTAGACAATCTCCACACCCGTTCTTTTCACTAAGTCACGCTGCACATCCTCCATCTTATGACGGTCGGCCATGCGTTTCACATCCGATGTCAGATAGATGCCTTGCACGATGATGCGCTGCTTCTTCTGCGCCGCCTTGGTGAGCAAGGGCATGAGTTCTTTACCAAAATCATGGCCCATTTCGATGAGCGCATGGTCTACATAATCAATCTTTGTGTGCTCCTTGGTGTATTGGTCCACGTTCTTGAGCATCTCTTTCCAAAAGCCAATGCGCTCGTCATCGCCATGAGCAAGATAAATCACAGCCTCTTTGGTCGGCGATTTCGATAGGCTTTGAATGCGATCGAGCATGCTTTTCTCCAGCACATAGCTGTAATAGAACGTCGGCCCCAGCACGATGGGCACGCGTGTATGCACCATTTCGGTTTTCTCTTCGGCCAACTCCTCGCGCACGTAGGGATTGTATTTCTGCCCCAAGATATTGGAAGATCCTCCTCGGTATGTCCCGATGGTGCTATAAAAATGGGCAAAGCAAAGATGCTGTCGGCACCTTCGGCCTCACAAGCCTTGACCATTGAGGCCACCGAAGGCTCGGTATATTCCATAAGCGCCACCTTCACTAAGTCGATGCCCTTCAACTTGCCATTGGCTAACTGCTGCTTCACCATGGGCTCTAAGTCCAAAACGGGCTTGCGCCACGACTCCATGGGCGACCCATGTGCCACTATCAACAGCGCCGTTTTAGCCTGTATGCCCGACCATGCCGCAAACAACACGGCCAACATCAACACGATTTTCTTTTTCATTCTTTTATATGTTTAATTTTATCCTAAATGCAAGCTGCCTCACCTGCACGCGAGACAACATCTTTCCGTTGGCAAAGTTATAACAAATCATAAAAGATTGCAATACCTACAAATGATGAAAATAACACCGCCCGCACGCACATCTTCCCCACAAACCCACCTTTCCATCCCCATATTTGGTTCAAATCGCGCATCAGGCCACTCAAGCATTCCACCATTCAAGCCTTTTTCGGCGGACATGGCAGCGAGGTATGCTACCGTTCGTGCCTCTTTTTCTGGCAAGATTGCAAAGTATGTCGGCAAAGTCGATGCGTTTGCCGACGTGATAGCAAGTTATAGTCGAAGAAAAGGCTTCGCCAGTGCACTGCAAGCAATGTATAGTCGCAAAAGAGGCTTCGACGATGCACTGCAAGCAATGTATAGTCGCAAAAGAGGCTTCGACAATGCACTGCAAGCGATGTATAGTCGCAAACAAGGCTTCGACGATGCACTGCAAACGATGT
>NZ_BAJQ01000068.1 GCF_000613785.1 Segatella oulorum JCM 14966 | reverse complement strand
CGTTGAAAAATCGATTAGATCCCCGGGAACTAACCATGTTACTGCGCTTTCCACAAGGGCAGACCATTCCTCATATTCTGAATATTGTTAAGTCTTACGGTTGTGCGGTTAAAATCTAATGCCCATGTATACCAGCATGTGGTATGATCATAAGTATTCGAGCACATGTAAGCACCATAAGTGCCTAAACCATAAAGTTTATTCCAATCATTAGGAATCAAATTCCCTCCAGACTCTCCGCCATAGGTGCCTAATGGTGGCAGAAAGAAATAGTTCTTGAGTGTTGCGGAGGAGGGGGCGCCCTGTACTGTCGCTTTCTCAAATCCCATACCACCAGTACCACCATCAGGATGAATCAGGTCATCCGTATTTCCATGGTGCACGCCGGGATAAGTGTTTTTAAGGGCGGCTACCGTGGTGCTGTTCTCTGCGGCTATCACGCTTTGCTTTTTAATCCATACGCCGCCATGATAAATCTTTCCGCGGAACAGGAAAGCTGCTTCATCGTCCCAATGTACATCGCCCTTGTCGTAATACCAAGCCAATTCCCACACATTGGGGCAGTCCTTGGCCTTGCGCGTGGCATAATAGAATTTATTACCGTAGCCATGTACCATGGTAAAGCTGGGCACTTCGGGAGGATTGCTATTCAACCAACGATATTGGTCAGCTGGTATAGGAGTATAGGTTATCATCGACAATGTTATTTTATCAGACTCAGCATATAGGCCAGAAGCATAGTCTACGGGTGTTTTGCCTTCCCACATGTCGTGCTCGGCATCCCACAGATAGTATTTTGTGTTGGAATATTCGCTGAACAGATGAGCGGTGAGGGGGTAGAGGGTGTTGGCATGGTAGTCTTTGGAATCGAGATGCTTCACGATGGTTCCGGTGTTGCCAGTGTTGGTGTTCTTCACGGTGTATTCCACGGTGAGCGTGTGCACGCCCGGGGCAATCACCATGTAGGCGCCGTTGGTGGCGAGGCTCGTGGCAGCATTGCTGATGTCGAAATTGCCCGTGTTGAGGGTGATTTCGTTTGACGAGCCCGTGCCGGTGAGCCCGGTGGTGGTGAGGGTGTAGTTGCCGGCGATGTTGTTGTTGGCTGTCACTTTAATGGCCGTCATCACCCAGCCCGTTTCGGTGACGTTGGTGGTGCGCGGCAAAAAACACAGGTAGGCAGCCTTGTGGGCCAGCGAGAAGGTGTATCCGCCATCGCTCTGCCGATCGGCCGTGGCTACGCCGCAGTCTCCGGCATCGCCCAAATGGGTGGAACTGTTGGGTGCGGCTTGCGTCTGTGTGGTTTGAATGGTCACGGCGTTATAAGCTGTGGCGTTTTTGCCGGGATAATAAACGTCGTAATGCAGGGCGTGATAGGTGCCTGTGGTGAAGAAGAAGCTCGAGCTGGCCACGCGGCTGCTGGCTTCGGTCTCGGCGTTGTTGCCATCGTTGAGCCAAATTTTGTCGCCCGGTTCCCAATAGTAGGTCATGGTGCGTGCCGTGCGGTCGTAGTCGATTGAGGTGCGGCTCACGGGATTTTCGCCCATTTGAGGGCTTGACTTGCCCGTGAAGGCCGTTCCCGTCTTGGCACCACCTTTGTCCGAAGGCTCGGTTACATCATTCTGCGAGCAGCCCAGCAAAGCCAAAGCAAAGGCTACTGCATAAAATAAGTTTTGTTTCATTTTCATTTTTCTTAATTAAAAACTAATATTACTAAAAACCGCTTCAGAAGTTAATCGCCTTCGTCTTCCTCCACGTCACCAATGCCGTGACCGCCGCCCTGATCAATGCCGTCGTCGGCTGTTTCGCCGGCAAGGTGGCCGCCGTGGAATGAAGTTTTTCCTAAGGTGTTCTCAACTTCGAGTGCAAACACTTCAATTGCAGGCGCGATGTAGGCCCGCTTTACTTGCTTTTTCATTTTCTTTCAATTTTAAATGATTCATTTTACTACTATCTTTTCCTTGTTTTTTCGTTCATTTATAGGCACGAAAAAGGTGTGCAAAAAGTTTATGAAAAACTTCTTGCACACCCTTTGTTTATAAGAGATTATGTTGTATATTACGCGCGCGTCGCGCGTACCTTTATATTGGTCTCGCTCCTGTGTGTGTGTGTGTGTGTGTGTGTGTGTGTGTGTGTGTTACACTTTTATTTGGTTCTGCCAAATAAAAGCTGTTAAAAGTCGAAATATTTTTATTTTCTGTTTTCATTTTTACACCTACACGAGTTATTGTTTTGATGATGTTTATAACGAACATCGGGTGCAAAGATATAAAGTTTTGTTGGAAGTGACAAACAATGCAGCGAAAAATGTGCCGGCGCCTGCGCTTACATGATTTGGGTCACTTCTTGCAAACCGTCGATGCCTTTTAATTGGGTGATGATGGTTCCCACTTCGTTTCGGTTGTGCACCCGCACGTCAATCTTCCCCTCGAAGATGCCTTCGTTGGTTCCGATGCTTACGTTGCGGATATAGAGGCCTAATTGTTCGGAGAGCACTTCGGCCAAATCGCAGAGCATGCCTTGGCGGTCGATGCCTTTGATTTGTATGGTTGTGTCGAAGAAGAGGAGGTTGTGCATGTCCCACTTGGCGTCTAAAATGCGATTGCCATAGCTCGATTTGAGCTTGCTGGCCACGGGGCAGGCGCGCTTGTGGATTTCGATGTGGTTGCTGTTGTCGATGTAGCCCAGAATGTCGTCGCCCGGAATGGGGTGGCAGCAATCTGGGAACACATAGGTGTTGATGTTTTCTTCGTTGATGAGGACGGGCTTTTTCTTTTTGAAATCGGCACCCACGGTGAACAGCTGCGACAGTTTGTTGGGTTTCTCTGTGGTTGCAGGGGTTTTCTTATCGTGGAGAAAGGGCACGTAGCGTCGCCAGGTGGTGGTGCTTTTTTCTTTGACATCTTTACCCAACAGGTAGTCGAGGTCCTGGTCGCCCAAGATGATTTGCTTGTTGCCGATGGCTGCGAATAGCTCATCGTGGTGTTGTAAATGGTGCAACTCAACCAACTTGTCTAATACCGATGAGGTGAGTTCCAACTGGTTGCGCGTGAGCCAGTCGGTGAGTGTCTCTTCGCCCTTGCGCTGTATCTCGCGATTGTCGCGCCGCAAGATGGCTTGTATTTTGGCGCGTGCCTTTGCGGTTGAGACGAAATTAATCCACGAGCTTGCACGTGTTGCGCCTTGCTGGTGAGAATTTCCACTTGGTCGCCGCTGTTGAGCTTGTGGCTCAGTGGCACCAACTTGTGGTTTACCTTTGCGCCGATGCAGTGACTTCCTAAGAAGGTGTGAATTTGGAAGGCGAAGTCTAAGGCGGTGCAGCCTGCGGGCATGGTTTTGATTTCGCCTTTCGGAGTGAAGACAAATATTTCGGAGGCAAAGAGGTTGAGTTTGATGCTGTCCAAAAAGTCCATTGCGTCGGGCTGTGGGTCGTCTAAGATCTCTTTAATCGTGCTGAGCCAATCGTTGAGCTCGGTCTCGTCCTCGCTGTATTCGCCTCCATCTTTGTATTTCCAATGCGCGGCAAATCCCTGTTCGGCAATTTCATTCATTCTGTCGGAACGTATCTGCACTTCAATCCAGCGTCCTTGCTTGCTCATCAAGGTCACGTGCAAAGCTTGGTAGCCGTTGGCTTTGGGGTGGTTGAGCCAGTCGCGCAAACGGTCGGGATGGCTTTTATAGATGCGGCTGATGGCCACATAGATGTTGAAACATTCGTTGATTTCTTCGCTACGCACCTTGGGTTCGAAGATAATTCTGACGGCAAGAATATCATAGATTTCTTCGAACGTTACGTGCTTGTTTTGCATCTTATTCCATATAGAATACGGACTTTTTACGCGCGCTTTAATCGTGTATTTCAGCCCCATTTGGTCTAAGGCCTCTCGAATGGGCTGTGTGAATTGTGCAAATAGCTCGTCGCGCTTTTCTTGTGTCAGTGCTAATTTGCTTTTAATCGCGGCATATTCTTCGGGATGCTCATAGCTGAAACTCAGGTCCTCGAGCTCGGTTTTAATCTTATTCAGTCCCAAGCGATTGGCCAACGGTGCATAGATGTAGAGCGTTTCGCCTGCAATTTTATATTGTTTGTTGGCAGGTTGCGAAGCCAATGTGCGCATGTTGTGCAGGCGATCGCAGATTTTTATGAGGATGACGCGGATGTCATCGCTCATCGTGAGCAGCAATTTCTTGAAGTTTTCGGCTTGTGCCGAGGCTTTGTCTCCAAAAATGCCGCCACTGATTTTGGTTAGCCCATCAACAATTTGGGCAATTTTAGGGCCAAAGATGTTTTCGATGTCTTCGATGGTGTAGTCGGTATCTTCGACGACATCATGGAGTAGAGCAGCGCAAATGCTGGTTGAGCCGAGCCCCATCTCTTCGCAAGCAATTTGCGCCACGGCGATGGGGTGCATGATATAAGGTTCGCCCGAAAGGCGTTTAACACCTTTGTGGGCTTGCTTGGCAAAGTTGAAAGCCTTGGTGATGATTTCAACTTTCTTGCGATGTCGTGAAGCCAAATAGGTGTCTAAAAGATGTTGAAAGGCTTGCGTCACCATTTCTTCATCCAACATTTCACGACTCGTCTCCGTCAGTTCATGCTCACTCATGCTCTTCGTTCTTTTTTGTTATTTCACTTTAAGCTTTTTGCCTGCGCGGATGTTGCTGCCTTGAATGCCGTTCAGCCGTTTTAATTTAGCAACCGAGGTGTTGTTGCGTGCTGCAATTTCAGAGAGTGTGTCGCCCTCTTTGATGGTAATACTCTTTGAAGCTGTTTTTGCGCCCCTCTTATTCTTGGCATGTCTGTTTTTACCTTTTCTCGCCGAGGCATTGTGCTTGTAGACGCGTTTATAGCGCACGATGGTCGGCTCTTCGTCGTTAATTTCTACTTCTGTTCGCTTGGCGTTCATGTCGGTTGGAACATAATTGTAAATCGAATCTTCATTGTCGATGAATTTTGTAACCAACATGGCCGGTAACCGTAGCGTAGAAGGACGCCAACTGCCGTTGATGATGCTGCGACGATATTGGGGATTAAGGGCGGCAATCTGGTCGATGTCGATGCCTAATCCATGGGCAATTTGCTCGAAATATAAATCGCGTTTAATTTCGACGGTATCCGTTTTTGCGGGAAGCTCGGTCATCATGGGGCATATATTATGCTCGCAATAGTAGTTCATAATATAATTGGCTGCAATGAATGCGGGCACATAACCACGCGTTTCTCGAGGCAGATAGGGATAAATCTGCCAATAGTCGTTTTGCTTTGAGCGATGAATGGCCTGATTGATTTTCTCTGGGCCACAATTATAGGCTGCTATCACCAAATTCCAATCACCGTAGATTTTATAGAGGTCGCTCAGATAGTGTGCTGCAGCATACGACGATTTCACAGGGTCGCGCCGATCATCTACCAAAGAATTTACGGTTAGACCGTAGCGCTTTCCGGTGTTGAGCATGAACTGCCATAATCCTGTTGCGCCCACACGTGAGACAGCTCGTGGATTTAAGGCTGACTCGATGACAGGCAAATACTTTAGTTCTAATGGTAAACCATAGGCTTCTAAAGCTTCTTCGAAGATGGGCATGTAGAAATTCTGTGCACCCAACATGTAGCTGACCGACCGTCGCAGTTGACCGCTATATAAGTCGATGAACTTTTGTACGACATCATTATAGGGCATTTCGATAATGGTTGGGAGCTTGCTTAAGCGAAGCTTATATACCGAAGCGTCATAAACCGGATTTATATCGGGCAGGTTGCACGTTGTGTCGGGACGTAGATAGGTTTTGGTGTTGTATAAGTGCATCAAACTGTCTAACTGCATTGTCATTGCCTCTGGGAGGTCGATGACTTCCTTTTTCCCTTTTGCATTGGTGACGGTAATTTCTGTTTCGTCATCATGCGTCTCATTTTCATCTACAACTTGTGCCTGCATCGTTACAACGGGGAGAGACAAAAGTGTGAAGACTAATAAATAGAGTTTCTTCATTTTAAATTATTCTTTCTTATTCTTGTGCATGTAGCGTGCCTTATTGTCTTGCCGTTTAGAAGGTTAAACTGCAATGTAATCCAACTCCTGAAGTTTGTAGTGGATTAGATGTTGCACCCGTTTTGATCACAGTGGGTTCTACACGCAAACTTAAATCATTTGAAATATCAAATTCGGACAAAGAAGCATCTACGTAAGCATCAATGACCGAGAGCGCGTAAACGCCAATCATCGTGAAGATACTTAAATCACGCCAGCGTCGATAGCGTTCCTTTCGGCTTCTAAAGAGTTCTTGATAGCGCGCTATGTTGGAGCTGTTGATGGTTGTTCCTAAATGGACAAACTGTTTATAACTGGCTGTTGTGGGGTCGTTGTCCATAATGTCCATGTAGGCTTGTGCGTAGTCACGATACATTTGGTTGTTCCATTGAATGGCGTAAGCACACCCCACCATGCCACCATATATAATAGGTAGCTTCCAAAACTTTTGGTTATAAATCTGTCCTGCGCCGGGAAGAATGAGCCCAAGCCATAATGCTCGCTTAGGATTGGGCTTCCAAGTGGCCCAATCACGTTTCATCTTTTTGCGAGGTTGCTGGCTTTTGTGCGCGAGTGTTGTGCTGTCTTTTTGCATCTGTATGGAGGCTGTATAGCCTTGTTGTTGATCAGCCACAACAGCAACCGTTACATTTTCTTGTTGTGCCCAAAGCGTTGTTGGTAGCACAAACAGCACGACAATCGCGATGACGTGATAAAACTTTATCACCAATTATTCCTTTCCTTTTAGTTGTTCGAAAATGCTTAATAAGCGCTTCAGGTCGTCATCGTTGGCAAACGGAATACTTATTTTTCCCTTTCCTTTAGCCGAATAACTCATTTGCACCTTTGTGTTCAAACAATTAGTGAGCATCTTTTTTGCTTCATTCAGCGGCTCAGGCAATTGGTTTTTTGCCACGATTTTCTTTTTCCCGCTGTCTATATCCTCGCCGTTCTTTAATGCTTGCGCCAATTCTTCAACCTTTCTTACCGAATAGTTGTGTTTCTGAATCTCTTTAAACACTTTTATCTGCAACGAAGGACTATCGATAGAAAGGAGCGCACGTGCGTGGCCCATGTCGAGTTCTTTCTTTTGCAAAGCCATTTGAATTTGTGCAGGTAATTTCAGTAGGCGCAAATAGTTGGTGATGGCTGTGCGGCTTTTGCCCACGCGTTCAGACACTTTCTCTTGCGTCATGCCGCTACCTTCTAAGAGATGTTCATAGGCTAAGGCGATTTCAATAGCGTTTAAATCCTCACGTTGAATATTTTCAACGAGCGCCATTTCCATCACATTCTCGTCTTTAATGGTGCGAATGTAGGCTGGAATGGCTTTCAGTCCGGCTAATTGCGAAGCCCTCCAGCGTCGCTCGCCTGCGATGATTTCAAACCGATTATCAGAAATCTGCCGTAGCGTTATGGGTTGGATGATGCCAATTTCTTTTATGCTGTGCGCTAAATCTTGTAGTGCTTCTTCATCAAATTCGCGGCGCGGTTGGTTGGGGTTCGCCTGGATTTGCTCGATAGCGATTTCGTTAATCGTTGACGAACCTTGCGTTCTAACTGCGTCGGTTGAAATCAGAGCGTCGAGACCACGCCCCAATGTGTTAAACTTTTTATGCACTGCCATTGCTGTTCCTTCTATGATTGCGATGTTTGCTTATGCGTTTTTGTTGATAATTTCCTTTGCCAATGCCAAATGGTTTTTGGCGCCGGTGGAGTCTGCGTCATACAAAATGACGGGTAGTCCGTGGCTCGGGCTTTCGCTGAGTTTCACATTGCGCTGGATAACGGTTTTGAACACTAACTCTTGGAAATGCCGTTTCACCTCATCGTAGATTTGATTGGCCAAACGCAGGCGGCTGTCGTACATGGTCAGCAAGAAACCTTCAATCTCCAATTGCTGGTTGAGCTTACTCTTAATAATTTTGATGGTGCTCAACAGCTTACTGATACCTTCCAAGGCGAAGTATTCGCATTGCACTGGGATGACCACAGAATCGGCTGCCGTGAGTGCATTTACCGTGATGAGCCCCAAGGAAGGGCTACAGTCGATAAGGATGAAATCGTATTCCTTTTTAATAGGGTCTAAGAGGTTTTTGAGCACCCGTTCACGATTTTCTAAATTCAACATTTCGATTTCTGCCCCCACTAAGTCGATGTGGCTGGGGATAATATCTAAGCCTTCAATATCGGTTGTGTAGATGGCATCGCGCACATCGGCGTGGTCGATGATACATTCGTAGAGCGAGCAATCGACCTCTTTGGTGTCAACCCCCAGGCCACTTGAGGCATTGGCTTGCGGGTCGGCATCGACCACAAGCACAGATTTTTCTAACGTAGCCAACGAGGCGGCCAAATTGATGGTTGTTGTTGTTTTGCCGACGCCACCTTTTTGATTGGCTAATGCAATTATTTTTCCCATTTCTAAGAACGTTGTTTTGTCCGCAAAGGTACATATTTTGGGCGAGAAACACGATAAATAAACTTTTTTTTAGTACTTTTGCGGCGAATTCAAAACAGATAGAATGGCACAAAATCGCCCCTTTATTTTAATTTCGAACGACGATGGTTATCATGCTAACGGCATTAAAACGCTGGTTTCATTTTTAAAAAATCAAGCCGACCTTTTGGTGTGTGCGCCCGAATCGGGACGTTCGGGTTTCTCGTGTGCCTTCTCGGCTGCTGTTCCTTTGCGCCTTAAGCAGCGCCACAATATGGGCGAGATTGAGGTGTGGTCGTGCAACGGAACGCCGGTTGATTGCATTAAGTTGGCGCTGAGCGAACTATGCCATGCACGCCGGCCCGACCTCATTCTCAGTGGCATCAACCACGGCGACAATGCCTCCGTCAATCATCATTATTCGGGCACCATCGGCGCAGCCAAGGAGGGTTGTATGAAGTATATTCCTTCGATGGCCCTCTCTACGTGTAACGACGACGAGGATGCCGACCTCAGCTACCTGCAAAGCGACGTGCTCGCGCTGGTGAAACGCGTGATGCAGGAAGGCTTGCCCAAGGGCGTTTACCTCAATGTGAACTTCCCCGCACAGCCGCCTTTCAAAGGCATTAAAACCTGTCGCATGGCCCATGGAAGTTGGGTGAACGAGGTAGAACGATTTACGCACCCCCACAATTACGATTACTTTTGGATGGCCGGACATTATCAGAACGACGAGCCGGCGAGCGAAGATACCGACGAATGGGCGTTGGCGCATGGTTGTGTGGCCGTCACACCTCTGAAAATCGATACCACCGATTATTCGTTTTTGCAGAAAATACACAGCTGGGACACCCACTTTTAACACAACACATGAAATATTATCTCCTTGTAGGCGAGGCCAGCGGCGATTTGCATGCCGCCGAATTGATGAAGGCTCTGCGGCAATGCGATGCCGAAGCCCGGTTTCGTTTCTTTGGTGGCGATAAGATGCAGGCCGTTGGCGGCACATGCGTGAAGCACTATCGCGAGTTGGCCTATATGGGTTTCATGCCCGTTTTGCTCCATCTGCGCACCATTTTTCGCAACATGGCGCAATGCAAACGCGACATTGTGGCTTGGCATCCCGATGTGGTTATCCTGGTGGATTATCCGGGGTTTAACCTCAGCATTGCGAAGTTTCTGAAGCGGCATACGACCATTCCGGCCTACTATTACATCTCGCCTAAGATTTGGGCGTGGAAAGAATGGCGCATCAAAGCCATTCGGCGCGATGTGGCCGAATTGTTTTCCATCCTGCCGTTCGAAGTAGATTTCTACGAGCGAAAGCATCATTTCCCCATTCATTACGTGGGCAACCCCACGGCCGAGGAGGTGGCGGCTTATCGGAAAGCCCATCACACCACGACCGAAGCGTTTGCCGCACAGCACAAGCTAACTCCCAACAAACCCATCATTGCCTTGCTGGCGGGCAGCCGAAAGCAAGAGATTAAAGACAATTTGCCCGCCATGATGCAGGCCGCAGCTTCTTTCGCCGACTGCTGCCAGATGGTTTTGGCCTGCGCGCCGGCCATCGAAGCGCGCTATTATGACGAGGTGATAGCCCGTGTGGTCGTGCCGAATGGGATGGTGTTGCATCGCATTGAAAACGCCACCTACGACTTGTTGCAGCATGCCACGGCCGCCTTGGTCACCAGTGGCACGGCAACCTTGGAGACCGCACTCTTTGGTGTGCCCCAGGTGGTGTGCTACAAAACGCCCGTTCCGCGGCTCATTCGCTGGGCATTCACCCACATCCTGTCGTGCAACTACATCTCGCTGGTCAATCTCATCGCCGATAAAGAGATTGTGGCGGAGCTTTTCGCCGATCGTTTTTCGGTGGAACAAATCACGGCCGAACTGGCGCAAATCCTACCCGGTGGTGCGAAGCGCAGCGAGATGTTGGCCGGCTATGGTTTGGTGGAGGAGCGGTTGGGCCGGGAGCGCGCGGCACAAAATGCTGCCCGGCAGATGATGGCGCTTTTGCAACGGGGCTAACCGTAAGGCCATGTGGCCGAAATTCCTTCAAAATCGGATGATGTAATTTTGGGAAAGGCTGTCGGGAACTCCCGACAGCCTTTCCCAAATCAGGTTTTCATCGTCGGGAGTTCCCGACAGCCTTTCCCCAATCAGGTTGACATCGTCGGGAGTTCCCGACAGC
>NZ_BAJQ01000069.1 GCF_000613785.1 Segatella oulorum JCM 14966 | reverse complement strand
ATAAATCTGTGAGAACTCCAAGTGCCCGGGAAACAAAGTTCTCACAAGAATTTATGCTGCGGAGTTAAGGTATCTCATAAAATATTCCACTTTTATTAATCCTAAAAGTCTTCCATTTTTTCCTTTTCACAGTAGCATCTTGATACTTGTATAAAGTAATAAGATAATCACTGCTAATTGTAAAATCAATAATTTCATTACCATCCATATGCCCAATGGTTAATGATGATTTAATTCTATTACTCTCAACTATCACTAGATCATAAGTTTCAATATCTGTTTCAGTATTACATAGTATTATGACTTGCTCAGAATTTATAGGTGGTAGATACAAATACTCATTATATGAATACTCCATTCCAAAATATCTCTTCACCAATTTAGATAAATTATCCTTAGGGTTATAAGTATAAGTAGGATAAACTCTATTAACTTTATCCGTATTCCCGGAGTTATAGTAATCATTAAAATCAAAAGGTAGCTTGCAATAATTTATATCATTCTGCCTTATAAGCTTTCCATCTGAATTTATATGAAGGCATCTTGTAATATAGTCATTATATAAGTCTTTATTATATTGCAAGAGTATTCCATCATCAGGGTCATTCGTGATATCAATCAGACTCTGTTCATGAGTATTTAATTTTATCCAACCGACTGTATTTATGGAATTTACTCCCGAATCTTCTACGTACAACTCTATCGTGAAAATTTCATCATTTTTCTCTGTGATTTTTGCCTTCAATTGATTCTTAAAAGGATTCTCAAAGTTTGCAGACGACACAATTAACTCTCTTAATTTATCATCACAACTTTTAAAGCTATCAACTCTTTCAATTTTACTATTTGAAGTAGATGTCTTAATTTGCTGCTTTTGAGATGCCGTACTACAAGAAAAATAAAGCAGACAAGTGATAAGAAAGAATACTATTTTTTTCATATTTACCTTAATTCCGCAGCATAAATTCTTGTGAGAACTCCAAGTTTCTGAGAAACAAAGTTCTCAAAACACTTGAATATGTCAGAATTTTCACCTATCTTGGTGCTGCAAACATAAAAAATAGACAAAATCTGACATGGCAAAGATAGCAATTAAAAACGAGAATATCACTTCTTTCGGTGGAATTTACATCATTTCTTTGTGGCTTTTCATACTTCCCCATTGGTTTGGGTGGGGGATTTCATGATTATGCAAGAACCAAGAACCCCGGAAAATCCCCATATCAATGGATAAATCCCAAAAATGTCACTTCAATATATAAAAGTACCTCACAAGGAATAATGCTGCGGAATTGAGGTGTTTAAAATCTCTACCGTCCGTTCGGTGATGATGACCTATACCGACATGCGCACCAAGAGCTATCACAACAGGGAGGGGTTCTGACTAACGCCGACGGCAAGTTTGACCAGTTGAAGCGGTTGAAGGCAAGGCAAAGGACGTGGATGCGCATTCCAAATCGAAGTACAAGGGAAGTGGTGGTTAGTGAAGTCTATTAGGCATTATGATGTTGATTTGCATTCACAAGATGTTTAGGGATATGGCGTAAAGGGCATTAGACGTGTGGCTTTCATTTTCTGAATACATCGAGAGCACAGCAAGAATGCTGTCGTTATCACCAGTGCTGCGCGCTTGTCTTCTTTGTCTCGCGTTATCATAAAAGCAGAGGGATAACCAAATGATTAAGGAGGTAGCCGTAGTGGCATCTCCCTAATCTCTTTTTGGCTATTGTTGCCGGCTTACTTTCCATATTCCTTATTGGTTTTAATGTCGAGCCAGCCCGGTGTTCCATTCTTGACAATGTAGTAGAAGGAGTCGGTTACTTTCTTTATTTCATCATATACAGGTACTTTGTCGCGAGGGAAGAGGCCTACTTTCTTGTCCTTGTAAAAGTAAATCAGGCCATCCGGGCGCATGATGATTGAGTCGTTGTCTATCGGAAAGATTGTCTTCCCCACAACTTTTATGGGTGGATAGACCAGAATTTTATTGTTCCAATTATATATACGCTTGGTAACTAACTTTGGTTTCACATTCTTTTTCCGCTTATATTCATAGGCAATGATGCCGAATTTTCCTTTTCTGCCTACTCTTATCCATTCCGGTCGTACGTCGATATCGCCGCAAAGCGAGCTGTTTTCACTTTGGAAGAATGATTTTTCCCCATCAAGGAATGTCACGACGTCTGTTGGTAGCAGGCCGGAAAGCCAATAGCGTTCGTCTTCACCTGATGCATCAGGGTAACTGGTATAGATTTGCACTTGATAGTTGCCCTTATTTTTAAGAATGTTGTGTGTCCAACGCGTCACTGTTCCGCATACACCAATGCTGCCCATGATGGGGTGCTTTAGCTTGTTTCCCATTTCATCATAGTAGTAAGCCCCTTCCTCGTTCAATATTTCAATGCAACCAACAGACGAAAACGTTTCAACCTCTCTTGCTACTTTTACCTTTCCAATGTTTAGCTTTTTGTTGTAAAGGTTGAAAACGTCGATGTCGTTTCCTCGCTTTGCAATGGTAAAGCGGCGACCGTTGTTAATAGAGTCATATTCTTCTTTCAACACATCCTGTCCGAGTCTGTTAAACAGTCTGTATTTCTCTGTCTCGGTCTTTTGGACGTCGTAAAACCTTTTTTTATTGAAATATTGAAAGTCGTAAGACTTGGCATCGTCATATTCCTTCCCTGCCATTGTCAGCTCTCCTGGATAAGGCTATAAAGCTTGAACGCCAATCCGCCCTTTGGACTAGGAAATACCATATATGTAATGCATCTGTCGTAGAGTAAGAATATCTTTTTGCCTCCTCTGATTTCCAAAATCAGTGGTACGAAGTACTCCGAACGAGTGGAACGCCAAGTAACAACAGAGTCGGGGATGTGGCTTGATAAGGAGCAGCCGTCATTTGTTCTCCTCCCATCCATATAAACAAGTTGCTGCATGACGGCAAGGTCTTGCCTTAGAAACTTCAACACATAAGTGGATTTGTAAGTCTCACGTTTCCATTGTCCGCTGTCATTCACGTTGAAGGCCTTACCTACGTATGAATCCAAAGTAATTGCATGTAAGTCTTTTGCCTCGATAAACCTTTTCGGCAGCTTATCGATGTCGCTTTTGCTTAGTGTGTCTTTGCGGGGTTTTATCTTCCATCCTATCAACGCTATGTTAGGAGAATTACCCAATCTTGTCTTCTCTTCGATTTGTAGGCTTTGCCTTGTGTATTGGTTCGGCCCAATCTTGGTGTACACTTCGATGTCATTGCCAAAGTGATCAAAACTAATGGCATCTGCGTCGGGCAACGAGATAGATTGTTGCGCATACAGGCTTGCCGCATGATAGCAGCAGAAGATGATGAGGACTAATAGCTTTTTCATAAGCACTTTCTTATTCGTGTTATACCTTAACTCCGCAGCATAAATTCTTGTGAGAACTCCAAGTGCCTGAGAAACAAAGTCCTCAAAACACTTGAATATGTCAGAATTTTCACCTATCTTGGTGCTGCAAATAACAAGTAAGCAAAAAACTAACATGACAAAGATAGCAATTAAAATCGAGAATATCACTTCCTTCGGTGGAATTTACATCATTTCTTTGTGGCTTTTCATACTTCCCCATTGGTTTGGGTGGGGGATTTCATGCTTAGAAAAGACCCAAGAAACACCGAAGCACCTCATATCAACATATAGAGCCCCAAAAAGACATCTCAACATATAAAATTTTCTCACAAGGAATAATGCTGCGGAATTGAGGTAAATAAAGCAAAATTCAATCAACAAAAGAATTTTTGATAATAAAACAATGAAATATCAGAGTAAATAACTACATTTGCAGTTGTGCACTTTTGTTTGATAACGTACAGCTGAAATAATGAGAACAAAAGTAATACCCTGATGCTTCTGCTCACGGCAGTCATCGCAAACGAACAGACAAAGATGGAAAGGAAAGAAATCAAGCAGACCGCAGGACGTACCGCCCTCGGAGAGTTCGCACCGGAATTTGCTCATCTCAACGATGACATTCTTTTCGGTGAAGTGTGGAACCGTCAGGAAGAGATGAGCCTGCATGACCGCTCGCTTACCACAATTCTCTCACTCGTGGCGCAAGGCATCACCGACTCATCGCTCAAATATCACCTGAATACGGCCAAAGCCAATGGCGTGACCCGACAGGAATTTTCGGAGATGATCACTCACGCCGCTTTTTATGTAGGCTGGCCCAAGGCATGGGAGGTGTTCAACATGGCCAAGGAGGTGTGGACTTCAGACATACAGACCAAAGAAGAATTTCAGGCAAGCACACCCTATCCCATTGGCGAGCCTAACACGGGTTATGCCAAATACTTTATAGGGCTGAGTTATCTCGCTCCGATGGAGGCTGACAAGGGGGGCGTGGTAAATGTAACGTTTGAACCCCGTTGCCGCAACAACTGGCACATTCATCACAAAGCCGTTCAGGTGCTCATCTGCGTTGCTGGCCGTGGCTGGTATCAGGAGTGGGGCAAGGAGGCTGTGGAGATGAAGCCCGGCACCGTCATCGCCATCCCCGAGGGCGTGAAACACTGGCACGGAGCCGCCAAAGACAGTTGGATGCAGCACCTGACTTACAATACTCACGTTGAGGATAGCTCATCGAACGAATGGTTGGAACCTGTCACTGATGACATCTACGACAAACTCAAATAAGGCATTGCTTTCCCTATAGAAAGTTCATTTCGCGAGTTATTAGCCTACAATCATGCATTTTGAACTGACTAATGCCTTAACTCCACAGCATAAATTCTTGTGAGAACTCCAAGTGCCTGGGAAACAAAGTCCTCAAAACACTTTGATATGTCAGAATTTTCACCTATCTTGGTGCTGCAAACATAACAAGTAAGCAAAAAATTTGACATGACAAAGGTAGCAATTAAAATCGAGAATATCACTTCCTTCGGTGGAATTTACATCATTTCTTTGTGGCTTTTCATACTTCCCCATTGGTTTGGGTGGAGGATTTCATGTCTATGCAAGAACCAAGAACCCCGGAAAATCCCCATATCAATGGATAAATCCCAAAAATGTCACTTCAATATATAAAAGTACCTCACAAGGAATAATGCTGCGGAATTGAGGTCTTTACATGAAAGTGGGATGTTTCGTAGGAGAAAAAATGGTTTCAAGCTTGCAGGAAAAGAAAGAAAATATGTATCTTTGCAATCAGAATTTAAGAAGAGAATTATTAAAAAAGCTTTGTCTTTTGCCTGTCGGCTGTGAGGTGGAGTGGATTTTCAATTTTCGTTTCCTAAAAATTAGACTATGGAGTCATTCGTTGAGCATATATTTGTGCTATTAGGAGCATTCGCATTGGTGATATTGGTCTACAGCCTTATCTTTAAATATTCGCCTATCCCTCGTTTCCCAGCATGACAACACTTCCTGTAAGGTCTAGGTTAGGCATTCTGGCAGCTACATTGCTCACCGCCGTGAGTATTGTTTTGTCAGTTTGTTACGACCGCGAATTACAACAACTTTTTCCAAATTTCTTTGAGTATGGAATATTTCCTGTTGCGCCTTTGATAGCAGTGATTCCGCTTTCGTGCCTGATATGCTTGATTTTCAAGTATGAAAAGAATGTTTGGTTTCGTTGCCATCCCAAACGTAGCAAGCTAATATTACAGGCGGTCAATCATATGTTCCAAGTAGAAGGCGTGTCAATTCTCAGCATTGATGACATCAATAATGGGCATGGCGTAAGCTTTTCATGGATTAACGGCCGTTTTATTGCTGCGGGAAAGCACAAGGTGACATTTCAATTCTATACCTATCAGAAATTCAATCGGTGTGCTGCCATGAACATTGTCTATACGAAAGACATCACCATGGAGTTTCTCCCGGGCGCTGTTTACATTGTTGAAGCACGCTCGGGAAATAAGAATTTCCGCATTACACGCGACATGAAACAGAGCATATAGCAAACAGCGCCGACCTGAAAAGCCAGCGCACGCTTGCTTGTTGCTGCCAACATCAATTCTTTCTTTCCTTTGGAAAATCGGCAGTTGCTGTTCGTTAAGCCTGCGAAATGAGGAAAGCAAAGAGTTGATGTGAGTCGCCTTTCTATAATATTTGCTCGGCGTGAGCCCTCACTTTCACTTCCTTCGGGCCAATGATGCGGGTCACTGTACCCTCGGTATCCGTAATAAAGGTGGTGCGGTATACGCCCATGTATGTGCGTCCAGCCATTTTTTTCTCGCCATATACGCCGAGTTCCTGCACGAGTTTGAGTTCTGTGTCGCAGAGAAGTGGGAAAGGAAGATCGTACTTGTACTATCAGTTCCGATTCCTACCGACTCATTGAATAAATAAAGAATTAGAGTTTTGAAGAATTATGAAAGACGTTTTTCAATTTGATAAAGCCATAAACTATAATTTTAGATACCGAAATAAGTGCTTTTATAAGCTATAAATAGAGATTTTGAACAGCTAAGAATATTTCAATCTGAAACATAAAATAGTACTTAATTCTTTTCTATTTTGGATAACTATTAAAAGTTAGAAAGTACACAAAATATTCTATTTTGGATAACTATGATATCAGTTTTTTTCTTAACTTTGTCCATACAAAAACCCGCTAGAACTCATAAGTAGATAATAATATGCTACTTATACATAAATAAGCAAATCTCAGTGGCGAATTAAAGTAGAACAAAATAGAAAACTTTATAAAACAAGTAATGAATATAACAAAACGTAATGGAGTAGTAGAAGTCTATAATAACGAAAAGATTTCAATAGCCATTAAAAAGAGTTTTATCAGCACCGAGAAGGATGTTTCAGACAGTGAGATAGCCGGAATGGTTAGTGAAGTAGAGCAGTTCATCACTGACAATCCAGAATTACGAACGGTTGAGGATATTCAGAACCGTGTAGAGAAGTGTCTTATGGCACATGGTTATTACGATGAAGCGAAAAACTATATTCTCTTCCGTTATCAGCGTAATGAACAACGGCAGGCTATCAACTACATTGCGTGGACTGCTGACGATCGTGAGTTGGCTGATGTGTTGCAAAGTGTAGCCCGTGAATACCGCGAGCGTTCTTATAGTATGGTGACACTTCAGGAGAAGTTCGCCAGCTTCACGAAGCCTGGTATGTCACAAAAGGACTCTATAGATGCACTTATCAAGGCAGCTGTAGAATTGACAACACCTGAGGCTCCAGCATGGGAGATGATTTCTGCACGTATTCTTTCTTATCGTTCTGAGAAGAATATCACTCGTTTAGAGGAAGAAATGGGACTCAAGACTTTCTATCGTAAGGTTAAATATATGACCGAAGAGGGACTTTATGGTGATTATATTCTTCAGAACTATAGCGAAGAAGAAATCAACGAGGCGGCTACCTTCATTGATTCTGAACGCAATAAACTCCTTAATTATTCAGGTCTTGATCTACTTCTAAAGCGTTATGTTATAAAGAATTACTCTGGTAAAGTGATTGAACGTGTACAGGAAATGTTCCTTGGTATTGCGCTTCATCTTGCTATGCCAGAGAAGGAAGACCGTCTTATGTGGGTACGTCGTATCTATGACTTGCTTAGTAAGTTAGAAGTAACGATGGCAACCCCTACCCTCTCTAATTCTCGCAAACCAAGTCATCAGCTTTCAAGTTGCTTCATTGACACTGTACCAGATAGTTTGGATGGTATCTATCGTAGCTTGGATAACTTCTCACAGGTGAGCAAGTTTGGTGGTGGTATGGGTATGTATTTCGGTAAGGTACGTGCTACTGGTGGTAATATCCGTGGTTTTAAGGGCGTTGCAGGTGGCGTCATCCGTTGGATGAGACTTGTTAATGACACTGCTGTAGCTGTTGATCAGTTGGGTATGCGACAAGGTGCTGTAGCCGTTTACTTAGATGTATGGCACAAAGACTTACCTGAATTCCTGCAACTTCGAACCAACAACGGTGATGACCGTATGAAGGCGCACGATATTTTCCCAGCTATTTGCTATCCTGATCTTTTCTGGAAGATGGCTGAGGAAGACATGAATCAGAACTGGTCGCTCTTCTGTCCTAACGAGATTATGCGTATCAAGGGTTATTGCCTTGAGGATTGTTATGGCGAAGAGTGGGAACGTAAGTATCTTGATTGTGTTAATGATCAGCGTCTTTCACGCCGTGTTATCAGCATTAAAGATATCGTTCGTCTTATTCTTCGTTCTGCTGTTGAGACCGGAACACCATTTACATTCAACCGTGACACGGTGAACAGAGCTAATCCAAACGGACATAAGGGTATGATTTACTGCTCTAACCTCTGTACAGAGATTGCTCAGAACATGGCTCCAATAGAGACTGTTTCTAAGGAAGTAGAGACAAAGGATGGTGATACTGTTGTTGTAACAACAACTCGTCCGGGTGAGTTTGTAGTATGTAACTTGGCAAGTTTGTCACTTGGTAGACTTCCATTGGAGGATGAAGAGAAGATGAGAGAAAAGGTTGCAATAGTTGTTCGCGCACTTGACAACGTTATCAACCTCAATTTCTATCCTGTTCCTTACGCACAACTTACCAACCAGCGTTATCGTTCAATTGGCTTGGGTATTAGTGGTTATCACCATGCTCTTGCTAAACGTCGCATCAAGTGGGAGAGTGAAGAGCATCTCGAGTTTATGGATAAGGTGTTTGAAACTATCAACCGAGCAGCTATTCTTGCCAGCTCAAACCTTGCTAAGGAGAAGGGAAGCTATCAATTCTTTGAGGGAAGTGACTGGCAGACGGGTGTTTACTTTGATAAACGTGGTTATGATAGTGCTGAATGGCAGGATGTTCGTAAGACAGTTGCATTACAAGGAATGCGTAATGCTTACCTACTTGCAGTGGCACCAACCAGCAGTACAAGTATTATTGCAGGTACAACAGCCGGCTTAGACCCAATTATGAAGCGTTTCTTCTTGGAAGAGAAGAAAGGAAGTATGCTCCACGTGTTGCTCCTGAGCTTTCAGATGAGACTTACTGGATGTATAAGAGTGCTTATCTTATCAACCAGAAGTGGAGTGTTCGTGCTTCTGGTGTACGTCAGCGTCATATTGATCAGGCACAGAGTATGAACTTATATATCACCAATGACTTCACAATGCGTCAGATACTCGACCTTTACTTACTTGCTTGGAAAGAGGGTGTTAAGACTATCTATTATGTGCGTAGTAAGTCATTAGAGGTGGAAGAGTGTGAGAGCTGTTCATCATAATAATTCAGAATTCACAATTCATAATTCATAATTATGATTACTTTCTTTGGTGAATATTAGAATAATAACAGAGTTTAGTAAATTAAGAAATGGGTCAAATAACCCAATTAATATAAAGTTTACATCATTAATCACAATTATGAATTTTGATTTATGATTTATGAATTAATACAGTTAATGGATTTAATAAATAAGAAATAATGGATAATCAATTAAAACGTAACACCTTATTCAATCCTTCAGGCGATATAGAATTGCGCTTGAGACGAATGATTGGTGGCAATACTACTAATTTGAATGACTTCAATAACATGAAGTATTCATGGGTGAGTGACTGGTACAGACAGGCAATGAACAACTTTTGGATCCCAGAAGAAATCAATCTTTCACAGGACTTTAAGGATTATCCACGTCTTGAAAAGGCTGAACGTACAGCCTACGATAAGATTCTGAGCTTCCTTGTTTTCCTTGATTCGCTTCAAAGCAACAACCTCCCAACACTTAGTGAGTATATCACTGCAAACGAGGTAAACCTCTGTCTGCATATTCAGGCATTCCAAGAGTGTATTCATAGTCAGAGTTATAGCTATATGCTCGATACTATTTGTAGTCCTGAAGAGCGTAACGACATTCTCTATCAATGGAAGACCGATGAGCATCTCTTGAACCGTAATAAGTTTATTGGTGACTGTTATAATGAGTTCCATGAGAAACGTGATAAGTTCAGTTTGATGAAGACGCTTATTGCTAACTTCATCCTTGAAGGTATCTACTTCTATAGCGGATTTATGTTCTTCTATAATCTCAGCCGAAATGGTAAGATGTCGGGTTCTGCACAGGAGATCCGTTACATCAATAGAGATGAGAATACACACCTCTGGCTGTTCCGTAGCATTATTCTTGAGCTGAAGAAAGAGGAGCCTGATATGTTTACTTCAGAGAAAGTAAAGGTTTATGAGGATATGATGCGTGAGGGTGTACGTCAGGAGATAGCATGGGGACAATACGTTATCGGCAATGATGTTCAGGGTCTTAACGCTCAGATGGTGTCTGACTATATCCGTTATTTGGGAAATCTTCGCTGGTCTGGACTTGGCTTCGGTTTCCTCTATGATGACAATCAGAAAGAACCAGAGAATATGAAGTGGGTAGGTCAGTATTCAAATGCTAACATGGTAAAGACCGACTTCTTCGAAGCTAAGAGTACAGCTTACGCTAAGAGTACAGCACTGATTGATGACTTATAAGTATTAATTCATAATTATAATTACCTTGGTAATTCATAATTCAAAGTATGAAAAGCCACAAAGAAATGATGTAAATTCCTCCGAAGGAAGTGATATTCTCG
>NZ_BAJQ01000070.1 GCF_000613785.1 Segatella oulorum JCM 14966 | reverse complement strand
CCCGCCCGTGTGCCCCACAAGGGCGCATCCGTCGTTCATCCTTGCGCACGATACGTGTGTTTTTGGTATGGAAACGCCGCTACGCGGACGTTCGGGCGGGCACACAGGCACCGCCCCTACACATTTTGCTTGGATGGATTGCGCGTGGGCAGTTGATGTCGTTTGGGTGAATTGCGCATGGACGGAATTTTGTTTGTGTGGGATTGCGTGGAAAAATATGATGGAGATGGGTAGGGGCGGTGCCTGTATGCCCGCCCGTGTCGCCCTGCAAGGGCGCATCCATCGTTCATCCCCCGTGCACAATGCGTGTATTTTTTAGTATGGAAACGCCGCTGCGCGGACGTTCGGGCGGGCACATAGGCACCGCCCCTACGTTTTCGTTTGGATGGATTGCGCGTGGAACGGTTGATTTCGTTTGGGTAGATTGTGTGTGGGACGGTTAATGTCGTTTGAGGGATTGCGCGTGGGGGGGTGTTTGTTTGTTGGGAAAACGGTGCACATGAACCAACACCATCGGTGTTGTACTTTTGATAGCCCAGGGTTGATTGAGCATAGCGAAATCTACCCTGGGTAAGGTTGTGGAGGGGAACCTATGCCATCGGCATTGTACTTTTTAAAATCCATTTGCGTGCGGGGTAATCATCCGTTCGTTGCGCGTGGTAATGTTTCTTTTTTAATGGTGCTTGATGGGCAAAACTCATTGAAGGGGCACGCGGTGCATTGTGGGCGCTGGCTTTTGCATGTGTAGCGGCCATGCAACAGAATCCAATGGTGGGCATCGCTTACTTGGGCGGTAGGAATATGTTTGAGCAGTGCCAATTCCACTTTCAGCGGCGTGCTGGCTGTGGCGGGCACCAATCCCAAACGGTGGCTCACACGGAAGACGTGGGTGTCGACGGCTAAGGTGGGTTTGCCAAACCATACGGCCTGCACCACGTTGGCCGTTTTGCGACCTACCCCCGGCAGCGAGGTGAGTGCTTCGCGCGTGTCGGGCACTTCGCCCTGAAACTGCTCCACAAGCATACGCGCCATCTCGCTGAGATGATGGGCTTTGGCATTGGGATAGCTCACGCTCTTAATCAGCTCGAAGATGTCTTCCCATGTGGCTGCGGCCATGGCTGTGGCTGTGGGGTAATGGCGAAATAATTCGGGGGTGATTTGGTTAATGCGTCGATCGGTGCACTGGGCACTGAGCAATGTGGCTACGAGCAGTTGAAATGCGCTCGCGAACTGAAGTTCGGTGGTGACGTGACCTTCCTTCTGCGCAAAATATTGGAGAATGTAATCAAATCTTTCTTTTCGTGTCATGGCTGCAAAAGTAGAAAAAAATACTATCTTTGCAAAAAATTACAGGATAATATGAACGCAAAACGAATTTTGAATTATCTGCGCACGCTCGCTGCCAACAACAATCGCGAGTGGTTTCAGGAACATAAGGATGAGTATGATGTGTGTCGGGCAGATTTCGAACATGGCATTGAACAGGCTATTGCAACCATCGCACAGTTTGATCCCGAGGTGGCACATGTGACGGTGAAAGATTCGTGCTATCGTTTTAATCGTGACACGCGCTTCAGCGAAGATAAAAGTCCCTATAAAAATCATTTGGGCGCTTATATCAATGCTAAGGGCAAGAAGTCGCTGCGGGGTGGTTATTATGTGCATTTGGAACCTGGGAAATGTCTGTTGGCTGTGGGTGGCTATTGGCTGCCCACCCATGTTCTCACGGCTTGCCGCAATGAAATCATGGCACGTATTGGTGAATGGCAGCAATGTGTTGAGTCGCCCGAGTTTATTCGCCTTTTTGGCCGTCCTAATGAAAGCAGTTGGGATGGGTCGGCTTCCAATGGCTTTGGGCTGGCGGGGCTAAAGACAGCGCCCAAAGGTTTTCCAAAGGATTATGCCCATGTGGAATATCTGCGGATGAAGGATTATTGTTGCTGGCACCATGTGCCCGACGATTTCTTTGAAGGCGATGGCTGGCTCCGCACGATGAGCGAGGTGTTCAAGGTGGGCAAACCCGCCATGGACTTCATGAATAGCGTCATCGACGATTACGAATAAAGGCTTCGGCACGCTGCAAGTCGTCGGCCGTGTCGACAACCTACTTTTGAATGAGAAGATGTTAGATACACTGTTTCTAATCTGTTTCAGCAAAAAAATGCGTTAGTTACAGTGTATCTAATCCGTTTCAAAGAAAAAACACATTAGTTACAGCGTATCTAATCCGTTTCAGCAAAAAAATGCGTTAGTTACAGTGTATCTAATCCGTTTCAGAGAAAAAACACGTTAGTTACAGCGTATCTAATCCGTTTCAGCAAAAAACACATTAGTTACAGCGTATCTAATCCGTTTCAGAGAAAAAACACATTAGTTACAGCGTATCTAATCCGTTTCAGAGAAAAAACACATTAGTTACAGCGTATCTAATCCGTTTCAGAGAAAAAATAGCGTCATCGACGATTACGAATAAAGGCTTCGGCACGCTGCAAGTCGTCGGGCGTGTCGATGCCCACCGTTTCGAAATCGGTCGTCACAACTTGTATTTTGTAGCCGTTTTGCAACCAGCGCAACTGCTCTAATGACTCTGCACGTTCGAGCGATGACATGGGTAATTGTGTGATTTCTTTTAGCACGTGGCTGCGATAAGCATAAATGCCCAAATGCTTTAAGAACGTGTGGTGATCGAGCCAATCGGCTTTCTCCACGTTACGTATAAACGGGATGATGCTGCGACTGAAATAAAGCGCATAGCCTTGATTGTCGGTTACAATCTTGGGCGAGTTGGGGTTTTCTAAGGCTTCAATGGTTTCAAAAGGCTTGCCGAGTGTGGCAATTTGCGTGTGACTATTTTTAAAACAACGGCAAAGGCTTGTGATTTGTTCCTTTTGAATGAAAGGTTCGTCACCCTGAATGTTTATGACTACATCAAATTCTTCGCCGACCTTTTCTAAAGCCTCGGCGATGCGATCGGTACCTGAAGGATGGTTGGCCGAAGTCATAATGGCTTTTCCGCCGAAATCAAGCACCGTTTGGTAGATGCGTTCATCATCGGTAGCCACAAATGCGGCATCTAATACGGGTGCAACCTGTTCATAAACATGCTGAATGACGGGCTTTCCGGCCAATAGGGCAAGAGGCTTCCCGGGGAAACGCGTCGAGGCATAACGCGCAGGAATTAATCCAATAAATTTCATATTCTTCTTTCCTTTTGTTGTTGATTTTTCGCAAAAGTAATAAAAAATACTAACTAATTTTGTGGGGCACCATAATTTTCTTACTTTTGACGTGCAATCAAATAACAAGCAATACATTGAAAAAACTATCACTATCCATTGCGCTTTTGGCGCTTCCATTCGTGTTGTCGGCACAAAAGATTGTGCTGGGCACCTGCACCACACAAGATGGCGGAACCTATAAAGGGCAGATGATGAATGGTAAACCCAACGGAAAAGGTAGCACTGTTTTTAAAAATGGTAATACTTATGTGGGTGAATATATCAAAGGAAAGCGCGAAGGTTATGGTGTTTATACATTCTCTGATGGGGAACGCTATGAGGGAGAATGGTTTCAAGATCAACAGCATGGGCGCGGTACTTATTATTTCGCGAACAACAATAAGTATGTGGGCCTATGGTTTCGTGACTACCAGCAAGGTTTAGGCACCATGTATTATTATAATGGTGATAAATATGAAGGCTCGTGGGTGCGGGATAAGCGTGAGGGAAAGGGACGTTACACCTATTCCAGCGGTGCTTATTATGACGGCCAATGGAAAGACGATCAAAAGCATGGTAAGGGACTCTTTAATTGGGGGGATGGAACAACCTATGATGGTATGTGGGCCAACAACCAACGTTCGGGAAAAGGAACGAATAAATATGCCGACGGCGATGTCTATATAGGGAATTGGGCAGATGATATTCAGAATGGACGTGGCATTTATAAATTCCAAAATGGCGATGTCTATGAGGGCGAGTATGTACAAGGCGAACGCACCGGGCAAGGCATATTTAAATATGCCAATGGAGACCGTTACACCGGACATTTCTCTGAAGGTGCAAAGGATGGACAAGGAACATTTGAATGGCATTCGGGCGATGTTTATGTGGGATTGTGGCGCAATGACTTGCAAAATGGTCATGGAAAGCTAACAAAAAAAGCGGGCGACGTGTTCGAAGGAAATTTTAAGAATGGAAAGATAGATGGAAATGTCATCATTTATTATGCCAATGGTAGTCGTTTCAAAGGAACTTATAAGAACGGTATGCGCAACGGAGCTGCCATTGAAGAAGACAAAAATGGTAACCGCTTTGAAGGTGCTTATGTAGACGATCGGCGAGATGGAGGGTTCGTAGAGAAAGATCGTAACGGCAATGTGGTGAAGCGAGGGCATTACGAATCGGGACGTCGTTTTGAAGATTAAAGAGGAAAGTGTTATCAAAGAAAATACCCATGCTATGACACTCTTCGGCGGGGTACATCAAATGAATAATAAGAAAGGGAAATTATAATGGAAAAAGGTTCGCAGGCAAAGAATGCTGTTACAAAAAGACAAGCACACATCGGGATTGTGAAAAACGATAGCTATTTAGCACCATTTGAAGATGCCATCCGTGGTCGGCATGATCATGCACAATGGAAATTAGCGCAACTCACACACGATGGGAAGCAAACATTATCCGATTTTAGTAATGGTTACCAATATTATGGCCTCCACAAGTTGTCAAATGGATGGGTATTCAGAGAGTGGGCACCCAATGCTACTGCGCTCTATCTTGTAGGCGATTTCAGTAATTGGGAAGAGCAAGAACGCTATCAGGCCCATCGAATTGCTGGAACGGATGACTGGGAACTCTGCTTGTCTGAAGAATTGTTGCAACACGGACAATTTTACAAGATGCACGTGAAATGGGAAGGGGGAGAAGGTGAACGAATTCCAGCCTGGGCTACACGTGTAGTGCAAGATGAAACGACCAAGATTTTCTCTGCACAAGTGTGGAATCCCGAAGAACCTTATCGATGGAAAAAGCGAAGTTTCCATCCCAACAAGTCACCTTTGCTGATATATGAATGCCATGTCGGTATGGCGCAGGATGCCGAATGTGTGGGCACCTATCGTGAGTTTCAGGAAAATGTGCTACCGCGTATCGTAGCAGACGGCTATAACTGCATTCAAATCATGGCCATTCAGGAACACCCCTATTATGGTTCGTTTGGCTATCATGTGAGTTCATTTTTTGCACCTTCCAGTCGTTTCGGAACTCCGGAAGAGCTGAAATCGCTTATTGATGCCGCTCATGCTGCAGGTGTTGCCGTGATTATGGATATTGTTCACTCTCATGCGGTGAAAAACGAAGTCGAAGGCTTAGGTAATTTGGCCGGCGACCCCAACCAATATTTCTATCCGGGCGACCGCCACGAGCATCCCGCTTGGGACAGCTTATGCTTTGATTATGGAAAAGACAATGTGCTGCATTTTCTCCTTTCTAATTGCAAATATTGGTTGGAAGAGTTCCATTTTGATGGTTTCCGTTTCGATGGAGTCACATCTATGCTCTATTATCATCATGGGTTAGGCGAGGCATTTACAAGTTATGCCGATTATTTCAATGGACATGAAGATGACAATGCCATTTGCTATCTCATGCTGGCCAATCTGCTGATTCATGAAGTAAATCCACAAGCTATCACGATTGCTGAAGAGGTGAGTGGTATGCCCGGTTTAGCAGCCAAGTTTTCTGATGGAGGCTACGGCTTCGACTATCGTATGGCGATGAACATTCCAGACTTTTGGATTAAGACCATTAAGGAATTAAGGGATGAAGATTGGAAACCCAGTTCCATCTTTTGGGAAGTGAAGAATCGGCGTGCCGACGAGCGAACTATCTCTTATTGCGAAAGTCATGACCAGGCATTGGTAGGCGACAAGACGCTCATCTTCCGACTTATAGATGCCGATATGTATTGGCATTTCAAGAAAGGAGATGAGAACGAGGTTGCTTTCCGTGGAATAGCGCTACATAAACTAATCCGTTTGGTAACGGCTTCAACCATCAACGGGGGCTATCTCAATTTCATGGGCAACGAATTTGGGCATCCTGAATGGATTGATTTTCCACGTGAAGGAAATGGATGGAGTTACAAATATGCACGAAGACAGTGGAATTTGGTAGACAATCAAGAGCTTGATTACCATTATTTGGGCGATTTTGATAAAACCATGTTGCAAGTATTGAAAATGGAACGTAATTTCATTCGCACGAAGGTGCAAGAGATATGGCATAACGA
Source organism: Segatella oulorum JCM 14966 (assembly GCF_000613785.1). Lineage (GTDB taxonomy): Bacteria > Bacteroidota > Bacteroidia > Bacteroidales > Bacteroidaceae > Prevotella > Prevotella oulorum. Next base: position 4,278 of record NZ_BAJQ01000070.1, on the reverse strand, counting down.
TGGCGACCAAGTTTTAGCTTTTATGCGGGGCAATTTGCTCTTTGTGTTCAATTTCTCACCTGCAAAGTCGTTTACCGATTATGGCTTTTTGGTGCCTGAAGGCAGTTATAAAGTGGTGCTTGACAGTGATGCTCCTGCTTTCGGTGGTAACGGACTGAACGATGACGCCATGGTTCATTTCACTTGTCCTGACCCTGTTTATGCTGCAGAGCATAAGGCATGGATAAAATTATACCTGCCTGCACGAACCGCTTTCGTCTTGCATAAAAATTAAGATGCCCATGGATACCAATTATCAAGATGGCACTCCGCACGGCAGTATGGGCTATCGTCTGTGTTGTTTCATCTTGTTTGTAACTTTTTCATTCAGCTATCTTTATTTTTATCAAAACGATGTTCTGGCTACGGCACAGTATATACTGTCGCATGGCCAGACGCATTATCATCGCCTTTGGGGAGGGTTGCTCATCACGGCTTTACTCACGCTATTCCAGCTTGCAATCAATGGTTATTTCAAGCTGCGTGGCAGTATCTATGTGCTCAGTTATGTTCCCTCATTCCTGCTACTCACATCTGTCACAGCTATGCGCATCAATCCTTCAGAGGGAGTCAGCTGGGGCTGGTGGTGCTGGGCAACTCCAATACTCATAGCCATTTCGTTGTGGATGATGCAGCAAGCTAAGCAATGGCAAACGAATGATGTTCACGGGATAACTCCTTTGTTGAGTGGAAGAGCCTTGGCAAACTACGTGGGCATGTTGCTGCTGTTTGCTTTCGTAAGCTGTTTTTCAAATCATGATAAGTTACTGCACTATCAGCTTAGCATGGAACAGCACATGTTGAAACATGAATACAGCGCAGCAGCTAAAGTGGGTGAAAATAGTTTGCAAACCGATTCCTCACTCACCTGTCTGCGCATTTACAATTTATCGCTTATGGGGCAGTTGCCTCATCGACTTTTTCATTATCCCATAGTGGGAGGTGCCGATGCCTTATTGCCTAATGGAAGAAGCGTACGATTTTTCATGTGCCCGATGCTTTCTGTTGGCCAACATTTAGGCGCTGTGTTTAAACAGCACCTGTCGCCCATGCATTATTTGGAATTGCTCCATCAGCATAAAATGGCGACCCCTGCAGCGCACGACTATTTGCTTTGCGGCTATCTGCTGCAGGGAAAACTCGATGCTTTTGCTCACACGATTGGCCGTTATTATGCCATCACAGCGTCGTTGCCCAAGCATTATCGTGAAGCGCTGGTGCTCTATAATCACCTGCGTTCTGCACCTTTCGTGCTTTATCACGACAATGTAGTGGATGCCGATTTTGCCGATTTCCAAACTATCCTGCACAACAATCCCAACCCAAAGAAGCAGTTAACGGCGTTGCGCGACACTTTTGGCAACACCTATTGGATGTATTATTATCAGCTGCATCACGAACAACTGTAAAATGTGTACCAAAATTCTGATGGAAAGTATCGCTGCAACAACTCATTCGGTGGTCGATATGGCCATTACATCGTTGCAGCAACTGATTCGGGGGTCAATATGGCCCATTACATCATTGCAACAACTCATTCGGTGGTCAATATGGCCATTACATCGTTGCAGCAACTGATTCGGTGGTCAATATGGCCCATTACATCATTGCAACAACTGATTCGGTGGTCGATATGGCCATTACATCATTGCAGCAAACGATTCGGTGGTCAATATGGCCATTACATCGTTGCAACAACTGATTCGGTGGTCAATATGGCCTTTTACATCGCTGCGGCGACCTGTTTTCATAAATAAAGTTCTTATTTTGCAGACAAAATGAATTTTCTTAAGAAAAGTCTTGCTCCATTCGGTCTTTTTTAAGACCTTTGGCAGACAATTTATTAAATCCATATATCGTTTAAGTATAATGAACAAATTAAAACTACTGCTTTTAGCTGGACTTTTGTTGGTTGTGGGTTCAGCTACAGCTGCAAAGCAAACCAAACACACGTTTACAATCGCGAATGGAAATTTCCTTTATGACGGAAAACCAACGCAGATCCATTCGGGTGAGTTGCACTATGCGCGCGTTCCGGCTCCTTACTGGCGTCACCGTCTGCAAATGATGAAAGCTATGGGACTGAATGCCGTCACATCGTATGTGTTTTGGAACCATCACGAAACCAGCCCCGGTGTTTGGGATTGGCAGACGGGAAACCACAACATCCGCAATTTCATTAAGATTGCAGGCGAAGAGGCTTAATGGTGATTTTGCGCCCAGGCCCTTATTGTTGCGCGGAATGGGAGTTTGGGGGTTATCCATGGTGGCTGCCCAAAGCCAAAGGTTTGGTTATTCGCACCGACAACAAACCCTTCTTAGATTCTTGCCGTGTGTATATCAATCAGCTGGCTAATCAGGTGCGCGATTTACAAATCACAAAAGGAGGTCCGGTGGTGATGGTGCAAGCCGAGAACGAATTTGGCTCCTACGTGGCACAACGCAAAGATATTCCGTTGGAAGTGCACAAGAAATATGCGGCTCAAATCCGTCAGCAACTGTTAGATGCAGGATTTGATATTCCCATGTTCACGTCGGATGGAAGCTGGCTCTTCAAGGGAGGAAGCATTGAGGGAGCATTGCCCACGGCAAATGGCGAGGGCAATATAGAGAAGTTGAAGCAAGTGGTCAACGAATATCATGGAGGAGTAGGCCCCTACATGGTTGCCGAGTTCTATCCGGGCTGGCTCAGCCATTGGGCAGAACCGTTCCCACGCGTTTCAACCGAAAGTGTGGTGAAGCAAACCAAGAAATATTTAGATAACGGTGTGAGCTTCAACTACTACATGGTGCATGGCGGAACAAACTTCGGCTTCACGACCGGTGCTAACTATAGCAACGCCACCAATCTGCAACCCGACATGACGAGCTACGATTATGATGCACCCATCAGCGAAGCGGGTTGGGCTACCGAGAAATATAATGCCATTCGTGCGTTGATGATGAAGTTGGTTGCTTACAAAGTGCCCGCTGTTCCTGCCCGTATTCCAGTGATTGCCATACCCAAGATTCCGTTGAACAAGACGGTCGATGTGATGACAATGGTTGCAGGAATGAAGGCGGTTGAGAACGACACGCCCATGACTTTCGAAGACCTCAGTCAAGGTACGGGCTATGTGTTGTATCGGCGTCACTTCAACCAGCCCATCTCGGGCATGATGCGCATCAAAGGATTAGCCGACTATGCTGTAGTCTATGTGAATGGCACAAAGGTGGGCGAGTTGAGCCGCGTGACCGATGTCGATAGCATGGAGGTGAATATCCCCTTCAATGGCGTGTTGGATATCCTCGTTGAAAACATGGGACGCATCAACTATGGTGCACGTATTGTTGAGAGCTTCAAAGGCATTACGAAGCCCGTCACCATTGAAGGCAATGAGATTACGGGTAATTGGCAAATGTATTCGTTGCCCATGGATAGAATGCCCGATATGACCAAGTTAGCCGCAGGCTACAAAGCAGGCATGCCCGTACTCTATGGCGGCAGTTTCACGCTCGACAAAGTCGGCGACACCTTCCTTGAGATGGCGAAATGGGGCAAGGGCATTGTATTTGTGAACGGCATCAACTTGGGACGCTACTGGAAGGTTGGTCCGCAACAAACACTTTATCTGCCGGGCTGTTTCCTCAAGAAAGGGAAAAACGACATTGTGGTATTCGAGCAACTCAATGACGAAAAGAAAGCCGAATTAAGTAGCGGCACGACTCCTGTTCTCGATCAATTAGTAAAATAACAAAACGATTTCCTTTTCTTTGATTATCCGACTGCTGGCAACTATTTTGTGTTGTCAGCAGTTTTTATAAGCAGCAACCCCTGCCACCATTCTAACCCTATTTTCAGAGAACTTCTGTAGGGACTATCGAATGCTCTTCTAACCCCTCTTTTCGTTTGTCGATTTAGCGCATGGTATTCACCTTGGAGGACAAAGAGCGCAAATCTTTGCAAGGTTACGAACATTTTGCCTTATATGACAAAAGTGTGCTTATTTTAGATACGTTTTGTTTTATGTGAAAAAAAGTGTGCTTAAAAAGTTTCTATTCTCCTTTTATCTATTAGGGGAATGGAACTTTATAAAGTCTTGAATGAAGACCTTTCTTCTTTCCGTACTAATCCCCTTATGTAGGTTCAATTTTGTCTTTAAATCTGCATTAAGTGCTTCAATTCCATTGTTGGTATTTGGTATGTCCAACTCAGGGTGATCGTAGAAAGTCCACAACCATGGCATATTTCGGTGTAAT
>NZ_BAJQ01000071.1 GCF_000613785.1 Segatella oulorum JCM 14966 | reverse complement strand
ACCGCAGGGTTGCATGTCAAAAAACGATGGCCGTTTTCTGCACCGCAGAGGGTCGTTTGCACGAAAAATGAAATTTTTCATGCCGCGGGAGGGGCGATGGCTCAAATCTCCATACGGAATTTCGATACTGACGACAAAAAAGGCCGTGGCGCGTCGGCGTTTCGCGAGTTTTTATTAACTTTGCTCCACATCAACCATCTTATTACATTATTAAATATGAAGAAGTTCTATGCGCTATGCTTGGCCGCGCTCGTTTCGGTAGCGCCGCTGCAAGCCGCTCAAAAACTCACGCTCAACGACGTGACCGGACAGACATTCACCCCCAAAATCATCGCGGGCATGCGCCCCATGCAAGGCACCGACCGCTATGCCAGCATCTCGAGCGACGGCAAGCGCATCGTGGAATATGCGTTTAAAACGGGCAAGCCCACGCGCACGCTCATCGACGTAGGCCACACGCAGGGCGAGCAAATTGCGCAAATCGACGGCTACATTCCTTCGCCCGACGGCCGGCGGCTGCTCATTCAGACGCAGACGCAACGCCGCTACCGCCGTTCGTTCACCGCCGAATATTATCTTTTCAACATCCAAAGCAACAAGCTCGAGCGCCTCTCCACAGGCGGACCGCAGCAGGTGCCCACGTGGTCGCCCGACGGCAATCAGGTGGCCTTTGTGCGCGGCGGCAACATTTTTCTCGTGAAACTGCTCTACGACAACGCCGAGAGCCAAGTCACCACCGACGGCCGCGAGAATGCCATCATCAACGGCATCCCCGACTGGGTGAACGAGGAGGAATTCTCGACCAACAAGTCGCTTTGCTTCACGGCCGATGGCACCATGCTGTGCTGGGTGAAATACGACGAGCGCAACGTGAAGGAATATGCGCTGCAGATGTTCATGGGCAGCCATCCTGCGCTGAGCGAGAACGCCGTTTATCCGCATTTCTACACCTATAAATATCCCAAAGCGGGCGAGGAGAACGCGAAGGTGTCGGTGTGGAGCTACGACATTCAGTCCCACAAAACGCTTCAAATCAACGTGCCGCTGCCCGCCGATGGCTACATTCCGCGCATCAAAACGCTGGCCGACCCGTCGAAGGTGTTGGTGCTCACCATGAATCGCCATCAAAACGAACTCAATCTCTATGCGGCCAATCCGCGCACCTCGCTGGCGCAGCTCATCATCCGCGAGAAGAGCGAAAAATATATCAAGGAAGAGGTGATGGAAGAGATGCAGGTGGGGCAATCGACGTTGCTGCTGCCCAGCGACCGCGACGGCTACATGCACCTTTACCTTTATAATATGAACGGCAGCCTCGTGCGCAAGGTGGCCGACGGCAACTACGACATCACCAAGGTCTATGGTTACGACGAAACCACGGGCAACATCTATTATCAGGCGGCGGCCTTAAGCCCCCACGACCGGCAGATTTTCGTGAGCCACAAAAACGGAAAGACAACGCGGCTCACGCAGACCGAAGGGTGGAACACGGCCGTTTTCTCGGGCGATTTCCAATATTTCGTCAACACGTGGAGCGATTATCACACGCCCTACGTCTTCACCGTGCGCGACCGCAACGGCAATCTGCTTTCTACCCTCGAGGACAATGCGGCGCTGCGCCAAAAGCTCGCGCCCTATCAGTTGCCCCAGCGCGAAGCGTTCTCGTTCACCACGTCGGAGCAAGTGAAATTGGACGGCTGGATGATGAAGCCCGCCAACTTCAACCCCGGCAAGAAATATCCTGTCATTCTGTTTCAATATAGCGGTCCGGGCAGCCAGCAAGTCATCAATGCGTGGTCGGCTGGTTCGATGGGCAACGGCGGCCTCTACGATGCCTACTTGGCACAGCAGGGGTTCATTGTCGTGTGCGTCGACGGTCGCGGAACGGGCGGGCGCGGTGCAGCTTTCGAAAAAGCCACCTATCTGAACTTGGGGCAATTAGAGTCGCGCGACCAAGTGGAAACTGCGCTGTGGTTGGCCAAGCAGTCCTATGTGGATGCTGGTCGCATCGGCATTTGGGGCTGGAGCTTCGGCGGTTTCAACACGCTGATGAGCATGAGCGAAGGCCGCGGTGTGTTTAAAGCCGGTGTAGCCGTGGCCGCTCCCACCAACTGGCGCTTCTACGACACCATCTACACCGAACGTTACATGCGCACGCCGCAGGAAAATCCGTCGGGCTATGCCACCAATCCCATCACGCGCGCCGACAAACTTCACGGTGCTTTGCTGCTCTGTCACGGATTAGCCGACGACAATGTGCATTTTCAAAACGCAGCCGAATATGCCGAGGCGTTGGTGCAGGCCGACAAGGACTTCAAGGAGAACCTCTACACCAACCGCAACCATAGCATTTATGGCGGCAACACACGCACGCATCTCTTGCGCCAAATTGCCAACTGGTTTGCCGAACAGCTCAAATAAAGCTGCTAAATAGGGTTTAAAAACTTGAAAGATAGCCCTTTTTAGGCTGCTTTACACTTTTTTTTCGTACCTTTGCGGCATTCAAATTTGAAAGTAATGGCAAAAAAGTATTATTTATCAATCAAGAGATTACACCGTATGTGCCCGAGACTTTGCTGTCGACCATGGGGCTCAACCTGCCACAAAAAGCACAAGAAGCTGGTTTGGAAATCAGAACTTTTATGCCGAAATGGGGCAACATCAATGAGCGCCGCGGACAGTTGCACGAGGTCATTCGCCTTTCAGGCATGAATCTCATCATCGACGACACCGATCATACGCTGATTATTAAGGTGGCGTCGATTCCGCAATCGCGCATACAAGTTTATTTCATTGATAATGATGATTATTTCACCCACCGCCAAATGACTGTAGACGAGCACGGAGACGAATATGAAGACAATGGCGAACGCGCAATTTTCTTTGCACGCGGCGTGCTCGAGACGGTGAAGAAATTGCGTTGGACGCCAGATATTATTCATTGTCAAGGATGGATGAGCGCCGCCATTCCGTTCTATCTTAAAACGGCCTATCGTGAGGAACCCACCTTTGCACATGCAAAAGTGGTAACCTCGCTCTTCAGCGAACAACCCAAGAGCGATTTCGGAAAGAAATTTAAATCGAGCGTTGTTTACAAGGAGGCGAAAAGCAAATTCATGAAAGGCTACAACGACAAATTTGATTATTTGGAATTAGGCAAATTGGCTATCGACTATAGTGATGGCGTCATTGAAGCGAATAGGGGCGTTGCTCCCGAGCTATTAGCGCATGCTTCCAATAAAAAAGTTCCTTTGCTCAACTTCCCCGGCGACGATTTTATGGATGCCTACGCCGCATTCTACGAGAAAATTTATCCCACCACTGAAGAATAAACAAGATCCGCAAATGAAATTTAGAAATATTGTAACGGGGCTGTGCGTTGCCATGGCTTTTATAGCTTGCGACGACAATACAGGCAACATGGGCCTTGACATTACCGATGGAAGCGACATTCTCAGCGTCAGCACCGACTCGTTTGTCGTCCATTCGCAGTCTGTGGCAGCAGGTCCTTCGATTGCTCGCAATGCCAATGGCTACTTAGGGCAGTTCACCGACCCCGAAACCAATGCGCCCATCACGGCCAACTTCATGACCCAGTTTGCAACCTTAGAAAACTTTTCGTTGCCCACAATCGATAAGATTGCATCGAAGGTTGGCGGAACGATTGTTGCAGACTCGTGTGAATTGCGTCTGTTTTATGAAAATGGCGTAGGCGACAGCTTGGCACCATTGCGTGTGAGTATGTTTGAAATGAGCCAGCCGCTCAATCAAAATCAGACTTATACCACCGCCTTTAATCCTGTAACGGCAGGTTTAGTCACCACGTCTGTGCCCATGGCAACAAAAACATTCACATTGCTGGATCAGTCGGTATCTGCTGCAGAGCGGGCAAAGAAAGATTACTCACCCAGCATTCGGCTGCAACTTAATCAACCTTATCAGGATGCAAACGGGAACACCTATAATAATTATGGCACCTATCTGATGCAGCAATATTATCAACACCCGGCATATTTCAGAAACACTTACTATTTCATCAATCATGTGGTTCCTGGGTTTTATTTCAAAATTACAAATGGCACCGGCGCTGTAGCAAAGATTTATAACGCCATGCTTCAAGTGTATTATCGCTACAATGCGAATGGAAAAGTTCGTACAGGTGTCGCAACATTCGGTGGTACACAAGAGGTGAAGCAAGTGACGCAAATCATCAATCAGCCAGCTACGCTCACCACATTGCTAAATGATAACACCGGCACTTATTTGAAAACGCCTGCCGGAATTCTGACAGAACTCACGCTGCCTGTCGATAATATTATGTTAGGCCACGAAAACGACAGTATTAATGCTGCGAAGATCACATTGCAACGCATCAATAACACATCGCCAAGTGGCTATGCACTGCAAGCTCCCCAACAAGTATTGATGGTTGAACGCGATAGCTTGCAAAGCTTTTTCGACCATCATCAAGTAACCGATTATAAGAATTCATTCACAACAACTCTAAGCAACAACGGCTACACTTTCAGTAACATTGGCTCATTGGTGCGTAGCATGTATACCAAACGCCAAAAAGGCAGCACATCGCCCCATTGGAATAAGGTGGTCATCATTCCCGTAACGACTACTACAATGCAAGTGCAAGAAAATGGTTACAACAATTTGTTGATTACGGGTGTCTACAATGATCTTAACATTCGTAGCACGAAATTAGTCGGGGGCACTACGCCGCTACGCATCACTGTGATTTATAGCCGTTTTAAATAAGGGTGACAGCATGGCTGATAACTTTTTAGAACGTCAACGGCAAGATTACGAAGCGCGTAAGGCGGCTTGGTTGAAAAACAAAAAGCATCTCACAAAGTTCAAGCGAGTTGCTCCTCAACCACCCGAAGACGAGGCTTTATAAAAGATTAGAATATGAAAAGGGTGTATCACAAAGCGAGATGCACCCTTTTCTAATCTTATTGTAATCTTGCGATATTTCAACATAAAACACTGCAAATTATATCACAATTCAGAAGATATTATGCAACAAACTCATCCATTTTATTCACTCATCACAATGAAACAACTCACAATCCTATTCCTGTCTGCCTGCATTGCCCTACCTGCAGCAGCACAAAAGAAAGTCATCAACCTCAGTATTCTGGAGACCAGCGATGTGCATGGCAGTTTCTTTCCCTACGAAGTAACGCGTTTGCGCGATGCAACCCCAACCATTGACGATGTCTTTGCACAACATGCTGCACGAAAAGGTTCTATGGCACGCATCAGTTTCTACGTAAATCAGTTGCGCCAACAGATGGGGAAGAATGTCATCTTGCTCGACAATGGCGACATTCTGCAGGGCCAACCCACAAGCTATTACTACAACTTTGTGGCAACGAAAAAGCCCAACATCGCTGCCGAAGTTATCAACTATATGCGTTATGATGCCGAAACCATCGGTAACCATGACATCGAACCAGGACACGAAGTGTATGACAAATGGATGAAAGAGGTAAAATGTCCCGTGTTGGCTTGTAATGTCATTAACAAGAAAACGGGGCGTCCTTACACCTCACCTTACACCATACTACACCGTGAAGGTGTGAAAATCGCAATCATTGGCATGCTCACTCCCGCCATCCCCAACTGGCTCACAGAAGATATTTGGGCAGGGTTGCGTTTCGACGACATGGTGACTTCGACACGAAAATGGATGAAGATTGTGCAAGCAAAAGAGCATCCCGATGTAGTCATCGGTCTTTTTCATAGTGGTCGCGAAGGCGGAATTACGACAAAGGATTATCAAGAAGATGCCAGTTTAAGAGTGGCGCGTGAAGTACCCGGCTTTGATATTGTCATGTTTGGCCACGACCATACCCGCTACAACCAAACACTTACCAACAAAATTGGGAAGAAGGTGTTGTGCATCAATCCGGCAAATAATGCGTTAACCGTGGCGCAAGCCAACGTACAACTGACGCTTGAAAAGGGACGTGTGACCCATAAAACCATTACAGGAACACTTGTTGATGTGAGCGATTTACCTATTGACAAAGCCTATATGACCCATTTCACACCGCATTTTGAACAGGTGGCACAATTCGTCAGTCGCAACATCGGCACCTTCACCAATACCATCACCACGCGCGACAGTTACTTTGGCTCGTCGGCCTTCAACGATTTCATCGCCAATCTCATGCTGCAAATCACCCACGCCGACATCGCTTTCAACGCACCTTTGCAATTCGATGCAACCATCAAGGCTGGCCCTGTTTGCGTAGGCGATATGTTCAAACTCTATAAGTATGAGAATCAACTCTATGTGATGCGACTCACGGGCGAAGAAATCCGTAAGCATCTTGAGATGAGCTACGACCTGTGGGTCAACACCATGCAATCGCCCACCGACCACTTGTTGCTTTTAGCCAACACACGGGGCGATGCACAACGTTTAGGTTTCAAGAATTTCACCTTCAATTTTGATGCTGCGACGGGCATCGATTACGTGGTTGATGTGACAAAGCCAAATGGTGAGAAGGTAAAAATTCTGCGTATGAGTAACGGACAACCTTTTGATGAGCACGCTTGGTATAACGTAGCCATCAACAGTTATCGTGGAAATGGTGGTGGCGAACTGCTCACCAAGGGGGCGGGTATAGCCAAAGACAGTCTCAAAACGCGCATCGTTTATCGGAGTCCGCGCGATCAACGCTACTATCTGATGAAAGAAATCGAAAAGTTGGGCACGGTTCATCCACAAGCCAACCATAATTGGAAATTTATTCCTGAAGCATGGACTAAGCCTGCAGCACAGCGCGACAGTCTCGCTCTATTTGGGCAGGCCATCAACCTTAAAGACATTAAATAATGCAACCCCTTTGGTTTATATTCTATAAGGATAAGCTATTATTGGCCAAACAAGGCGAGAAATTTGCCGTTCCTGCTGGTGAAGAGGCTCCGGTTGGGCTTAGTAAATCTTCGTCTGTCATGGAAGTTGGGACGATGGATGACGGAACACCCATCAAAACGTTTGCTCTCAGCGCACCTGTCATCAATGATACTGCATTCGAATGGATTGACTTGCGAAAAAGTTTCCATCTGCTTCCGCGCGAGCACTATCTCAAAGCCGGGAAATGTCGCGAGCTGATTTATTGGGATAGCAACACGCAATATTGTGGCACTTGCGGCACGCCGCTACGCATGCATACGCCCATCAGCAAGCGCTGCCCGCAATGTGGCCGAGAGATTTGGCCCGCCCTAAGTCCTGCCATCATCGTTTTGGTGCATAAAGGCAATGAGGCTTTGCTCGTCCATGCACGCAACTTTAAGGGCGATTACTATGGCTTGGTGGCAGGTTTCGTTGAGACTGGCGAAACACTCGAAGAGGCTGTGCACCGTGAAGTGGCCGAAGAAACGGGCATAACCATCACCAATTTGCGCTATTTTGGTAGCCAGCCTTGGCCTTATCCTAACGGATTGATGGTGGGATTTGAAGCCGATTACGTAGCAGGCAATATCCATTTACAAAAGGAAGAACTGTCGCACGGCGCATGGTTCAGTAAAGAGAATTTGCCCGCTGTGCCCGATAAATTGAGCATTGCCCGCAAGATGATTGACCATTGGCGCACGCAAGATTAAACATCAAACACATGATAACTACGATTGAAAGGCTGATTGCACGCCACGCTGCAACACATCCCGATAAAATAGCGATTGCAACACCCCACGAACAGCTTACTTATGCGGCATTCAACGAGGCAATTAACCGGCGTGCAGACGCTTTCACAGCACTTGATAACAAGGCGCAACTCATTGAAAGCAGCCAAACGCCCGACTTTCTCATCAACTATTTTGCCCTACATCGTGCAGGCGTTGTAGCTGTTCCCGTGAGCAACAGCCTCGGTAACGACACCCGAAAAGCCCTGCAACAGCAGCTCGAACAGACTTGTTTCCCCACTAATAGTGCAGACGTGCTCTACACTACGGGCACTACAGGTCAGGCAAAAGGAGTGCTCATCAGCCACGAAGCTATCATGGCCAATGCGGAGAACTTAGTGACGGCGCAAGGCTATACGGCCGACACCGTCTTTATTATTTGTGGCCCCATCAATCATTTGGGCAGCTTGTCGAAACTCTATCCCACCTTCATGCAAGGCGCTACCATCTATTTGCTTGAGGGTTTGAATGATCTCAATGCTTTTTTCAACGCCTTTGATTATCCTTCCGACAAGTTTGCTACGTTCATGGTGCCGGCCCATTTGCGCATGCTTATTCATCTTGCGCGCCGGCAACTCAAACAAGTAAGCCATAAACTCGATTTCATTGAGACGGGTGCTGCACCCATGCAAGTTTGCGATATGGAAGAACTGTGTCGTCTGCTGCCCACCACACGCCTTTATAACACCTATGCTTCTACCGAAACGGGCATCATCGCCACCCACAATTTCAATGAAGATCAGTGCTGGCCCGGTTGTGTAGGGCGAGCGATGAAGCACGCGTCTTTTTCCATAACGCCTCAAGGCACGATTGCCTGTGCGGGGCCAACGCTCATGACTGAATATGTCGGTGATGCAGAAGCCACGCAGAAAGTGAAGCACGACGGGCAACTCTTCACCGAAGACTTGGGACACATTGATGCCCAAGGCCGACTTTTCATTGATGGTCGTCACAGCGAAGTCATCAATATTGGCGGCTACAAAGTGGCGCCTACTGATGTAGAGGCCGCCGCACTTGCCCATCCCGGCGTCTCTGATTGCATCTGCATTGCCACTCCCCATCCCATCACCGACACAGCACTGAAGTTGCTGGTTGTGTGCAAACCTGGTGCAAAATTGGATAAACGCGCCTTAGCACAATGGCTGCAAACACGGTTAGAAACTTATCAAGTGCCCATGCAATACGAAGAAGTGACAGCCATCAAACGCACCTTCAACGGGAAACTCGATCGCAAGGCCTATCGCATGAAATCATTTCAAGAATGAAAAACGAAAGTAGTGCTAATAAGCCGGGTTCTGTAACCATCCAAAGATAGCGCTTTACCATTTATCTAAGCCATGAGTCACCCCAGGGCTTGAGCATTCTACCCTCCACAGTTGCATTGAAACGCATCGAGCGGACAGCCCTCAAACTGTGGTTTACATGAACTTGCAGCCTCCAGATGACACAGCCCGATTGTCACCAACCGACTGGTGGTCTCTTACACCACCTTCTCACCCTTACTCCTCGCACGCAACCCCTTCAAAAAGAGGGCGGCATCGAAAAGCGGTTATTTTCTTCTGTCATTTCCTACTGTCACCAATAGCTTCTATATTAGGAAGTGGAGCGTCCTGCGCTGCCCGGACTTTCCTCTCATACACGAATGTATCAGCGGTAAAGCTGGAGCACTACTTTCGCGCTGCAAAGGTATAAAAAAGAAAAGAGCTAAAAACAAAAGCCTGCTGATTATTTGCGATGAGGGCATGAAAAAAGATTGGTTATCTCGCGACAACCAATCTCACTTTTTAACCTTAATAATCTAATACCATGAAAAATACAGGAGCAAAGATAGAGAATTATTTTGAAAGTGCAAATCATTTTCATACTTTTATTTGCTCATTCCACCAAAAATAGCGAATATTGCACTCGGAAAAAGGCGACTATCATCAGCATTTTTGCTGAAAACGTCGTGACTTTTCAACATCTTGACAGAAAAAAAGTAGCAACATGGACATCCAATATGGCATCATTGCCCTGATTCTCATCATGGCCATCGGTTATGCGGCATGGCGCATTTACAAAAGCATCAAGCAAAATTTAGCCTGCAAAGATTATCATTGTGCCGGCTGCGGATTGTATGAGAAATGCAAGAAGAAATCAAAAAAATAAGCAATATATTTGGTCAGATTGATTATTTGCCCTATCTTTGCAACCACAAAAAACAATGGTACCTTGGCCGATCGGTTAGGTAACGGTCTGCAAAACCGTGTAGAGCAGTTCGACTCTGCTAGGTACCTCAAAACAAAAAGCAGTCATTCTATTTCGGATGGCTGCTTTTCATTTTCCCCTCTGCATGAGGCCCGCCGCCATCCTCGCGCGATTCTCGCCACATTTCTGAACGCTCGCAGTTGGCCTGCAAAAGCCAAAACCGTTCGGGAATGTATTTGCAGGAGCACTGCAAGCACTGAAATGCAAAAATATTGTTCCCGCGCCGCACGGTGACGATAAAATGGCAAGAATATTGTTCCCGCGCCGCACGGTGACGATAAAACGGCAAAAATATTGTTTCCGCGCCGCGCGGTGACGATAAAAAGACAAAAGTATTGTTCCCGCGCGGCACGGTGACGATAAAATGCGAAAATATTGTTCCCGCGCTGCGCGGTGACGATAAAAAGGCAAAAATATTGTTCCCGCG
>NZ_BAJQ01000072.1 GCF_000613785.1 Segatella oulorum JCM 14966 | reverse complement strand
TCCCTTATTTTAAAAACATATCTTTTCAGTTGCGCGGTTAGATTTTTAAAAATTGCAAAGAAACGCGGGCATCTGTTGGGCATCATGCAGATTTATTATATATTTGCGACACGATATGGGAACATTATATATTATACCAACGCCCGTAGGCAACATGGAAGATATGACGTTTCGAGCCATTCGCTTGTTGAAAGAAGTCGATTTGGTTTTGGCAGAAGACACCCGCACGTCGAGTGTTTTGCTGAAACATTATGACATTAAAAACCGGTTGGTGGCGCATCATAAATTTAATGAGCATGGCACGGCTACCCATATCGTTGAGCGTTTGAAGGCGGGTGAGACCATTGCTTTGGTGAGTGATGCCGGCACACCCGGCGTGAGTGATCCCGGATTTCTGTTGGCGCGCGAGGCTGTTAAGGCGGGTGTTGATGTGCAAACCTTGCCGGGAGCCACAGCTTGCATTCCTGCTTTGGTTTCGTCGGGCTTGCCTTGCGACCGCTTTTGCTTTGAAGGTTTCTTGCCGCAGAAGAAAGGTCGCCAAACCATTTTGCAAAGTTTGCAGACCGAGCCACGAACGATGGTGTTTTATGAATCACCTTATCGGCTTGTGAAGACGCTCAAACAATTTGCCGAAGTCTTTGGCAACGACCGACAAGTGAGCGTGGCACGCGAAATTTCCAAGCTCCACGAAGAGCATGTACGCGGCACCTTGAGCGAGGTCATTGCCCATTTCGAAGAAACAGCGCCACGCGGCGAAATTGTCATCACGTTGGCAGGATGTAGTATAAAGAAAACCAAAGATAAACAATTAAAATTAGAGGAGTAAAAAGTTATGAAGAAAATGCTATTCTTATCGGTTGGCGCTTTGTTGCTGACCTTTGCAAGTTGCAAACAAAACAAGAGTGAAAACAATCCCAGTAACGCACACCAAAATGATTCGTTGGAGCAGATTCTGTCGCAAAAAGATTCTGAAATCAACGACATGATGGGCTTGATGAACGAGGTGCAGGAGGGATTTCGTCAGATTAACGAAGCCGAGAATCGCGTCACCATTGCGAAAGATGGCGAGGGAGCTGACAAGAAACAAATGTTGCGTGACAATGTGAAGTTCATTGCGGCAACCATGCAAAAAAACCGTGAGCTCATTGCAAAGTTGCGTCAACAGCTTTCGACGAGTTCGTTAAAAGGAACGCAGCTCAAGGCCACCATCGACAATTTGGTGAAGCAATTGGATGAGAAGGATCAGCAGTTGCAACAGTTGCGTGCCGATTTGGATGCCAAGGACATTCACATTGGCGAATTGGACGAAACCATTAGCAACCTCAACACCAACGTGAACCATCTCACCACAGAGAGTAAACAGAAAACGGAGACCATTAATGCGCAAGACAAACAGCTCAACACCGCTTGGTATGTGTTTGGAACAAAGAGCGAACTCAAGGAGCAACGCATCATTGCTGATGGAAAAGTGTTGCAAGGAAACTTCAATAAAAACTATTTCACGAAGATTGATATCCGTGTCGATAAAGTCATCAAGCTCTATTCTAAGTCGGCTAAGTTGCTCACCCTGCACCCGGCGAGCAGCTACACCTTGGCGCGTGATGCCAACAAGCAGTTTGTGTTGACCATCACCAATCCTGAGATCTTCTGGAGCACCAGCAAATATTTGGTCATTCAAGTGAAATAATTCCACATCTCGCTTCCTATTCCATCCTTGCTTTTATTGAAGCAAAAAGAGGATTACCGAAAGCGAAGGTTTCTCCCCATCAAAGGCCGTTAGGTGGCACCTTGCCACGTAACGGCCTTTGTTGCGTCCACTCTTTTCCATTCTCTTGGCGAGTTCCTCTTCAAAAAGTCCCGTCTTTCTGTTACCCACATCTTGTTGTTTTCGGCATGATTCTTTTTTCCCTCGAAACATTTTTTACGAGTAAATTTGTTGCTTTGCGCAAAAGTTTATACCTTTGTCGCCGATATTCGTTCAAGGCATCGACTCTTTAAGCAAGTGGTAGCGTAGAAATGAAGACAGGAAACAAAAATATTTTGAGTTTTAACATCTTTTATTTGGTAGAACCAAATAAAAGTGTAAACACACACACACACACACACACACATTCTACCCGTCTAAGTCTCTGTACAAAGGCGACAGCAATGTGCTTGACGCGTGGGCGGCCAGCATACTTAAGCATCTGCAAAATGTCTTTATGACATTTTGCAGATGCTTTTTCGTGTGTGTAAACCATCGAAATCAAATTAACTTGATAATATACAGTTTAAAATAGGAAACAAGATGAAGAAAAAATTGTATGAAACGCCTGTGTGCACGGTCATTCCGTTGGCGGCTGAGTATTTGTTATTAACCAAAAGCCCCGTGGCACGTCCCGGTGGTGGTGGTGAAACAGGTCACAAAGGTAGTGTCAGCGTAGGCGAATTTGAAGATGGCGGCAGCGAAGAAATCGAGGACGAAGATTAATTGCTGTGGCAAACGAATGGAGTAAAAAATAAAAGGAACAACAAAAATGAAGATAAAAAATAAGTTGAGCAACCTTGCATGGAGCAGACTTCGCAATCGAGGTTTGCTCGTTGCCGTTGGTGCAGCCGCTCTTTTGGCTGCTGCTTGTGCCGACGATGATTTGGCAAACGACAAGCCCAATAAGCACATCGGCACCACATTGGCTTTCAATGTGAGCGATGTGCAGATGGATGCGTTGGCACAAAACCCCACCGGACAAACACGTGGTTTGAGTTTGCAACCTATTCCTGCAGCCTACTTTGCCCCTCGCAAGATTGAAGCCACAGGCAGTAATCCTCATGACTTCTGCCTGATTGAGTCGACCGTTGAGGGTCTTAACCCCGTGAAAGTAGATGCGAAGACACGCGGAACAATTCTCACCACCAGCACGCTTGGCACCTTCTCTTCGATTGGTTATCGTGCAGCAAGTTCTGCGGCTGCATCCAATCCGAGTACGGCATTGCTATGGTTTCACAACGAAAAGACCAATCCCGATGGCACGTTGGTAAATCGTTACGATTGGGATTGGCCCGTAAATGTTTATGGTCGTTTCTATGCTGTGTCGCCCGAAGCTACGGCTGCCAATGGCATCACGCTCTCACCGAGCAACTATGCGCAGGTGCCCTACATTGATTTTGAGGTAAAGAGCAATGTGGTTGACCAAGTAGACTTGATGACAGCCTGCTCGGGCGAGGTGCACTATGAGCATGGCAACGACCCCACGAGCAACCTCAAGTTCACGCATGCCTTGGCCGCTGTGAAGTTTTCCATCGGCAGCAACCTTTCGCCTGTCATCATTAAGAAGATTGAAGTTTCAGGTGTGAAGTATAAAGGACGCTACAAATTGCCCAACAAAGCTGATGGCAGCGATGCCGCTTGGCTTTCGGTTGACAATGCCACCACCACGATGACGCTCGATAATATCAATGTAAATGCAGCAGAGATGCCCAACACGATGTTGGCCGGTGCACTCAATCCTGCGACAAATCCCAACAATCGTCATGGACGCGATGCTTACACATTCTTGATGATTCCACAAACCTTGCCCGCCAAGGGGGCGGCTAATCATGCTAAGGTCACCATCTATTATCAAGATGGTCCTACCACAAAGCATGTATCATTCCCTTTGTGCGATGCAGATGGAAACCCCAGCGTTTGGAAAGCTAATACGACGAAAGAATATAAGCTCACACAACGGAAATCAGGATGGGAGTATGTGCTAACTGTTTCGCCATCACTTACTTTTGCTTATAATGCAACTGCATCACAGCAATATACCATTAAGAGTTTTCGTCAAGGTGGAGGGACACAACAAGCCATTCCTTGGAAAGTAATAAGATATGAAGAATGGGATCCCACAGCGAATGGAGGCGTAGGAGAATGGAGGTATAGAGGAATGACGAAGCCGACATGGCTGACAACTTTTGACAAGATAGAAGGCAATGGTGGCACAGCAGCGGATGCTGGCAATGCTGCTGTCCAAACGGCTACACTCATTGATAAACTAAAGGCATATAACGATATTTTAAAGAATGCTACCCCAAAGGGAATTGGATTGCCTTATAATCTTGCCAATCCAAATGGCAATGGTGCGAAGAATAGTATTGAAGAGAGTGCCAACAGCTACCTCATTTCTGCTCCTGGGCATTATTGTATCCCGTTGGTTTATGGCAATGCAGTAAAATATAATCATACTAACAAAAACTCATTCCAGTCTACAGCACCTGTTACACGCTTTATGTTTCGTCCAGATATTGTTCTTCACAAATTTAAAGATCATGCCGATAATGATATTGAAAAAGCTATTATCGAGGAGCAAACAGGCTTAACCCCTGATGGTGCGGATGTAGTTTGGATGGATCAACCTAATTTGGTACACTTTGATAGCTCGCCAATTACACACGAAAATATTACGATTGATGGAGCTACTCATAGTGTAGCCTTTGTGAACTTTGAGGTTAAGGCAAGTGATATTCACAATGGTAATGCAGTCATTGCCGTAAAACATGGTAACACCATTTTGTGGTCATGGCACTTATGGTTCGATCATGCAGATGCGTTGGATAAAGTTCCTGTAAAAAATCATGATAACGTAACTTTTAAATTCATGCGCAATACTTTAGGGCAAATGCATACAAAAATTAGTAATACCGCTTATGATGTGCCACGCAAAGTACGTATCACTATAGAGCAGCAAGCTGTTAATGATGGTCGAAAGGAAAATGGTACTTTTGTTATCACTCAAAATCCAGGAAGTGATTGTGAAGATGTTGTCACTCTCTATCAGTTTGGGCGTAAAGATGCACTACCAGGGACAGATACGTTCTATCCATCAAATGGCTATTCGTTTGAATCAGACAATAATAATAAACAAGGACGTTCTTATGGCTATGCCATTCAGCACCCTAATAATATGTTCGTTGCTTCACATCGTAATGGTCAGGATACATTTGATTGGTGTAGTGTTGGCTGTTTTAATGCTTGGTCGTCTAATAATAATATGACGCTGGTGATTCCTTGGCGAGATGACCCCGTTGTAAAAACTATCTACGATCCTTGCCCTGCAGGCTTTCATGTGCCAGAGAGAAATGCTTTTAGTGGATTTACTCAAAATGGGCAAAATGACGGACCAATTAATTCGGAGGGGGAGTTTAATAAAGGATGGAATTTTAAGACAAACATAGGTAATTCAACCTTATTTTTTCCCATATGTGGAAGTCGTGATAGATTTACAGGAGTTCTGAGTTCTGTAGGAAACGTTGGTTTCTATTGGTCAGCTCCTACAGATCGAGAAAGTGATGCTTATTTTCTGTGGGTACAACAAGGACGTGTTAGACCTGCATCAATGTTTCTCAGGTCTGAGGCTGTGGCAATCCGCCCTGTAGCTGATCCCAAATCGAGTGTAAAGCCGAAAGTGCCTGGATCGACCGAAGAAGGATGGGAAGATGGTGGCGACCTTGATGGTGGCGAATATGAATTGTAATGCGGCCACTATCCTTCTATTGCTGATAATGGAACAGATATTCAAGATAGTATAAGAAGAAGTTCAACGAATAGAAACAACGAACGAAGAAAGAATATGAAAAGAAATATACTGAAATTAGCTTGCTTGGCGGTGGCTGTGTTGCTGGCCGCTTGTAGCAGCGAAGACATGGTGGGTGAGGGCAAGAAGGTGGATGTGTCGAAAGGCATCACCTTCCAGTTCAGCGAGGAACGATTCCTGCCTGGAACATTCAGCGGTGCAACGCGTGCGGCAATGCAACCCCAAGTGGTTGACTTGGGTAACGGCATGGAGGCCGAGATGACACTTGAGCCCGACAGCAGTTGCATGGGCAACACACGTGCCGGCGATACACCCATCAGCGATGGCCACTACATGATTTACGCCATCAAAACGGAAGATGGGCAACGCTACGACGGTTTGAAAGGCGAAGTGAAGAACGGCAAGTTCATTCCCGACACGCCCACCCCTTGGTATCTCGAGCCCGGGAAGGAATATACCTTTGTCTGCTGGAAGGATAAAATAGAGTACAATGGAACATATTATCCTTCTATTGCTGATAATGGAACAGAGATACAAGTTAATGTTGGCTCTAATGCTATGATTGGCACTACAGTTCATACCGTGACTTATGATGATGAGGATGTGGTTCCGTTCCAGATGAAGCATTTGGATGCCCGTGTGCGTGTGCAGTTCAATACCTACACCGCACCGATGAAGAATGCCGAAATAACAGGCTTAGCTGGCGATGGTACGATTAATGCCGACCGAAAATTCGATTTAAAAGGAAACCTTACTTATGCCGATATCAGTTCTTTTCCTTCCGTCGCAGGGACATTTGGCATTACCCCGGCTTATACACCTTCGGCTCAGACGGTCGTTTATAAGCATTTATTGAAAAATAGTTTGTATTATCCCGACGGAAGCCATATAAGTATTTTAGATGGTCCTTTCTATTGGACATCGACCTCTACCCTTTATGGTAAACCGGTATCAGGTTACAGAGACAATTCAACAAATGGTTCTGCAGGTGGCATAGGGCTCTATTCAACACTGCAAAAGAACCACAGCTACACGTGGAAAGTTAACATCCGCCCCTCTGTGCTCTATCTTTTCAGCGATGGCACCGTGGGCACACTTGGCGATGCAGATGGCCGCCACCCCATCGGCATCGTGGTGAAAGAGAAAACGTCGGAGTCGGATAAAGGGACGGCTATCGCACTGACGAGCGCAGGAGATGTCAATTCATTTAGCTTAGCACAACAAACTAGTGATGGAAAGCCTTTTTTAAAACCCGTTACGGGAGTAACCGATGGGGAGGAGATTGCTTACAGCACAAACTATTATAATCCTTCTTATTTCACAAGCAAAGGAAAGCCTGTTCCAACGGTTCCCCCTGGAGAATGGTCGGATTTGTTCACGTACTATGAAGGATCTAATGGTAATCAATCAAAGCACCAGGCTTTCTATATAGCGAATCAATACACGCCGTTGCATCCCGTGACGGGTGCCAATGTCGGCAAATGGTACATCCCGACCGATGCCGAATGGAAACAGGTTTTGACACGGTATGGCGCACTTCAAAATAATTTTATTGGCAATCTTGGTACTGCATGGGAATGGCCTTCAACCAACCCAAATGATTATGGCGTATGGAATAAGACTAAGTTCGACGCTTATTTCACAAATGTATCCGGCGCAACCGCACCCAAGATCACATGGCCCACAGGTGTTGCGTGTGTAGATGGGAGTGCCCTAAGCGATGGGTTAGGTATATGCTATGTACAGATGCTGTCGTATGGTGGAAACGATGTAGATGTTCGCCCGTTCGTCCATTTTTAAGATTCCCTTGTGTGAGGGTGGCTGACCACACCGATTTCGATGCACTGCTCTACCCCTGCCGTGACGCATCATGGAGAGAACGGCGGAGCCACCCGTTGGCGGCAAGTGGCACGAGGCATGAAAAAGCAGAGCGGATGTCCTGGCGAGGGGCATCCGCTCTTTTCGAGATGGTTTTTTTCAACATTAAAAATTTAGTTCTCGCCCGAAGGGTTAGCCGACGGCTTTGGAGTTACAGAGGCTGAACCTTGTCCGTTTCCTCCGCCGCTTTTGCCCCCATTGTTTTTCCCGTTTTTGGGCGTAGTGGGCTTCTTGCCGTTTTTCTTTTCAGGTATTTTCACCTCGACGAGGGCTTTGTTTTTCAGCGCCACCCACAACGATTCGTCGCGGCCGCTGACCCTCAGCTCAAACACTTTTCGTTTGCTCACCGAGCGTGTCTTGCCCGTTGGGGTGATGCTGCCTGTGGCGAGTTGCAGATGCTCTTCGAGCGCAGGGATGAACGGTGCGAGCATCGTGCGGTTTTTCTCCTCTTCCTTATCCTTGTTGTTGAGACGTTGCGCCTCTCGCTGGTTGAAAGTGGTGCGGAAATCGTCGATTGCACGGTTCATTTGCTCGGCTAAGTGCTCCATCTTTTGCTTTTCGGCATCATCGGCAGCTTGCAAAAACGCTTCTTTCACATAGGCTTGCACCACCTCTAAGATGTCGTCGGCTTCGCGTCTCACGCGTCTTGCGGCGGGCAAATCGGCTGCAATAGCTTCTTCGCGACGCTGACTGCGCAAGGCCTGATATTCGGCGTTGGCCGTGTGCATGGCGTTGATGAGTGTTGTGAGGCCCAAGGTTGCCGTCTCGGCAGAATGTTTGGCAAGGTCCAATTCCAAGCCGTTGAGCTTTTCGGTCTCCACTTCGGCCGGCTCCCTTTGCACGCCGTTGTACACGCGCATGATGGGAGCCAGTTGGCGTGCAGCCTCGTGCATGGTCTTGAGCGGTGAGCGCTGAAACTCATCGATGAGCTTCAAGATGTGGGTCACATAGCTGTCGCGCTCCACATCCTTCTCTAAAAGAGCCTCGGTGAGTGCCGACTGTTTCGCTTCTTCGGCAATGTCGGTCTCCATGTCGATGCGCTCTTTCCAGGCGTCAAGCAAATCGGCGGTGATGAGCCATTTCTTCGGTGTAGCGGCCTTCACCAGGTCGTGGAGTGTCTGGTGGAACTGTGCGTGGAGCGCGTTGGAGTAATTTGAACAGTTGCTACCATTGAATTTAATCAGCTTGGGTAGCGTAAAAGGCTTTAGTGTTTTCATTCTATTCCTTTCTTTTTAAATTTAATTTAAGTTTTAGTTGAATCAGCCATCTTTGCGCAACAAAAATAAGTATAAATTTTAGAACGACCAAAAAAACAGCCTACAATGTGCATGGATGAAGGAGAATTGGGGCAAGGACGGCTTGCTTTTGACGGATGAAAGTCCGCATCCGTTGACTTTTTTGGGGTATTCAGCCATGAAAGTCCGCATCCGTTGACTTTTTTGGGGTATTCAGCCGTGAAAGTCCGCATCCGTTGACTTTTTTGAGGTATTCAGCCATGAAAGTCCGCATCCGTTGACTTTTTTGAGGTATTCAGCCATGAAAGTCCGCATCCGTTGACTTTTTGGGGGTATTCAGCCATGAAAGTCCGCATCCGTTGAAAATTTGATGAAGTTGGGTAGGGGCGGTGCCTGTGTGCCCGCCCGTGTCGCCCTGCAAGGGCGCATTCGTCGTTCATTCCCCGTGCATGATGCGTGTGTTTTTGATATGGAAACGTCGCTGCGCGGACGTTCGGGCGGGCACACAGGCACCGCCCCTACGGTTTCGTTTGGCCAGATTGGGCGTAGGACGGTTGGTGTCGTTTGAGCAGATTACGCGTGGAATGGTTGGCGCCGTTGGGGTGGGTTGCGCATAAATGGTTATTTTGTTTGCATGGGATTGTGTGGAAAAATATGATGAAGTGGGTAGGGGCGGTGCCTGTGTGCCCGCCCGTGTCGCCCTGCAAGGGCGCATCCGCCG
Source organism: Segatella oulorum JCM 14966 (assembly GCF_000613785.1). GTDB lineage: Bacteria > Bacteroidota > Bacteroidia > Bacteroidales > Bacteroidaceae > Prevotella > Prevotella oulorum. Next base: position 111 of record NZ_BAJQ01000072.1, on the reverse strand, counting down.
TTAAATTCCCCGCATACAATGCGTGTATTTTTGGTATGGAAACGCCGCTACGCGGACGTTTGGGCGGGCACACAGGCACCGCCCGTACTGATTTCGGTTTGGGTAGATTTC
>NZ_BAJQ01000073.1 GCF_000613785.1 Segatella oulorum JCM 14966 | reverse complement strand
CTAGGATTCGTGATGCGGCGAACTATTCGCCACGACTATACACTTATGTTTGTGACGCGGCGAACTATTCGCCACGACTATACATTTATGTTTGTGATGCGGCGAACTATTCGCCACGACTATACATTTATGTTTGTGATGCGGCGAACTATTCGCCACGACTATACACTCATGTTTGTGATGCGGCGAACTATTCGCCACGACTATACACTTATATTTGTGACGCGGCGAACTATTCTTCGGCAATTTTATGACACGGAGCCACATGAGAAATGGTAGGGGCGGCGCCTGTGTGCCCGCCCGAACGTCCGCGCAGCGACGTTTCCATACGTAAAGAGCACGTCTCCATGCACAAAGGAGACGTTTCCATCTGCAAAGAGCACATTCCCCACCCACAAAGGAAGCGTTTTCATGCGTAGAAATGTTTGTGCATTACGCATGATGCACACCCGCTACCGATGGATGCGCCCTTGCAGGGCGACACGGTCGGGCACGCAGGCACCGACCTACCAGCCTCCATCAAACCCTTCTGCCACGCAACCTTCCCCGGTTTAGTCCGTCGATGAATACCTCACCGCCAACCATCCCGCGCGTTTGTCCATCGGCGGAGCCTTTGCCGACGGCATGCAACAAGGTGTGGTGGCCAACGTAGTGCGCCTGGCAATATAGCTGCAACTAACGTAGCCCGCTAACTTAACATACCCTTGTCTGGCACGGCAAATATCACTAAAATCTTGATTATCTCGTTGCAAAGCCGTGCCTACTTCAGTTATTTTTTGTACTTTTGCAGCACATTTAATATAGGATAATTAAGGAAAGAACATGCAGGACATTAGGAATATTGCAGTGATTGCGCACGTCGATCACGGAAAAACAACGCTGGTGGACAAGATGATGCTGGCCGGAAAGTTGTTTCGTGAAGGGCAGGATAACAGTGGCGAAGTGCTCGACGCCAACGATTTGGAACGCGAACGCGGCATCACCATTCTCTCGAAGAACGTGTCGATCACTTGGAAAGGCACGAAAATTAACATCTTGGACACGCCGGGCCACTCGGACTTTGGCGGCGAAGTGGAACGTGTGTTGAACATGGCCGATGGCTGTTTGTTGCTCGTCGATGCCTTCGAAGGCCCCATGCCACAAACGCGTTTCGTGCTACAAAAGGCGTTGCAATTGGGTTTGAAGCCCATTGTTGTCGTCAACAAGGTGGATAAGCCCAACTGCCGACCCGAGGAAGTTTATGAAATGGTGTTCGATTTGATGTGCGACCTCAATGCCACCGAAGAGCAGTTAGACTTCGAGGTGGTTTATGGTTCGGCCAAAAACGGTTGGATGGCTGCCGATTGGAAGCAGCCCACCGACAATATCGATTACCTGTTGGATAAGATTGTGGAGGTTATTCCCGCGCCCAAACATATCGACGGCACACCACAGATGCTGATTACATCGCTCGACTATTCGAACTACACGGGGCGTATCGCCGTTGGGCGCGTGCATCGCGGCACACTCAAGAGCGGGCAGAATATCACCATTTGCCACCGCGACGGCACACAAGAGAAGACGAAGATTAAAGAACTGCGCACCTTCGAAGGCATGGGGAGCACGCCTGCCGAGAGCGTAAGCAGCGGTGACATCTGCGCGGTTGTAGGTTTGGAACGCTTCGAAATCGGCGACACCATTGCCGATTGGGAAACCCCCGAGGCTTTGCCTCCCATTGCTGTCGACGAACCTACAATGAGCATGCTCTTCACCATCAACGATTCGCCTTTCTTCGGTCGCGAAGGAAAGTTCTGCACCTCTCGCCACATCAACGACCGACTCAATAAAGAGTTAGAGAAGAACCTTGCACTCCGCGTGCGTCCGTTCGAAGACACGACCGACAAATGGATTGTCAGCGGCCGCGGTGTGCTCCACCTCTCGGTGCTCGTCGAGACCATGCGCCGTGAGGGATATGAGCTGCAAGTGGGACAACCACAGGTGATTTATAAAGAAATCGATGGCGTGAAGTGCGAGCCTATTGAGGAGCTCTCTATCAATGTGCCGCAAGACTACTCCAGCAAGATGGTTGATATGGTGACGCGTCGCAAAGGCGAACTCACCGGCATGGACACTGAAGGCGATCGCGTCAACATCACATTCGAGATTCCTTCACGTGGCATCATCGGCCTGCGCACCAACGTGCTCACGGCGTCACAAGGCGAAGCCATCATGGCCCACCGCTATAAAGAGTATCAGCCTTCAAAGGCGACATCACACGCCGACTGAATGGCTCGATGATTGTCATGGAGACGGGCACGGCCTACGCCTATTCACTCGACAAGTTGCAAGATCGCGGAAAATTCTTCATCGACCCAGGTGAAGAGGTCTACGCCGGACAAGTGGTCGGAGAGCACGTACACGACAACGATCTCGTTATCAACGTCACGAAAGCAAAACAGCTTACCAATGTCCGCGCAAGTGGTTCCGACGACAAGGCGCGCGTCATTCCTAAGACCGTGATGAGTCTTGAAGAATGTCTCGAGTATATCAAAGCCGACGAATACGTCGAAGTGACACCAAAGAGCATGCGCATGCGCAAAATCATCCTCGATCACACAGAGCGCAAGCGTGCCAATAAAGAATAAACGTTTAAAAACATCATTCACACATGACCGGATTGTATATTTTCGCAGCGCTGATTATCATCGCGCTTGCAGGATGGGCCGTTGCCGAGTTAAAGGCAAAGACCATCCACTTTGAACATTCAGAAGCTGAAAAAGAAGAAGCAAAACTCCTCTACGAAGAGCAGAAAGAGCATGGTTTCAGAGAGCAAAACCTCGACGATTTGCTCGAGCACAACAGCACCAAAGGTTACGACGCTGTATAGTTTGTTGTAAGCCTTGCGCAGGCATTGTTCCCGCGTGCAACACACCAAAAAGGCGAGTGCTTCATCATGGATCTCTCCAATGATGAAGCACTCGCTTGTTCGTGCCGCATCAAAACGCAATGTCAAGACCGGCATCAACCACCGTGTAGTCTTTGCGCACGGGCACGATAGGCGAAGTGTCATAAATCAAGCGATAAGTACCCCGAATACCTATCTTGGTCGTGACGTGATAAGCCACATCCACTGCGCCACCAAAGCGCGCGGCCTTAAAATAGCTATCGGGCTTACCTTGATGTATGGCAGTGGCGGTAAACTCCCAATGTTCACCTATCGAATGTCTGAAACTCAGCGACACATGGCTCTTCACACTACGGCTATAGGCGTTGTCGTCGATACCCGCAGGAGCATCGGGATAGGCCCATTTCTCAAACTCATAAAACATGCCAACCGCCGCAAACATCAGACAGTGTTCGCTGTTCACTAAGCGATAGCGCGACTGCAACCCACTCGACACTTTGAACGTCATGCCACGGCTCCCGGCCCACTGAGATTCGGCGTAGGGATAAACTTCAAACGCATGGCTCAGCAAGTAGCGATATTCTGCGTGCACGTACCCCCCACTCACCGTCACTTTCCTTCCATAAGTCGAAAACTCCAACTTGTTGATGAGATTGACTACGCGATTGCGGTTAATCAGCAAATTCAAATTGGCGGTGTTCTTCAGCGTCAGCACATTCTCCTTCTCTGTCTTGAAGTCAACCACCGGCTGTAACGATCCTTGAATAGTCTTCGTGCTGTCGATAACCATCGTCATATTTTCCGTGAAAAGCATCTGTGCACGCATAGGAAGCGCAAGCAACAGCCCCAACCAAACATAGAGCATCCTATTCGCCCACGTGCAATTTTCCATTAAAACCTTTCGTTTCATTCTGTTACGTCTTATCATAAATGATTTGCGGCTGCAAAGGTAACGATAAAACCTCACATCACCAAATGATAGCGCTCCTTTCATTGCCGCAGCATCCCTTCTCACCTCTCTTCGCTTGTGCCGGATGACCGCAGAAGCCCTTGCTGCAAATGCTCGCCACAGCCACATTTACCTACTTTTAGGTATTGCCTACCTCCCCCACTGTCGCTACCTTTGTGTCATCAAATCCATCAATCAAACAGTATGCACATACTCCACAACAGACTATCCCTACTTAGTCTCCTCCTCTTAGCATCCTTAGCCACGATGGCGCAGACAACAACCACCAACGCAGCTACGACCAAACGCGACTCGCTGAAACCACAAAAGCACCTCGGTGACGAAACCATCCTCCTACAAGGAATTACCGTCATGGGACGTAACGAAGCGCGCCAGTTGCGCGAAAGCGGCATGCCCGTATCCGTGATGACATCGAAAGAGTTGCAGGGTACCGCCTCATCTATGAACGATGTGTTGGCGCGCGTCGCAGGTGTCACCATTCGCAATACGGGCGGCGTCGGTAGCGCATCAAGGCTCTCTGTGCGCGGTTTGGAAGGAAAGCGCTTGGGCCTATTCGTCGATGAGACAGCGATGAATCAATTCAGCAATTTCATCACGCTCAACGATATACCTACCGATATGATTGCACGCATCGAAATTTACAAAGGCATTGTTCCCTATAAGTTCGGCGGCAGCGCATTAGGCGGTGCAATCAATGTCGTGACGAAGGAATATCCGCCTATCTATTTCGATGCATCATACGAGATTGGCTCGTTTAACACTCACCGCCTCAACACCGTATTCAAGCGCACGTATGCGCCGTTAGGGTTGCAATTCGGCATGGGCGGTTTCTTCACCTATTCGGCAAACAACTATTACATGACACTCCACAATTTGGGCGATTTGCGGGTGAGGCGCAACCACGATGCCTTTCGAAAGGGTGTTATCGCGGGGAGCATCAAAGCCACTAAGTGGTGGTTCGATGAGTTGAAAGCCGAATTCATTTACACCGCCACGCATCAGCAGTTGCAGGGCATCGACTTAGACGTGCGTGAGGCCTACACCCATTCGCAAGCTATCGCCACCTCACTCAAAGCCAAGCGTGAGACGTTTTTCATCGACGGACTGGCTTTCGATTTCGAAGCAGCCTTCGATATAGGAAACTACGGCGTCAGCGATTACGCAAAAACCGTTTACGACTGGTTTGGCAACAGCCGACCATCGCAATCGCCCCTCGGCGGCGAAACCAGCACGCATCCTTATGACGGACACAACAAGAATCTCGATGGCACCGGCAAGCTCAATCTCAACTACACCATCAATCGGCATCACTCCCTCAACCTTAATCTCTATGAAGCCTACACGAAGCTCAAGCCGCACGATGAATTAATGGACGCGGCCTATGGTTTCCGTACGCAATTCGACAGCTATATGAACAGCCTCACTGCCGGACTGTCCTACGACCTCCTCCTATTCCGCGATCGCTTTCAAAGCGCATTCACCCTCCGCAGCTATCACTATCATTCGTCCACCGAGAAACTCCCCTCCTTCTACGTACCGACGCCCGAGCAAGTGCGCGTCACCAAACACTCCTTCGGATGGAACGAATCCATGCGTTATCGTCTCACCCCTGAACTCATGTTCAAAGCGTCCTACAGCAGCGAAATGCGCATTCCCAGCGATGAGGAACTTGTCGGCAACGGCTATTCCATCCTGCCTTCCCCAACGCTCAAACCCGAGCATGTACGATCCTGCAACCTCGGCGCACTTTATCGGCGCACGCTGAAGACCGACGGCATCTTCGAAGCAGAGGTCAACGGCTTCTACACGCATCTCACCGACATGATTCGTTACACACCTTCGATGGTTCCCACACTCGCACAATACGTCAATGTCGGCGAAACCACCACTTACGGCATCGAAGGCGAAGTCAAGTGGGACGTGTTGCCGTGCTCTATACCTACGCCAACGCCACTTATCAGAATTTGCGCGATACGCAACGCTTCACTGAAGGTTCAACCGTGCCCAACCCCACTTATCATAAGCGCATCCCTAACATACCTTATCTTTTGGGCAACGCCGGTATCGAATGCCACCGCGAAAACCTCATCGGCAAGCGCAGCAATACTCGTTTCCTCATCGATGCTTCCTATGTGCACCAATACTTCTATGACTACGAGATGACCATTTACCAAGATCGCAAAATCCCAACAGCAATCACCTTCGACACGGCGCTCGAACACAGCGTGATGAACCAAACACTCACGTTCAGTCTCAAAATCAAGAACGTGCTCAACCGTGAAGTGGTGAGCGAACTCAATCATCCGCTTCCGGGACGTTATGTAGCCTTTAAAGTACGCTACTTACTGCATTGAGCCGCTCCTACCCCATCGAACATTCACAATTTTATGTAATATAAAAACAAAACGTATGAACAAACATCTTTTATTCAGTGCTTTCGCACTCATGTGCTGCTTGACAGCGTGCGAAAAGAACGACGATCCAACACCGGCGCCACAACCATCGCGCATCGGCGGCACACTCGTCATGGCGACAACCGTTCTCAATCCCAGCGGCAGCTCAGGCAGCTGTTATGTACAGACGCTAACCGACACCGCAGCCGTTTCTATCGACAACAACCGCGCGATACCGGGCGGATTTGGCAATCCTTTCACTGTGCAAGGCAAGAATGTTTACGTCTTCCCCGATTACATGGGGCAGTCAAAAGCAGCGTTACAGCGCTTTGTCATCGACGCCAACCATCAGCTCGTGAAGGCCGGCGAAATGATGTTGCCGGCCGGTTCTGCAGCTTCGCAGGTCATCGAAGTAAACGATCACACAGCTTATGTTTCGTGCCAGAACTTAGGAAAAGTGCTCGTCTTCGACTTTAAACAGATGAAGCAAACCGGCGAAATCGATTTAAACAGTCTGTCGGGTGCAGGAGTACGCGTAGGTCCCTCGTGCATGATTGTGCGCGACGGGAAAGTATTCATCGCACTCTCACAATTCAATGCGCAATGGATGCCGGCTAAAAACAGCATCGAGTTTGCCATGGTGGATGCCCAGACCAATCGCCTCGAGAAGCACATCAAGAATGAATCACTCGGTTTGGCGTTCCCCACACGCCCCATCGACAGTGGAACGCTCTTCATGGATGAGAAAGGCGACATCTACTTCGCATGCATCGGCTCATTTGGTTTGGTTCCCGGCATCAACGCCGGCTTTGCACGCATCAAAAAGGGCGAAACCGACATCGATCCCACCTATAGCATAAGGCTTGATCAGACCAACATCGAAGGGCTCAACATCAAGGCCGACTACGTGGCGAGCCTTAAGTATGCCGGCAATGGCATCGCTTACGGACATGTGGGCAGCAACGCGTTAGACCCATCGGCAACAGCCAACCCTTACAGCGCGAAGACATCCGTCGCAGTGGCCGTTGATCTCTATAACAAAACCATCACGGCCATCAAAGGAATCCCCGTGTCAAGTCCCCACGGTCTCGCCATCACGAAATACAACGATGTCATCATTTTCGGTTGTTCGAGCGACAACGCCACAGGCTTCTTCTACTATGACACAAAGACGAAACGCGCCCGTGGTCCCGTCATCAAGACTGCCGGCAATCCCATGCACATTGAATATATCAAAGATTAAAATACGCCAATCGTCATGCTTCACGCCTGCAACAGCGTGACCATACGATAACGTAAAAGCATCAAAATAAACGATGGTCTGCACCTACTGTGCAGGCCATCGTTTTTGATATCCTATAGGCTGTTTGAATCATGCAGCAGCAGCATTGCCCATACGATGCTCGTGCAGGCTACGCGCAACGGCAATCATGCCCCATGCAATACTTTACAGGCTACGCATAAGAATAAACTTATATCATGTCGCAATGTGCAGACTACGCGCAACGGCACCTCGGTCATCACCATTTCTCTTGCTGCTACGACGCACGCAGCGTTGCAACGATGAGAAGTGGTGAGGCATTGGCACAGCCGACTACGCGCGACATCAACCTTTCGGCGTGATTTCGGCATGGCCTTGCCCAGAGGGTTTGCCGCTTTCTCCGCCACCTTCGCTTCCCGACTGCGGCGTTGTGCCGGGCTTGTTCTTATCCTTGCCGCCTTCATTTGCATCAGGCTTCGGCGTGATCTCGGCGCTGCCATGCTGCCCGTTCGCTCCATTCGAAGGTTTGTTATGCGCATTGTTCTTCTTTCCGCCTGCGCCACTGCCCTCTTTCTTGCTATGCTTGTCAGCAGCGTTTGGGCGAGCCTTGATCTCTACTAATTGCCCTTTCACAACGCGTACCCACAGCTTCGTGTCTTTGCTCTTCACATGCAATTCATAACGCGTAATGTGATTGATGTTCAACACTCTGCCGGTAAACACTACATCATTAGCGTCATAGCCTTTGCTTACTGCAAATGCAGGAATCATTGGCACGATGCGTCGTGCAACTCTCTCTTTTTCCATAGCTTGCGTGATGGACAGTTGCTTCTTTTTCGACTTCTTCTTCGTAGCATAGTCGGCCAATACGTGGTTGAGCGCATCCACCAGCTCAACAATCATCTGCTTGTCGACCTTGTCTGTTGCCTGGTGATAGGCACTTTGAATCTTGCTGCAAATCAGTGCAAAAGCAGCATTGGTGTCCTTACGATGGTTGCTGATTGGCGCCTTCTCCAATGCCGATTCATCGAGATGGCGCTGCTTCATCAACTTGTCACACTCTTCGTTGACGGTCTTTAGCTCACTGATAACATTGGCCACATTCAGCTTGGTGAGTGCTGCGTTGAGTGGCTTTAAATCCATCAGTACGCCATCAATATAGCCGCTCTTCGCCTCGACCGACCTACGTTGCATACCGTGATAAGGCTTCAGTACCCAAGCCACCTTCTCTGCGGCCTCGGCGATGTTGCCAATCACCGACTTTTGCTGCACGCGCACCATGCTGAATAGCTGCGAGATGAGCGACACACGCTTTTTGTCTAAATCATTTAACTGCTTGACGAGTTCCGAAGCCTTGCGCCGATTGTTGTTGTCCACTTCGCCGTCAATCGACGTACGCCACGACGACAAATCATCGTCAGTGAGCGTGAGCTTCTGCTTGTCATAACCGGTTACCAACTGATGTAGCCGTTGATGCAACTGCAAATGAGTGACATTGTTGTGCTGTTTATAGCCAGCTCTAATTGTTACCAATAAAGGTAATACTTTCTCTACCATAATCTTACTATTTAATAGATGAATAAAAAAAATAAATCTGTTTTAAATCGCTGATGCACCGACCCATGCTGTCGGCATGCAACGTTTCAAGTGCACAATGGTGCAGCATGCTGCCGTGGTGTCGTTTCGGCACCTTACCAACTGTTTTGTGTGCCTTGTTCTTATATTCTTCCACACTATCTTATTGTTTGTGTGGTTCATTACAGTGTTTTGCCACACAACATTATTATTTGTGTGGTTGAACATAGTGTTTTGCATCACTGTTGCACTGCAAAATCGTTTTTGTGTTATATT
>NZ_BAJQ01000074.1 GCF_000613785.1 Segatella oulorum JCM 14966 | reverse complement strand
TATTTGCAGTTGTGCACTTTTGTTTGACAACGTACAAACAGTCGTGTTTATCGTATTTAAGATGAGTGTTGATGCGAGTTTGCTTGATTGTAACAGGCGTATTCTGTCCTTTTTGCTGGGCACCATACTGCTGATTGGGGGGCTTTCGGCACATGCCGATGTACCTGATAAGCGCATTACCTTCATCGTTTCTGATAAGAAAGGAGACCGGCTGCCGTTCGCTTCGATGTATGTCGAGGGCCCGGACAGGCGGTTTACGTTCGACGATAAAGGCACGCTGTTGCTCGATAGAGCCTTATTTCAAGGTAAACACACGCGTATCACCATCTCATATATAGGTAAGGTTGCGTTGACGAGCCAGCTCTCGGGAGCCCAAATCAAAACGCAAGACACATTCAGGTTTACTCTTGAAGACGATAACCTGTATATAAAAGATGTGCAAGTGAATGCCGTGAGAGAGTCGCGGCAGTCCAATTCGTCGATTATCATTCAGCGCAACACCATCGATAACATACAGGCTTACAGCTTGGCAGACGTTATGCAGACGCTTCCGGGTAAGGCCATACTCAACTCCGACATGCACAATGCGAGCTTCCTGACACTCCGTTCGGCGCTCTCGGGTTCGATCGAGAATCCTCTCGACGTGTATAGCAGGAGCAAAATCAATGACTATACGCGCAATGCCGCTTTCGGTATATCCTATGTTATCGATGGTACGCCGATTTCGAATAATGTCAACATGCAGCTCGACAGTTACGGTAAGTGGGGCGGAGTGAAGATGTTCGACCGTCGATTCAATACCGATAACAACGAGAATGTTGCCAACGGAAACGACCTTCGGCTTATCCCGGCCTCATCAATAGAAAGCATCGAGGTGATTTCGGGTGTCGCGCCAGCCAAATACGGAGATCTTAGCAACGGTGCGGTCATTATCAATCGGCGCGCCGGACTTACCCCGTTCTACGGCTCGGTAAAGGTTCAATACGACATTTTCAATGCTTCCATCGGCAAAGGGCTTTCCCTTGGCGAGAAATACGGACTGCTCAACTTCAACATAGACTATCTTTACAGCACGAGAGATAAAAGGGATAAGCTTAAAACAAACAAGAATATCGCACTCAATACCACATGGACCAAGACGCTGAACAGTAGCCTGCATTGGGATAATACCCTGTCGCTCGACCTCTCGAAGAGCCTCGACGGACTGAAAAACGATCCCGATGCAGTACTCAACAGAACTAAGACCGACCAGTCGTCGTTGCGTTTGGCCACCCGTGGCGCACTCTCTCCGCGGGGCAGTCTTATCGATATGATCGATTATAACCTGTCGTTCTCTTTGTCAAGACAATACGACATGCACGAAGAGTACATAACCAACAGGTATAGAAGCATTATCACCGACGCTTACACCAACGGTCTTCACGAAACCGATATCGCTCCTCCCTACTATGTGTCGAAACTCGAAATAGAGGGCATTCCTCTCTCTTTATACGGCAATATGGAAGTTAACAAGACATTGAAGCAGGGCAAAAGCTCTCATCATCTTAGCTTGGGCGTCTTCGGAAAGTATGAGGCTAATTTGGGAAAAGGCAAGATTTTCGATGCCGAACACCCCTTTTATGACGGCGGTCAGGGAGGTCGGGGCGATCGTTCGTATAAGTTCCGCAACCGCATACGTATTTTACAATACGGCGGTTACTTACAAGATAAGTTGTCATTGCCCATCGGCCGGAACATGCTTTCTATCACCGGCGGCCTTCGCTTAGAGGCTCAAAGAGAGCGATTGGTTGTCAGCCCCCGTATCAACGGGCTGTTTTTGATGGATAACGGGTTGAGTTTCAATGCCGCTTATGGCATCAGCTACAAGATTCCCGCTACTGCTTACCTCTATCCGGAGAATGTTTATTTCGACCGATTGGTATTCTCCAATTACAGCGATAACAGCAACGAACGTCTCTACCTCTATCAAACCAAGGTTATAGACCCCACCAATCACAACCTGAAATCTCCCTATACGCATAACTTCGAGCTGGGTGCAACCTACCGCAAGCATGGTTTCAGCACTTCGTTGACAAGCTATATGAAGATCGACATGCGCGGTATCACCTCGAAAATGATACTCGACACGATGTATGTTCAAAACTTCAAGAAGACCGGGCAGGAACCTTCGGGGCGTCCCACTTATGCCCCCGACGGCGGCTTGCAGCTGATAACGGATTCTTATTACATGCCGGTGAACTCGCTGTACAGTCGCAACTGCGGCGTTGAACTTATCGGGAACATCGACAATATACGTCCTTTGGGCATATCGGTCAACTATTCCGTGGTCTACAATTACAGTTTTTATTATGCCAGGGGCGAACGTTCTACGGGAACGGTGGATATGGAGAAAGAGGCTGTCATGGGCATTTATGCACCGCTGAAAAACAGTTCCGACGAGGTGATCTCTACCCTTAGCATCACCAAGCAGATACCGGTTATCGGCTTGATACTCAATCTTCGGCTGCAAAACTTCTGGTATCGTCATTACCATCGCTATGGTTTCAGCGTTTATCCGGTGGGCTATTACAATAAGAACTTTCAGATCGTGCGGTTCCGGGGGGCTGAGGCCGAAGAACCGAAGTGGGCTTATCTGCGCTTGACAGACAGTGAGCCGGTGAACATCAATCAGCCTATTATCGTGCCCAACTGCCACCTGCGAGTGTCTAAGGAGTTAGGTCGTAAGCTGCGGCTGTCGTGCTATGTAAACAACGTATTCAACTATCGGCCTTACATCGAGCGTCAGGGTACGCGTATATACTTCAACCAAGCCCCGACGATCAGTATGGATATATCTTATAAATTTTAATTTATCATATAATAAAAGACAATGAAACATCTAACAATTACGGGCAACAAGCTTGCTCTTCTCTTAATGTTTGTCGCTGCATCTGTATGCTTTTCGTGCGGCGACTCTAACGATGAACCTTCCGTAACCCCTGCTTCGGTGCAGCTCACGGTTAAGTTGGCGACCGAATATAATAAGGTTTCGCTCGGCAAAGTTAAGATAACGTTGCGCAATACGGCAACCGGCAAGGAAACGAAAGTTATCACCGATGCCGGCGGAAGCGCCCTCGTGTCCAATCTTCCCGTAGATATGTACGACGTAACGGCCACCTATTCCATGTCGCAGCCGATTTCAAGACGGCTACCGGCTTAGATGCCGAGAAAGATTCGGTGCTCTTTTCAGCATCGGCAACAGGCGTTCAGTTGGTTCCCGGCAAAGCTACCGCCCTCAATTTGGAACTCAACACCGCCACCACAGATAACTTCGTGTTGAAAACTATTTATTATGCCGGCTCGGATAGAGTTAAAGCCGCAAGCGATTACGACCAGTTCATAGAGATTTATAACAACTCTTCTAAAACGCTTTATGCCGACAGTCTCTGCATTGCCATTACCACCATGAACCGTTACGGCAATGGTCATCCGTACCAAAGTCAACGTTATGTCTACCTGGAAGACGGCCGTTATGATTGGAGTAAGGCACAGGGTATGCCCGAAAACATCGATGCCAACAACGCTTACTACTATGCCAACATGGTCTTTATGATACCCGGTAAGGCAAAACCTATCCCGTTAAGCCCGGCGAAAGTATCGTTATAGCCAGCTTCGCACAAAATTTCAAGGCGTCGTTCACCAATCTCAGGGGTGATGTTATCAAGCCCCAGGCTCCCGAACTCACGGTAGATTTGAGCCATGCCGACTTCGAAGGCGCTTACGAAAGAACCAAAGAGATGACTAATCCCGCTGTTCCCGACCTCATCATCGTACACCCTGGCAACAACACCTACATGCGATTGTCGAACAACGGCAAAGAGGGCTACGTCTTGTTCCGCAGCTCAGACCCTTCGAAATATCCTCTGTACCTTTACCCGACGAAGCCTAATACGCAGGGTTCTAATTCCCAATTCATGCAGATACCTGTCGCCACAGTTATCGATGCGGTAGAGGTTATCAGCCCGACGAACGACGGATACGTTGCTCCGAAAGCCATTCAGAAGAAAGACGATGCAGGTTACACGTGGGCGAAGTCGGGCACTTACAGCTCGATGGCCATCACCCGAAAGGTCAGTCGCTTAGACGGTACGCGCCGTGTGCTGCAAGATATCAACAACTCGACATTGGATTTCGTTGAGATGAAGGCAGAACCTAAGGCCTTTGCACCGCAGAACTAAATCCTTATGTATAAGTTCCTGAGATTTTATGTCATGGCTATTCTGCTCTCATTGCTAAGCGCAGTGAGGGCAGAACGGCTCGACAGTATCGGTCGTATCATTGTTCCTACGGCGTTGCAACAAGATATGCACGCACGAAAGACGGCTTCTCCGCTCGGCATCGCACTGCTTCCGCGTGGCAATTTCGGTTTTTCTTACCTTGAATACAGCCATGAGAGCGGCCGATTGATGTGTGTTCAGATGCCTGAAAGCTACGAACGGATTCACCTGAGATCTTTGGGCTTGTACTCGGCGAACAGGTGGCAGCTCTACGGAGAATTTGCTTACAGCCGCAATTACGCTGACAGTGTGCAGTGGTTGCTAAGCGAACCGCCCCGGGACGGTATGCCCTATTACTTCGGTTCGCCAAAGAAAGGCAATTGGGAAATAGAGACCTACGACATCAAAGGAACGCTGAGCCTCGATGTCTCCAAGCTTTTCACGGCAGGAGCATCGGTCTCTATTCGTTATTTCAAAGGCACACGATCTAATGATCCGCGACCTTCTGCGACGAGTTTTCTGTCTCGTTATGAGCTCTTCGGTGGTCTGCGATTACCTCATCTCTCTGCGTTGGTCGGCGGCGGCTTAGGTTACGGCACCCGAGATAACGACATTCTCTACACCAACCCTGACAACGACCGCGTTCTCAGGTTGGATATGATGTCTTATGAGTTGATGGGATTCGGCATGAACCGTAAGACACAAGCCTATCATAACCGCACCATCGAGAGTAATATCAACAGTTATCACGCCGGCGCGCAAATGCAATGGCGACACGACAGTCTGACTCTTTGGGCACGTTTCGACTACGCTCATCAAAAAGATATTATCCGCCGCAGCCGCACGGTCAATGTTTCGTTGAGCACGCTGTCTTATTATTACACCGACAAATCAACGCTCGATGCGGGTCTGAGCTATGCTTTCAGTCCCCGTTATACGCTCGATGTGCAGGCTTCGCCTGCCTTACGAAAGGGCACGACCATCTGTTGAATGTGCTGCAAGGGCAGAAAAACTATGTCTACAACAACAAGCAAGGCGGCTTAAACGCCCTTTTCGACGTGCATTCGAACAGTCGTCGCGTCGATCGATACGGTTTGTCGTTGGGCTATACCATCGAGACGAGAAAGGAAGGATCGTCCGAACACCGCTACAAACAAAAGCTCTTCGAGGCCGGTTTATCGTGGACGCAGCAACGTGCGCTATGCTCTTCCTACTTCATTTTTTACGGTTTGCGGCAACAACTCTTGCTTCCCACGGCCACGTTGACTTATCCTGCGGCGCAAGAAAATATTTTCACCACCGACATTGCTATTCCCGTGAGCCGTTATTACAGTATTTCCCAGGGCTCTTCTGCCGTTCATGTCGGCGCAGGACGTAACTTGGGACGGCTCGATCTGTCGCTTCTGCTTCGCTATAACATTGCTTACGCCCTCGGCGATCATCATGGCATAGGGGGCAATCGCCGCCATTTCGATGCGGCAATCATACTCAGTTTCTAAGATGAACAAATATTTCGCTTCTGTCGTCGCATCGCTTTTCAGCCTTGCCATGACGGCTCAAACATCGCAACAGCTTATTCCCACCGACACCGCAGTGCGTATCGGAAAGCTCGAAAACGGACTTACCTACTACATCAGGCACAACGATGAGCCCGCCAAACGTGTGAATTTCTACCTTGCACAGCGTGTCGGATCGATACAGGAAGAGGAGAATCAGCGCGGCTTAGCCCATTTCTTGGAGCATATGTGCTTTAATGGCACGGTGCATTTTCCCGGCAATCGGGTTGTGGAATACTTGGAGTCGCTGGGCGTCAAGTTTGGTGAGAACCTCAATGCTTATACCTCTATCGACCGCACAGTTTACAATATCAGCAACGTGCCCTCGACTCGTGCAACGTCGCTGGATTCTTGTTTGCTCGTGTTAAGAGACTGGTCAGGTGGTCTGACGCTTGATTCGACGGAGATAGATAAGGAGCGCGGGGTGATACACGAAGAGTGGCGACTGCGCACTTCGCCGTCTTCGAGAATGCTTGAGCGTAATTTAGAGACCATTTATCCCGGCAGTAAATACGGCAGACGCATGCCTATCGGCAAGATGGAGATTGTCGATAACTTCAAGCCTGCTGCCTTGCGAGATTATTATCGCCGTTGGTATCGCCCCGACAACCAGGCCGTTATCATCGTGGGAGATGTCGACGTGAACGCCATGGAGCAAAAGGTCAAGACGCTTTTCGGCAGTATCGGCGTGGATAAAAATGCTCCGCCGGTAGTCGATGAGCCTGTTCCCGACAATGCAAAGCCCATCGTTATCGTCGATCAAGATAAGGAACAACAGACCGACTTTGTGCAAATCATGTTCAAATACAAAGCGATCGGCAGACAGGAGAAAGCCGTTAAGGACTATATCGTTTATCAAACGATTAAGAATATGGTGATGGGCATGCTCTTCAACCGTATCAATGAGCCGGCCCAAAATGCCGATTGTCCTTACACGCAAGGCTCTGTGGGCTACGGAGTGTTTCTCTTTTCCAAGACGAAATACGCTTTTCAGCTCACCGTCATACCAAAACCCGGGCAGACGGAGGCAAGCCTGAAAGCCATTGTAGAAGAGGCATTGCGTGCGGCCCGCTATGGATTTACGCCCACGGAGTTCGACCGTGCCAAGGCGCGAAGCATCAATGCTGCGGAAGTCATCTATGCCAATCGCCGTAAAAAGAGCAATGTTTCTTTTTGTGCGGAATATGTAGAGAACTTTCTGAGCTATGAGCCATTGCCCTCGGCTGAGACCCTTTATGCCATGAAAACCGATATTATCGATAAGATTACTTTGGCTGATGCGAATCGTTTCATGAGGAGTTTGATGCCGTCGGCTGACAGCAATGTGGTTGTTATCAATTTCAACAACGAGAAAGAGGGCAGGGCTTATCCCACTCCCGCCACGCTGCAAAAGGCGCTCGACGAAGCTTTCGCAGCTAAACTGACACCTTATAAGGACGAGGTAAAAAACGAACCGCTCGTCAAGAGCCTGCCTTCTGGGGGACGTATCGTAAGCACTGGTGAGAACAAGGCTTTGGGTTATAAGATGTTCAGACTGTCTAACGGCGCCAGGGTGATACTGAAAAAGACTGATTTCAATGACAACGAGATACTGATGTCTGCCGTGTCGCCGGGCGGTTCGTCGCTGCTCGACGCGAAAGACTTCATCAATGCCAAGTTCTTCAACAAGATTATTAACAGCGGCGGGTTAGGTTCGTTCAGCAGCATCGAGTTGCAAAAGAAGCTCGCAGGCAAGAGTGCAGACGTTAATCTCTCGCTCGACACCTATCAGGAGGAGCTCTCCGGTTATGCCGTCCCGAAAGATTTGGAGACGATGTTCCAGCTCGCTTATCTCTATTTCACTCATATATCGAAGGATCAGAAGGCGTTCGACAACCTGATAAGTCGCTATGAAGCTACGCTTAAAAACAAGTCGTTGTCGCCCGATATGGCGCTTTCCGATTCGCTGGTGAATACGCTTCACGCCCGCAACCCTCGCTTTTCGAACTATGATGCCGCCGATTTGAAGCGCATCAACTACGACCGCATTCTGCAAATAGCTAAGGAGCGAATGGCCAATGCGGCTGATTTCACGTTTACTTTCGTGGGTAATTTCGATGAGAAAACGCTCTTGTCGCTCGTCAAGAAATATATTGCCGTGCTGCCATCGAATAAGGCAGAGAGACCGAACGCGACGTCGAATCGTATGCCAGGGGAGAGGTTGTCAATCAGTTTACCCGTAAGATGGAGACGCCCAAAGCCAAAGCATATCTTATTTGGTATAATGACGGCGTTGAAAACACGCTCGACAACATGATCGAAGCCGATGCCACAGGCCAGATACTCACGGCTGTTTACATCAAAAAGATACGCGAAGAAGCATCGGCGGCTTATTCTGCCGACAGCCGCGGAAGCGTGGCTAAGCAGGGAAAGAAAACTTATGTGAAGCTCTATGCCATCTGTCCGATGAAGCCCGAAAAAGCCGATACGGCATTGAAGATCATGCGCGACGAGGTGAACGCATTGGCACGTAAGGTCGACGGCAATATACTGGAAAGCGTGAAGCAATACATGTTGAAGAAAAACGATGAGCAATTGCGGCAAAACAGATATTGGATCAAGGCGATAGACATGTTCGAAGAAGACGGCATCGACATCGTTACCGATTACAAAAAGCAAGTGGAAGCGTTGACCCCGGAAAGCATTTCGGCTTTCGTTCGTAATGTGGTGCTTGCCCAGGGCAATCATATCGAGGTGATCATGCTGCCCGAAAAATAACGCGGGAAAGGGTGCTCCGCTGAAAAAAGAAAAGAGATGGAGGCCGTAGCGCTTTCATCTCTTTTGTCTATCATCTGTGTCTTACGCGGTGTACGTTGTCAAACGAAAGTGCACAACTGCAAATGTAGTTATTTACTCTGATATTTTCTTGTTTTATTATCAAAAAATCTTTTGTTGATTGAATTTTGCTTTATTATTTCTCTTATCTTTTTGATTTTCTCCCCTTGCCCTAAATATACGTCTTTGGGTGTAAGATTATCTAACGATTCATGAAACCTTCTCTCATTATAATACTTCACCCACCCATCGATAGCATTTTCCAATTCAGAGGGACAAAAATAATGATTTAGCTTAATCACATTTTTCATCGATCTGTGATATCGTTCTATCTTTCCCTGCGTCTGCGGATGCAAGGGTTTGCCATGGATATGCTTGATATTATATTCCTTACAGAGATACTGTTTGAGAGAGGAAGCAATATAACATGGTCCATTATCTGATAACAGACAAGGAGGATTCTGTAATGTAACTCCTGCCTTCTCAATTGCTTTATCTATAGTTCTGGATACATCATCAGAAGTCATACTCGAACATAGCTCCCAATGGATAATATACCTGCTGTAGTCATCGATTACCGTAGAGAGTGTACGTTGTCAAATAAAAGTGCACAACTGCAAATG
>NZ_BAJQ01000075.1 GCF_000613785.1 Segatella oulorum JCM 14966 | reverse complement strand
CTTGTTGCAAGGCGCAACAGGTGTTTATTCGAAGCATGCGACGCGAGCAACAGCATTTTTGCACTGTTTGCTCCACTTTTAGCACACAATAAACTTTGGTCACAAAGTTTTAAACGCCATTTTTACAACCTATTTATATTATTGTTATCTTTGCAAAAATTTTTGAAAGAGGTTTATGAAGAGCGTATTCAGTTTGGCATGCTTCGTGGCTTTATTAGCGTTGTGGGGCTGTCATTCCAAGAAAAATGAAGAAGTGGTTCCTGTTTACACGGCCACCACGCCGTTAGTAGACGATGTCTCGTTGCCGCAGTCTTATGTGGGTAACATTGTTTCGCTGCGCAACATCGATGTGCGTTCGCAGCAGGATGGCATTTTGCAAGATGTTTATGTGGGCGAGGGGCAAGCTGTGAAGGCCGGTCAACTGCTGTTTCGCATTGCCATTTTGGGTGCCAACGAAGAGATAGCGAAGGCCAAGGCTGAGGCTGAACAGGCGAAGATTGAATTGCAGAACGCTACGACGCTCACCGAGAATAAAATTGTTTCGACCAATGCGCGGCGCATGGCTCAGGCCAAATATCATAGTGCCGCGGCCGACTACCGATTGGCTTTGTTGCACAAGCGACTCTCGCTCGTTCGGGCACCTTTTGCCGGTGTGCTGGGGCGCATCCCCAACAAGCCCGGCAGTTTGGTGGAGCAGGGGACGTTGCTCACCAACCTGTCGGACAACAGTAAGATGTTGGTTTATTTTAATATCTCAGAAACCGATTATTTAGATTATCGGCTCCATCCCGAACGCTATACGCAGTCGCCGCTTCAGCTGGTGTTGGCCAATGGCGATGTGTTTCCTGCCCGGGGCAAGGTGCTGGACATCTCGGGGCAGTTCGACCGTGCTACCGGCACCATTTCGTTGTGTGCCCTCTTCGGCAATCCGCAAAATCTGCTGCGCGATGGCGAAACCGGCACCGTGAAACTCTTTGTGCATAAGAAACAAGCCTTGCTGATACCGCAGATTGCCGTTTACGAACAGCAGGACCGCAAATATGTGTTTGTGGTTGATCAGCACAACGTGGTGCACCAGCGAGCCATCAAAATTGCAGCCGAGGCTACAGGTTTCTATCTTGTTTCGTCGGGCTTGCACCCCACCGATCGTTTTCTTGTGGATGGCATTCAGAAGGTGAACGAAGGCGATAAGGTGCGCCTGCGGGTGGTATCGCCAAAGGAAGCAATGAAGTTGGGTCAATTAAACGCAGAATAGGATGTTTAAAATCTTTATACGCCGGCCGGTGCTTTCCATTGTTGTCTCGCTGGTCATTGCTTTCGTTGGTGTGCTGTCGCTGTTCAATCTTCCTATCACACAATTTCCGTCAATATCGCCGCCGAAGGTGAATGTGGTGGCCGATTATCCCGGTGCCAATAACGAATTGTTGGTGAAATCGGTCATCATTCCGTTGGAACAGGCTTTGAATGGCGTTCCAGGCATGAAATATATTGAGAGCGATGCGGGCAACGATGGCGAGGCCGAGATTAATGTGGTGTTTAAATTGGGCACCGACCCCAACGTGGATGCCGTGAATGTGCAAAACCGTGTGTCGGCAGCCACCAACAAATTGCCACCCGAAGTGATTCGTGAGGGGGTGAAGATTTCGCGCGAGGAGCCCAATATTCTCATGTATATCAACCTCTACAGCGACGATCCCAAGGTTGATCAAGAGTTCCTTTACAACTATTTCGACATCAATATCTCACCCGAATTGCTACGCGTTGATGGTGTGGGCGACCTTGATATTCTTGGCACGCGCGACTATGCCATGCGTGTTTGGCTGCATCCCGACAAGATGATGGCCTATGGTTTGTCGACCGACGATGTGAGCGACGCTTTAGAAGACCAAAACATTGAGGTTTCTCCGGGAAAGTTGGGCGAGAGTGGAGGCTTGCGTCCGCAGGCCAAGGAGTTTGTGTTGAAATATCCGGGACGTTACACCACCGCGGCCGAATATGGCAATATCATTATCAAGAGCAACAGCGATGGACAGATGGTGCGTTTGAAAGACATTGCCGACGTGCATTTAGGCAGTGAAGTCTACGATATTTATTCCACGCTCAATCGGCGTCCGTCGGCGGCTGTGACGTTGAAGCAAGCCTATGGCAGCAATGCGCGCAATGTCATCACGCAAGTGAAAGCAGCCATGGCGCGTTTACAAAAAGATATGCCCAAAGGTATGCACTATGAGATTAGCTATGATATCAGCCGTTTCTTGGATGCCAGTATTGAAAAGGTGGTGCACACGCTGTTCGAAGCCTTTGTGCTGGTAGCTATTGTGGTGTTCATCTTCTTGGGCGACTGGCGTGCATCCATCATTCCCGTCATGGCTGTTCCGGTGTCGTTGTTGGGCAGTTTCATCGCCATGTTAGCCTTCAACATCACGCTCAACATGATTTCGCTCTTTGCGTTGGTCATGGCCATTGGTATTGTGGTCGACGACGCCATTGTGGTGATTGAAGCCGTGAATGTGGAAATGTCGCGCAACAAGCTGTCGCCGGTCGAGGCCACTGAGAAAGCGATGAAAGAGATCAGTGGTGCCATCATAGCCATCTCGCTGGTTATGGCTTCAGTATTTATTCCCGTGGCGTTCATGGGCGGCCCCGAAGGCATGTTCTATCGGCAGTTCTCCATTACGATGGCTTCGAGCATCCTGTTCTCGGGCTTTGTAGCACTGACGCTGACGCCCGCACTCTGCGCACTCATCCTCACCAAAGAGCAAGAGAACCATGTGCAGAAGGGCTTCATCGGGCGGGCACTGCAACGTTTCAACGCACAGTTTAATTTGGGCAGTCTCAAATACGAGCGACTCATTCGTCGCACCGTCACACACAAAGCTTTCACCATGGGTGCCATTCTGCTGTTCTGCCTACTGGCCTATTGGGTGAACATGGGGCTTCCGTCGGGCTTCATTCCGCAGGAAGACCAAGGCATGATTTACGCTGTGATAGAAACGCCACCTGGTGCAACTATCGAGCGCACCAACAAAGTGGCACAGCAGCTGTTGAAGATTGCCGAACAAGAGGATGGCGTGGAGAGCGTCTCGTCGTTGGCCGGCTTCGAAATTCTTTCTGAAGGAACGAGTGCCAACTCGGGTAGCTGCTTGATTAACCTGAAGGATTGGAAGCACCGCAAGCGAACAGCCAAGCAGATTATTGCCGATTTGGAGGAGAAATGCAAACGCATCACGCAAGCCAACATCGACTTCTTCGAGCCACCTTCAATACCAGGTTATGGTGCAGCCAGTGGTTTTGAATTGCGCCTGTTGGACAAGACAGGTAACAACGATTATCACGAGATGGAGCGCGTAAGTAAAAACTTTGTGGCAGCACTCAACAAACGCCCCGAAATAGGCAATGCCTTCACGTTCTATTCGGCCAGCTATCCGCAATATATGCTCCATGTCGACGACGCTTTGGCGCTGCAAAAAGGGGTGGAGCCCGGCAAGGCGCTCAACAATCTCTCGGTGCTGGTGGGCTCGGACTATCAAACGGGTTTCATTCGTTTTGGTAAACCCTATAAAGTGATTGTGCAAGCGGCACCGCAATATCGCGCCTTCCCGGCAGATTTGCTCAACCTCTATGCTAAGAACAATGATGGACAGATGGTGCCCTATGCCGCATTCATGTCGCTGAATAAGGTTTATGGTATGAGTGAAATCACGCGCCACAACCTCTATAATTCGTCGGAAGTGACGGGTGCACCAGCTGCAGGCTATTCCAGTGGGCAGGCTATGCGCGCCATACAAGAAGTGGCGCAGCAGAACTTGCCGAAAGGATTTGACTACGATTGGGCGGGCATTTCGAAGGATGAGGCCGACCAAGGCAACACCGCCATTATCATCTTCATCGTCTGCTTGGTGTTTGTCTACCTCATTTTGGCTGCACAATACGAGAACTTCCTCCTCCCGTTGCCCGTCATCATCTTCTTGCCCGTAGGTATCTTCGGTGCCTTCCTGCTGCTCAAGCTCTGCGGCTTAGAGAACAACATCTATGCGCAAATCGCCTTGGTGATGCTCATCGGCTTGCTGGGCAAAAATGCGGTACTGATGGTTGAATATGCGGTGCAGCGCAAGAACCTCGGCACACCGATTGCCGAAGCCGCCATTGCTGCTGCTGTCGCACGTTTCCGCCCCATCCTCATGACGAGCATCGCCTTCATCGCAGGCCTCATTCCCTTGGTGTTGGCCTCTGGAGCCGGCGCCATTGGTAACCGCACGATTGGCACAGCTGCCGTGGGCGGCATGGTAATCGGCACGTTGGGCGGACTGCTGCTCATTCCCGGCCTCTATTACATCTTCGCCAACATGGCCGACAAACTGGTGAACTACCAAAAGGAGAAGCCGCTGAGCGAAGAGAAAGACAAACGTTATACAAAGGATTTAGAACAAAAGTAATTCGCATGAATCATCATCAAAGTCCCCGCGTTGCAACGGCGCTTGCTGCCTTGTTGGTACTGGCATTCACAGCCTGCAAGACACCGCAAGCTACGCAGCCCAAAGACACGTTGGCTAAATTGCCGCCAACGCCCACCGACACACTCACACTCTTGCCCGCCTGGCGCGACTTCTTTCAAGATGCCACGTTGCGCAATCTCATCGACACAGCGCTGCACAACAACCGCGACCTCAAAATCATGCTGCAAGAGTTGGTCATTGCCAAGAGTGCCATTGCTGCCAAGCGCGGCACTTTGCTGCCCACTGTGACGGCAAATATTGGCGCCGGTGTGTCGAAAGTGGGGCGTTATACGGCCGAAGGAGCAGGCAACGTGGGCACGGAGCTCACGCCTGGGCACAACATCCCCACGGTCATCCCCGACTTGGCGCCGTCGCTGCAGGTGGATTGGACCATTGACCTGTGGCAGAAACTCAATAGCGGCAAGCGAGCGGCCGTGGAGCGCTTCTTGGCTTCGCAGGCTGGACAGCGGGCGTTGCGCGGGCAGTTGGTGGCCGATGTGGCCGAAAACTACTACACTCTCCTGGCTTTAGACAGCAAGTTGGCCGTGGTGGCTCAATACATCACCTTGCAGCAAAAGGCTGTCAAGCTGGCGCGCATACAGAAGGAGGCCGATGCTGAAACGCAGTTGGGCGTGGAAAAGTTCGAGGCCGAGTTGGCCAAAGCGCAGGCCGATGAATGGCAGTTGCGGCAGGCCGTAGTGGAGACCGAGGCCCATCTCAACTTGCTCTTAGGGCGTTTCCCCACGCCGATTGTGCGCCATGCCGGCGACTTCTTGCAGCTCGCGTTGCCTGCCACCGTGCGCATCATGCCCACGCAGCTGTTGTTGCAGCGGGCCGATGTGCAGCAGGCCGAGCACCAATTGCGTGCAGCCAAATGGGATGTCGAGGTGGCGTGTAAGGCCTTTTTGCCCTCACTCAACCTATCAGCGGCCTTGGGCTTAGACGCTTTCAACCCAAAATACCTGGTGCGCACGCCCGAGTCGGTGGCCTTCAGCGTGCTGGGGTCTTTCACGGCGCCGCTCATCAACCGACGTGCCATTCAGGCCGATTTCGAACAGGCTAATGCCTTGCAGATTGAGGCCCTCTATAATTACGACAAGGCGCTGCTCACGGCGTGTGGCGAAACCCACACGTTGCAGGCCAAATTGCGGAACCTGGCGCACTATGCCCAGCTGAAACAGCAGCAAGACTCGGCGTTGCAACGTGCCGTCTCAGCCGCACAACAGCTCTATTTCAACAACCGCGTCTCCTATCTTGACGTGTTGGATAGTGAGCGCGACCAGCTCGATTGCCAAATGGAGCGCATCGACACCCAACTGCAGCAACTCTCGGCTGCTGTCGAGGTCTACCGCGGCTTTTTCTAACCGGGAGTACGTCGCGGAGGCAAAATGCAGTGCAAACGATAGCACGAACTATTACGCGGAGACTAAAGTGCAGTGCTTCGCGTCACAAAATACATTCGCTCTTTGGCCACGCACTTAAAATTTAACGAAAACTATGCCGCCGAGGCGCGTTGAAATCCAGAATTTCTTTCTACCTTTGCCACCCATTAAAGAAGACTGCAAAAACTTGCTGCGGCGCAACCCCCGAGGGTGCTGGCAGCGGTTTGGCTACTGGGCGATGCGTGGGCTCGGTAGTTTCTTTTGAGCAGGATAGCACACGCGCATGAGTTTTTAGAGCGGAGAAAAAGAGGAAGCGAATGAATCAGTCGGTAAGGACTTTCACACTAACGGGATTGGTGGCTGCTGGGTTGCTGTTGATGCACGAGTTGCCGCCGTTGAGCATTGGCGGCACGGCGTTGCGCCATGTGAACATCTTGAGCCAGTTGTTGCCCGAGCGCATGAGCGAGTTGCCCGATGTGGTGCCCGCCCCCAAGGTGCCCAAGCCCGTTGTGGCGAAGAATAAGCAAGGCAAGGCGGTGGCATTTAAAGAGGTGTGGCCCAAAGGCGTGGAGCCTATTGCTGATTTCTCGGCCGGCAAGGCGGGCGGCATGGATGCGTTCTATGCCAAGCTCAGCGAGGTAAAACAACTCGACCGGCCGGTGCGCATTGCCTATTTCGGCGACTCGTTCATCGAAGGCGACATCCTCACGAGCAACCTGCGCGAGCTGTTTCAGCAGCGCTTTGGCGGTTCGGGCGTGGGTTGGGTCGACTGTGGTACGCCTTTGTCGGCTTTCCGCCGCACGGTGAAGCAGCAATATCGTGGCGTGAGGGAGTTCAGCGTGGTGAAAAAGCCCTTCGATAAGCAGCGGCAGGGCATTGCGCAGCGCTATTATGTGCCCGCAGAGGGCGCGCAGGTCACCACGCAGGGTTCGGGCGCGCTTCCCTATGTAGCCTCGTGGCAGTGTGCGCGGTTGTTTCTGCGCAGTCCACAGCCCATTCGCGTCACCGTCGAAGCCAACGACCAGCCAGCCTCGGTGCATCTTACGCAGCCGTCGGATGGGGTGCAGATGATTGAGACGCGCGGCCTGATGCGCAGCGTGCGCTATGCCTTCTCCGACGTCACACCGCGCACCACGCTCTTTGGCATGGCGCTGGAGTCGAACAAAGGCGTCATCCTCGACAATTTCTCCATGCGTGGCTCGTCGGGCGTACAGTTAGGGCAAATTCCGCAGCCCACGCTCTCGAGTTTTGCGCGCTTGCGCCCCTACGACCTCATCGTGGTGCACTATGGCATCAATGCTGCCGTGCAGGGCAACACGCTGCCGCTGATGCGAAGCTATATGAAGCGCATGAAGCGCGCCATTGAGCACTTGCGGGCATCCTATCCTATGGCCAGCATCTTGGTGGTGAGCGTGCCCGACCGCGATCAGCGCACGGCCGACGGCATCACCACCATGAAGGAGGTAAAAGCGTTGGTGGGTTTGCAGGCACAGTTGGCCGCCGATTGTGGGGTGGGCTTTCTCAACCTCTATCAGGCCATGGGGGGCGAAAGCAGCATGAAGCGGCTTGTCGACCGCAACTTGGCCAACAAAGACTACACCCATCTGAGTTTCGGTGGCGGCAAGCAGGTGGCCGGCAAGGTATTTCCGTCGTTCATGGCCGGATTTGAAAACTATAAACGCCGCAAGGCATTGGAATTGCAATGATAGACCGTTTGATTCATTTGCTTGCGTATCATCCGCAAGAGCCGCTCATCTTCTCGAGCGGGTTGTTTCTGTTTCTCTTCCTGGGCTTCTCGTTCATCTATATGTTGCTGCAACAGCGGCTGAATGCGCGCTTGGTGTTCGTGACGCTCTTCTCCTATTATTTTTATTATAAGAGCAGCGGCCTTTATTTCTGGCTGTTGGCTGTGGTCACCGTGAGCGATTTCTTCATTGCGCGCGGCATTCAACGCTTGGCCGATGGGGCTCCGGCCGATGCAACGCGAGCAAGCTGTGCACGGCGTTGGCGCAAAGCCTTGGTCGTACTGGGTCTGCTCATCGATTTGGGACTGTTGGGCTATTTCAAATACACCAACTTCTTCGCAGGCATGGTGAGTCAGCTATTGGAACACAATTTCCAACCATGGGACATCTTCCTGCCGGTGGGCATCAGCTTTTTCACGTTCCAAAGTCTGAGTTACACCATCGATGTCTATCGGGGCAATTTGAAACCGTTGCCCCATCTGCTCGACTATGCCTTCTACGTGTCGTTCTTTCCACAATTAGTAGCAGGGCCTATTGTGCGTGCAGCCGATTTCGCGCCACAGATACGCCGCCCACTCGTCATCACCAACGACATGTTTGCGCGCGGCGTCTATTTCATTCTCATCGGACTGTTTAAGAAGGCCGTCATCAGCGATTATATCAGTCTGAACTTCGTCGACCGCATTTTCGACAACCCCACGCTCTATAGCGGATTAGAAAATCTGCTTGGCGTTTATGGCTACGCGCTGCAAATCTATTGCGACTTCAGCGGCTATAGCGACATGGCCATCGGCATTGCTTTGCTGCTGGGCTTCCATTTCCCCATCAACTTCAACGCACCTTATCGCTCGGTGAGCATCACCGACTTTTGGCGGCGCTGGCACATCTCGCTCTCCACTTGGATTCGCGACTACATTTATATCTCCTTGGGCGGCAACCGCAAAGGCAAGCTGCGGCAATATGTCAACCTCGTCTTCACGATGCTCTTGGGCGGTTTATGGCATGGCGCAAGTCTCAACTTTGTGGCATGGGGTGGGGCGCATGGCATCGCACTTGCCGTGCATAAATTCTTCAGTCAAGAGGTGTTGCATCATGGGCGCAGCTTTCAATCCCATGGCTTACGCAAGTGGATAGCCATCGTGCTCACCTTCCATTTCGTTTGCTTCACGTGGATTTTCTTTCGTCAAAAGACCTTCACTGCCGGCTGGACCATGTTGCGGCAAATCTTCTTCAACTTTCATGCCGAGTTGTGGCAGCAGGTGTGTGCGGGCTATCAATATGTGTTGGCCTTCATGGCCTTTGGCTATCTCACCCATTTCTTGCCCGACGCCTGGCAGGAAGGCATCATTGCGCAATTGCGCCGCTGCAATGTGGTGGTCTATGCGCTGCTGCTCACTGCCGCCATCTACATGGTCATTCAGGTGAAGAGCTCCACCATCCAACCCTTCATTTATTTCCAGTTCTAATCACATTTTTCCATCCATCATTTGTCTTTTTCCCGAAAAGTTTATAACTTTGCGCCCATGAACGTAAAGTCGGTTACATATAGCATGCAGACGTTGCAAAGAATCTCACAATTC
>NZ_BAJQ01000076.1 GCF_000613785.1 Segatella oulorum JCM 14966 | reverse complement strand
GGGAGGATTGCGCGTGGGCGATTGGCGCCGTTTGGATGGATTGTGTGTAAATGGTATTTCGTTTGTGTGGGATTGCGTGGAAAAATATGATGGAGATGGGTAGGGGCGGTTGCTTGTGTGCCCGCCCGTGTTGCCCCACAAGGGCGCATCCATCGTTCACGCCCGTGCACAAATTGCGTGTGTTTTTGGTATGGAAATGCCGCTACGCGGACGTTCGGGCGGGCACACAGGCACCGCCCCTACGGTTTCGTTTGGGTGATTGCGCGTGGAATGGGTGATTTCGTTTGGGGTGGATTGTGTGTGGGTGGTTTTGTTTGTTGGGAAAACGGTGCACATGAACCAACACCATCGGTGTTGTACTTTTGATAGCCCAGGGTTGCCGACGATAGGAGGCTACCCTGGGTATGGTCGTGGAGGGGAACCTATGCCATCGGCATTGTACTTTTTAAAATCAATGTGCATGCGGGAGATCATTCATTCGTCGCGTGTGGTAATGATGTGCGATGAGAAAAAGTACAACCCCCAAGGGGGTAGCCTCCTTGCTTGCATTGTTACCCAGGGTAGTCTGCGTTGCACTTGCCAACCCTGCGCTATCGAAAGTACAACCGCGATGCGGTAAGGGCACACCGTGTGGTTGGCGTGGGCTATCGAATGTACAATGGGTAATGGCACTCCGCGTGGTTTGGTGGGGATTGGTAGGACGGTTGATTTCGTTTGGGGTGAATTGCGCATGGATGGAATTTTGTTTGTATGGGATTGCGTGGAAAAATATGATGGAGATTGGTAGGGGCGGTGCCTATGTGCCCGCCCGTGTCGCCCAGCAAGGGCGCATCCATCGTTCATTCCCGCGCACAATGCGTGTGTTTTTGGTATGGAAATGCCGCTACGCGGACGTTCGGGCGGGCACACAGGCACGCCCCTACGTGTTTGAAGTGGAATGTGCCGGCGGGGTTAATTGTGCACCAAGGTGCCGATGTCCTCGCCGTCCATCACGCGTTTGAGGTTGCCATAGATGTCCATGTTGAACACATAGATGGGCAGGTTGTTTTCCTTGCACATGGCGGTGGCGGTGAGGTCCATCACTTTTAGTCCGCGCGTGTAGACCTCATCGTAGGTGATAGTGGTGAATTTCGTGGCCGAAGGGTCTTTCTCGGGGTCGGCGGTGTAGATGCCATCACGCGCGTACCCTTCAGCATCACGTCGGCTTCAATCTCGATGCCGCGCAACGAACTGCCCGTGTCGGTGGTGAAATAGGGGCTGCCCGTGCCGGCCGAGAAGATGCAGACGTAGCCCGCCTCCATGGCTTCGATGGCTTTCCATTTGCTGTAAAATTCGCCGATGGGCTCCATGCGGATGGCTGTCAGCACTTTGTTTTTTACGCCGATGGCTCCCAATGCACTGCTCAGGGCCAAGGAGTTGATGACCGTGGCGCACATGCCCATTTGGTCGCCTTTGACGCGGTCGAATCCTTTTTGGCTGCCACTGAGCCCGCGGAAGATGTTGCCGCCGCCAATCACAATGCCGATTTGCACACCCATCCGGTGCACTTCTTCAATTTGTCGGGCATAGTCGGCCAACCGTTGTGGGTCGATGCCGTGTCCTTGTTCGCCCATGAGGCTCTCGCCGCTGAGCTTTAATAAAATGCGTTTAAATCTTGCCATATTCTTTTGTTTGTTCGTTTTTTCGTTCTGTTGGAGTGGGCAACACATGTTCCACCGCTTTGAATTGTGCTTCGCGAATGTGTCCGTTGGGCGTGCGCAGCACCAAGGTACCGTCGTCTTCCACCTCGATGATGGCTGCTTCAAAGGTTTCGTTGGTGGCGGTGTCGCGATAGGTGTAGAAGCCTTTGCGACGGTAGAGCACGGCATGATAGCAGGCCGAGAGGTCGGCATATTGTCCGTTTTCAATCCATCGATAATACTGGTCGAAGGCCGTTAGAATGTCGTTGAGCAGTGTCCGACGGTCGATTTCGTGGCCAACGATTTGCGCCAACGAGATGGGGTTGGGCGCATCGCTGCGGAATTGCGTTTGGTTGACGTTCAGTCCCACGCCAAACACGCAATCCTTGATGTGTCCGTGAGCGATGGAAGTCTCGATCAGTGTTCCGCTGATTTTGTAGTCGTTCCAATAAACATCGTTGGGCCATTTCAGCGAGATGCCGTCAGTGTGGGCATCCAAGGCTTGTTTCAGCGCCAAAGCGCCAGCCATTGAGAGCAAGAATTGTGTGCGGATGGGCACCATGGTGGGATGCGTCATGATGCTGAAGAGTAGGTTCTTTCCAGCCTCACTCTCCCAGGTGTTGCTGCCCTGTCCGCGCCCTTTACGTTGAAAATCGGCCGCCACCACACACAGTCGCTCGTTGCTTGTTGCGTTTTGTTGACGCATGTAATCGTTGGTCGAGTCCACTTCGTCGAGCCAAGTGATGTTCCATTGCGGTGCCTTTTGTTTCTTTTTAAAAAACCACATTTTTTGTTTCTGTTTCTTGTGCCACGTGCTTAGCGTAGCAAGGGGTTAAAAGCATCTTCGATATGTTCTAACTGAAAGTTGTCGGGCGAGGTGCCTATGATGTTGATGATGTCGAAGCGCACCTCGTTATCGAGCGCTTTCTCTTGCACATAGGCATGTGCTGCCAATCCTAAATGGCGGATTTTCTGTGGCGTGACAGCCTCTTCGGGCAGCATGATTTCGTCCGACGTGCGCGTCTTCACCTCCACAAACACCACGGTGATGCCGTCGGGCGTTCTGGCAATGATGTCTAAATCGCGCGAGCCTTGTTGCCAATCGCGCTCCATGATGTCGTAGCCTTGTTGGGCCAAATAGCGTGCGGCGAAGTCCTCGCCTATGCGACCCATGTCGTTATGTTTTGCCATTTCTGTGAGAATCGGTGCTGCAAAAATACGATTTTT
Source organism: Segatella oulorum JCM 14966 (assembly GCF_000613785.1). Taxonomy (GTDB): domain Bacteria; phylum Bacteroidota; class Bacteroidia; order Bacteroidales; family Bacteroidaceae; genus Prevotella; species Prevotella oulorum. The sequence continues at coordinate 6,220 of NZ_BAJQ01000076.1, read as the reverse complement.
CTATCGAAAAGCTCTCTTTCAGTGCCGTGCCCGTTGCTTTTTTATGAGCTATGCACCTTGGATTGCTTTGTTCTGCGCGTTGCCATCGTGCCACATCTGTTGATGGGCGCTTACCACTTTAATTTGCGGCTGCCATCGGCTTCTTCGGTGATGGTTACTTTCAGAGCTTCTTCGGGCAGAATGTCTTCGATGAGTTCGGGCCATTCCAAGAGGCAAAGGCTGCCACCATAAAAATAATCCTCATAGCCCATATCGTAGACCTCGTCTAATTTTTTGATGCGATAGAAGTCGAAGTGGAAGATGCTGTTGCCCTCGCGGTCGGTATATTCGTTGACCAAAGAGAAGGTGGGCGAGGTGATTACGTCCTCAACGCCTAAGGTCTGGCAAAGTGCTTTGATGAAAGTGGTTTTGCCTGCGCCCATTTTTCCATAGAAGGCAATGACTTTATGGTCGCCCATTTGAGCGAGAAATTGTTGTGCAGCTTCGTTGATGCTGCTGAGTGATGGGATGATAATTTCCATTTTTACTTTATTTTTGTTGTTCTATTTTTATGTTCTCACGCTGCAGTTCTGCTTTGTGAGTTGTGCATCTGTCGCCTTTTTTGCGGGCATTAAAACCCTTCTAAATCATAATATTCATCGTCTAAATCGAGCGGCTTCACCGTTTTCACAGGAGGCTTCGGCTTTTCAGGCTTCGCTTTTTTCGATGTTTTGGCATCAACCTTTTGCGCTGTTTTCGTGCGCTTGATGTTCCAATCGGTAGAATCGATGGGATATTCGCTGCCGTCTTCTTTGATGATACGATCCAATTCGCGGTCGATGTCTTCGGCTGTGGTGGGCTTCTCGGGCTGCTTGGTCACCGTTTTTACGGGTTCGGTGAGCAGTTGCAAAGTCGATATTTTGAGCGGTGCGAAATGCTGTTGATAAAACTTTTCGTAGTCCCGATAGCTGAAGGGTGGCCGATGAGCGCCTCATTTTCTTGACTGATGATGACAGAACGTGCCTGTTTGCTTAAGCTTTGAATGGCTGCTTGTTGATGAACAGCACGAGCATATTGCAGTGCCTCGTCATAGTTTTGAAAGCCTCCGACCGCCATTTGATGCACGCCTTCGCGGCGCTCAATCTTAATATCGAAATTGCGCACAAGATAGTTGGTGAAGTTATATTTGGCCAACTCGAACAGTAATTGATTTTCATTCACGGCATCGGGCGCATAGACCATCACGTAGAGGAAGGGAGTTTGTCGCTCGTTGCTGAATTTCACTTGGTGCAAGGCGTCGCTATCGTTGAGCACTTCGCTGCGCCGTTGCCACACATTTTCAAGATCGAATCGATCATTGTGGGGTGTCTTTCCCGCCTGAATACCGTTGATGATCATGCCCGCCATGGTGATGAGTGGGCTGTTGGGGTGGGCTGAAAGAAGCGTGTTCAACCGTTGCAAAGCGGTGGAAAGATGGCCTTGATGGAGCTGATTGAGGGCACTGATCATGAGAAATTTATCGTGATTGTTGCCTTTCGGAAAACGTTTCTGTGCCGTCTCAAACAACTGGTCGACGCGCTGTTCATCATCATGTTTAAAAGCTTCGTAGGCGGCTGTGTAGAGCGAATCTTCAATTTGTTCACCTCGGCGCGCGTCCTCTGCATAATGGGGACTGCGCAACTGTCGCGCCGTTTCGCTCTGCGGATATTCCTGTTCGAGTCGTTGAAGGTAGTGTTGTGCCAAGGAGGGTTGCTGTTGGCGCATGTAGATGAGATACAGCCGGTGATACACTTCATCGCGTTGTGCAAAGGATGGAAACTCATGCAGCAGGCGCAACAGGTAGCGTTGACTGAGATCGGGGCGGTCGAGCAGGTCGTTAAAGAGCAATCCGCTGTGGAAAAGGGCTTGCGAAAGCTTTTCTTTGCTGGCTTGTAATTGCGCTGGCGTATGCGGAATTTGTTTGAGATAATAAGCCGGTTGATGGGGATCGTTGTCTAAGGAGTCGGGTGCTTGATGCTGTTGCACAATGTCCTTTTCGGTTTTATCATTGAGCGTGTCGTTAGGAACTGCGACGATGTCATCCATGTTGACCACCGTTTTGTTTTCACGTTGCCAGTTGTCTTCATTTTTTCGGTGCCCCCATGTGCGTTGAAACTGCTCAATGCCTCGTGCCACCAACACCGGATTGTAGAAATACCATGTGTTGCTGCCTGCACCGGGTGTTGGCATGGGTTGTGCAAAGTCTGTAGCAGTGTTGTCGTTTTGGGGCTGTGTGGCACGGCGTTCTTTTTGTTTTAGTGCTGCAATCATGCGCTTGATGATGGCGTTGCGCTGTGCATCACTCATCTTTGATAGGCGTTGCAGCGAGTCTTGCAATGCCACTTCATCGGTAAATGGCACGAGCCGTTCTAATTGTTGCTGGCGAAGTGCCAAACGGTCATAGTCTTTTCGGTCGCGGTCTAACAAGCCAATGGCCTGGTCGTAGCAGCGCTTGGCATCGCCAAAACGTTCTTTGTCCCAATAAAGATTGCCGAGTTTGAGCAGCAGCACGCCCTTCTCTATGCCTTGTCGCGTGGCGCGTTCGTTGTCTTGTTCGTAGGCTTCGATGGCGCGGAGAGTGTCGCGTTGTGCAAGATAGATGTTGCCTAAGGCATAAAACACCTGGTCGAGATAGGCCTGATTGTTTTCGTTGCGTGCCATTCGGTGCAATTTTGCAATCATTTTTTGCTGGTTACCTGGCGCCATTACCTCGGTCATGGCGATGCGGGCATGAAAAGAAAGCTCGTAGGAGGGGTTGAGTGCTATCACCTTTTTGAAAGCCTCGTAGGCCTGTGCGGGCTGTTTTTGTTGCGTGAGCAGTTGCCCCAAGAGAAACCACTCGCGTGCCTTTTGTTTGCGCCGCATCTCGTGTTGGATGACGCGTTGCAAATAGACGATGGCCTGTTGCGTGTCGCCCGTGTGCAGATAGTAGTCGGCATAGGTGTAGTCCCACTCTTTTTGTGCCTGCCAGTGCATGGAGTCGCGTGCCATGTTGCGCAGCACCTCTTCGGCATCATAGCGCCAACCGGCCTCAATATAGCTTTTGGCCAACCAGGCTTGTGCCCGTTGATAGATGGCGGGTTGCGTGGCATAGAGGCGGCTCATGTAGGCAAAGGTGGAGATGGCATTTTCGAAATCGCCTTTGAAGAATTGCGCACGCCCCATCAGGAGCCACACCTTCCACATCGTGGGGTTATATTCCCGCCGGTTAAGCCACTCAATATCTTCGGGCGTTTTGCGGCGGTTTTTGTCCCAAACGGGGTGGCGCTTGATGCTGTGCAGGCGAATAGCTTTCTCACATTTGGCAATGGCGAGGTCGTAGTTGGCTTGTCCTATGGCGCGACTCTCTTTGTTGCCGATGGTGTAGAGCGGCAGTTGTTCGGTGAAATGGTCGTGATTGCCATTCTCTTTTTCCAACGAAGCGTCGATATAGGCCACCGAGGCGTTGTAGTAGACATTATATTTCGTGTGAAACGATTGCCACCATCGCGTGGCTAAAGTGTTGCGTTTTGTGGCGCAATTCGATAGCAATAGCATGGCAAAACATGCTGAAATGGTGGCAAATTTAGCATTCATTGTTTGGCGAGGAGTTTGGAAATGCCGAAGACAAGGATGCTCACAAAGATGATGGTTGCGCCCGAAGGCACGTTGAGCAGGTAGCTGAGGCTTAGCCCAAGGAGGCAATCTATCCAGCCAAAGCCAATGGAGAGCAGCATCATGCGCTTGAAATGGCAGGTGAAGAGGTTGGCGGTCATTTGCGGAATGGTGAGCAGACTGAGCGAGAGCACGATGCCTACCATGCGCAAAGTCGACACGATGGTCATGGCGATGAGGGCCATCATGACATATTCAATGGCGCGCACGGGCAGGCCTTGCGATAGGGCAAAGGTGCGATCGAAGGCTACACTGAGCACCGCACGATAGCACAATGCCACAAAAAGGATGACCACCACGGCCAGCACGGCAAGGAATAAGAGGTCGGAAATGTCGATGGTGAGGATGCTGCCGAAGAGGAATGAGGCAGATCGGGAATGAAACCCGGCGTGAGGAAGCAGCAAATGATGCCGACGCTCATGCCGAAAGTCCAAAACAAGGCGATGGCCGAGTCTTCGCGCACATGCTCTTTTTGCGCCATATATTCCACGCCAAAGGCACTCAAGATGGCAAAGAGGGTGGCCGAAAGGATGGGGTTGATGCCCAGGAAAACACCTAAACCGATACCACCAAACGATGCGTGGGTGATGCCACCACTGATGAACACCAGACGCGCGCCACGATATAGGTGCCGATGATGCCACAAACGATGCTGGCTAAGCACGCCCCTAAGAGGGCATTCTGGAAGAAGGTGTAGTGAAGCAGGTCAATCATGGGCTAACGCTATATAATCGTCTTTAATTTGGTTGGGCATGTTGATGCCACGCAGAATGAGGCTTCTGTTCCATGCTTTCACCTCATCGGGACGCATGGTTTGCATCACTTCGGCAAAGGCTTCGGCCTCGTCGTCGCTAAAATCGTCGGACGCACGCCCTTTAAACCGGTCGAGTTCTTCGTCGTCGAAATATTCAATGGGTTGCGTGGCCGCAAGCATCATGCATTCTTGTTCGCAGAGATCGTTCCCACCCGAGCAGGTGGCACACGAGTCATGCACGACAAGGGGCGCCTCGGGCTCGCCTTTTTTATGGGCGAGCAACGTGCCAATGGCCGTGAGAAAGCCTAAGGCAAGGAGTGAAAGCAGCAGATAAATCATAGGTGGAAGCCGGCTTTTTTGAGGTCGTCCCAATAGTGGGGATAGGATTTGCTCACCACTTCGGGGTGGTTGATGCGCAGCCCCTTGATGCGAAATGCGGCCGGCGCAAAGGCCAATGCCATGCGATGATCGGCATAGGTTTCAATGGGTTCGGACGATGGTGTGCAGCGTTCGCCTTCCCAAAATAGCTCGTCGTCGTTGACCGTGTCTATCACGTAGCCCAGCTTTCGCATTTCGGTTTGCAGCGCCTCGATGCGGTTGCATTCCTTCATGGTGAGGGTTTGTAGCCCTTTAAAATGAAACTTCACATCCATGAGCGCACAGCACACCACAAAGGTTTGTGCCAAATCGGGCGCGCCTGTGAAGTTGTAGTCTAAACGATGGAGCGGGCATGGCTGGCGATGCAGTGTGATGGTGGTGGGCAGACCATGCTCGGTGGAAGCGAAATGGGTTTTGATGCCCAAGAGCGAAAAGAGGTATTTCACCACCGAGTCGCCCTGTATCGAACCATCCATCAAGCCCATGAGTTGCACGTGGGCAGTTGTTTCGGGTGCCAATGCCATGAGCGCATACCAATAGCTGGCGGCGGTCCAATCGCTCTCTATGGTGTAGGAGCAGGGCGCATAGGGTTGCGGTTCCACGCGGATGGTGTTGCTGTCGATCCAATCGGCTTTGGCATGGAAATCGCGCATCATGCAAAGCGTCAGGTCAATATAGGGGCGCGAGCTGATGTCGCCGGTGAGTTTCAGTGTCAGCCCCTGCGGCATGGTGGGTGCAATGAGGAGCAGCGCCGTGGTGAATTGCGAACTCACATGCCCCGGAATTTCAATCGTTCCGCCCTCAATGGGGTGGCCTTGGATGTGCAAGGGAGGAAAGCCCGGTTGCCCTTCGTAGTGAATGGTTGCGCCAAGTTGCCGCAGCGCGTCCACCAAAATGCCGATGGGACGCTGTTGCATGCGCGCTGTTCCGGTGAGGATGTGCTCGCCCTCGCCAATCGACAGATAGGCCGTTAGAAAGCGCATGGCACTGCCAGCGCCGTGGATATCAATGGTGTGGGGCATGTTGTGCAGTGCATGTTGCAGCACAAGGGTGTCGTCGCAGTCGCTCAGATGATGTAATGTGGTGGTGCCTTTCGTGAGTGCCTGCATGATGAGTGCGCGGTTGCTGATGCTTTTGCTGGCCGGAATTTGCAGGGCAATGTTGAGTTCGTCGGGTGCTTGAATTGTATAGAACATGCTGTGGAATGTTACCTGTTTCGATGTTGTTGCAAAAGTACAAACAAAAAGTGAGAAATCAAACCCCGTGAGGTTTGAAATGCGCCTACTCCGCCTTATTTTCGGTTGGCGATGTTGTGGAGTTTGTTGGTTTTCCGGTTGGAGACAGAAAATCCCCCACTCACTAACGTGTTTTTAAATGAAAATGGATTAGTGAGCCGCTCACCAACGTGTTTTTAAA
>NZ_BAJQ01000077.1 GCF_000613785.1 Segatella oulorum JCM 14966 | reverse complement strand
TCCATTACGCCCGTAATCATAATGGAATGAAGGAGGTTAATAAAAAGAAGTTCATAGATGGATTCCTGAATATAAAAAAGTAGGCTGGAATTACCAGCCTACCAAATGTCCATTACTAAAACACGAGAGGTTTTCAGCCTACCAAATGTCCATTACACCAAAAAATATTTAAGAAATGTAAAATATAGGAGGAGTTTTGCAGAGGTCTCGAAATATAAGCTATTGCAACACGGAGCAAAGGTGATTGTGTTTTTATGAAAACACTACCAACATGGCGCAATGAACAATATGCTACAAAAAAAGACGCACGAGAAGTGCGCCTTTATGGTGGAGATGATAGCATAGCCGGTTATTTCTTCTTAAGGTATTCATCGGCGCGCTTGTCACCGAGTTCCTTCGCACGAAGCAGTGCCTTGCGTGCTTCCTCAGGTTTGCCCAATTCTTGCCGTGCGATGCCTAAGAGCAGAAATCCGTCGGCATAATCGGTTGCTATTTCCGTACAGCGTAGGGCTGCCTGTTCGGCATCTTCATTGCGTTTCACCCGTAGGCAGAGCGAAGCCATCTCAGCATAGTAGACGGGTTCCTCTGGGTTGAGGAGAATGGTGCGCGCCAAGTCGTTGAGTGCCTGTTGGAACTGCTTGATCTTTAACTCACATTGGTAACGTTGGTAGTAGAAATCGCGGTAGCGTGACGGCCCTTGAGCAATACTGTCATAGGTATTGTAGTCCTTCACGGCCAAGCGGTATTGGCCCATCTCCTGATAGGTTGCACCGCGTGCCAACAGATAGGTGGAGGCTATGCTATTTAGTGGTCTCGGACAAACGGCCACTGCGCTGTCTAAGAGTGCTAGTGCTTCAGTGATGGGGGCGTGCAACATTCGCTTGCATTGGGATGCCTCATAGAACAACTCGCCACTGCGCAGCGGTGTGTGGGTGAGTTGCATAAAGAGGTCGCAGGCTTTTTGATAGTCTTGCTTAGCGTAGTAGATTTGTGCCTGCTGATGGATGTATTGCGGTAGCGGCTGGATGGTGGCAGCCTTTTCGGCTGCTTGCAGTGCTTTGTCTAACGACCATGGCGCAAAGGCGCGGTTGGGATAGTGGATTTGCTTTTGCAAGATGACCTTGGCGTATTCGCTGTAGGCCTCGTCCTTTCTCTCTACCTTCTCGAGAGCCGTTTGCATCACCTTTTCGGCTTCCTCGTCCTTCCCGGCATCGACGAGGCTCAGCGCCTTATTGGTGTAACCCTCCTTGGCGGCGGGGAACTGATGGATGAAGGCGTCGATGAGCGATTGATGGGTCAAGGAGTCTGTGAGATTGGCCGACATGAGCAATGCCACCGTCGCGTCGTCAAGCGAAGCGGGCAGGGCAGGGCGAATGGCGCAGGTGCGCAATGTGGCATTGCTGAGGGCAAGGCTGTTGGCTTGCATCTCGGCAGCGAAACGGGCGTCGACCGCTGTAAAAGTGCCATCGGAGGTTGTCTGCAAGAGTCCGCAAAGCTGTCCTTGCGCATTGACGACAGGGCAACCCACTTGCTGCGCGGAAAGGGTTGAAGGGTTGAACACGTAATAGTTGAAGCGCTCGTTGAACTGCTCGATGCGCTGAATGGTCAGCGGCAACGGTTTGGCTTTCTGCACACTGTAAGGCAGTAGCCAGGCTGTCTTCGTTGCGGCCTGTGGCGCAAGCGGAACGGTTGGCGTGCTGTGCTCGATGGTGAATTTGCATACATCATAGAGCTCGTTGGCACCAATCATCGCCACGACGGGATGTTCGGTTCCCGTGGCATCGATCACCACGGCGCGGGTAGCCCCGACAAAGGGCTTCCAAGGCGCGATGGCCTCGCCTTGCGAACTGACGAACGTGCCATGGGCGGAGGCAATGATGTCGCCCGCAGCGTTGAAAGTGGTTAGTGAAAACACTGCTTTAGCGGCTTTCTGTGTGGCCGCTGGTTGTGCGCTCACGGTGATAACCATGAGCACCGCGAATAGTGTCAATACAATTTTGTTTCTCATTATGTGATCGTTTTGTTTTGTTCTGAATGGACGTAAAAGGAGAGTGGGGCAGGGATGCCTATGTGTGGCTGAGCAGCGATTTGGCATTGCTGATGGCTTCGGGTGTGACGCTGCTGCCACTTAGCATCTGGGCAATCTCTTGAATGCGCTCGTCCTCGTTGAGCAACTGCATCTGGCTGTTGGTGCCTTTGCTCGTCTCTGTCTTTGATACTTTATAGTGGAAGGCTCCCCGTGCGGCAATCTGTGGCAGATGCGTAATGCTGATGACTTGGCGATGATGCGCACCCATCTCGTGCATTATCTGCGCCATCATCTCGGCAACACGGCCGCTCACACCGGTATCAATCTCATCGAAGATGATGGTGGGCAGCTGCACAGTGCCGCTGATCATCGCTTTTAGCGAAAGCATGACGCGCGCAATCTCACCACCTGAGGCAACTTGCGTAATGGGTTGCAGGGGCATGCTCTTATTGGCGCTGAAAAGGAAGGCAATGCGGTCGGAACCGTCGTTGGCAAGCGGCTTGTTGGTAAAGTCAATCTGGAACTTCACGTTGGGAATACCCAAGGGCGCCAGACGTTTGGCCATATCCGTTTCGATGGCTTTGGCTGCTTTCACACGCGATTGTGTGAGCACGGCGGCCAAGGCCTTACATTCGCTTTCCAACTGCTGGAAGTGTGTAGTCAGTTCGGCCAGTTGCTCGTCGGCATTCTCGATGACGTTGAGCTTCTCGCCTAAGTCATCGCGTATGGCTATCAGCGCTTCCACCCCGTCGACATGATACTTTTGTTGCAGACTGTAGAGCAGGTCTAAGCGCTCATTGAAGCGATTGAGCTGGTCGGGGTCATAGTCGACGGCCTCCATTTGTTGGTTTATCTCTTGCCCGATGTCTTTGAGTTCGATGTGACATTCCTCCAAACGACTGCCGAGCTCATTGGCCCGCGGGAAGACTTTGGCAATGCTTTGCAATTCGCCGATGGAACGTTTCAGCAGGGTGAGTGCACCTTCGTTGTCACCATTGAGTTGGCGGTCGGCTTCGAAAAGTGCGGCCTTAATATCTTCGGCATGCGAGAGCAGTTCTGTCTCGCGTTCGAGGGTAGCAAGTTCGTCGGGCTGGAGGTTTGCTTGTGTGAGCTCATCAAACTGAAAAGCCATGAAGTCTTGTTGCGTTTTGTCTTGGCTGATGCGTTCCTTGAGTTGCTCGAGTGCTTGGTGTGCAGCGCGGAGGGCTTCGAAACGTTGGGCAAATTGCTTCCGCTGCGCTTCGTTGTGTGCCATGATGTCGACGACATTGAGCTGAAAATCCTCTTTCTGTAGCAAAAGGTTCTGATGTTGGCTGTGAATATCAACGAGAGTCTCGCCTAACTCGCGCAGGGTTGTGAGTGATACAGGGGTATCGTTGATGAAAGCACGCGATTTACCATTGCTGCTGATCTCGCGCCGAAGGATGCAGTCCTCGGGGTCGTAGTCAATCTCATTGAGCTCGAAGAAAGCTTCCATGCCGTAGCCTTTGATTTTGAAATAGGCCTCGATAATGCACTTGTTTTCGCCTGTCTTGATGGCTTTGCTGTCGGCACGTTGCCCCAGGAGGAGATTGATTGCGCCGAGGATGATGCTTTTGCCCGCACCGGTCTCTCCGGTAATGACGGAGAACCCGCTATTGAACGTGATGTTGAGCTCGTCGATGAGCGTGAAGTTCTTAATGTATAACTGTTTGAGCATGTTGTTTATCGTTTGATGCTCTCCCATGCGCCACTTTGGCTGGCGTTGATGGAGAAGAGGATGCTATATAGTTGTTCTTTCTCTTTGGTTGTGCCTTTTCCGTCGTAAATGGCGGCCAATTCGTCTCTCTTATAGTCGGTCCACAGCTGGGGCAGCAGACTGTTGGGACGGTTTTGGTGGGCTGACGACAGAAGGTTTGTAAGGGCGGCCGAGATGTTGACGCGAGCCTTCTCAACCTGTTGGCTCATTTGGTCTAATCCCGTGCGATAATAGGCATATTGCAGCTGGCGAAACGGGCGTAGCCGCTCATCCATGTAATCATTGATGAAGGCAAAACGACTCTTGTCGTTCGCAAAGCTTTCCCAGCCTTTATAAGGAAGAGCTTGTGCGGCATGTGCGGTGTTGAGACAACGTTGCAGCACGTCGGTTCCGCCAAGTGGGGCAAAACTGTCCAAGTTGATGCCGATGATGAGATAAGCATAGTAGGCACAGAGCGCGCTTAGCTGTTGGACGACGTGATCTTCGCTGAAAGTGAGCTGTGACAGATCGGCGTAGTCGAAATCAAAGTGTTCATCCACATTTTTGTAAATGATTGTGCTGTAGGTGGTGCGATAGACGGGACGGTTGGCTTGCACTATGGCGCTACACTTGAAACCATTGACATGGTCGTAATCGTTCACCGTGATGCTGAAGCTACGCGGGATACGTTCGACCGTCAGGAAGTGGAGCGGCGTCCATTTCTGGTCATTGAGAAACTGTGTGAGTGCGGTTTGTAAGTGGTCGAAGCGCGTGGCCTCAACGCCTTGAATCTTAGAATGATTGATGTGAACCGTAGCTTGCAGTTCTTGCGATAGGATGGAAGTGCTAAAGCAGCAAAGCAAGCTCGTCAATAATGTCATGCGCCACTTGAACTTTGGGCTTTTTCGCATAATCTTTCTTCCCTTGTTGATGAATGATGGTGATTTGGTTGTCGTCACTGATGAACGTTGTGCCCGGGTTACACATGGAGTTGAGTACGATAAAGTCGGCATGCTTTCGGTGTAGCTTGTCGATAGCGTGTTGCTCCTCATCATGCGTTTCTAAGGCAAAGGCCACCAAACGTTGATGGGGCTGTTTCATTTCACCTAAGGCTGCTGCAATGTCGTGCGTGGGACGCAGTCGTATCACGAGGTCGTCTTGGTGGCGCTTGATCTTTTCCTCTGCCATATGGAGAGGCTGAAAGTCGGCAACGGCAGCGCAGAGGATGGCTGCATCGGCCGTGGTGAAATGGCTAACGGCTGCGGCATACATTTCATCGCTACTTTCGACATTGATACGATGGATAGCAGATGAACACGATAGGGCTACCGGACCTGCGATGAGTGTCACATCGGCTCCCCGACGCAGGCATTCTTCGGCGATGGCAAAACCCATCTTTCCACTGGAGTAATTACCGATGAAGCGCACGGATCAATCTTCTCATAGGTAGGTCCTGCCGTGATGAGCACGCGTTTGCCTGCTAAATCGTGCGCCTCTTGATGGTGGTTTGCCCCGACTTCTTCCTGCTTGTGATATAGTTGATTGTGGTTTGCTCCGACCTTTTCTTGCTCGTGAGCCTGAAAGAAGAAGTCTTTGAGGGTTGCAACGATACGTTGCGGCTCCTCCATACGCCCCTTCCCCTCCAAACCGCTGGCCAAGAAGCCTGATGCTGGTTGGATGATGTGATTACCAAAGGACTGGAGCAATTGAAGATTGGCTTGCGTTGTAGGATGTTGAAACATGTCTAAATCCATCGCTGGTGCTATGAACACAGGTGCTTTCATACTCAGGTAAGTCGTTATGAGCATGTTATCAGCCACGCCATGAGCCAACTTTGCAATGGTGCCGGCAGTACACGGAGCAATAAGCATGAGGTCGGCCCAAAGACCTAAATCAACATGCGAGTGCCATGTACCATCGGACTGTGTAAAGAATTCGCTAATAACGGGACGGTGGGAAAGTGTCGAAAGTGTTACAGGTGTGATGAATTCCTTCCCGGCAGGGGTAATGACGACCTGTACTTCGGCACCGCACTTAACCAGCTCCCGGATGAGAGAGCATGCTTTGTAGGCCGCGATAGAGCCTGTAATTCCTAAAACAATATTCTTTCCTGTAAGCATTACCGCTGCTGTCTTGTACGTGTGATTGCTGGAGCTGTTATGCCCATTAGTGCTTATTGAACTCCCTAAGCCGGATGCGAGTGAGAACTTGCTTGGTGTTGTTAGGGAATTCGGCTCCGAGCATCCAAGAATAGTAGCCGGGATCTTTGTGCAAGACTTCTGACACTGGCATGTCCTTATATTTACCAAAGTTAAATACTTCTTGCAGTTGCGGGGTTCCATCGGCGTTAGATAGTGGCGTCCCATCTTTATCGACTATGGGAGCCCAAATCATTCTTCCGGCGAAATCAACGTTGTCATTTTGCTTTGAAAAGGCTGCTAACTCACTCACATCGTTGGGTAGCACACGTTCCGGATCATCTTGATTCGCCTCACTATACATCTCTAACTCGCCCAACAATACGCGATAAGTAGCTTCTGTATCTTGATCTGCACGATGAGCTTCAAAATCTTCATCCATTTCGCGCCCGCAATAGAACTTATACGCCGCAGCAAGATTCCGTCGTTCCATCTTGTGAAAAATCGTTTGCGCGTCTATCAATCTGCATTTTGTAAAGTCGAAATCAACACCTGCTCTTAAGAATTCTTCAGCTAAAATGGGAACGTCAAATCGATTTGAATTGAATCCTGCAAAATCACAACCTTTAAAACTCTCAGCTAATCGGGGAGCCATTTCCTTAAATGTCGGCTGATCAGCTACTGTCTCGTCACTAATCCCTGTTAGGTCTGTCACAAAAGCAGGGATAGCTCTTTCAGGATTAATGAGGTGATTACCTCTAACCTCTGTTCCATCAGGAGTTACTTTAATATAAGAGAGCTGAATAATGCGGTCTGTTATAATGTCAAGCCCCGTTGTTTCGAGATCGAAAACAACGAGGGGCTTTGTTAAATTGAGTTTCATATAAATGATATATTGACTTTAGTCGCTGAGTAACATCGGCATAATGAGCGCTAAAACATTTTCATTCTCTGGCTGAACAGCAGGAACAATAACACCTGCTCTGCTTGGATCGGCTAATTGGAAAATTACTTCATCACAATCTATATTATTTAATATTTCTTGCAAAGAACTACCTTTAAAGCCAATGTTCATCGTGGGACCAGTATAATCACATACGATTTGTTCATGGGCACTTGTAGCAAAGTCGATATCTTCAGACAATGCTTCCAACTTCCCTGGTTCAATATGAAGACGGACGAGCTGACTGCTTTCGCTGGCAAAGGGGAGTATACGGCGCAGGATTGCAATCAGACTCTTGCGATCAATGCTCATATTATTGGGGTTCTCGGGGATAACGCTATTATAATTTGGATAGCTACCCTCAAGCAGTCGGCAAATGAGTTGCCCGTTCTCGAACTTTATCTCTGCACTCCTGTCATCGAATTTAATGGTTACATCACTATCGCCTTTCGTGAGTACACTCTTGATTAAGTTTGCAGGTTTCTTGGGTAGGATAAACGACGCCGGCGTATCACTTTTGATGTTGAGAATTTGATTGCGCACTAATTTGTGTCCGTCTGTGGCTACGATGGCCAAATAGTCGGGCCTTAAATCAAAATAAATGCCATTCATCACCGGACGCAATTCATCAGTAGCCGTAGCAAACAAAGTGCGGCTCACATTATTTATTAATGTGGTTGCATTGATGACAATCGTGGTTGCGCTGTCGGGTACAACTTGCGCACGTGGATACTCTTCTGCATTCTGAGCCGTAAAATTATATGCACCATTCTGATAGCTAATCGTAATGGTGAGCGCAGCGAGGTCGATTTCGAATGTCAGCGGCTGTTCCGGAAGCTCTTTTACGGCATCTAAGATGGTGCGATTGGGCACAGCGAAACAGCCTTCTCCATCGTGTTCATCGAGCGTCATTACGGTTGTCATAACGTTCTCGCTGTCAGAGGCTGTTAACTTCAACTGTCCATTTCTTACATCAAAGAGAAAGCTGTCAAGAATGGGCAGTGCATTTTTGCTGTTAATTACTTTTGCGAGTGACTGGAGGCGTGCATTAAGTGCACTACTTGATAATGTAAATCTCATCAGTATTCCCTGTTTAATAGTTATTTATATTTATTTTTGAACACAAAAATACAAATTTCTTGTGTGCCTCACAAAAAAAAAGACTGAAATATTGCATTTGTTAGAACAATTTTATTAATTTCGCAAGGCAAAAGTAAGGTTGTAGGGCCTTAAGCATAATGCATCAATAAAATAATAAAAAAATACATTCAAATTATGGAGTTACAAGGAAAAGTTATTGCAGCGCTTGATGTGCGAACCGGAACATCTGCACGTGGAGAATGGAAAGCGCAAGATTTTGTAATTGAGACGCATGAAAACTATCCACACAAAATGTCGTTTACTGTTTTCGGAGAAGATCGCCTTCAACGTTTCAACATACAGATAGGCCAGGAGGTGAACGTATCTTTCGACATCGATGCACACGAATATCAAGGTCGTTGGTTTAACAGCATCCGTGCTTTCGATGTGCGGCAAATCGATCCTGCCACCTTAGGTGCCGGTGCTGCACCCGCAGGTTTTGGCGCAGCGCCTGCTCCTGCACCTGCGGCAACTGCCAATCCTGCTGCACCCGCTGCCCAAGCGCCATTCGAGCAACCGTCAGCCGAAGCAACTGCTGATAATGAAGATTTGCCATTTTAAGTTAGACGAAGAATCCAACTGTTTTTCTGTTATCAATTTAAGTTTTATCATGGAGCGCCCTTTTTCGGGTGCTCTTTTTTTGATGCCTGCACGAAACCGTGGCCTTTCAAGTAGGATGCAGCAAGTTATAGTCGCAAAAGAGGCTTCGCCGATGCACTGCAAGCGATGTATAGTCGCAAACAAGGCTTCGACGATGCACTGCAAGCGATGT
>NZ_BAJQ01000078.1 GCF_000613785.1 Segatella oulorum JCM 14966 | reverse complement strand
TGGAATTCTTGACCATCGACCTCGGGCGTCAAAAATTCCACATAAAGACAGTCGTTCGGCAGATGCTGAACGACTGTCTTTATCAGAATAGCCTGCAATGCGGACTAATATTCAATTGAAGGGATATATTCCGCGCGGTAAGGCAGATGGGAGAGCGACAAAATGCGGTAGATGCGTGCTTGCCGACTGCAATCGGTGAAGAGAATTAAATTCTTCACGCTCATGCCAAACACGAGCATGTTGTTGTCGATGAGCTGTGCACTGCCGCGGTTGGGCGTGCTGTATTGGCGCGGAACCTCGCAGTCGAGCAACAGCCGGGCGCGCTGCGTCGCCGGGTCTATCGCATAGCGCAACGCCCGCGAACCGTGGGCATTGTTGCGCCCATTGTCTAACACCAGTACATTGTCGGGCGCAGAAGGATTGGCACAATGCATGCCGTCGGCATAGCCTTCGGCCGGCATCGTTACGTTGCCCGTGCTGCCCAAGCGATAAATCACGTGGCCGGTTGCGGGGTTTATCTTCCACAACTCGCTTCTACGATTGAAAGACATGTAGTAGTTTCCCGCTTGATCGTAGTTGATGGAGTTGGCGTGTAGCCAGTCTTCCTTCGTGCGCATGACCTGCGGATCGGCTGTAGGGTTGAGCGTTCCGAAGCAGTCCCACTGGCTGACAACCTTTCCTTTCAGGTTGATGATGACGTAGCCGTCTCCCGTAACGGTTTCGTTGGCCGAACCACCCTGCGCACGCAAATCGAACTTGCGGTCGACTGTGGTCACCAAAATGGCATCGCCGTTGGGCAACGGGCGGCATTCGTGATGCGCCTTGCGGCCGGCCATTTCGGGCAATGTGGCCAACTTTTTCTCGATAACGGTGTTTCCCCACAGATCGATTACTTTGAAAATGCGCCCGGTGTAGGCTTCGTTGAAATCGTTTTGCACGGGCTGTGTAATCATATAAAGCCGGTGGGTGCGCGGTTCGAAGTTAGCCACTAACACGCCCTCGGGAATGGATTGATACCATACGGGGACTCCCTTGGCGTTGAGCAGATAGACGAAGCCCGGCGATTTGCGCATGTAAACCAACAGATAGCCGGGCAACTCGCGAGGCATATCGTCGGTCAGCAATGTTACATGGGCAATTTCATCGGGTGCCGACTGCGTTGTGAAGGTGCGCACAGTCGACTCTTTGCCGTTGGCATAAACCACGCGGCAGGCATACTGCGTGCGGGGTTTCAGCAGGATGAGTGTGCGCTTCACGTGGCCTTTTGCCTCTGCCGGCTGCGTCTTTTTCAGTGTCGTGGGGTCGGAGACCTCCCAATATTCAATGTGGTAGGTCGTTGGTGCATGCAGATTGATGGTTACATCGGCGCGCAAAGTGTTGTCGGTATTTAATTGCACACTGAATGTTTCCGTTGTCGAATCGCCGTCACGTCCGTGGTCTTCTCCCTGACAGGCAGTGAGCAGACACACGGCACTGATGGCAAAGAATAGAATTTTCTTCATCTGTTGGCTTAATAAGCGGTGTATTCAATCTCGTCGAACTTGGCGGCATATTTTGCTGTTAGCGGATTGCCGGGCATCCAACCGCGATTGGATTCGGCGGATGCGATGAGCAGGAATTTCACCAAGTCGGCGCCATAATTGGTGGGTAGCGTCTGGATAACTTCGTCATCGATGGCATAGACAATGACATATTTCCCGTTTACTTTCTTCAATTCGATGCTCAACTTATAGTCGGTGTCAGGCTTCAACACCTTTACACATCGGTCTAAAGCTGGAATTTCCGAATAGATGCGCAACAGCAAATCGCCCGGTTGAGCACCCAAACGGGTGCGCTCGGCATCGGGACCATACCATCCGACGATGGTCAACGTGTGCAATCCATTGGCTTCATTGGCCGTATAGAGTGTGCCGCCGGCCATGAATTTTTCAGCACCTGCCAAATGGGGGAAGCGCAATCGCCAAACGTATTTGCCAAAGCCCACTGGCGAAGAGTATTCAATCTTCGACGTCGTGCAGTAGCTGTCGTTGGAAAGCACCAGGCGACCGTTGCTCACACCATAGTAACCTACTCCATCAGCTCCCACATTGGTCCAAACGTTCCAGCCTTCGGGCATGGTGTCGAAGGTCCATTTCTTAATCTCACCCTCGTCGGGTTCAGGCGCCGGATCAACCGGATCAACCTGTTTGTCGGGCGTAACCGGAGCCGCCGAATAGCTGTAGGGTGTGTAGGAAACATAGTCCCATAGACCATAGTTGGTTTGATAGGGCCACGTGTCGCCAATAAACTTCAGATTTTCGGTGCTGCAAAAGATGTAAAAAGGTACCTCTTCGCCATACGATAGCTGCTGAATTGCATAAGGATTTCCATCAATTAACCAAGTAACAAAGTACTTTTTATCAACCAATTTCACATCCATTTGAAATTCATGCCAGGCATTCTTCTTGATACCCACCTTTTGCTGCATCCACGGATTATCCTGACTCGTGATGTAAGCCACCACTTCATCGGAAGCCAGTCCGAGTGCATTTCGCTCGGCAGCCGTGCCGGAACCCACTTCAAAGTCGAGCTCGTGCTTGTCGTCATGCCACAACCATGAGCCGATGCTCGTGCGTTCTACTTCGCCCAAATCAGCAATATACGTGCGCCAGGTATAGAGGCCTGAGCCATATTGCTGCAAGGTATGTACTTTCTTGCGCTGCTGCGTGTTGGCATTGGTGTATATTTTCAGCGCTTTGCCGTCTTTGCACTGTGCATTGTTTTCAATTGAAGCGTGGTTATCGGGGTCGTTTCCCTGATTGGCAACCACCCAATCTTTCATCGTGTCGAAGTTCCAAAGCGTCTGCTTATCTTTCGCCAATGTACCGATTTCGGGAGCCGTTATGTGGCTCATCTGACTGTCGGTGAAGCGGCTGTCCTTGCCTTCGCTGTCGCATGCGGCCAGTATCAGCATTGCAGCCATAAAAATAAGATTGATTTTATTATTTGTCATACGTTTCAGTCTTTACTGGGATTACAATTATTCTTCTTTAAAATTGCGGTTGTTCAACAGGTCGGGATATTTGCTGCTGTACACTTTCGGAATAGGATAATAGCGTCGCTTGTCAAAGTGTTTGAGTGGCGTTGTGGAAAACTTGGGGTAAATAGACCACTCCGCACGCAATGCACCCGATGCCAACCCCATGTTTCTTTCTTTCGTTTCGACCTTGGTTTTGATGGCATCCATATAGGCATCCATCCGATTTTTCCACAGTCCCATGCGAATTAAATCAATGCGTCGGCAACCCTCGTTGTTGAGTTCGAGCAGACGTTCGTCACAAAGTGCCGAGCGAAAATCGTCAGGTGTGGCGAAGTCGGTGAGGGAATAGTTGTGGCTTGTGTTGCCGAAAGCACGCGCACGGATTTGGTTCAGCAAATCGACGGAAGTCTGATTGACACCATTCAGTTCGTTTAGAATCTCGGCCTTGCACAACAGTACGTCGGCATAGCGCAAAAGAATTAAATTGTTGGGCGTGTTGTAATTGTAGGTACCTGCCTTTTCATAAAAATATTTATTGGTGTAAGCCTGTGCCAATTCCACCACAACCGGGCTGCTCAACTCGTTGTTCAGCGTTCCCACCTGCGCACGGGTCGGCACTTTATATTTCTTGTTGGCATCATACACATCGGTGTATTCGCCCACTAAGAGCTTTGAGAAACGCTCATCGGTCGGGTCGTATTTCCAATACAGTTCCAAGGGTATGCTGAAAATATCCCATCCGTAGTTATAGCTCCAGGGTGTGAAATACAGAGCGATGTCCGAGCTTCCCGAAGGCACTCGCTCGCTGGAACGTACTGCAAAAATAATCTCATTGTTATACAAACTCTTTTCAGACGTCGGGTCGAAGACATTCCAAATGGTGGGCTGAAGCGCGTAATGCCCCGTTGCAATGACACGGTTGGCATAATTCAATGCCAATTTCCAATTTGCGGTAGCATCTTTTCCCTGCTCGCGGAGATAACCCGCTTTGCGCATATACAACCGCATCAGATAGCCGTAAGCCGCGCCAGAAGTGGGGCGTCCACCTTCGCCGCCCACATTTTTCTTATCCCATGTGTCGGGTAAAGAGGAGGCTGCAATCAACAAATCCTGCTCCATTTGTGCGTCAAGTTCCTCCACAGAGGCCAATACCGGCGATGAAATGGCATCGTAAAAGCCATTTGTAATCAGCGGGACGCGATAAAAAGCATTGGTGAGTTGATAGTAGGCAAATGCCCGCATAAAGTGGGCTTCGCCCAAAAGCTCCTTTTTATGGGCGGCAACCTTAAACTTGCTTTCTGCCATTGGGGTGATGTTGTCAATGGCCGAGTTGGCACAACCAATCATCTGAAAGTTGCCATTGTAGGCGCGGGCAACGTCTACGTTGCCCGAAAGGTTGTTGTCGTTCATGATTTCATAGTCCAATCCGGCCTTGTAAGCTGCATCGGTCGACACATCATTGAGATAGAACGTTGCGGGATGTGTGCCTCCTTTGAGATAGCGATAAATCCCATTTACGCCCTCTTGTGCGTTTTGCTCGGTCACATAGGCATTGTCGGCATTGTACACCGAGGTTAATTCCTCATCTAAATTGCAGGCAAACAAACTGCTTGTCACGACAACCGACCAAGCAAACTTTGCCATTTTATGTTGAAAAGTCATGTTCATTATCTTATGATTAGAATGTTATTTTGCCACCGAAATTAAAGGTTCGGTAGGCTGGATAGGAGTTAAGGTCTAACCCTTGCGCAACAGCGCTACTGCCATTGGTGCTGATGTCGGGATCGAAACCTTTGTATTTAGTAATCGTGAAGAGGTTCTGCGCACCCACGAACAAGCGAATGGTTTGGATGAAATGGAGTTTCAGCGAACTGCCTTTCAAGGTGTAACCCAGCTCGACATTGCGCAACTTCAGATAGTTGGCATTTTCGACGAAGCGCGAATTGATATACGAGCCGTATTGCACTTCGGCCTTTCGTGTGTAGCCTTTACGTGGAACCGACGTCGAAGGATTTCCGGCAGTTGCATACGTGTGACCGTTTGCATCGGTCATGTTGCGCCCACCTTGCGTCCATCGGTCCATGGATTCCCGAATGCGGTTGTTATCTTCCAAATAGATGCGCGTCAGATTGAGCATCTTTGCGCCCAACGAGGCCTCCCAAAACATGGAAAAATCGATGTTTTTATAAGTCAACGTGTTTTGCAAGCCCAAGATTGTTTTGGGAATACCGGTGCCGAGCACCTTACGGTCGCGTTCGTCAATGATGCCATCATGATTGAGATCTTTAAACTTGGGGTCGCCTGCCACGGAGTTTGGTTGCGGTTTATAGTGCTCTCCCTGCTGAATGATGCCCTCGAAAACATAGCCGTAGATGGCACTCAAGGGTTCGTTTTCCTTCAAAATGATGTATTCTTTTTCTTCATACGAGCCGTGTGGCCGAATGTATTGGAAGCGCGCCTGCCCATTATTGAGCTTCAACACCTTGCTGCGGTTGGTCGAAAGGTTGAACATTGAGGTCCAAACGAAGTTCTTGGTGCTGATGTTGGTCGATTTAACAGACAGCTCGAAACCGCGGTTATCGATTTCGCCGTCGTTCAACATCATCGCTGTATATTCGAAGCGGCGTCCGTCGGGATTGGTATAGTTGGGGAAACCGCCCGACGGATGGATGGCATCGGGACTCAAAAGGTCTTTCGTGCGTTTGATGTAATAATCCAAACTGGCTTCAATTCTCCCGTCGAGCAGCAGCAAGTCTGCACCGATATTCCATTGCCGTGTGGTTTCCCACCGCAGCTTGTGGTTGTAGGGGTTTGACGGATACATGCCCTTTTGCGCTTCGTTGCCACTGATGTGCACATCACGAACGGCATACTGATACTGCGAAAGACCAAAACGAATGCCATCGTTGCCGCTGAGTCCATAGCTGGTGCGCAACTTAATTTTTGAGAACAGCGGCTTGGCGAAGGCCATGAAGGGTTCGTCGCCAATATGCCAGGCCAGCGAGCCAGCCGGGAAAACGCCCCAACGATAATCGGCGCCGAAGACCGATGAGCCGTCGGATCGCAGCGAAGCATTGACGATGTATTTGCCGGCAAAGATATATTCGGCACGTCCGAAGAACGACGCTTTCTTCAGCATCGACTCGCCCGAGCCAATCCAATCTAAATGTTCGGCAGCACCGATGTTGCGATAGCTAAACACATCCGAGGCAAAACCGTAGGCCTGCATTTCGTCGCCCCATCCTTTCTGATGAATGTAGGAGGTGCCGCCAATGAGTTTCAGCGCATGTCGGGTGCCTAATTTCGGTGTCCACGTGACAACTCCTTCGATTTGATGCTTGGCATTCTCTTCGTGCGCAATGAATGCCTGACCGCCATACGACTGGCCGATGGTGGTCGATCGGTCGTAATATTTCTGCGTCTTCAAATGGTCGTAAGCATAGGTGTAGCGTCCGCTGATGGTGAGCGTGGGCAGTATGTCGGCCTCGGCAAACACTGTAGCATAGACGGTGGTGAAGGTGCGGTTGAGCGAAGCACCGTTCATCTCGTCGAACACACCCGGCCGACGCGCTTTCACGCCAAACACATCGTAGCCCTCTGTGTTTTTCCAAGGCTCGAGATTGAAGATGCGATACATGATGTTCTTATCCGACGAGATGGTGCCCATGTCGAGGAATTTCTTTTTCGACTGTGCAAAGTTGATGTTTGCTCCCATCCGCATGCGGTTGTTGAGTTTGAAAGCGAGGTTGGTGCGTCCGCCAAATCGTTGATAATCGGTGTTGTGAAGAATGCCGGGCTCGGTGAGATAGTTGGCCGATGCATAGCCTGTGAGCCGATCGCTGCCGCCCGAAACGGACAGTTGCTGCAAATTGGTCACGGTGTTGCGCGTTGTTTCTCTCACCCAGTCGGTGCCGCGGCCGCGAAACTTTGCCTGCTCGGCCGTCCACCGGCTGCTGGTCATCGTGGGGTCTTGCTCATACAAGCGCCGTTCCAACGCAATTGTTTCGCCGGCATCGAGCAAATCCCATGGGTTATACATCAACTTGGCGGCCGAACTGTTGGAATATTCCACATGCACTTGGCCGGCCTTTCCCTTCTTGGTGGTAATCAGGATAACGCCGTTGGCACCTCGCGCGCATAAATGGCGGTGGTGGAGGCGTCTTTGAGGATTTCGATCGACTCGATATCGTCGACGTTGAGTTGCGTCATGTTGTCGGTTTGGAAACCGTCGATCACATAGAGCGGCTCGTTCTCGGCGCTCACCGACGAGGCTCCGCGCACTCTCACCGACACGCTGCCGCCGGGTTCCAAGGAGTTCTGTCTCACCTGTACGCCCGAGGCGCGCCCTTTAAGAAATTGCGACATGTCGCTTACCACGCCCGCCTGAATGTTGTCGGGTTTCAACGAGGTGATGGCACCGGCCAAATCGCGCTTCTTCGTCACGCCATAGCCCACCACAACCACATCTTCCAACGCCAGTTGGTCGGGACGCATCGCAATGTCGAGCCTGCTGCCCGACGATGCTTTCACCACCACCTGCTGCGTGGCCATGCCGAGGAACGAAAACTCCAGCGTTTGGCCTGCACCCACGGCAATGCGGTATTGTCCTTTAATATCGGTCACGGTGCCTTGGCTCGTGCCCTTGATTTTCACAGAAACGCCGGTGAGCGGCTCGCCACTGTCGGCATCGCTCACGGTTCCGCTGAGATTTTTCTGCTGCGCATAGACCGAGCAGCAAAAAATCATGGAGATCAATAACAGTATAATTTTTCTCATGTCATGATGATGTAAAGATAGATTGATAAAACAAATGGTTTTAGGAATTTAATACCCGCTGCAAAGTTAGGGAGAAATTCTGCAAACCGGGGTTCGAAATCGTCTAAACATAGTCCATTTTTGTCTAAAACTGCGTGGCGAAACGCCCATTCCGCCGCGTGCAAAGCCTGTTTCCCCTCGGGGACGGATTAGATACGCGTTCACTAACGCGCTTTTTCTTCCTATATGCAGGAAAACATCGTTATTTTTTGACGCTCGACCTCGGGCGCAGAAAAACTCGTTTTTTTTGACGCTTGACCCTCGGGTGCAGAAAAAATCCATTTTTTTTGACGCTCGACCCTCTGGCGCAGAAAAAATCCGTTGTTTTTTGACGCTTGACCTCGGGCGCAGAAAAAACTCGTTGTTTTTTGACGCTTGACCTGGCGCAGAAAATCG
>NZ_BAJQ01000079.1 GCF_000613785.1 Segatella oulorum JCM 14966 | reverse complement strand
CTTATAACATAGGTAATGAGTGTATATCAATAATTAAGTATACTTTGTATAATAATTCTACACATAATGTATGGGTGTGGCTTTCAAATGATAGTATAAATACATCAAATAAAAAAAAAGTAAGAAGACGTTTCTTTACAAAGGGAGAAGAGCATACTAATCTACTCCAAATAGGGCTTGATGCGAACGCCACTTTTGATAAAGACCTATTTCAGAATCTCATAAAAGTAATAAAAGTAGGTGAATGCTTCAATCTTTTTTTTATAACTAATAATCAAGATAATCTGAAATTATCTTATTCCGATATATTGCCACATATCGTTATATTAGACGAATACTTAGTTCTAAAAGAACTACATCTAAGTAAAAATATCTTTACACCAAGTTTCTTCTATAATAGCTGTTCAATAATAATTCCATTAGAGAAATTCTATCAGTATATAAAAAAGGACCTAACTGAGGAGTAATAAACATAGTAGGAAGAGCGTTATTGTAGCGAAAATGGTTTATAACAAAGACGGGTATACCGTTTACGCCAAGCTCGGTAATGTCATGGGAAACAATGGGTTTCTGATTTTAGACAAAGAACGCTTATGCCTGGAAATGATTATCGAAAATATAATCCCAATTATGTAATATTTAGATTTAACAGAAAAGATGATTAACCTTAACTCCGCAGCATAAATTCTTGTGAGAACTTTATTTCCCAGGCACTTGGATTTCTTAAAAGATTTTATGCTGTGGAATTAAGGTATTACTAAAACGCGAGAGGTTTTCGGCCTAACCAAATATCCATTACGTAAAAAAGCGAATTATTGGTAAGTTTTCAAGCACAATTGGTAACAATGGTATGGAAAAAATGGGTTATTTTTGCGACGGTAGTAGAAATAGAATATAGATGATTTACTTTTTTCTATAGATTTAATCTCAATAGGTATTAGCGACTATTTTTAAGAGTAAAAGGATTAGTGATGAGGAGGTGTCCACGGGAGTGGATGCCTCTTTTTGGGCAGCTGCTCCGGCACGGGCTATTCCTCGGCCACCTTTCGCACCAAGGTGAACCCGTCGCGCAGTGGCAAAATCACCTGTTCGGCACGCGGATCGGCCAGCACATGGTCGTTGAACGTGCGGATACCCACGGTCTGTGCGTCGTGATCATAGGCGCTATCAACCACATGACCATCCCACAACGTGTTGTCGACCGCCATGAAACCGCCCAAGCGCAGCACGCGCATCGCCATCTCATAGGTTTCGATATAGGTGCGCTTGTCGCCGTCGATGAAGGCAAAATCGAAGGTTATTCCCAACCGAGGTGCCAGCACGTTGGCATCGCCGATGGTGAAGACAACCTGCTGTGCCCAAGGAGATTGCGCTATCCATGGGCGGGTGAAATCCTCCATCTCGTCGTTCACTTCGAACGTGTAGAGGCGTCCGTCGGGGGGCAAAGCGGCGGCCATGCAGAGTGCACTGTAACCGCTGAAGGTGCCCACCTCGAGCACCCGCTGCGGCCGAAGCATCGCCACGAGCATCTTTAACAGCTGCCCTTGCACATGACCACTGGCCATGCGCCCGTGAATAGTGTGGATGTTGGTGGCGCGATAGAGCTGATAGAGGTAATCGTCCTCGGGCGAAGTGTGTTGCGCCACATAGGCTTCAAGGGCATCTTCGGGCGGCTGCAGCCCGGGAATGTGGAGGTCGCCATGCCTGCTCATGGCCTATTTTGCCTGCCGTTTGCGGTTCACCAAGGCTTCGACGGCCAAGCCATAGCCCGGCAAACCGAGTCCCACGATGACACCCTGGCACACGCTGCTGAGCATCGACTGGTGGCGAAAGGCCTCGCGTTGATAGATGTTGCTGATGTGCACCTCGATCACCGGTGCCGCAATGGCACGGATGCAGTCGTGCAGGGCGATGCTCGTGTGGCTGTAGCCGCCTGCATTGAGCACCACACCATCGCAGTCAAAGCCCACCGCTTGCAACCGGTTGATGAGCTCGCCCTCGACATTGCTCTGGAAATAATCTATCTGCACGTCGGGGAATTGTGCACGCAAGGTCGACAGATAGCGCTCAAACGAGCTGTCGCCATAGATAGATGGCTCGCGCCGACCTAAGAGGTTGAGGTTGGGACCATTGATAATCTGAATTTTCATTGTTCCGTTTTTTTCGTTATCTTTGTGCTGCCGCTGGGTAAAAGCCCATACATTCGCCCAGCAAATATACGACATTAGATGGAAAAAAGCAAGAAATCGCCGGCAAATCTGCTGAAAGTTTATCAGCGCTATTTGCAGTTGGAGCGCAACTACTCGGGCAACACGCTCGAGGCCTACCTGCACGATGTGGGGCTGTTGCTGGACTATTGTGCGCAGAATGGGTTGGAGGTGCTGCACGTTACGCTGGAAGATTTGCAGCATTTCTCGGCCTCGCTGCACGATTTGCAGGTGGGTCCGCGCTCGCAAGCCCGTGTGCTGAGCGGCTTGCGGTCGTTCTATCGGTTCCTCGTGTTGGACGGATTTATCGAAAACGACCCCACCGAACTGTTGGAATCGCCTGCACAGGCACAGCATCTGCCCGAGGTGTTGTCGACGCAGGAGGTGGACATGCTCGAGGCGGCTGTCGACCTTTCGAAGGCCGAGGGGCATCGCAACCGCGCCATCATCGAGGTGTTGTTCTCGTGTGGGCTGCGCGTTTCGGAGTTGGTGAACCTCAAACTCTCCCACCTCTACCTTGACGATGGCTTCATTCGCGTGGGCGGAAAGGGTAACAAAGAGCGGCTTGTGCCCATCTCGCCGCGTGCCATTCGCGAGCTTCGGTTTTGGTTTGATGACCGCAACCGCTTGACCATCAAGCCCGGACAGGAAGATTATGTGTTTCTCAATCGGCGCGGCCATCGGCTCACCCGCACGATGATTCTCATCATCATCAAGCGGTTGGCTGAGGTGGCAGGCATTCAAAAAACCATCTCGCCCCACACCTTGCGCCACAGTTTTGCCACGGCCTTGCTGCAAGGGGGCGCTGACTTACGCGCCATCCAAGCCATGTTGGGGCACGAAAGCATCTCAACCACAGAGATTTATACGCACATCGACACGGCAACCCTGCGTGAGGAAATTTTGAAACACCACCCCCGCAACATCAAGTTTGTCGCCGAGGAGGGCGAGGAAGAGGTGTGAGCGGCGTGCGATCCCATGGGATGGTATAATCACACCCCGTGTTATGGCGCGGTGATAAATGCCCATGTCGCTCACCATCCCTATGCCGAGACATGATAATCAATGGATGATGATGCGGCAACCCCATCGAGTGGCGTGATAATATCCTATGTGATGGCGTGGTAATGAATGGTTGGTGGTGGGGCAACCCCATCGGGGTTATACTTTCGATAGCCCGTGGTTGCCGACGATAGGAGGCTACCCCGGGGAGCAAGGTGTGAGGGATGCTATCCCCTTGGGGGTTGTACTTTCTTTCTGTGTGCAATCAAATGCATTGCATGTAACCATCCGTGGCATCGCATCATCATAATTTACGTATTCACAAAAATGGGGATGATGGGGAAATGGCGCGAGGAATTTAAAAAAGTACAACCCCCAAGGGGGTAGGGGTCTGTGTGGGTTTCTTCCAGACAGGGTAGATTTCGCTGCGCTCATCAACCTGCCCTCTCGACGGTATAACCCCTTCGGGGTAACCTCTCCCGCACCTTTCCGCGCGTATGGCCTTGCTATTTGTGGGGCAATCCCACGTGATGGTATGGTCACAGAACATCTTGCCGCGCACCATCCCTATGCCGTGTCGTGGCAATGAATGCTCATGCTATGCGCAATCCTACGTTGTAGTATGGGCACACCCCGCGTTGTGGTGCGGTAATAAATGGTTGGTGTCGATGCAACCCCATCGGGGTTGTACATTCGATAGCCCGGGGTTGCCGACGATAGGAGGCTACCCCGGGGAGCAAGGTGTGAGGAATGCTACCCCCTTGGGGTTGTACTTTCTTTCTGTGTGCGATCGAATGCGCCACATATAACCATTCATGGTATCGCATCATCATAATTTACGCATCCACGGGAATGGGTATCAATGGGGAACTTGCACGGGAATTTAAACAAGTACAACCCCCAAGGGGGTAGGGTTCTGTGGTGAACGTTGTCAGACAGGGTAGATTTCGCTGCGCTCATCAACCCTGCCCTCTCGACGGTATAACCCCTTCGGGGTAACCTCTCCCGCGCAATTCAATGCCTATGTATCATGTTGCCGTGCACTATCTCTATGCCGTGGCTTGGCAATAAATGGCCATTTGTGGGGCTATTCCACGCGATGGTGTCGCATTGTAATGGTTACACGTCTGCGAAAACGAATATCAATGGGCAAATGGTGCGGGATAATAAAAAATTATAAAAGCGTTAAATATATGTAATATATGGTACTTTGGAGGGCGTTCCGAGTGCATCTCTGTTATAAAATATGTATCTTTGCACGCCGATTGTTGAGAAAGTGCTTAGAATTCTCAGCAGTTCAGTGGTGTTAATAGCGTTCTCTCTGGCCAGATGACGCGGTTAGTGAATCTGCTGATCAGCAAAGCAAAAGCTGTGGATGGTCTCTTTTAGACTGGAGGCGCCGCGAGGTCTTTGTTATCGAAGGTAATTAACAATGTTTTTTAGTAGTAAAATTTTTATTCAGAAATGAACACTTTAAGTTACAAGACGATTTCCGCAAACAAGGAAACAGCGAAGAAAGAGTGGGTCGTAGTAGACGCTACCGATCAAGTTGTTGGTCGTTTTTGCTCTAAGGTAGCAAAGCTTCTTCGTGGAAAGTACAAACCCAACTTCACTCCAAACGTAGACTGTGGAGACAACGTGATTATTATTAATGCCGACAAGGTGGTATTCACGGGAAAGAAGGAAACCGACAAAGTCTACACCCGCTATACTGGTTACCCTGGTGGTCAGCGTTTCAATACGCCCGCAGAGCTCCGTACACGTGCCAATGGTATCGACAAAATCATTCGTCATGCCGTGAAAGGTATGCTGCCCAAGAACCGTCTTGGCCGGGCTTTGATGGACAATCTTTACGTGTTTGAGGGTGCTGAGCACAACAAAGAAGCTCAGAAGCCCAAAGCAATTGATATTAACCAGTATAAATAATAGAGGATAAGATGGAAGTTTTAAACGCAATTGGTCGCCGCAAGAGCGCTGTCGCTCGTGTTTATCTCACTGAAGGTACCGGTAAGATCACTATTAATAAGAAAGATTTAACAGAATTCTTCCCATCAGCAATTCTGCAATACGTGGTGAAACAACCCCTGTTGTTGCTCGAAGCCGATGGCAAATATGATATCAAAGCCAACCTCGACGGAGGTGGTTTCACGGGTCAGAGCCAAGCGCTTCGTCTGGCGATTGCCCGCGCTTTGGTTAAGGTTAACGCTGAAGACAAGAAGGCATTGAAAGATGCCGGCTTCTTAACGCGCGACAGTCGTGCCGTTGAACGTAAGAAACCCGGTCAGCCCAAGGCTCGCCGTCGCTTCCAGTTCAGCAAGCGTTAAGATGGACTTTTGTTGCCTGAGGCCTGTCGTTGGGCTGGCGCAAGCGGCCTGATGCGCGGTGAAGATGTGCCGAAAGGCGGTCGACAGCGTGCGGCTTGAGGCAACAGAACGTTCTCGTTTAGTATCTAAACTCCACAGACTCTGCCACCGAAGCAGATTACTATGGGGCTGATTCTGAGCAAAATGTGCCCGCAGGGTCGCCTTTAAAAAGCGGCGTTGTGGCATTAAGAATTTAAAAGAAAGTAAACAATTAAATTAAAAGCAAGAAAATGTCAAGAACAAATTTTGACCAATTACTCCAAGCAGGTTGCCACTTTGGCCACCTCAAACGCAAGTGGAATCCCGCCATGGCTCCTTATATCTTCATGGAGCGCAACGGCATTCACATCATCGATTTGAACAAAACCGTAGCCAAGATTGACGACGCTGCCGAGGCTTTGAAGGCGATTGCCAAGGCCGGCAAGAAGATTTTGTTTGTAGCTACCAAGAAACAAGCTAAGGAAATCGTTGCCGAGAAGGCTGCATCTGTCAATATGCCTTACGTGAACGAGCGCTGGGCTGGTGGCACACTGACCAACTTCCCCACCATTCGCAAGGCCGTTAAGAAGATGACCAACATCGATAAGCTCATGAGCGACGGCACTTTTGCAAACCTCTCGAAGCGCGAATTGTTGCAGGTTACCCGTCAACGTGCGAAGTTAGAGAAGAACCTTGGTTCGATTTCCGACCTCACCCGTTTGCCCAACGCCCTCTTCATTGTCGACGTGATGAAAGAGCATATCGCCGTGAAAGAGGCCAATCGCTTGGGTATCCCCGTGTTTGGGATTGTCGATACCAACTCCGATCCTAAGAACATCGACTTTGTTATTCCGGCCAACGACGATGCAAAAGATAGCGTTGAAACCATTTTGAACGCTGTTTGTGGTGCCATTGCCGAGGGTATTGCAGAGCGCAAGGTTGAGAAGGTAGATGAGAAAGCGGCTGCCGAGCAGGCAGAAGTTGCGGGCGAACACAAGAGACGCACACGCAAGGCACGCAAAGACACGGCTGCTCCTGCTGAAGAAGCAAAGGCCGAAGCTGCCGAAACCGCTGAAGCTGCTGCCGAATAAAGGCAACCATAGGGTCTTGTTTGAGGAATAGGATCGACCGAGACCCTATGCCATTCACATAAGATCCTATCATTTTTTTAACATTTATAAAACGAAAGACGATTTATTATGGCAATTTCAATTGACGATATTAAAAAGCTCCGCGCCATGACCGGTGCGGGTTTGGCTGATGTAAAGAAAGCTTTAACCGAGGCCGATGGCGATTTTGACAAAGCAAAAGACATCCTTCGCGAGCGTGGTTTGGCCATTGCGGCTAAGCGTTCCGACCGCGAAACCTCTAACGGTTGCGTGTTGGTGAAGGCTGTTGATGGCTTCGCTGCCATGTTGGCATTGAAGTGTGAGACCGACTTTGTAGCCAATGGTAAGGACTTTATCCAGCTCACCGAGGACATTTTGAATGCCGCTATCGCTGCAAAATGCAAGACTTTAGACGAGGTGAAGACCCTGAAGTTGGCCAATGGCGACGACGCTGCAACGGCTGTTCAGCACCGTTCGGGCATCACTGGCGAGAAGATGGAGCTGGATGGTTACGACTATCTCGAAGGCGCTAACATCTCTATCTACGACCACATGGGCAAGCATACCTTGGCAACCATGGTGCAGTTGAACGCAGCCAACGAAGAAGCAGGTCACAAAGTAGCCATGCAAGTGGCTGCCATGAAGCCCGTAGCTTTGGACGAAAACTCTGTGCCTCAGTCGGTTAAGGACGAAGAATTCAAGGTGGCTGTCGAGAAAACCAAAGAAGAAATGGTTACAAAGGCTGTTGATGCGGCACTGAAAAAGGCAGGCATCAACCCCGCACATGTCGACTCAGAAGATCACATTGAGAGCAACACCAAGAAGGGATGGCTCACCGAAGAGGATGCAGCTAAGGCGCGTGAAATCAAGAAAACCGTGGGCGAAGAGAAAGCCGCTTCACTCAACGAGCAGATGATTCAGAACATCGCGCAAGGCCGTCTGAACAAGTTCTTCAAAGAAAACTGCTTGGTTGACCAGGAATTCCAGTTTGGCGACGGCGACAAAGAGAGCGTTGCTGCCTGGTTAAAGAAGCAAGGCGACCTGAAGATTTTGGCTTACAAGCGCTTCACCCTCGTAGCAGAATAAGCTTTTGAATTTATTCATATTATATTTTAAAAGTTTAAAAAGTGGGGCACTGCATGTGAATGTGGTGCCTTTTTTGTGTCCTATGGCGCTCAACTTGCATCAGAAACGGCCGTCACCGGTAACCTCTGGCTGGCTCTTCCACCGCGCAATACGACGCGAAATCACAGTGCCATCATTCGTTTTGATGGCGATGGTGCAGCAAAGTTATCCCCGCCATCCGTCATTCCACCACCACACCTCTTTATTATCACATCATAACGTGGAGGGTGACCATACCATTCCGATGGGGTAAGGCACGCCATCAGCGGTAGTTAACGTGAGTTCGACGAATTCAGAACA
>NZ_BAJQ01000080.1 GCF_000613785.1 Segatella oulorum JCM 14966 | reverse complement strand
GAATTTTGAATTTCTTTGCAACGTCTGCATGCTATATGTAACCGACTTTACGTTCATGGGCGCAAAGGTATAAACTTTTTCGGGAAGTGAAAAACCTTTGCACCCATTTTTTGTATTGTCTGCTGATTTTTTACCGTTTATAGCCCACGTTGCAAACGCGAGGTGTCAATCGCTGGCTGCTGCTTCTCGGCATAATCGCCTAATTTGATGGTCAGCGACACACCAAACTGGCGATAGCAGGAGCGATCGAAATGCAATGAATAGCCATTTTGTTGGAAACGCGGATGGGCAACGGCTGTGCGAAACAGGTCGTTGGCAAAGGCATGAAGGCGGGCACGTTGTTTCCAAAAATCCCAGTTCACGCCTACGTCAACACTTCCTGTGGCAGGAATATCCCAAGTGCCTTGTTTGGTTTTAGTTTGCACAGATGCATCGAACGTCAACGCAAGATGATGTAGGGTGGAAAGTGTGACCACATTCTTGAGTGCGGCTACGCCATAGAGAGCCACTCGATTGAATGCCATATAGCGCACGGCATGATTGAAATCGCGTTGCCAAATACCCATCAATGTGAGCCGGCTGTCAATCATCTGCCCCACCTTTTGTGGAATCACGGCTTGCAAGCCAGCCTGTTCTCGATATTCTAAATTGACTGGCAGCAGCGCGGCACTTGCTGCTGGAGATAAACTCACAGTGGCTTGGCGCATGATGCATTCGTCGGTATAAGTATACCATGCAGTGAACTGATAGCGTTGTTTCAACAAATAGGTTAGCTGCGTTTGATAGGATGTGGCGGGATGCAAATCGGCATTTCCCACCAACAGATTAAAGTTGCCTCGAGTTGGCATCATGATGGGCTGCATCGCCCAATAATTGGGATATTGCAAGCTTGAACTTAAACTCAACAACCACATGTGGTTGGCGTGCGGCATATAGGTTACATTCAATGTGGGAAGGGGACGCCAGTCATTGAGAGCATCCAATCTTGGCAGGTGATAATATTCGGCCGCCAACGAAGCATCAACGCTCAACTGCTCGCTAAACCGCTTGCTAAATCCTGCATAGGCATTGACAAGCGTCTCTTGGCCATCATGGTGGTAGTCTTCGCCATAGAGTCTGCTTGGAGCAGGCAATTTCATAGCCATGGTGTGATTGACTTCATCGTGGGTTGTTTTCAGCCAAGCTCCATAGTGTAGCTGCCAACCACGGCTCAAAGTGTGGGTTTGTTGCGCATAAAATCGCCAGCTTTGTATTTTCATCTTGCTTTCGATGCCCTCATAAAGTGTTCCCGACGACAAACTCGCTACAAAGAATTGGTCGACCGGTGAGCGAAACCATGTTCCTTCAACGCCCACTTTTAGCCCAAAGGGTGCTTGATAGTCAAGACGCACGTCATGAAGCCACGGACGATATTTTAATCGGTCATTGCCCAATGTGTAGCCAGCAAAATTGCGCTCAAACTTTTGATGATTGTAATCGCCTTGATATGCAAACGACAACTGGTTGTTGGTTGCAAACCGATATGCTGCACCCAATTGGTAGGTATGAGCAAAGACATGCTCACGGGTTACTTCGTTGCTCATAGCGGTGGAGAGTGAACCTGCTGTGCGATAACCTAAAGTTTCGTTTTCGAAACCAAAACGGAGGCCATGCGAATGCAGATAGAATGCGTCCAAGCTGAACTTTCCTTTATGATAGCGGCCAGCTATCCGCTCTCCGAATAATGCGTCGTGGTCTTGATGATAAGCCAAATTCACTTCTCCTGAAAAGGTTTTACTCAAGTCTTCACTATGTTTTAAAACAAGATTGATGAGCCTGCCATGCACCTGATATTGTGCAGGAGATGCATACATCACATCTGCTCGCTCAATGCTACTTGCTGGCATACTCTTTAGCTGTTGTATCACTTGCGCAAGTGACAAGGAAGAAACTTGCCCATCGATGGCAAACGAAACGTCTTGCCCCAATAATTGTAAGTTGCTGTTCGTTTCAATGACTCCAGGTAACAACTTTACAGCCTCCCAAGCATTATCGGCTCCTCGCCCTTGGAGAAGACGTTGTAAATCATAGCAGATGGTGGCACCTTTAACCTGTGCAATGGGTGCCGCACCTCGAACCATGATTGCTGGAAGTGTCTGGGCAATGCTATCCATGCAACTCAATCCCATTGATGTTTGCGCTCCGGCACTGCAGCTAATGGCAAGGGATAATCCCAGCAGATAAGCTTTTCTTTTTGTGTTCTGCTTCATAAAAGTAATGTTTAAAGGATATATAAAAGTTTGAATATTTTATTGATTAGTCCTCTGCTCTGCGTTATTTCTTGCGCAGGCCAAAGCAAAGCCAAACCACTAACGCTGCAATCATTGTGATGTTGACCAGCAACACCACACCTAAGCGATTGATTTCAGCTTCTACCATGGGGGTGATGATAGCATCAGAGGAAGCCATGTTACCGGCGAGAAGCAAATGCTCCTTGGCCAATTTCCAATAATGGAAATCAACCATCATCAAACCATGGAAAACGATTAAGAGGATGATCTTTGCGAGGCGGTTCATAGGATTATCTGAAAAAAGAGTGAAAAAATTAGAAGCGTTGCAACTCTTCATAGACACGTTGCACGGGAAGCCCCATCACATTATAATAGCTGCCATTCAAAGCGGTGACACCAATATAGCCTATCCATTCTTGAACGCCATAGGCACCCGCCTTGTCAAGCGGTTTATAGGTGTCTACATAATAATTGATTTCTGTTTGCGAAAGCGCTTTGAACGTGACATCGGTGACAACTTTAAATGCCACTTGTTTGTGCTGTGTAGTCAAACTAACGCCTGTCACCACCTGATGTGTGCGACCACTGAGCAAAGCCAGCATGGTTTTAGCGTCGGCTGCATTTCGAGGCTTCCCCAAAATCTTATTGCCTACAACGACAATCGTGTCGGCAGTGATAAGCAGTTCTTCGGGCTGTAGTTCTGCGCAATAGGCTTCCGCTTTCAATTTCGACAAATAGAGTGGCACCTCTTCTGCCGACAAATCGTCGGGATAGGTCTCATCGATACCCGCCTTCACCCGCACCTCGAAAGGCCAATCTAATCCTTTTAAAAGTTCTTGTCGGCGAGGCGAATTGCTCGCTAAGATTAAATGATAGTCCATACGCTTCTGTTTTACCAGCCAAACGCTTTTTCATCAGCGAGCCATTTGCCTTGTGCACGCAACACTTGCTCTATGACATCGCGCCCTACTCCTTCGCCTCCACGCCGTTGACTCACATAGGCGGCAATGGCTTTAATATCTGTAGCTGCGTCGGCCGGACAGCAAGCGCAACCACACTCGCGCATCACTTCGTAGTCGGGAATATCATCGCCCACATAGATCACTTCATCATGGTTCAGCTGATGCTGGGCGAGAAACTCATGATAAACCGTTCGTTTGACCGACGCTCCCATGAACATGTCGGTAACACCTAAGCCTTCATAGCGTTTTCTCACAGCCGCTGTGTTGCCACCCGTGAGAATTGCAATGCGCAATCCCATCTTGATGGCTAATTGAATGGCATATCCATCTTTGATGTTGATGGTTCTGAGCGGTTCACCTGTGGCCGAAAGTACGATTGTCTCGGCCGAAAGCACGCCATCGACATCAAAGATGATGGCCTTTATTTTCGACAAATCATAATTAATCATGCGCTTCTTGATTTTGTGCGACAATGTGTATAGATTGGCTCATAAGCTCATAAATCTTTTGCAAACGAGGACGATGGCATAGCAATTCGAGCTGCTTGTGAATGATATTCTCATCGAAACGAACGGCAGGTCCGGTTTGTGCGATTTGCGGTGTCAGCGTATTTACCTTGCTTGCCGTCTCATTGATTAGAGGCAACAGGATGGAAAATGGAATCTGCTCGGCTTGCAACACCTCGTCGGCCAACGCATAACAATGATTGGTAAAGTTGCAAGCAAACACCGCTGCCAAATGAATGGCTTGGCGTTGTGACGAACTCATCCAGTGAATTGTCGAAGTAAGTGTTTGTGCAAGCTGTCGAAGTGCTGTAGCTGTAGTTTCATCTGATGCTTCTAAGAAACAAGGTATACGGCGAAAATCAACCCGTCTTTGCTTCGAAAACGTTTGCAAAGGATAGAGCACTCCATAATGCTGCGCGTGCCCTTTGAACACATCCATGGCAACACTTCCTGCTGTATGCACAAAAATCTTATCCATTTTACCTGCACAAACCATAGTAATTGCATCGCATAATGCGCTATCTTTAAGCGCAAAAACATAGAGATTCGCAGCATCGGTGATAGCTTCCCATGCAGAGACGGGCTGCGCTTGCAGTTGCGAAGCTAAGGCATTGGCATGCGCTTGCGTGCGGCTATACACTTGAATGATGTGATGACCGGCGGCTTCAATGCCAAGCCCAACTGGGTAGCTACATTTCCGGCCCCAATTAATGTTATCTTCATTTAAAGAAATTGATTTTTGTTTCGAGCAACGCTATCCCCTTTTCTGTGCAGATGCTACGTATGAAGAGCAAAAGCACATTGTGAAAGACGTGCCGCACACCATACTTTTGATACAATTTTGCCTCCATCACATACTGCATCACAACTTGTTCGAAATCACACATCAGCATAATGTTGGCATCAGCACAAAAATATCCTTGCTTCACGCCAGCATCAAAAAAATCCTTTATCTGCACGGAACGCTGTGCATGCAACTGCATTAGATAGTCGACTATTCGGTGATACTTGTGCAAATCTGAAAAGAATGTAGGATTTAAATTCTTCACTGCATCCATTCGCAACCTGTAATACAACGCCATCACATCGATTACAGTAACAACCTCTTCTGCCTTATACTTTTTCATTTGATGGTCATAAGCCTCTTCCCTCTGCTTAACCCCCTCAAAAAGCAAGGTCTCTTTATTTGCATAAATCTCGTAGAGCGTGCGCTTTGAAATGCCTAATTTTCGAGCTATATCATCCATTTTCACTTGTTTGATGCCCCGTGCACAAAACTCTTTCATGGCCGTTTCTAAAATGCGTCCACGCAATTGCTCGCGATATTCAGTTGGTGTATTTGTCTTATACATGCGCCACTACAAAATAATAATTGTCTGATAATTTTGCTGCAAAGTTACAAAAAAACATAGAAAGCTATTAGGGTGTAGGTCGTTTTTAGTAACTTTGCACACACAGCAAATAAGCATACGACGATAAAAACAATAGTATTTTTAAAGATATGGTAAAGATTACAAAAGAAGCAGCACTGGAATACCATTCAAATGGTCGCCCAGGCAAGATTGAAGTAAAACCCACTAAGCCCTATAGTACACAAACCGACTTGAGTTTGGCCTATTCACCTGGTGTGGCTTTCCCCTGTCTCGAGATACAAGCTACTCCCGACGACGCCTATAAATATACTGATAAGGGCAATCTTGTGGCAGTCATCAGCAACGGAACAGCCGTGTTGGGATTGGGCGACATTGGTGCCATGAGCGGAAAACCCGTGATGGAAGGCAAGGGATTGCTATTCAAGATTTATGGCGGAATAGACGTTTTCGACATTGAAGTGGCCGAGAAAGACCCCGAAAAATTCTGTGAGGCCGTGGAAAAGATTGCGCCCACTTTTGGTGGTATCAACTTAGAAGACATCAAAGCTCCCGAATGTTTCTACATTGAAGAGCGCTTGAAGAAAACGTTAGATATTCCTGTGATGCACGACGATCAGCATGGAACGGCTATCATCTCGGCAGCAGGGCTACTCAATGCACTTGAAGTGGCAGGCAAAAAAATCGAGGATGTGAAGATTGTTGTGAATGGTGCAGGGGCTGCAGCCATTAGTTGCACAAAGCTTTACGTTGCATTAGGTGCGAAGCTCGAAAATATTGTGATGCTTGACTCACACGGCGTCATCAACACTGAGCGCAAGGACTTGAATGAGCAGAAAAAGCAATTTGCCACCCATCGCACCGATGCGCACACGTTAGAAGAGGCTATAAAAGGTGCCGATGTGTTCTTAGGCTTGAGCAAAGGCAACATTCTGACGCAAGACATGGTGCGCAGCATGGCCAAGAATCCCATCGTGTTTGCTTTGGCCAACCCCGTGCCCGAGATTTCTTATGAGGATGCTTTAGCCAGCCGTCCCGATGTGCTGATGAGCACGGGGCGCAGCGATTATCCCAACCAAATCAACAATGTCATCGGCTTTCCATACATTTTCCGCGGTGCGTTGGACGTGCATGCCAAGGCGATCAACGAAGCCATGAAGCTGGCTGCTGTGAAAGCAATTGCCGAATTGGCCAAACAGCCTGTTCCTGACGTGGTGAATGAGGTGTATCGTGTGACCGATCTCACCTTCGGACCGAAATACTTCATTCCCAAACCTGTCGATCCTCGCTTGATTACCGAGGTGAGTGCGGCCGTGGCTAAAGCCGCTATCGAGAGTGGCGTGGCACGCACTACCATCACTGATTGGGAGGCTTACAAGCAGAATTTGCGTCAGCTATTGGGACAAGAAACGGCTCTCACACGCAAGCTCCATGACACGGCGCGCTACATCCACAACGTGTGGTGTTTGCAGAAGGTGGACACGCCACCATGATGAAAGCTGCGGTGCAAGCCAAGCAAGAAGGCATTTGCGAGCCCATTCTGTTGGGTAATCCCGACCGACTCAATCGTTTGGCCGCCCGTTTGAAGTTGGATCTTACGGGAGTAGAGATTATCGACATGCGCGCCGACCAGGAACAAGGGCGTCGTGCCACTTTTGCCAAGCAATTGGCCGAGCGACGTGCACGGCAAGGATACACCTTTGAAGAGGCTTATGATAAGATGTATGAACGCAATTATTTTGGTATGAGTTTGGTTGAAAACGGTTATGCCGACGCCTTCATTACGGGCCTCTACACCAAATACAGCAACACGATTAAAGTGGCCAAAGAGGTGATTGGCATCAAAGATGGTTACAACACCTTTGCCACGATGCACATTTTGAACACCAAGAAAGGCGTCTATTATGTGGCCGACACGCTCATCAATCGTCATCCCGATGCCGAGGTGCTCACCGATATTGCCAAACTGAGCAAGCAAACCGTGGAGTTCTTCAACGAAGAACCCGTGATAGCCATGCTCAGCTATTCGAACTTCGGCACCGACGAGGCGGGTAGCCCCACGAGAGTGCACCGGGCGGTGGAACAGATGCAAAACGAGTTCCCCGATTTGGCCATCGATGGTGAGATGCAAGTGAACTTCGCTCTCGACAAAACGCTGCGCGACGACAAGTTCCCTTTCAGTCGACTGAAAGGCAAAGAGGTCAACACGTTGGTATTCCCCAACATGAGCAGTGCCAATTGCAGCTACAAACTGTTGCAGGCTTTAAATCCCGATTGCGAAATCATCGGGCCCATTCAAATGGGTTTAAATCGCGCCATCCACTTCACCGACTTTGAAAGTTCGGTGCAAGATGTGGTCAACATCACGGCCGTTGCCGTGATCGACGCCTATGTGGAGAAGCTGAAGAAAGCATAAACCATTCGAACTGCCGGCCGAACACATGCTCGGCACGGCTGCTACCCCGATCGGTTCATTGGAAACTGGGACAATCTCCATTCCAATGAACCGATTTTCGCGCTTCCCCTCCCCTACACCTCGTGCACAGGTTTCTCGGAACAAGTTGTTTTTTGACGCGCGACCCTGCTCCGCAGAAAACGGCCATCGTTTTTTGACGCGCAACCCTCCGAGGTAAAATTTCCACATAGAATTCTTACCAATCGACTCGGGGTAAAATCCCACATAGAATTCTTACCAATCGACCCTCGGGGGTAAAATCCCACATAGAATTCTTACCAATCGACCTCGGGGGTAAAATCCCACATAGAATTCTTACCAATCGACCCTCGGGGGTAAATTCATACATGGAATTCTTACCAATCGACCCTCGGGGGTAAAATTCTACATGGAATTCTTGACCATCGACCTCGGA
>NZ_BAJQ01000081.1 GCF_000613785.1 Segatella oulorum JCM 14966 | reverse complement strand
TCCATTACGCCTAAATTCCAATTATGCCAGTTTCATCAAGTAATGACTATAAAGACAAAACTAACCTCAAGACCAAAACTTGAGGCTTCTAAAGAACTACTTGCAATATCCTGGATGTTATGCCATACAGACAAAGATCCTTTTATCGGGGCTTTAGAAGAGTGGTACTCTAAATGGGAGGGATTCCTTAAGGAACGCACAATAACAGAAGATGGCAAATCTCACTATACTCATAAAACTCTGCGTAGTGC
The DNA here is from genome assembly GCF_000613785.1 of Segatella oulorum JCM 14966. Lineage (GTDB taxonomy): Bacteria > Bacteroidota > Bacteroidia > Bacteroidales > Bacteroidaceae > Prevotella > Prevotella oulorum. Next base: position 6,778 of record NZ_BAJQ01000081.1, on the reverse strand, counting down.
TTTTTTGAGTCTTAAAAGAAATATGCCATGGTTGCGGACTTTCTACGATCACCCTGAGTTGGACATACCAAATACCAACAATGGAATTGAAACACTTAATGCAGATTTAAAGACAAAATTGAACCTATATAAGGGGATTAGTACGGAAAGAAGAAAGGTCTTCATTCAAGACTTTATAAAGTTCATTCCCCTAATAGATAAAAGGGGAATGGAACTTTTTAAGCACACTTTTGTCACATAAAACAAAACGTCTCTAAAATAAGCACACTTTTGTCATATGAGCCGAAATCATTTCTAAAGATGTCATATAGACATAAATAGTTGTTGCGAGGATGCAAAGATCGATGGTAGGGACGTATTCATATAAGGAAAAATAGCGGAATACCATTTCATACGATGGTATTCCGCTAACCTGTTATTACTCCTAATAAAGGTCATGATTACTCTTCAACAGCTGCTTGGGCAGCCGCTAAGCGCGCAATGGGCACACGGAAAGGCGAACAGCTTACGTAGTCGAGCCCCACGCGATGGCAGAATTTTACCGAGCTGGGTTCACCTCCATGCTCACCACAGATGCCACATTTGAGGTCGGGGCGGGTAGAGCGACCTTTCTTCACAGCCATTTCTACCAATTGCCCAACGCCTGTTTGGTCTAAAACCTGGAAGGGGTCGACCTTGAGAATTTTCTTTTCCAAGTAAACGGGCAAGAAGCTGGAAATGTCGTCGCGACTGTAACCGAAGGTCATCTGCGTGAGGTCATTTGTTCCAAAACTGAAGTATTCGGCCTTCTTGGCAATATTCTCTGCGGTAAGAGCTGCACGGGGAATTTCAATCATCGTTCCGACTTTGAACGGAATCTCGGTTCCTTCCTTCTCGAATAGCTCTTTTGCCGTAGCACGAATGACTTGTTCCTGTGCATCGAACTCATCAACAATACCAATCAGCGGCACCATAATCTCCGGTTTCGGATTATAGCCTTCCTTTTTTAAGTCGATGGCCGCACCCAAGATGGCGCGTGTTTGCATGGCCGTAATTTCGGGATAAGTGTTACCCAATCGGCAGCCACGATGCCCCAACATGGGGTTATGTTCGCTTAGTGAATTGACACGCCGTTGAATTTCTTCAATTGAAACACCCATTTCCTCGGCCATGACGCGTTGACCTTCTAAATCATGGGGCACAAATTCGTGAAGAGGGGGGTCTAAGAGGCGCACATTTACTGGATAGCCATCCATTGCTTTTAAAATGCCATAGAAGTCTTGCCGCTGATAGGGGAGTAGCTTTTCGAGTGCTCGCTCACGTCCTTCCTTGCTGTCTGCAAGAATCATTTCGCGCATTGCTTTGATTTTCTCGTTTTCGAAGAACATGTGTTCCGTGCGACACAGGCCAATGCCCTCTGCGCCAAAGTTGCGCGCCACCTCAGCATCATGCGGCGTATCGGCGTTGGTTCTCACTTTGAGTCGGCTATATTTGTGGCATAAATCCATGAGTTGTGCGAAGTCTCCCGTAACTTCGGCAGGCTTTGTCGTTACTTCTCCTAAATAAACTTCACCGGTAGAGCCATTGATGGAGAGATAATCGCCTTCGTGAATGATGTTGCCATCGATTTCGGCCGTGCGTGCTTTGTAGTTGATGTTGAGTGCTCCAGCACCGCTCACACAGCATTTACCCATGCCACGTGCAACCACAGCAGCATGGCTTGTCATGCCACCTCGTGCTGTTAAAATTCCCTCGGCAGCGCTCATGCCTGCTAAATCTTCAGGACTGGTTTCTATGCGCACCATCACCACTTGCTTGCCCTCTTCGTGCCAGCGTTCAGCATCGTCAGCAAAGAACACCACTTGACCGCAAGCAGCACCAGGACTAGCAGGCAAACCGCGCGTCAGAGTTTTAGCTTTTGCCAATGCCTCTTTGTCGAATACAGGGTGGAGCAATTCATCTAATTTATTGGGTTCACAGCGTTCCAAAGCTGTCTTTTCATCGATTTCACCCTCATGCAACAAGTCCATAGCAATCTTCACCATGGCCGTACCAGTACGTTTGCCGTTACGGGTTTGTAAAAACCACAGGTGGCCTTCCTGCACGGTGAATTCCATGTCTTGCATGTCGTGATAGTGGCATTCGAGCTTTGCTTGAATGTTGTCGAGCTGTGCAAAAATCTCGGGCATTGTTTCTTCCATTGAGGGATATTTCGTTACACGAATTTCTTCGTCAATGCCTTGTAGATGTGCCCAGCGAATAGAACCTTCTTTGGTGATTTGCTGTGGTGTGCGGATGCCCGCTACAACGTCTTCACCCTGTGCATTAACCAAATATTCACCATTGAAAATATTTTCGCCAGTTGCGGCATCACGGCTGAAGCAAACACCCGTTGCCGAGGTGTTTCCCATATTTCCAAAGACCATTGCCATGACGCTGACTGCCGTTCCCCATTCTGCAGGGATGCCTTCCATCTTGCGGTAGAGAATAGCACGCTCGTTCATCCACGAGTCGAACACGGCGCAGATTGCTCCCCATAATTGTTCCATGGGGTCGGTGGGAAAGTCTTTTCCTGTCTGCTGTTTGATAGCCTCTTTGAAGCGTTTCACCAGCAGTTTGAGTTCGTCAACATTCATCTCATTGTCAAGGGAAATGCCACGCATGCCTTTCACATCAATGATGATGGCTTCGAAGGGATCGATATCCTCTTTGTTCACGGGTTTCATACCAAGAACTACATCGCCATACATCTGCACGAAACGGCGGTAGCTGTCGTAGGCAAATCGCTCATTACCCGTTTTGCGTGCCAGGCCCTCAACCACTTTGTCGTTTAAACCGAGGTTTAGGATAGTATCCATCATGCCGGGCATGCTGGCTCGTGCACCTGAGCGCACGCTCACCAATAAAGGATTTTCAACGTCGCCAAACTTTGATTTCATGAGGCCTTCAACATGCTTTACAGCCTGTTCGACTTCGTTTTTCAATAACGCAACAACCTTTTCTTTTCCTTTTTCGAAATACTCGTTGCACACATCTGTTGTGATGGTAAATCCTGGAGGAACAGGAATGCCAATCAAATTCATTTCGGCTAAGTTAGCGCCTTTTCCGCCGAGCAGATTCCTCATGTCGGCTCTTCCCTCAGCTTTGCCGTTGCCAAACGTATAAACTCTTTTCTCGCTCATAGTAGCTTAGGTGTATAAAAATGTTTTATATTGTTTTATTTAATTAGTTGCAAATATACACATTTATGGAAAGCCCCCCAACTTTTTAGACTGTTTTTGTAAGGTAGAGCTTGCATTTTTTGTGTGTTTTAAGAAAAATGGCAGGGAAGCGGAAGAGTATTCTGCATCACGATAGCTTCAGCTGTAGATTTATCTGTGACAAGGATATAAAAAAGGTTGCGAATTCCATCGCAACCTTCTTTTATTATATAGTTGAAAAATTATTTCTTAAAGAAATCTTTCACAGCCTCATTGGGAACCATCTGCTCATCGAAAACATAGGCACCGGTCTTTGGCTCTTAACCATTTTGATAACTTTTGAATATGCGCGACCATCCGTAGAACCTTCGTGGAGGGTAGCGACTGCTTTCTTTGCCATTTCTTATCGAATTTAAGAGGTGATTTTACTTAATTTCCTTGTGAAGTGTCATCTTTTTCAAGATGGGATTATACTTCTTCAGTTCGAGGCGCTCAGGAGTGTTCTTACGATTTTTTGTTGTAACGTAACGACTTGTTCCTGGCATTCCGCTATCTTTCATTTCGGTGCACTCTAACACTACCTGCACTCTGTTGCCTTTAGCTTTCTTTGCCATGATAATTATTCTCCTATGACTTTAATGTCTTTCCAATCGCAATAACCTTTAGAAACGGCTTGCTTCAGTGCTGCGTCAAGACCAACTTTATTAATGAGACGAAGACCAGCTGCACTGATCTTAAGACTAATCCAGCAACTTCTTCTACATAGTAGAACTTTTTGCTGAAGAGGTTAACATCAAAGCTTCTCTTTGTGCGGTGCTTTGAGTGAGACACATTACAACCTAATTGTGCCTTCTTACCTGTAATCTGACAAATCTTAGACATTGCTATCTTTAACTTTTTGTTTTCGTTTATGATACTTATTCCAAACAGGTTGCAAAATTACAATTATTTTTGAATTATACAAAATAATCAAATGAAGAATGGTTGGAATTAAGCATTTTTTTTAATTTTCAGCCTGCTCGTGGGGATGTTTTTCCTTGAGGTAGTCAATGAACAGACGTAGGGCGCGGTTGGTTGCAACCGCCAAATTGATGTCGCGGCCATAGTCGGCTTCGAGCTTCAAGGTGTGCACTTCGTCAGCATTTCCGCATGCGAGCCAAATAGTTCCCACAGGAATATCGGGTGTGCCACCGGATGGTCCTGCACAGCCTGTAGCAGCTATCGCATAATCGGTGTGAAGCGTCTCGCAGGCACCCACGACCATTTGTTTAGCCACGGCCTCACTCACAGCAGTCTCTTGTTCCAATGTCTCATGACTCACGTGGAGCAGATTTTCTTTCACTTCATTGGTGTAGGAGACCACACCGCCCTTGAAATAATCGCTTGCTCCAGGCACGGCAATAATAGCTGTGGCAATGCGGCCGCCCGTACAGCTTTCAGCGGTTGCCACAGTGCATTTGATGTCGTAGAGATATTGCTGAATATCCTTGCTTAATATTTTTGTTTCTAATTCCATAACGTTTGAATTTATTGAAATGTTACTTTTGAAAAGGCAGGCGCATTAAGCGTGCTAAACTCTTGATGTGCATATTTAAATTGGCCGACGATGGCAATCATGGCCGCATTGTCGGTGGTGTAGCTGAACTTTGGAATATAGATGGTCCAGCCGTACTTCTGGGCATGCTCGTGAAAAGCGTTGCGCAGTCCGTTATTTGCCGACACCCCACCCGCCACAGCCACGTGGGTAATGCCAGTGGCCTTTACTGCCAAGCGCAGTTTCTTCATCAAGATGTCTACGATGGTATGCTCTAAGCTGGCGGCCAAATCGTTTTTGTGGTGCTCCACAAAGTCGGGATCTTCGTTCACCCAATCGCGCAGATGGTAGAGAAACGAAGTCTTCAGCCCGGAGAACGAATAGTCGAAGCCGGCTACCTGTGGCTCGGCAAATTGATAAGCGTGAGGATTGCCTTGTCGCGCTAATTTATCGATGACAGGCCCTCCGGGGTAGCCTAAGCCCATAACTTTCGAGCATTTGTCAATCGCTTCGCCCGCTGCATCGTCAATGGTTTGCCCCAGCACTTTGATGTCGTTGTAAGCATTTACTTGCACGATTTGTGAATTTCCGCCCGAAACGAGCAGGCAGATGAAGGGTAGGGGTGGCGCACTGGTGTCGTCGTCGCTTTCTTTAATGAAATGTGCCAAGACATGGCCTTGCAGATGGTTCACGTCTAACAAGGGTATGTTGAGCGCACGTGCAAAACCTTTGGCAAAATTCACTCCCACCAGCAGCGAGCCCATGAGGCCGGGGCCACGTGTGTAAGCCACAGCGCTGAGCTTTTCTTTGGTGATGCCTGCCCGCTTGATGGCTTGATCGACCACAGGAACAATATTTTGCTGATGGGCACGCGAGGCCAGTTCGGGCACTACACCACCGTAGGCACGGTGCACATCTTGCGAAGCGGTGACATTGGAGAGGATGACGCCATTTTTGAGCACGGCGGCAGAGGTGTCATCGCACGAGCTCTCTATACCTAATATATATATATCCTTTTCCATCATTGTCAATACGAAAGCACTTCAACGCCGGTTTCGGTCATGAGGAACGTGTGTTCCCACTGCGCACTGGGTTTCTCGTCGCCCGAAATCACCTCCCAGCCATAAGGGTCGTCGGCATCGATAAACACTTTCCACGTGCCCATGTTAATCATCGGTTCGATGGTGAACACCATGCCCGGCACCAGCAGCATGCCCGTGCCTTGATGACCATAGTGCAGCACTTCGGGCTCCTCGTGCATGGCCAATCCCACGCCGTGGCCGCAAAGGTCGCGCACCACACCATAATGATATTTCTCGGCATGTTTTTGAATGGCATGTCCAATGTCGCCCACAAAGCAATAGGGTTTGGCAGCCTCGGCTCCAATTTCCAAGCACTCTTTAGCCACGCGCACTAACTGTTCCTTCTCGGGCGTGGTCTTTCCGCCAACGATAAACATGCGCGAAGCATCGCCAAAATAATTGTTCACGCTCAAGGTCATGTCGACATTCACGATGTCGCCCTCGCGCAAGATGTCCTCTTTCTTGGGAATGCCGTGGCAAACCACCTCGTTGATGCTCGTGCACACGCTCTTCGGAAATCCTTCATAATTCAGACAGGCCGGAACCGCGTTGTTATCCTTGCAATATTGCATGCAAACGTCATCGATGTCTTGGGTCGAGATGCCGGGACGGATGATGGCTGCCACAGCATCTAAACAGCCCGTGTTCACTTTGCTGGCAATGCGAATGCCGGCAATCTGCTCGGGCGTTTTAACCATATCGCGCGTGGGCACCAACTTCCCCTTGTTTTCCCAGTACATCACCTGCTTATCGAGCTCCGTAATGGGCTGTCCCGGAAGGCAGTGCCATCTTTTTTTCTTGAAATTCATATCCTGCTTTTTAAACTCGTGCAAAAATACAACATATATTCGAGACCCACATCATTTATAATCAATATTTTCGGTTGGCAGCTGTTCCGCGCGCAGTAGAAAACCGTTGTTTTTTGACGAACGAGCCTCCGGCGCAGAAAAAATCCATTATTTTTGTACGTGCAACCCTGCGGC
>NZ_BAJQ01000082.1 GCF_000613785.1 Segatella oulorum JCM 14966 | reverse complement strand
CTGCGCCGCAGGGTTGCATGTCAAAAAACGATGGCCGTTTTCTGCGCCGCAGGGTTGCAAGTCAAAAAATAATGAGTTTTTTCTGCACCGCAGGCTCGCGCATCAAAAAACGACGCCTCCGACAGCACAAAATGCTGCATCTGAATAAAAAAACGGCTAAAAAGTTGGTGCATAAACATTTTTTTTTCTACTTTTGAAGCCCTGATAAACCGCCGCGTGAGCAACACGGCGCTCACACAGCAGGCCATTGAGAAGGATGAATTACGCGACAACCCCATTTGCAAGCTTTTTGGCAGCAGGGTTCACAACGCTACAACCTTGACAGGGACCAGGCCCGCAGGAGGCGTGACACTCGAAAAAATAACCACATTGAACGTGCAAAAGCGTGATGCGTGACGTGCCCACCTAAACTAAAGAATAAGTACAGACAACAATAATATTAATTTAAAACCAACTAAAAATGAAGCAGGTGAAATGGAAGTTCCCACTGAGAAGTTTTGCAGTTGCCGGCAGTTTACTTCTGTCGGCAGTGGCTTTTGCTCAGTCGGGAGGCTTGAAAGGCCAAGTCAAAGATGCAACAGGCGAGCCCATCATCGGTGCAACGATTATGGCAAACGGCAAAGCTGTTGGCGTTACTGACTTTGATGGAAACTATGTGATTAATGTGCCGAAAGGGACAGAGCTGACCATTACCTATGTGGGTATGTCGCCAAAGAAAGTGATTGCGGCCGACAATCTCTCGACAACGCTCCAAGATGACAACAAGACACTGAACGAAGTGGTGGTGATTGGTTATGGTGCCGTGAAGAAATCGGACTTGACCGGTTCGGTGGCACAACTCCAACCCGATGGTAAGAACAGAGGATTGGTGGTGAATGCACAAGATCTGATGCAGGGAAAGATGGCAGGTGTGAGCATCACAACGGGTGGCGGAACACCGGGAAGCGGCGCCAGCATCCGCATTCGCGGTGGCAGTTCGCTCAACGCTTCCAACGACCCGCTGATTGTGATCGACGGTGTGCCTATGGATAATAATGGTGTGCCCAACGGAGATAAAGGTATTCAAGGCATGGCCAATCCGCTGTCGATGGTCAACCCGCAGGATATAGAGAGTTTTAATGTGCTGAAAGATGCCTCGGCCACGGCCATCTATGGTTCGAGAGGTTCGAATGGTGTCATCATCATCACCACGAAACGTGGGCACGCCAACCAGCCGGTAAGGGTGTCTTACGCCGGCAACATGACGCTGAGCACACGCAGGAAGAGCTTGGATGTGCTGAATGCCGACGAATATCGCGACCTCGTCAAGCGCATTTATGCAGGCAATCAGCGTGAGGCCGTAGCTTTGAAAGCGCTGGGAACAGCGAATACCGATTGGCAAAAGGAGATTTATCGCACGGCATTGAGCCACGACCAAAACATCACCGTGTCGGGGTCGCAGGCGTTAGGCGCATCGAAAGGCTATCTGCCTGGCGTGTGTCGATGGGCTACACCAATCAACAAGGCATCGTGAAGACCTCGAGTTTCGAGCGCTATACGGCCGCATTCAATCTCAATCCCCATCTGCTCAACGACCACTTGTCGTTTAATTTCAATGCAAAAGGCATGTTTGCCAAGAACCGTTTTGCAGATAAAGATGCGATGAATGCCGCCGTGAGAATGGATCCGACGCAGCCCGTTTATGACACCACAAGCCCATACGCTGCGAACTTCGGCGGCTATTTCGCATGGACAAAGGATGGCAGTTCGCTCAACGACCCCACCTATTCTAAAACAAAGAATGCGTTGGCTCCCAACAACCCTGTGGCCGATTTGATGCTGAAAAACGACCACTACACCGGACGGGACTTCATCGGCAACGCTGACGTTGATTACAAGGTGCACGGCTTTGAAGACTTGCGCTTCCATGCAACCGCAGGCGCTGACATTTCATCGGGCGAGCAGGACACCGACGTGGCTCCAACCTCCCCCTTGAACTTTTACTTCGGCTCCACCGGTTTCAAGAGGCTGCTGAAGCGCAATCTGCTCTTCAACGCCTATACGCAATACTATCACGACTTCAAGGACAAGTTGCAAAACCATGTCGACATCATGGCCGGTTATGAATGGCAGCACTTCTGGCGCAAGGAAACCAGCGTTATTTCTCTTACTATCCTTCGACCAACACGGTGCATCCCGGCGCCATCAATAGCGACTCGGGGCAGGATTACGACGGCGACGGCGTGAAGGAACCCCATCGTTATCTCACCGAGAACTACTTGGTTTCATTCTTCGGCCGTGCCAACTGGAACCTCTTGCAGCGCTATTATCTCACTGCCACGGTGCGTGCCGACGGTGCTTCACGCTTCAGAAAACACTGGGCCACTTTCCCATCCTTTGCTTTTGCTTGGCGTGTGAAAGACGAAGCTGCATTCAAGAACATGGCCTGGTTGAGCGACTTAAAGCTGCGATTGGGTTGGGGTATGACCGGACAGCAAGAGGGAATTGGCGATTACACCTACTTCGACACCTATCAAGTAAACACCGGTGCAAATGGCTTCTATCCCATCTTCGGCAACGGAACGATGGTACGCCCCGATGCCGTGAACAAGAATCTGAAGTGGGAAACAACAACCACCTATAACGCAGGCATTGACTGGGGCGTGCTGAACAACCGCCTAACGGGTAGCTTCGATTGGTATTACCGCAAGACCACCGACCTGCTGAACACTGTCTACGTGCCCGCAGGCTCTAACTTCCGCAACCAGGTTATCTCGAACATCGGCGATCTGTCGAACACGGGCGTGGAGGCTACTGTGAGTTACACCATCCTCAACGAACAGAACACCAAGGACTGGTTCTGGAAGGTTGACTACAACTTCACATACAACCGCAACAAAATCACCAACCTTACCGGTGGCGACGCCAATTACTACGTCACGCCGGGTTCGATGGCCATTTCAACAGGAACCGGCCTCAACGTCGGCGCACACAAGGTGGGACATCCCGCGAATTCCTTCTTGGTTTATCAGCAAATGTACGATGCCAACGGCAAACCCATCGAGGCGCTGTAGTCGACCGCAACCATGATGGCCAAATCACCGATGCCGACCGCTACATCTACAAGCAGGCCGCACCTCCGGTTACCATGGGCTTCTCGTCGCGCATCGAGTATAAGACGTGGGATCTCGGCTTCACGCTCCGTGCCAACATAGGCAACTACCTTTACAACGACACCTACGCTTCGCGGGCGAATATGAGTGCGGCCGAACTCTACTCTACAAATGAATATTTCAGCAACCTTCCTCGCGCCGTGATCAACGACAACTGGCAGACCTTCGACGAGAGAGCGCTGCTGAGCGACCGCTGGGTGCAGAATGCATCCTTCCTCAAGCTGGACAACATCTCGCTGGGTTACAGTTTCAGCAACCTGCTGAAGCGCAACCACTATAAAGGCATTAACGGACGCATATATGCCTCGGCTTCAAACGTGTTCACCATTACCAAGTACGACGGCATCGACCCCGAAGTGTTCAATGGTGTTGACCGTGACATCTATCCCCGTCCCTTCTCGCTCATCGTAGGCGTTAATTTGAACTTCTAACTTAATTAGCATATTCCGTATGAAAAGATATATCAAGAATTGGGTGCCCGCAACGCTCATTGGTTGCGCAATGGCACTAACATCGTGTGTCGGCGACTTGGACGTGAAGCCTATCGATCCCAACAAGAACACCACGCCCACGCCCGAACAGCTGTTAAGCAAATGCTATGCCGACCTGGGGCTGGCCGGGCAGAGCGGTCCCGATGGCGACTGCGACATCGACGGCCTGGACGGTGGAACGACCGGCTTCGTGCGCCAGCTCTTCAACACCAACGAGCTGCCCACCGACGAAGCCATTTGCAACTGGGGTGACCCCGGCATCAGCGAGTTCAACTTCGCCACCTACGGCTCCACCCATCCCATGGCCAATGGATTCTACTATCGGTTGTTCTTTGGCGTAACCGTCTGCAACCAATACATCAACACCTTTGGCAGCTTCAACGCAACGATGACCGCCGAGGCGCGGTTCCTGCGGGCGCTGAACTATTTCTACCTCATGGACCTTTACGGCAACGTGCCGTTTACCGAGGAACTCCGCGACGGTGTCGCACCGCAATACAGCCGCAAGCAACTCTACAGCTACATCGAGTCAGAGCTCTTGGCCATTGAACCCACGCTCGCTGCACCGCAACCCAAGAAGTCGACCGACGCCGGCTACGGACGGGTGGACCGCGCAGCCGCCTGGCTGTTGCTCGCACGCTTATACCTCAACGCCGAGGTCTACACGGGCGCCCCGCAGTGGCAAAAGGCAGCCGACTATGCGCAGCGCGTCATGAACTCTCCCTATCACCTCTACACGGGGGCTACCACCAATGGCTGGACCGCCTATCAGCAGCTCTTCATGGGCAACAACGGCGAGAGCGGCGCATCGGTAGAAGCCATCCTGCCCGTGCTGCAAGACGGCAAGACCACAGCTTCCTATGGCACGACGCTGTTCCTCATGGCCAGCACCTTTGACGGCGGCATCGTGGTCAATCAGAATGGAGCCACCGGCAACAACATCACCGAGACATGGGCAGGCAACCGCGCACGCAAGGATCTGGTCGAGAAGTTCTTCCCCTCGGGCACCGTGCCTCACGTGCATGCGAAAGACATGCCTGCCGCAGCCGGCGACGACCGCGCGCTCTTCGATGGTAAGCAAGGCGATGGCAGCAACCGCAACCTCGATCAGGCCAACCCCGCACAGGTGGGTGTGTTCGCGAATGGTTTCGCCGTAGCGAAGTTCAATAACTGGAAGACCGACGGTACGGCGGGCCACGACCCCAAGTTCCCCGATACCGACTTCTTCTTGATGCGCGCCGCCGAGGCCTATCTCACCTATGCCGAAGCCACCGCGCGACTCAACGGCGGGCAGACCACCACAGCCGGCACCGCAGCCGTCAACCAACTGCGTGCACGGGCGCATGCATCGCAACGCACCTCGGGCAGCTACACCCTGCGTGAACTGTTGGACGAATGGAGCCGCGAGTTCTACTTCGAAGGGCGCCGCCGCATGGATCTCATCCGCTTCAACTGTTTTGGTGGCAGTAACAGTTACACCTGGAGTTGGAAGGGCGGTACACATGCCGGGACGCAGATTCCCGCATCCAAGAACATCTACGCACTGCCGGCCAACGAGATCAACGTGAGCCAAGGCAAGTTGAAACAAAACACCGATTATTAAACCAACCGGCTTGACGGGCACCGTTGCCCCATCGCGATGCAACACCGCCCGCCAAGCCCTATCCTGTAAAGAGAACAATGAAAAAGATAGTTTATTTCGCCATGGGTCTGCTATGCAGCCTTGGCGTGTTCACGGCCTGCTCCGACGACCGCGACGATAACCCCACGCTGCAAGTGCCCACACAATTCGTGCTCAACGCGCCCAACTGGGCCGGTAGCAGCTACGACCTCGCACAATCGCCCACCGTGGCGCTCACCTGCGAGCAACCCAATTATGGCGCCGACATCACCACACGCTACACCGTCGAGGTGGCCACGAAGGCCGACATGTCGAATGCCACGGCCATCAGCACCGTGTTTCACACCACAAAGTTAGACATCGACGCTGCCGAAATGGCCTCGGCGCTCACCACGCAAGCCGTGGAAGCAGGCAAGGCCGAGAGCGATTTCCCCCTCGACCTCCCCGTTTATGTGCGCGTGAAAGCTAAACCCGTCACGGCCATGGGCTCTGAAATCGACAGCCTGAACCACGCCTACGCCATCACGTCGAACGTTGTGAAGCTGAGTCGTGTGCACCTTAAGTTCTCGCTCCCGCCCGTTGCTATGCCCGAACACCTCTACATCACGGGCAACTTCAACGGTTGGAACTGGGACAGAGCCTTGGAGATGGTACCCGTCAATGGCACCGACAACCTCTTCTGGCACATGGTCTACATCGACGCAAGCGGCATCAAGTTCAACACCGCCCGCGCATGGAATGGCAGCGAGCAGGGCTTTGGCGACATCACCCTCGATGCAGCCGGCGAACTGGCCGGCACCATCGTCAACGCTGGCGGCAACATAGCCTCGTCAGCTCCCGGATGGTATCTGATGATTGCTCAAGCCAAGGCTGTCGGTCGCAAACTCCACTACACCGTCACCTTCAACCGCCCCAACGTGTGGCTCATGGGCGTCACCACGGCTGCCGGTAATTGGAGCGAGCAGGAGGCTGCTGCACGATTTAGCGTACCCACCACAGCTACCGGCGAATTTGTCTCGCCTGCCTTTGCTCGCAGCACCACAACCAATGACTATCTGCGCGTCTACGTCAAGATTCCGGGAATGGACTGGTGGCGGTCAGAGTTCATGGTCTTCAGTGGCAAGATCGAATACCGTGGCAAGGGCGGCGACCAACCCCATGTGAGCGCGTCGGCCGGACAGAAGCTAAAACTCAACTTCACCGCCGAAACCGGCACAATTGAATAGGCGCCGTTTCAGCCACAGGGCAACAACATGCCCAACTACAAAAGAGGGTTTCCGCTCATCGGGAACCCTCTTTTATATGGTGGCATTCCGAAAATCTATCCAAAGGAACCCACCACCCTACTTTTACACGATAGGAAAACATAAAGCAAACCTATTTTTGCAGCATGTTGGATATCCCTCTGCTTCAGACATATCCATTCTTTATCATGTGGCAGCATATTCTTGCATAAGCAAGTAGCGTTCGTGCTACCGATTGATACTACCTTACACGTAGGTGGCAACGTTCGTGCTACCGATTGATACTACCTTGCACA
>NZ_BAJQ01000083.1 GCF_000613785.1 Segatella oulorum JCM 14966 | reverse complement strand
CATAAATGTTAGGAAGATGTTTTACTATCTGCGTTTTATTTTGTAATTTTGAGCACAGATTTCAGCGTTTCACGACTTGAAATCAGCTTGATGGCACCAATCAATTATTCGCATACGGAAAGGTAGACAGACATGCACTTTAAATGGAACTATATAGCCCCCACGGCGCAAGAACAGGCCGCAGCCCGCGAATTGGGCGAGAAGCTCTCGATGAGCCCATCCTTGCGCAGCTCCTCATTCAACGCGGCATCACAACCGAGTCGGCGGCGAAACGATTTTTCAGGCCGCAGCTCTCCAACCTCATCAATCCTTTCTTAATGAAAGATATGGACGTGGCCGTCGATAGGCTCAACGACGCCATGGGGCGCAAGGAGCGCGTCATGGTTTATGGCGATTATGATGTGGATGGCTGCACGGCTGTGGCCTTGGTCTATAAATTCCTGCGCCTGTTCTATTCGAACATCGATTACTACATTCCCAACCGCTACGACGAGGGCTACGGGGTGAGCCGAAAAGGCATTGAATATGCAAGGGAGACGGGCGTGAAGCTCATCATCATTTTGGATTGCGGCATCAAGGCCATCGACGAAATCGCCTATGCCAAGGAGTTGGGCATCGATTTCATCATTTGCGACCACCATGTGCCCGACGAGGCAATGCCGCCGGCAGTGGCCATCCTCAATCCCAAACGCCCCGACGACCGCTATCCCTTTAAGCATCTCTGCGGCTGCGGCGTGGGCTTTAAATTCATGCAGGGTTGGGCTAAAAACAATGGCATCCCGTTCTCCAAACTCTCTCCGTTTCTCGACTTCTGCGCCGTGTCGATAGCCGCCGACTTGGTGCCTGTGGTTGAGGAAAACCGCATCATGGCCTATTACGGTTTGAAACAGCTCAACCAAAACCCAAGCCTCGGACTGAAAGCCATTATCGAGGTGTGCAATTTGGCCAATCGTGAGCTGTCGATGAGCGAAATCTGCTTCCGCATCGGTCCGCGCATCAATGCATCGGGGCGCATGGAGAACGGTCGGGAGAGCGTTGAGCTGTTGGTTGAAAACGACTATGCCAACGCCCTCGAAAAAGCGCGGCACATTGACCAATACAACGAGCAACGCAAAGACATCGACAAGCAGATGACCGAAGAAGCCAACCTCATTGTCTCGAAGTTGGAAACGCAAAAGCATCAATCGAGCATCGTGCTCTATGACGAGAATTGGAAAAAAGGCGTCGTCGGCATCGTGGCCTCTCGCCTGACGGAGATTTATTATCGGCCAACGGTGGTGCTCACACGCGATGGTGACTTGGCCAGCGGTTCGGCACGCAGCGTGGCCGGGTTTGATGTCTATGCCGCAATTAAAAGCTGTCGCGACCTGCTGCTCAATTTCGGCGGTCACACCTATGCAGCGGGGTTGACGCTGCGCTGGGACGATATTCCCAAATTCAAAACGTTGTTTCAGCAATATGTGGAGGAGCATATTGCACCCGAACAAACCGAAGCTACATTGCACATTGACGCGCTGATAGACTTCAAAGATATTAGCAGAAAATTCTTCCACGATTTGAAAAACTTTTCTCCCTTCGGACCTGAATGCACAAAGCCGGTGTTTGCCACATTGGGCGTCTACGACTACGGCACCAGTAAGGTCGTTGGGCGCGAGCAAGAGCACATTAAATTAGAATTGGTCGACTCGAAATCGAGCACCATTGTCAACGGCATTGCCTTTGGCCAGAGCGCCGCTGCACGCTACATTAAAAGCAAACGCGCTTTCGACATTGCCTACACATTAGAGACCAACGTCTTTAAACGCAATCAAGTTCAACTGCAGATTGAAGACATCAGAGCCGAAGAAGCCGGCACACCTACCGAACCAACCACCGAAGAATAGTTACTCAAGATGGACTATCGCCAAATTCTGCGCGAACATTGGGGCTACGACAACTTTCGCGGCATTCAGGAAGAGATTATCCAAAGCATTTGTAGTGGTAAAGACACGTTGGGACTGATGCCAACGGGCGGCGGAAAGTCCATCACGTTTCAAGTTCCAGCCTTAGCTTTAGACGGCGTGTGCATCGTCATCACACCGCTCATTGCACTCATGAAAGACCAAGTAGACCATCTGAAGGCCAAGGGCATCAGCGCAGCAGCAATCTACTCGGGCATGACACGAAACGAGATTCTGAAGACCCTCGAGAATGCCGTCTTTGGCGCCATCAAACTGCTTTATGTTTCGCCCGAGCGCATTGGTAGCCCACTCTTTCAAAAGAAAGTAAGCCACATGCGCGTGAGTTTTATCACCGTCGACGAAGCCCATTGCATCAGCCAATGGGGCTATGATTTCCGACCCGCCTACTTACAAATCATCAACCTCAGAAAAATAAAACCCGAAGCTCCCATCCTGGCACTCACCGCTACCGCCACGCTCAAAGTGATTGACGACATCCAACAGCGTTTGGCCTTCCACGAGAGAAACGTGTTCAGAATGAGCTTCGAACGCAAGAACTTGGCCTATGTTGTGCGCATTGCTGCTGATAAGGAAGCCGAGTTGGTGCATATTCTGCACGCTGTTTCTGGTTGCGCCATCGTTTATGTAAGAAGCCGCAAAAAGACAAAGGAAATCGCACAACTGCTGCAAGACAACAACATCACAGCCACCTCCTATCATGCGGGGCTGGAGCATTTCACCAAAAACATGCGGCAAGAAGAATGGATGAATAATCATGTACGCGTCATGGTGGCCACGAATGCGTTTGGCATGGGCATCGACAAACCTGACGTGCGCCTTGTGGTGCACGTTGATGGTCCCGACTCCATCGAAGCCTATTTCCAAGAGGCGGGACGTGCCGGAAGAGACGGAGAAAAGGCCTACGCCGTGCTGCTGTATAACTCGGTCGATGCGCGAAAGCTGCAAAAGCGCATTGGCGACAACTTTCCCCCAAAAGATTATATCCGAAAGGTCTACGACAGCTTGGCCTACTATTTTCAGATTGGCATCGAAAGCGGCGCCGGCCACACGTTCAGCTTCGACATCAACAAGTTTTGCCAAATCTATCAGCTCTCTATCATCTACACCACCGCTGCCCTCCACATTCTATCACAGTTAGGCCACATCGTCTACGAAGACGACCCCAGCAGCTGCGCCCGAATTCTATTCTTGCTCTCGCGCGACCAGCTTTACTATTTAGACCACCTCGCACCCAAGGAAGATGCCACCATCGAAGCCATTCTGCGCCTCTATGGCGGCGTTTTCAACGATTACGTCTACATCGACGAGCAACTCATTGCCCAACGCGCAGGACTCACTCCGCAAGAGGTCTACCTCATTTTAAAAGGACTGACCGAGCGCCGCATCGTGCACTTCATTCCGCAACGCAAAATGCCCTTCATCCACTATCTGCGCGACAGAGTCGACGGCTTTCGACTAAATATCACATCCGAAGTTTACGAAGATAGAAAACTCGAATTCGAAAAGCGCATTCAGGCCTTCATCAACTACGCTGAAAACAGCCACATCTGCCGCAGCCGCCAACTGTTAGCATATTTTGGCGAGGAGATGCAGAAAGATTGTAACCAATGTGACGTCTGCCTCGAAAGAAAACGCCCATCAGCCGATGAAGCGTCCACCTGCCAGACAGCCATCCTACAGCTGCTGGCCGATGGCGAGCCCCATGGCATGGCTGAAATGCAGACACTCCAATTTGTCAAAAAGGATTTGGAAGAGGCGCTGGCGCAACTGCTCCACGAAGAGCAGATTGCATTTGACGGCACATTTATGCAACAAAAAAAGTGACACACTATTAAAACCCATAAAAATGAAATATCTACTCGTATCCGACATTCATGGCGCATGGCCGACGTTAGAAAAAGTGCTCTGCCACTTCCACACTCTACACTGCGACATGCTCTGCATTTTAGGCGACATCATTAATTACGGCCCGCGCAATGGAGTTCCCGAAGGATTAAATCCGAAAGAAATAGCCGAAAAGCTCAACGCCATGGCCGACAAGATTTTGGCCATCAGAGGTAATTGCGATTCAGAGGTCGACCAAATGCTGCTTGATTTTCCCATCATGCAAGACTATATGCTCTTGGTTGATGAGGGACATAAGCTGCTGCTCACACATGGCCACATCTACAACAAGGATTACCGCCCCAAAGGCCATTTCGATGCCATCATCTATGGGCACACCCACCTTTGGCAACTGTCGCGTGACGCGCAAGGCATCGTCTGCAACACAGGCTCCATCACCTTTCCCAAAGGAGGAAATCCACCAACCTTTGCCACCTACGAGCACGGCATCTTCACCATTCTCACGCTCGATGGGACACCGCTCAAACAATGCAGCATCGAATAAAACGACGATTTATTCGGTGGGGCAGTAAATGCATCTGAGCCATGGTGGTGCTAAAAAACGAAAAACATATCGATAAATTTTCATATCCGATAGAAAACTCGTATATTTGCATGCCTTTAAAGAACGAATAGGCAAATAGATATAACAAAAATAAGGCAATAGAATTATGACGAAAGCAGAAATTGTAAATGAGATAGCTTTGTCCACCGGGGTGCAGCGGAAAGATGTTTCTGTTGTTGTGGAGAGCTTCATGGAGGCTGTTAAAAACAGTATGCTCAAGAAGAAAGAGAACGTGTATTTGCGCGGTTTCGGGAGTTTCATTATTAAGCATCGCGCTGCGAAAACCGCACGCAATATTTCAAAGAACATAACGATTACGATTGATGCGCACGACCTGCCCAGTTTCAAACCGTCGAAGTCGTTTGTGGCGCAGATGAATCAAGAGTAAATCAATTTAATAAATCACATAAAATTTAGAATTATTATGCCAAACGGAAAGAAGAAAAAAGGCCATAAGATGGCTACGCACAAGCGCAAAAAAAGATTACGCAAGAATAGACACAAGAGCAAATAGGCTGTTTGTGGCTATCATGCTTTAGGGACATGTCAGTGCATCACACGAAGCTATGACATGCCCTTTGTTTATCGTAAGGAAAAAACTAAGTAATAAGATAATTAAGATGAACAGCGAAGTAGTAATTGACGTCAGAGAAAAAGAAGTTTCGATTGCGCTGCTGGAGGATAAAAAACTCGTTGAATATCAAAACGAGCCTCGGCAGGCATCTTTCTCTGTTGGAAATATCTATGTGGCAAAGGTTAAGAAGCTCATGCCAGGGCTGAATGCCTGCTTCGTAGATCTCGGTTATGAACGCGATGCTTTTCTACATTATTTAGACTTAGGTAGTCAATTTAATTCTTATAATAAATACCTTAAACAGGTATGCAGTGACCGCAAGAAGCTTTATCCTTTCAGTAAGGCGCAACGTTTGCCCGATATTAAGAAGGATGATGCCATTCAGCAGGTGCTCAGCGTGGGTCAAGAGGTGCTCGTTCAGATTGTTAAGGAACCCATCTCTACAAAAGGACCACGACTTACCGGCGAATTGTCCTTTGCAGGGCGTTTTATCGTGCTGATTCCTTTCGGAGATAAAGTTTCGGTGTCGTCGAAGATTAAGAGCGGTGAAGAACGTGCACGCTTAAAGCAGCTCATCTATAGCATTAAACCCAAGAATTGTGGGGTGATTGTTCGCACGGTGGCCGAAGGAAAACGTGTTGCCGAGCTGGATAACGAAATGAAAGTGCTCACCAAACGGTGGGAGAAGGCCATTTCGAAAACGCAGAAAAACGCGAAACGTCCACAATTAGTGTTTGAAGAGACGGGTAGGGCTATCGCAATGTTGCGCGATTTGTTTAATCCCAGTTTTGAGCACATTCATGTCAACAATGAAGAGGTTTACAATGAGATTAAGCATTACTTGACGCTCATTGCACCCGAAAAAGCAGATATTGTTAAGCTGTACACGGGAAAGACGCCTATCTTCGACAATTTCAATATTACCAAACAAATTAAATCAAGTTTTGGTAAAACCATTAACTACAAGCATGGTGCTTACCTGATTATTGAGCATACGGAGGCGCTCCATGTGGTCGATGTGAACAGTGGCAACCGTTCAAGAGCCAAAAATGGGCAAGAGGCTAATGCGCTTGACGTGAATTTAGGAGCAGCCGACGAGCTGGCACGGCAGTTGAGATTGCGTGACATGGGTGGTATTATCGTCGTTGATTTTATCGACATGCACCTTGCCGAAGACCGTCAAATGCTTTACGAACGGATGTGCAAGAATATGCAGAAAGACCGTGCTCGGCACAACATTTTGCCCTTGAGTAAATTTGGTTTGATGCAAATTACACGTCAACGTGTGCGTCCCGCCATGGATGTGAATGTTGAAGAAGACTGTCCCACCTGCAATGGTACGGGAAAAATTCGTTCGAGCATCCTGTTCACCGACCAATTAGAAAGAAAAATTGACCGCCTAATCAATAAGATTGGCATCACGAAGTTCTATTTACATGTGCATCCATACGTTGCCGCCTACATTAATAAGGGCTTTCTCTCCCTGAAACGAAAGTGGCAAATTAAATATGGTTTTGGCATTCATGTCATCCCATCACAGAAGCTCGCATTCTTGCAATACGAATTCTATGACATTGAGGGGAATTTCATTGATATGAAAGAGGAAATAGAAACAAAGTAACAAAAAGGACTTGCAGGTTTGCAAGTCTTTTTTGTTTAGCGTCCAATCGGTTCGCATCTTGGACTTGAGCGTTTTCAAACAAAAACGTGTTAGTCCCCGGGGGATTTTTCAATTTCCGAA
>NZ_BAJQ01000084.1 GCF_000613785.1 Segatella oulorum JCM 14966 | reverse complement strand
GCTGCAGGGTTGCAAGTCAAAAAATAATGGATTTTTTCTGCGCTGCAGGGTTGCAAGTCAAAAAATAATGGATTTTTTCTGCGCCGCAGGGTCATTTCAACGAGAAATAAAAAATTCTCGTTGATTCGAAGGTTGGTTGGGCGGCTGCGGCAAAAGCGCTACGGCATGGCGACCGCCACCAGACGGTCGGTGCGCTCGCCCAAGCCACGATAGTACACCAAAGCGTGATAGAAGTTTTTCGTTTGGTAGAAATTCCCCTCAGATGCCACCGGCACCATGCGCCCATCGCTGCCCGGCGTGAGATATTGATAGGAATAATAGCCTTGTTTCAGCAGCAGGCACGCCTCATAGAGCCCCGCAGTTTCGTTGTAGTGCAACTGACAGGTGGGCGAAAAGCGGTCGCCGGTGAAATGGCCGTTGAGATAGATGGGGCGGCTCGTCAGGGGCGTTTGCAATGAGAAATGCACCATCACGTAGTCCGACTGGATGGCGTTGTCGCGGTTGTCGCTGTTGCGCACGCAAAACAAGCCCTGCGCGCTCTCGTTGTAAACATAATTGGGGCGCGGCTCGTCGGTGTGCAGGCGGGCGTGATAGCGCCTTCCATCCCATGTAATTTCGGCAATACCCATCGTGGGATGGTCAACCGCCAAGCATTCGAATTTGCGATAGACGTTGCCCGCGTCGAAAATCAACGCCCGGCAATGCTGCCACGCCAAGCCGTTGGGCGTTTGCATTTGGGGGCTAACGTTGATGCGTGCATCGTCCCAGCGGCCATTTTGCAACACCACCGTCTTGATTTCCCTGTCAGGCTGCGTGACGTTCACGCCCTGAAAGTCCACCGCCCATGCTATCTGCTGATGCGTGGCATTCACGTCGACATCGGTGTTGGTGGTGCAAGTGAGCCGGGCTTTCATCGTGGCCTCGGTCACCATGAAACAGGCGCGCGCCATCAACTCGTGCCGCTCGTCATAAATGCGCACCTCGTAGTTGCCGCTCTTCGTCAGCCGACATTGGTCGTTGGGCAGGGCAAAGGCATAGTGCGTGTAGGCCACTTGCGTCTGGCGCGAGGGCTGCACGTCGTCGATGGTCAGCCCCTCCGCAAAGCCTTCGGCATAATCGGTGGCGAACAGCTGCGTGGAAGGCGTCCAATCGGCCTCGCAATGCACCACGTCGTAGGTGAAACGGCGATAGGCCGCTGAGAAATCGTCGAATGAAATTTGAATTTCGTCGCCGCCCGTCAACGAGATGAGGGGCAGCCGTTGCCGCCAGTCGCCGTTGCGCAGCACTTGCAATGTGGCCAAATCGTGCGACAACGGCGTTTGATACTGCGCCCGTGCGGCCAGGCCGTTCGCAAAGGCCAGCAGCGCGCAAAGGCCGTATTTGAGAGATTGTTTTAAATGAAGCATCGGCCAATTTGAAAGACGACGGCGCTCACCACCCACGCCAAAGCGGTGGTGTAGCCTGCGGCAAAAAGTGCCCAGCGCCAACTGCCCGTCTCGCCTTTGATGGCGGCGATGGTGGCAATGCACGGAAAATAGAGCAACACAAAAAGCAGGAAACTATAGGCCGTGAGCGTGGCAATGGGCTCGGCCTCGGCGACGGGGATGCCCTGCACGCGGGCAATGTCGTGGGTCATTTGCTGGCGCAGCTGCATGTAACGTCCTTCGTTGTGCGAGGCCTCGTCGGCATTGGCCACCTCGTCGCTTCCGCTATACAACACGCCCATCGTGCTGGCCACAATCTCTTTCGCAGCCACGCCAGAGAGCAAGCCCACATCCAACTTCCAATCGAAACCTTGCGGACGGAACACAGGCTCAACCAATTTGCCGATGCGCCCGATGTAGCTTTGTTCCTGCTGCTGTTGATCACTGAGGGTGTCGTCGTGAGGGAAATAGCCCAACGCCCACACAAGGATGCTGGCCACCAAGATGATGCCGCCCATTTTCTTGAGATATTGTTTTCCTTTTTCCCACGTGTGGCGCCCAATGGCCTTCCATGTTGGGAAACGATAAGGCGGCAACTCCATCACGAATGGCGTGTCGTTGCCTTTCACCAAGAACAAACCAAAAAGGCGGCTCAACAGCACCGCGAGGGCGATGCCCACGAAATAAAGCGACACCATGACCAAGGCCCGGTATTTCGCGGGGAAGAATGCGCCCGTAATCATGATGTAGATGGGCAGGCGCGCCGAGCAACTCATGAGCGGCAAAATGAGCATGGTGACGATGCGCGAACGCCGACTCTCAATGGTGCGCGTGGCCATCATCGCCGGCACATTGCAACCAAAACCCATGATGAGCGGGATAAACGACTTGCCATGGAGCCCCATCTTGTGCATGAGCTTGTCCATGATAAACGCCGCGCGCGCCATGTAGCCCGAATCTTCCATGAAACTGATGAAGAAATAGAGGATGAGGATTTGGGGAAGGAACACTATCACAGCTCCCACACCACCCAAGACGCCATCCACCAACAAGGCTTTCACGGGGCCGTCGGGCAGCGCCGTTGAAACGAAATGGCTCAACCCACCCACTGCGGCATCAATCCAATCCATGGGGATTTGCCCCAACGTGAACGTGGCCGAGAACATCACCAAAAGCATCAGCAGGAAGATGGGGAAGCCCAACACCCGATGGGTCACAAATTTGTCGAGCAAGTGGGTGGTTTGATACGTGTCCTTCACCTTTCCCACGCTATATTTCACCTCTTCCAACGCCCCATGAATAAAGCCATACTTGGCATCCATGATGGCCGTCTCGCTATCGACTCCAGTCTCTTCCAACACGCGCTGCGAGGCCACATCAACAATCTTTTTAATCGCTTCGAAATCGCTTTGCGACGACAGCATCGCCGTGGTGTCAGCATCTTTCTCTAACAGTTTGATGGCCAAATAGCGCGTGGAATAATGCAACCGCAACTGCGTATCCTGCCGCAAATGCGCTTGAATTTGCGCAATGCCATGCTCAATCTCGTGACCATAGTTGATGTGAATATGTCGAACAGATGCCATTTGTTCGCCCGTCTGCTCATAACGCTGAATAATTTCATGAAACAGCGCCTCAACTCCTTCGCCTGTCTTAAACACCGTGGGCAACATAGCCACGCCCAAGAGTTCGGAAAGCTTTTTAAAATCAATGTGGTCGCCGCGCTTCTGCGTTTCATCAAACATATTCAAAGCACAGACCATGGGCATGTGCATATCGATAAGCTGCGTCGTGAGGTAAAGATTACGCTCCAAATTGCTGCTGTCAATGACATTGATGACCACGTCGGGATTCTTCTCAATGAGCTGTTTGCGCACATAAAGTTCCTCGGGCGAATAGGCCGATAAGCTGTATGTGCCAGGCAAGTCAACGAGGTTCAGCCGATAACCCTCAAACGTGGCGTGCCCTTCTTTGGCATCCACCGTGACGCCCGAATAATTGCCTACATGCTCATGCGCACCCGACACAAAATTAAATAGCGAAGTTTTGCCACAGTTAGGATTGCCCACCAAAGCGATATTGATTACTTTATGTTTCTTTAAAGCAATGCGCTCCAACTTTTCATCATCGCAAGTCTCATTTACCTCAAGTGTCAAAGCCTCACCTTGTTTTGCGCCACGCGCATTCTCCTGCATGAGGGCTGCTTCGGCCTCGGCTTCAGAAACCACTTCGATCATTTCGGCTTCCGAGCGCCGCAACGACACTTCGTAGCCCATAATCTTATATTTAATGGGGTCTTTGAGTGGTGCATTGAGCAGCACTTCCACCTTTTTACCCCGAATGAAGCCCATTTCAACAATACGTTTGCGAAATCCGCCATAGCCCGTCACTTTCACGATGATGCCCTGTTCGCCCGTCTTCAAATCTGATAATCTCATTTTATATATCCATTTATCCTCATGCAAAGTTACAATTTTCTTGCATAACTCATCGCGCTCACCAATGACGGAGGCCTTAAATACCTACTTTTTAGGATGCTTCACCACACAAATAAAGGTTAAAACTTCATTTTATGCGCCCAATCTGTCTTAGGATTTGTAATTTTGCAACCTCAAGATAACAAGCAAAGCTTTTTAAGAATATGATTATTACGATTGCACGCCAATGTGGTTGCGGTGCGCTACACATCGGCGAACAACTGTCCCAGCACTATGGTATTCCGTTCTACACGCGCAAGAATTTGTTGGAATTAGCTCAAAAACGCGGTGTTTTGCAAGAGATGGACGACTTCTTTGAAGAGCGTCCCGTCGACGAACTCATGTTTGCCATTTCACAATTCGATGAAGAGCCGCAGAACGTAAATGTCAAAGCCTTCTCGGTGTTGTCGCAACTTATCGGTCACGAAGATTGCATCATCATTGGCCGCTGTGGCAACGTCATCTTCAAAGATCGTGAAGACCTCGTCTCGGTGTTTCTCAAAGGCAGTTTCAACGGGCGCGTAAAGGCCATTGAAGCCGAAAACAACATGACCACCGAAGAGGCCATCGCCTTTGTCAACGAATTGGACGAGAGCCGCGTGCGCTACCACAAATATTACACAGGCATGAAATGGGGCGATGCCAACGACTACGATTTGTGTTTCGACAGCATTCGTTTGGGCACCAACAACTCGGCCGATTTCATAGAAAAATATATTGAGGAGATTAAGCTCAAATAACGACAACACCGAAAATGAAGTTCATCTCCCAATTCATCATCATCATCGCCTTCACCTTCATTGGCGAACTACTCCATTTCTTCATCCCGTTACCCATCCCGGCAAGCATCTACGGCATCGCGTTGCTGTTCATTTGTCTGATGATGAAATGGATAAAAGTAGCCGAAATCCGCGAAACCAGCACTTTTCTCATCGCTATCATGCCTGTGATGTTCATTCCGGCAGCTGTGGGACTCATTGATTCGTGGGCAGCCATTCGCAGCCACATACTACAATATGCCATCGTCACCATTGTAAGCACATTTGCAGTGATGGGTGCAGCCGGCCGCGTTACCCAACGCCTGGTGCGCAGCAATAAAAAGAAAGGCGAAAACAAAACACAAGGATAACCATGCTAAAAGATTCCATCTATTTTGGCGCATTGCTCAGCTTGGGCGCTTATGCCATAGGCGTTTATCTCAGACGTCGCACCGGCTGGAGCTTCCTCAACCCACTGCTCACGGCCATCGTCTTGGTCATCGTTTGCCTGCTCTGCACGGGCATGCGCTATAAAGACTATTTAGAAGATGCCGACTGGGTGAGCTATCTGCTCACGCCGGCCACCATCTGTTTGGCAGTGCCGCTCTATCAGCAAGTAGAACTGCTCAAGAAGAATTTCAAAGCCATCATGATAGGCATCTCCTCGGGCGTGCTGTCAAGTCTCATCACCGTGCTGCTTTTAGCACTGTTGATGCGTTTCGACCACACCACCTACGTCACCTTCCTACCCAAATCCATCACCACCGCCATTGGTATGGGTGTGGCCGAAGAATTGGGAGGCTACGTCTCGGTCACAGTAGTTGTCATCATCCTCTCGGGCGTATTGGGCAACATCTTTGCCGAGAAATTCCTAAAACTTCTCCGCATCGAAGAACCCATTGCCAAAGGCATTGCTTTGGGTAGCGCATCCCACGCCATTGGAACAGCCAAAGCCATGGAAATGGGCTCTGTAGAAGGTGCCACGAGCAGTCTTTCGATTGTGGTGAGCGGCATCCTGACCGTTGTCGGCGCCTCGCTCTTCGCCATGATACTATAAATCATATAACGTGTAATATAACGCTCGCGAAAGTACAGAGTGCTTTCACAAATGCGGGTGGGTCCTCCCCCTCTGTCGGACTTAATCTTTGCAGTACAGAAATAAACGAAAGCCCTACTTTTTGTACTTTCTATAGTGACAACCGGCTCTATACGGGAAGGTGTTGGAATACGGCGGACACATGGTCCTTGCCTTTCGTCCATTTCTAAATGATGGATGGTTTTGCAGGAATGCGGCCGAAGTAGCCGTTGATCATGGCGGATTGCACGGAAAAGCATGGTGGAGATGGGTAGGGGCGGTGCCTGTGTGCCCGCCCGTGTCGCCCTGCAAGGGCGCATCCATCGTTCAATCCTTGTGCACAATGCATGTGTTTTTGGTATGGAAACGCCGCTACGCGGACGTTCGGGCGGGCACACAGCGCCGCCCCTACCATTCCAAACACACATCGCCGTTCCGCAAAGGTGAAAACAAAAATTTTAATGCTCGCAGTAATGCTGCAAACGATGAAATGCAAAAATATTATTCCCGCGCCGCGCGACGACGATAAAATGGCAAAAATATTGTTCCCGCGCCGCGCGACGACGATAAAATGGCAAAAATATTGTTCCCGCGCTGCACGGCGACGATAAAATGGCAAAGATATTGTTTCCGCGCTGCACGGTGACGATAAAATGGCAAAGATATTGTTTCCGCGCTGCGCGGTGACGATAAAACGGCAAAGATATTGTTCCCGCGCCGCGCGGTGACGATAAAATGGCAAAAATATTGTTCCCGCGCCGCGCGGTGACGATAAAATGGCAAAAATATTGTTTCCGCGCCGAGCGGTGACGATAAAATGGCAAAAATATTATTCCCGCGTTGCGCGGCGATGATAAAACGTGAAAAACAATGCTTTCAAGTAACGCTGCAAGCATTGAAACGCAAAAATAACAACGATCAAAGAACAATTTTTTTTATTTTAA
>NZ_BAJQ01000085.1 GCF_000613785.1 Segatella oulorum JCM 14966 | reverse complement strand
ATTACACCTATTTTTATTATCTAATACTGAGTCTATACTGATAGTAGAGTCTGTTTGTTCGCTATCGCTCACAACCATTGTTTTGTCTGATTTTGGAAAAATATTTTTTATTTGAAAAACTATCCATGAATTTAGAATAGTCCATGGACTTAGGTTTTGCAGAGGTCTCTATATATAAATAAAGCTTTAACGCGTATGCGCGCACATGCGAGAGGAAGAAAAAAAACAAAAGGGAAAAAAATAATCCTCCCTTGATTTTTGGGAGAAATTATAAAGAGCGATTTTCTACGCGTGTACCTTTTTTGGTACTTTTTTTGGATATTTGAAATAAAGTCCCTATCTTTGTCAAAAAGACAAGATTATGGCAGTATTAAATTTCACATCAAGAGAGTTCCGGAGCCAGCAGGCACACGTGTTCGACTTGGCAGACCAGGGCGAAAAGATAGTTATTCGCAGAAACAAAAAGCAAGCTTATACCCTCGTTCCCATTGAAGATGAAGATATAACTTTCACCAAAAGCCTTGAAGAGCGTATAGGCATGGCACTCCAGGAGGTCAAGCTTATGAGAGAGGGGAAAATCAAGGAACTTTCAATGAACGACCTTCTCGATGAGCTTTAGAATTGTACCAACTCCGACCTTTGCAAAGAGCTTAAAAGCATTGGCAAAGCGTCATAAGTCCATAAAGGAGGATATGAAGAAATTCAGAAAGAGCCTTGAAGAAAATCCATTGCAGGGTACGGAACTGATACCAGGTGTTCGCAAAATTCGTATGGCCATCAAGTCAAAGAGTGGTGGAAAGTCTGGCGGTGCAAGGGTCATCACGTACAATGTCCTTGCGACAGAGCAGGATGGAGTTGTATATCTCTTGGAAGTCTATGACAAATCCGAATATTCAACTGCCAAGGAAAACGTGTTGAAGGATATAATCAAGAACTTCGATTTGTAGGGAAAGAATATATATTTAACTACGGAGTCTTTTTGTAATCTTTTTTCACGACCTAATGATACGAGAAGAGGTGTTTATTTTCACACTTCTTATAGGATGATTTTAAACAGAAATAATATGGCGTATATGTTTTTAATTTTGACAATGCCACATAGCACTTGAGTTGATATATACCAGCCCAAGTGCCATGTATTGAATAGATACTTATATCTACATCTTTAATTTTCAGGTAAACCTACTTCTGGATTGAATGTTACAGAGACCTTTTTATTCTGGGCAATATTTACCAGTCCATTATATGCAATATTAGATTTATCATATTTCATGTTTGGTCTGGCATAGTACACTTTCAGGTTATAATTACCAGATGTCAATTTGCTAATCTTAAAATTAACGTCGTATTTGCAAATGCAATCGGCCTGCGCATCAAGGACATTATGGTACACGACAAGGGTAATCTGATGATCCTGATGAGCGATGTTTACATAAATATTTCTTATGGCGCAGTTGCCTTTCACATCTTCTATCATACATTGGGCTATGCCGTCTTTGCCCAACGCTATACTTAATGATGCGGGCACAATATTGTTTTTTGCATAGAAGTCGGGACGTGTCTCTGTTGGAGAAAGAGTTAACTTGCAAGTGGAATTTGCCACATCGTAAACGCTTAATGTCTCAATAGCGATATGCTCTGATGAACATGCTGACAGTGCAATGATGCATAGCAGGCTATAAAATATATTTTTCATCATTAAATGAATTTAGAATGTTATGATTTATATAAACGTGATATTCTATGATTTCTTGCTGGTGTAGTTATGTATTTCTGTCATTAACGAATAAACGTGACTGACACTTTCCAAGCCCAAAGCGTGATGGCCCTCATGATGGTTTTCAACCCTATCGGCAAAAGTCTTGATTTCAGAGAAGAACCCTTGAGAAACGATTTGGTTGTTCACCATCGTTGGGACAAAGTTGTTTCTTCTGTAGAGACAAATCGTCGCCACATTGTTTGGAAAGACTTTCTCCAACGGAATTCCTAATACTGCAGAGCGTCTCGGAGTGAAATCAAGTTGCTCCATTTTTTCCAATAGATACAGTCCCTTGTCCGTACTGATGCTCAACTGTTCCTGTGCATCTTGCCAAGAGTAATCTGTTGAGAGTTCCAACATGCCTGTTATCTCTTGGTGCTCCAATACAAGAAACAAGGTCTGTCCACCATCTCTACTGCGAATAACATCCAAACTCTTTATCTTAGCCTCTCCAAAAAGGAATGTTACATAGTCAAGAGGATGGATGAACAGGTCAAACAAAATATCTCCCTCAGGGCATAATCCTGTCAGATAGCGATAATGGTAATGCCGTATGGTTTCGCCTTTCAATCGCTTTTTTAGGATTTGAGTAGCAGGGGCAAAGCGTCTTTGTAGTCCTACGATGATAGGTTTTGCGCCATATAGCTTAATCGTATCTGTCAAGGTTTTCAATTCCCTTTCATTCTCACAGGGAGGTTTCTCTATGAACAAGGACTTGCCTGCTTTGATAACTTCGGTTGCAATCTGGAAATGTGAATGCGGATGAGCTGCCACGAAGACTCCCGAAACTGTGTCATCAAGCAGGATATCCTGCAAAGAAGTTGTACCTTTGACTCCCCGGTACTTTTGCGAAATCAGTTCGGCTTTCTTCTCCGAGGTACAACAAATGTATTTCAGTGGCAACTGAAGATGCTGTATGACGGGCAACAAGTTGTTTGCACAATGATTGCCAAAACCAACAAGAGCATACTGCTGTGTGTAGGTGTGGCGCAGTTCTCCCATGCTGCGTATGCGCTTGTATCTGTCTATGATGTTATCTAAATATCCCATTTTAGCGATGCTGTTATTCGTTTGAAATGTTTCTTATAGGTGGTTTGCCTGTTGCTGGTCCATTGATATTTCCCATAAAACAGCTCTATCAGCCGTTTGGGCATTATTCTTTCTAAACTTCTCAATAGGATAATATCGTATTTACGATGATAGTTAATCCAGCATTGATTACACGCTTTGGAGTGCTGACACTGCACTTCGCAGGCCTCCTTTGAGTTGAATATCTCGTCAAGCGTGTTCTCATGGATATTGCCTAATATCACATCTAAGTTTTGACACAAGGGGACATCGCCATTGGAATGGACGACCAATTCGCTAAAGATGCTATGACAGCGCAGCTTCAGCCGGTTGTTCTTCCACTCGTCATACAGGGCTACAAAGTCAAAGTTCGCTTCCGTTTGATGTATGGAAGAGGGTATCCGACGGATAAAATCAGTATCGTTGGCTTCCATCAAATCTTTAGTTGTGTCGAAGAAAGACATCGTGCTGTAAATGCCGATACGCACGTCGATGTTGTATTGTTGGGCACAATCTATGACGTGCCTCATATCTTCAAACGAGTTCCATGGCGAAAGGCAGAACATCAGTGAGGTAGGCACAAGGTCTTTGCATGCTTCTATAACTTCAATAACCTTGCCATATCCATCTCTTCCACGCATATAGCGATAGGTTTCTCTATTGCCATCGAGTGATAGGTATAGGTGTTTGGGGTGATGACCCTTTACGGAAGAAATCACCTTGTCTGCAGCAAGGCAGTTGGACAGTAGCGTATAGTTGGGATGATTAGTGTCAAACCATCCTAATATCTTGTCTGCTTCGGGATGGAGAATAAACTCGCCTCCTTCCAAACCGACCATCGTGCGTCTCGTTACACATTTGCTGTTCATTATTTTGATGATGTCCTCTAAGCTGAGATTTTCTATCGGTTTCTTCCAAATGGCGCAGTGCTTGCAACGTGACTGACAGCTTGTTGTAGAATAGATCATCAGAGATGTCAGTTCCTTGTGCTGTCTGCGTATGACATTATTGACAAATACAATTCCATGGTGGATGTAGTCATAAATACTGTACATTCTTTCTTTTGAGTTTTGTCTTTTATTGTTAAGAGCAGAAAACTACTGAAAGACTGCACTGTATTCATGACTTTTTATTTACTCATTATCTCCATTTACCAAGTAAGCCGCAATCCGAATGGTACCGTTATGATGAACGGATGCTCTGTGCGGTAAGTTTCAAGGCTGCCGCTATTTCTGAAGTAGTAGAACATGTTGGGTTCCAGATACAGACTGAAAGGCTTGAATAGCTTGTACTGCACACCGACACCTAAGTTCATAGACCACTGATAATGAGCCTTGATATCACTCTTCAAGGTGTACGACGAATCAGACGTTATGATATACTTCTTATCAAGTGAACTGTGAACAGGTATCTCGAATGTCACTCCACCAGTCGTATAGGCATTGAATCGTCCCTTGCTCCATATCCGATAGGTCAACCGCAACGGTATGCCCACATAATCTATTTTCTGGGTTTTCACCAGTCTTGCCTTGTGATACTCACTTTCAAATTCAGATTTTAGTTTGGTGTAAGTGATTCCTGTGCCAAAAGTCCAATGAGAACTTAGTTGCTTGTTGAGCGACAAACTAAAGGTTTTGGGGCGGTAGTGGTGCGCCTTCTCACCTAAGGAAGCGTTGCCGTCTGTTGCATTATTCAGTGCTATCCATGACATTTTTGCCCTCTCGACGGAATCCATCAGTGCACTGTTCCGAACTAAATAATTTACATAATCATTCCATGTATATAATTTGGCCGCAGCCCCACCATTAGCGTAATCTACTACTGATAGGTAGTCCAAATTGGACATGGCTCCATTTGTTCCGGCATTGGAAGAATAGCCGAGGTTAAATGTCCATGGGTATTTCTTCTTATTGATGACACTATGCGACATACTTCCATTCAATGCTATCATCTTGTCTTGAGGTATCTGTGGAATGCGGCATAAAGAATCGTTAGCCCCGATGCCTATGGCCAAATGTTTTTGCAGGGAGTCCACATTGAATGGCGGTTTTCGTTGTTCTGTTTCAGCACTGTCTGTTGATACTTGCGAAGTAATATTTCCTTCAGGAATAATCACACCGGCAGAGCCTCTTCCATCATTACCGGCAGTACTTGGTGCGGTAGAATATCTTGATTCCTCTTTCTTCAGCGTTCCTAATCCTTTTTGAATGCGTTTCGATTGATTCTTATGAGTGCTTATGGCAGTAGGTTTGTTGTCAGAAGTCCCATCATTTCTGTCTCTCATGATGAAATAGATATAAACCGGTATCAGGATTGGAAGCAGGAAGAGCACCCCATAGTTAATCAGGATTGCACGCAATGTCTTTTTTGCTCTGGACAACTGAGAGGAGGAACTGTGGGGATTGATGCCGAGCAATTCTCCTATCTCCTTATGTGAAAGACCATCCAAAACAGAGAGTTT
This sequence comes from Segatella oulorum JCM 14966, assembly GCF_000613785.1. GTDB lineage: Bacteria > Bacteroidota > Bacteroidia > Bacteroidales > Bacteroidaceae > Prevotella > Prevotella oulorum. The sequence goes on along the minus strand of NZ_BAJQ01000085.1, from coordinate 1,306 downwards.
GAACACTTCACGATTTCCCTCTGGCAAGGATTCTATCGTTGACAACAATCGTTCTAACGCAATATTACTCTGCTCCTCTCTCATTTCTTCTTGGATTTCTATATCCAAACACGACAAGGGTATGGTTTCTTTTACTGTGTTTTGGAGATACTTTAAGGATAGATTTTTTACGATTGTTATCATCCAATTTTCCAATTTTGATTCATCTTTCAAATCTCGGATAGACATGAAGATAATGATAAATGCATCGTGCAAAATATCTTGGGCTGCATGATCATTCTTTACATAATGCCGACATACGCCTAAAAGTCTATTAGCGTATGTCGTATATAGTTCTCCCAGGGCTTCCTTATCCCCATTTTTGCAAGCGTCAATCTGTATCATATTATTTAAGCAAAGGAACATCTCCTTTTTATTAAAAGGAGTCTGTTTGCTCTAAAAGACTGCACTTATTTTTATTGGTTTTCTTTATTTTAACCTTTAATAACTTTAAAAGGAACATGCAGACATATTATGCTACTTCGAAAATCACCTTACAAAGATACGAATATAATAACAAATAGTATGCTTTTATTGAAAGATTATAAAAAGAAGTAATATGTAGTTTTCCTTAATTCCGCAGCATTATTCCTTGTGAGGTACTTTTATATATTGAAGTGACATTTTTGGGATTTATCCATTGATATGGGGATTTTCCGGGGTTCTTGGTTCTTGCATAATCATGAAATCCCCCACCCAAACCAATGGGGAATGTGAGAACCACAAAAAAATGATGTTTATTCAATGAAGACCTCAGCGTAGTAGGTTTTATTTGTATATAGGTTCAGAACATTCTGCCTTCCGGTGCGCACCCATTTTGCCGGCACGCTGACAAAATGGAGGATAAAGCTTTCAGCCTGCTTGTCTTTTTCAATGGCTTGACCTTATCGCTGATATGACGGACGAGATAGAGATAGAAGTTCTTCAGCATGGCGGTAACCATCATGAAAACCATGTTCTCAGCTATAAAGGAAAAGGGCAGATGCGACCATCCGAAGTCATTGTTTAGTCCGTGCCCCACAGTGTCGGCACCGGGTAATAGCGTGTCAGGTCTCTGCTTGAACTGCCCTATAAGCGCATTGATGTCCTCAAGGCATTCTCCACCACAAAGGTAGCTGAAGAAGAGAGAGCCCAGGATGCTTCCATGGCTGAATGCCTTGCCGCTGCATCCGCGTCTGCCCAACACGGATTCGGTAAGTTTTTCAAAGCCCAACTTTGAAAAACGTCCATGATGTGATAAATTCCTCCGAAGGAAGTGATATTCTCG
>NZ_BAJQ01000086.1 GCF_000613785.1 Segatella oulorum JCM 14966 | reverse complement strand
GTTTTTTAAATTTTTGGCCTTGCTGGAGTTCCAGCAGACCCATTTTTCACAGAAAGAAAGGAGGGGCGCCACCATGTGCGCCCCCGTCAGCCGCAGCGAGAGACAACTATCATCGTACTGCGGCCAAAAGCCTTTTTACTGCGGATAGCCCGGGTTCTGCGTGAGCTTTTTATTCAAGTCGCGCTCCTTCTGCGGAATGGGATAGAGCACATTGTGAGCCTCATAATGCCCATCGCGAACCTTGATGCGCACGGCGTTCGGGTCGCTTGAATAGAGGTCGCACACACGGTTGTTGTCGCCGGGCTTCGCCGTCTCGCTTCCGTGTGGAGCGCGCAACAAGTAGGTCAGCCCATAAACGGGCGCATTCAACACCTGAGCGGCAATGCCCCAACGACGAATGTCCCACTGGCGATGGCCGCCCTCAAGGGCAAACTCCACGCGCCACTCGTTATGAATGCGCTCGCGCAAAGCGGCCTGCGTGCCACAATAGGTGGGCAAAGCGGGGTTGGTGTTTTGCAAATCGGGCATGCCTACACGCCGCCTCACTTGGTTCACGGCATCGAAAGCCGATGCCGACAGGGGTGACAGTTCGTTTTCGGCCTCGGCATAGGTGAGCAACACCTCGGCATAGCGCAAAATTTTGTAATCACCGCCCATGTGCCAGCCGTCGGTTTGCGGATTACACGTGGGGTCGAGCCATTTTTGCTGGTTGTAACCGGTGGCCGTAGCGTCGCCGTGGGTGCCGATACCCGTGGGATAGCACGACTGCAAGGGTGCCACTTTGAGCGTCTTTCCATACATGGTTTCGCCATCGTGGAGCACCACCACCTCTAAACGTGGGTCGCGGTTGGCAAAGGGGTTGGCGGCATTGTAGACGGTAGATTGCGCGATAGGTGCTCCGTTGACATCTTCGAAAGCATCGACCAAGCTCTGCGTGGGGTTGAGTCCGCCCCACCCCATCGTCGGGAATGCCTCCCAACCAATGAGATACCAGTCTTTCTTATTGGCCACAAACTGACGTTTCAAGATGGTTTCTTTGCAATTCACATCGGTTTCGCTCCAAAACAACTTCTTGTAATTGCCCGTGTTGTGCGCGTCGTAAAGTTCGTAGATGTTCATGTCCATCACGGCCTTTGCGGCATCGCGTGCCCGTTGCCAATCGTTCTGACTCAGTGCGGCTCGCGCCTTCATGGCCAACGCTCCGCCCTTGGTGATGCGGGCATCGTCGGCACCAGTCCATGATGCCGGCAGATTGGCTGCGGCATAATCGAAGTCGTCCATCAGATGGCTGTAGACCTCGGACTTGGGATTGCGCACAATATTCTCTTGGTCGGAGAGCTCTAAGGGCGAGTCGGTGTAGGGCACATCGCCAAACTGACGAATGAGCTGAAAATACTGATAAGCACGGAAGAAGCGGGCCTGCGCCATGACGGTTTTCTTCTCGGCATCCGTCATCGCCACCGTCCCGGGCACTTTCTTCAAGATGATATTGGCCTGGCGAATGGTGCCATAGTTGGTGCGCCAATCAAAATCCTGAGGGTCATAGATGCCTTTGGCCAAATTGCCTTCCGACCATTTGATGCCATGCACGGCATCGTCTGAATTGATCGCCTCATCCACCAAACCAATAATGCCGTTGCCGTCCCACTCGGGATAGCAGGTGTACAAATCGTTCACCGCCTTCGTGGCATCCTCATTGGACTTCCAATAGCTGCCATCCGAGAGTTGGTCGAGCGGAATTTTGTCTAAATCATTGCAGGAGGTCAGTGCTGCAAAAGCCACCAACAACCCCATATATTTTGCTATATTCTGCATAAGAATTACGTGTTAAAATGAAACTTTCAAGCCTAAAGTAAACTTCTTCACATTCGAATAGAAGGCGCCACGATTATCAGAAGGTGCCTCTGGGTCTAAGCCTTCGAGATGGCTAAAGGTGAGCAGATTTTCGCCTGTAAGGAACACATGTGCACCCGTCACGCCCCATTTCGAGAGGAAAGCACGAGGAATGGTGTAACCCAACGTGACATTCTTCAGACGAACATACGAAGCATCTTGCAACCAGAACGAAGACGTAGAGAAGTTGATTTGGCTGTTGCGTGTGATGCGCGGATAGGTGGCATCGTGGTGGGTGGGTGTCCATCGGTCGAGATGACGCTTCAACACCTTGCCACTGTTGAAGAAAGCATAGGATGCTTCGCCCTTGAAATAGGCGTCGACATCGAAAGCACCCTGCCACAACATGGAGAAATCGAAATCCTTGTAGTAAACAGCCAGATTGAGTCCGCCCGTCCAGCTTGGGAAGTTCTTGCCAATAGGCTTGCGGTCGGCCGCGGTAATCTTATTGTCACCATCGAAATCTTTGTAGCGAATGTCGCCCAACTTCTCTGCTCCGGTACGCTTTGGTCCGTTGTCGAGCTCGGCTTGCGTGTTGAAGAAACCATCAGCCACATAGCCATAGAACGTGCCAATCGCTTGTCCTTCTATAAACCAATAAAGCTTGTTGTCGGGGTTTTCACCATCGGTTCCCTTCAAATCCGTAATCTTGTTGTGCACATACGACAGGTTCAGATTCACGGCATAGCGCAAATCCTTCCCCAAACGATAGTTGTGGAACACATTTAAATCGAAGCCCGTATTGCGCACGCTTCCGGCATTCTGCGCGGGTGGATTCACGCCAATCACACCTTGGATAGGAAGCTTCAACAACATGTTGTCGGTGTTCTTCTGATAAAGCGACAACTCAAAACCAACCTGATTGTCAAAGAACGACGCATCCAATCCCAACTCATAGTTGGTGACCGTGGCCCAGCGCAATTTGTTGTTCACATAGCGCGCCTCATAGGTTGTGGTGGTCTCGGTATCGCCTAACACGGCTTTGCCAAAAGCATAAGTAGCCACAGCCGGATAAGTTTCGTTGATTTCCTCATTACCGGTCTTTCCCCAACCCAAACGAAGTTTCAAGTTACTCAACCAAGTGGCTTGCCGCTTGAGGAAGGCTTCTTCGGACAAACGCCACGCTGCAGACACAGCTGGGAAATAGCCCCAACGATTATCCTTGGGGAAAAGCGAGGAAGCATCGGCGCGCAGATTGAACTCAAACAAATATTTGTCTGCGAAATCATACTGCAAACGGCCGAAATAAGACCGTCGTGCCAGCTCTGATCCACCATCATCATTGGTTTGGCTCTTTGCATCCAACGTGTTCAGCGAACAGGGTAGTTCGTCGCTTCCGCCACCCTTACGCTTGGTTTTGGTGTAGCTATAGGGATTGTTGACCTGCTCACAGCCCAACAAAGCGTTCAGCGTGTGCAACTTTGCAAACGTCTTGGTGTAGTTGGCCAAGAGCTGTGTCGTGTACCAATTCCAATTATAATAGTTATGTTCGCCCTCCCGGTCACCCGAGTTTGCTAAGCTGCTGGAATTACCATAAACCAAGTGCTTCTTAAACCTGCGATAATCGCGCGCATCGTGACGCAGATTGTAAAGCGCCTTTAAACTCAATCCGGCCAAAGGACGCACCTCAGCATAAACCGTTCCAAAGAACTGTGTATCGTAGATTTTCGTTAAGCCCGTAGCCGTTCCGCGCAGTGCAACCGGATTGGCTAAGCCACTATAATTGAAACCGCCATCTTCATTATAGATGGGGATGGTGGGTGCAATGCGGTTGACATATTGAACGAGTGCTGCCGACGACTCATAAGCATCGTCGGTGATGCCACGATAGGCTGACGCGCTCAACCCGATAGACAGCCACTTCGTCACGCGCGAATCAAGATTGAGACGTCCCGTGAAACGCTTATATTTGCGTGCATCCGTCAAACCGGCCTGATTGACAAAACCAACCGAGCCCATATAGGTTGTGGTCTGCGTTCCGCCACTCAACGACAGATTATGCTGCGTCTCCCAAGCCGAACGCTTAAAGGTCTCGCGATACCAATCCGTGTCCGGATGACCGATGGGATCGCTGCCATCGCGGAACTTCCGAATATCCTCATCGCTATAACGCACGCGCTCGCTAGGATTTTCATTCCGCGTCGCCTCGTTATACAGCATGGCATAGTCGGCAGAGCCCAAGAACTTCAAATGGGTTGTGGGGCTGGCATTCGAAACCATACCCGTGTAATCGACCCTCGTCTTCTGTCCCGCCTTACCTCGCTTCGTTGTAATCAAAATAACGCCATTGGCTGCCTGCACACCATAGATGGCTGCCGATGCCGCATCTTTCAACACCGAAAGCGACTCGATGTCTTGTGGATCAATGTTGTTCATCGAACCGGGCACACCGTCGACAATCACCAAGGGACTGGCCGCATTGATGGTGTTGCGACCGCGAATGGTGATGCTGCCCGTTTGCGCGCCAGGCTCACCCGAACGCTGAATGCTCGTCACGCCCGGCATCGTTCCGGCCAAAGCAGCCGACACGCTCGACACGGGGCGGTTGGCCAATGCCTCGGCATTGATAGAGGCAACAGCCCCCGTCAGGTTGGCTTTCTTTTGCACACCGTAACCCACGACAACCACTTCATTGAGCGATTGCTGGTCCTCGCGCAACGTCACGTTATAAGTCGACGTGCCCTCTTTCACCTTAAACACTTGAGCAGTAAATCCCACAAACGACACCTGAATGGTCGTTCCTGCAGGGACATTGAGTTTGAAGTGACCCTTTGCATCGGTAATCGTTCCCACGCCCAACTGATTTAAATCGGTGATGGAGGCACCTATAATCGGCTCACCATCGGGGTCGGTTACCACACCTGTAATCACTTTGTTCTGTGCAACGACCGCTGCCACGCTTGCCGCCCGAACGGACTGTGGCGCAACGAAAGGCACGAACACTACTAAACCGGCGGCTGCTAACGACAAGACTCTTGCTTGCGAGCAACCCAATAATAAACGCTTACGCTTTATTGAAGCCATATTAGAGGAGGTTTGATAAATTGGTTTTGTTAGATAATATTTTCACAAAAGTCTATAAAAAGGCTTTTATGTTTGCAAATATAGAAAGTTTCAATAGATTACGCTGCGCAAAAACGTTAAATAACGCTAATCATTGTAGCAACCCGTCACCGGCGTCCCATCGGGACATGCGCTAAAAGCAAATGGAGCGACCTTCACAGGCTGCTCCATTTTCATAAGTCGTTTACACAATACAAAATAAAAATATCATTTCTTCGGCGTCACGATGGCACCGCCTTGTCCGCCGCCGGGATTACTGCCTTCGGGCGTTTGCGGCTTGCCTGCGCCGGGCGTTTGCGGTTTGCCGCCACCCTGGTCCTTAGGTTTCTTGGGCTTCGACGGTTCCTTCGTTTTCGCCGCCGTGCCCACCTTGCGTTTCGTCACCACCAGCGCACCATTCTTCACCTCGACCCACATCAGTTCGTCGCGGCCGGCGATGGACAGACCATAGACTTTTACGCGATTCGGCCGACGCACTTCGCCCGAGAAGCTCACCTTGTCGGGCGACACCCCCAGGGTTTCGGCAAATGCAGCCAGCAACGGAGTCACCAGCTCGGTGTCTTGCTCCAACTCCTTGGCCCGGGCACTTTGGCCGGCAGCCACCCGCGTGCGATGGGTGGATAGTTCTTCGCGCTGCACCTTGTCCAGCTCGCCGCTGAGCTTTGTCATAGCCGTGCGATCGCCCTTCGCGTCGGGGAAGATGTAGGCAGCCTCAATCGTGCGACACACCAGTTCGAACACCTCGTTGGTCTTCGCGATAGCAGCCTTGCCCGTACCCAGATTGGTTGCCACAGCCTCGTCCACGCGCTCGCCGGCCACCTTGTCAAATTCCTTTTGCACATTTTTCAGTTCGTCGACCAACTCAGTCAAGCCCAGCGTAGCCAGCTCGGCCGTGCATTTCTCGGCATCCTTCAGCAGACCATGGATGTGGGCGCTCTCGGCCGAATAGGATTCGCGCTGGATGCCTTGATACATGCGCAAATTGAAGTAAACCGTCTTGGCGGCCGCGCCACGTGCCGCGATGGGCGATGCCAACTGCGACTGCGCGGTGCCGATAATGCCGCCGACCAAGTTGTCGCGTTTGCCGTCCAACTCGAGCAACTTTTCCGTGTGCTCCGAGGCCGCGTTGGCCTTGTTAATCTCCACCTCCACGTCGATGCAGGCCTTCCAGCGCTTCAACAGGTCGTCGCTCAAGCGCAACTTCTCTTTGTCAACGGCAGCGACAAAATCATAGCAACGTTTTTGGTAACTCAAATGCAACGCCTTGTCAAAGTTCGTTGCAGCAACACGATTAATCACCAGATAGTCGGTTGTTTTAGTTTCACTTTTTTTCATTGGTGTTTGTTATTTAAAAATGATGTTGGCAAATGTAGGAAAAAATGCGCAGATAGAAAAATTTTGGGGGCATGAAATGTTCGAAACCTGCTGTGGAAACCTATTTTTCGAATGAACGAACCTCCGAT
>NZ_BAJQ01000087.1 GCF_000613785.1 Segatella oulorum JCM 14966 | reverse complement strand
TTACGCCGATGGCCATTCTTTTTAACATTTGAACTGTTACAGAATATACAGTTTTTTTATTCATAAGCCTTCAAATGCTGCAAAGGTAATAAATAAAGGACATTTGAGAGGTTTCAGCCTACCAAATGTCCATTACGCCCTTGTTTATAAAATTCTGCTTTAAACCATTCTGCGTCATTCCGAATTTGATGCAACCCCCAATCGGACGTAAACCCCTGTTCGGGGGATGACAATAGCTTGTTTTTGATAAAAACGGTAGTGTCTAAAAAAGTGTGTAAGCTCAACATAATTCTTATCTTTGCATTAAGTAATAAAAAACAACAAGAATATGGAACTTACACAAGGACAAATTTCGGAAATTATTTCGAATTACACAAGTAGCAGTGAAGGTTTTGTCACACTTCAATCGTTGATTATGAATTCTTTGATGGCCCACGAGCGTGACTTATTCGTCAAAGTAAATAATAATGAGCAATGTAATGGCTTTCGTCCTCGTCGTTGGTATTGTAATATACGTTTGTCTTGCGCATTCCACGTAGCCATAGTGGTAATTTCTATCCCGTACTTTTAGGGATTATCCGTAGCGAATGTGAAGGGCGTGCCGCCTTGGTTTATCAACTTTATACCAAGGGACTCACAACAGAGCAGATTAGTGAGGTGATAGAGACGGTTTATGGTCGGGCTTATAGCAAACAGCAAATCTCTTACTTGGCCAACTGTTGTCGGGAAGACGTTGAAGCATGGCTCAATCGTCGACTGTCAGCCTACGATAAATTCTCTCTTTTTGTCCGTTGAATGAAAACAAAAAATGGGTGGCACCAATGTGTTGGTACACCCATTCTTTTCGATAAGATTTGCAAGATTAATCCTGCGGAATATTCTTCAAAACATCCAACAAATGATCCCAAACCATTTGCACCGTTGGAATGAGCAAACGCTCGTCAGGAGTGTGGACGTAGCGCAGGGTCGGGCCAAAGCTGACCATGTCTAACTCGGGATATTTTTCGGAGAACAGACCGCACTCTAAGCCAGCATGGATGCCACGCACGACGGGCGTTTTGCCAAACAGCTTTTTATAGGAATCGACGGTCACCTTAACCAATTTGCTGTTGGGATTCATCTTCCAAGCGGGATAGCCATCGTTTTGCAACACATCAGCGCCGCCCAATTCAAACGCGGCTTTCACAGTGTTGGCCATGTTTTTAAGGTTGCTCATCACGTTGCTGCGCTGGCTGGTTACGATTACCACCTTATTTTCTTCGCTTTGCACACTGGCCACATTGCTTGAGGTTTCGACCATATTTTCGAGCGCCTTGTCTTGGCAGAACGTGAGTGGGCCGTTGTCTAAAGCCTGCAAACTGCGGATAAGATTTTGCGAAACGGTAGATGGTAAAACGGTTTGTGCTTGTGTTTCAGCCAAATTCCAGTGCATGACGGGATCGGTCACATGAAATTCTTCTTCAACACCCGCAATCAGCTTTTTCCACACTTGCTCCACTTCGGCCTTTTGGTCTGCTGGCACGGCAAAGATAATCTTTCCGTCGCGCGGAATCGCATTGTGCATACGCCCCGAATTCCATTGCGCTAAGCGCAGTGGCATCTGGCTTTGCAGCAAATAGAGGAAGCGCGCCATGATTTTAATAGCATTCGCACGCTTCTTGTTGATGTCGTCGCCCGAATGTCCGCCAGTGAGTCCCTTTAGCGAAGCCTCCATGAATGTGTAGCCTGTAGGAGCAGCTTCGCGCGTAAACGTAAATGTAGCTGTTGTATTAATACCACCGGCACACGATACAAAGATCTGTCCTTCATCCTCTGAATCGAGATTGATGAGATATTTTCCGCTCATAAAGCCGGCTTTCATGCCAAATGCACCCGTAAGCCCCGTTTCTTCATCACGTGTGAACACACACTCAATGGGACCATGGGCGATGTCGTCGCTGTCCAAAATGGCCAACTCAATGGCACATCCAATGCCATCATCGGCACCCAACGTCGTACCTTTTGCCTTCAACCATTCGCCATCAACATAGGTTTGGATTGCATCGTTGTGAAAATCGAATTCGACATCCACCAACTTGTCACAAACCATATCCATGTGGCTTTGCAAAATGGTTGTGCCCATGTGCTCCATTCCTTTCGTAGCGGGTTTACTGATTAGAATATTACCCGTTTCATCTTCCTTGCATACAAGGCCCCGATCGGCGGCAAATTTCTTTAAATAAGCAGCCATCTTTTCTTCGTGTTTCGAAGGACGAGGTATTTGATTAATGGCAGCAAACTGCTCAAACACCCGTGCTGGTTTTAATTCTACATTACTCATTTTAATATCTTTTTATTTCGTTTTGTTTTGTCCTTTATTCGATTTATATTACCTTTGCTCGCGATAAAATATCAAAAAAGGTACGCACAAAAGTAATAAAAATGATCAAAACTCTTCTCTTGTCTATGTTAATAATTGCAATAGCTTTCGCATTATTGGGAATTAAGTTGCTTCTTCGAAAAAATGGTAAGTTTTCGTCGCAACATATTCACGACAATGCCGCACTGCGCAAACAAGGCATTCGTTGCGTGATTGACCAAGATAAAGAAGCGCGTCGTGTGGGGAAAGCCTACTAATAAAATGTTGAATTTAGATTTATAAATGAAAATATGAATAAGAAAAACATTCTGAAAGTGTTGACGATAACGGCTGCCATCATGGCTACGTTGTCAAGTTGTAACCAGTCTGCGCCAAAGGTAGATGCTAAATCTGATACACCGCAAAAAGTGCCTGCGTCGCTGAAAATTGCCTACGTTGAGGTGGATAGCATCATGAGCCAGTATAAATTTTGCAAAGATTATTCTCTCATCTTGCAGCGCAAGGGTCAAAATATCAAGAGCACATTGGCCGCTAAGCAGCAGCAATTACAAGCCGCTGCCGCCAATTTCCAACAAAAGATGCAGCAAAATGCCTACACGCGCGAACAAGCTGAAGCGATTAATGCGAATTTGCAAAAGCAGAATGCAGACCTGCAAATGTTGGATCAGCGCTTGACAAACGAATTTCAAAACGAAACCGAGAAATATAACAATGCATTGCGCGACAGCATACAGCATTATCTCAAAATCTATAATCAGGACAAGCATTATAGTTTGATTTTGAGTAAGGCCGGCGACAATTTACTTTATGCCGACAAGGCATTTGACATCACGAACGAGGTGGTTGCAGGTTTAAACAAGGCCTATAAACCCTCCGCTAAAATGACCGCAGCTGCAGCTAAGAAGTAATCGCATTGCAACAAACGATTTCTAAATCATGCTACTATCCGGCATCGCGTTGGGTAGTAGCATTTTTTCTTCATACGGACGATGCTTATGGCAACAGATAAGATTCAGCAAATGCGCGAGTGGGTCGAACAGCTCAATCAGGCTGCCGACGCCTATTATAATGGACAAGACGAGTTGCTTACCGACTATGAATGGGATGCGCGCTTCGACCAGTTGAAACGCTTAGAAGAGGAAACAGGAGTTGTTTTGCCCGACTCACCCACCAATAAGGTTTCTGCCGATAATATCAGCGGGGTAAAAGAGGCACACGAGTTTCCTGCTCTATCCTTAGCCAAGACAAAACAGCCTATAGATTTGGCCAAATGGGCTGAGGGGCGCCCTATTTGGATGAGCTGGAAACTTGATGGATTAACCCTTGTGGTGACGTTCGATGCCGGTAAATTAACCAAGGTTATCACGCGCGGCAATGGGCACATCGGCACCAATATCACGCATTTGGCCAATGCCATTCAAGGCATCCCAGAAACCATCCCCTATCAGGGGCACGCAGTGGTGCGCGGCGAGTGCGTCATCAGTTATGCCGATTTCGAACAATTCAATATGGAGAGCGACGAGGAATATGCCAACCCACGCAACTTGGCTTCGGGCTCGCTCACGCTAAAAGACGTGGACGAAGTAAGATTACGCCATTTACGATGGATTCCATTCACCTTGGTGCACACCGACAACGAAATTCGTTCTTGGGGCGCGCGCATGGAGTGGCTGCGCCAAAACGGAATGCACCCTGTTGCGCACGAAGAGATTCCGAACCCGACGCTGCAAAATATTGAGCAAACCATTGCACACTGGACAGAGCAGGTGACCCAGAAGATTAACCCCTACCCTGTCGACGGCTTGGTAATTACATATGATGACACGCAATACGCACAAACGGGAAGTGTGACAGGGCATCATGCCACCCGCGCCGGCTACGCATTTAAATGGCAAGACGAGCATGCCGACACCACCTTAGACCATGTGGAATGGAGTTGTGCAGCCAGCACCATCTCGCCCGTAGCCATCTTCTCGCCCGTAGAACTTGAAGGCACCACCGTGAAGCGCGCATCGCTTTGCAATATCAGCGAATGCGAGCGATTAGGCATCGGCGAACAGGGTACGAAGCTGCGTGTCATCAAGGCCAATAAGATTATACCCAAGGTTATCGAGGTGATTGAAACGGTGGGCACGCTTCAAGTGCCGTGCGCCTGCCCTGTTTGCCAATCGCCCACCCAAATTTCGGTGAGTGAGGTCAGCAACACTAAGACCCTGCATTGCACGAACAAAGATTGTCCGGCCAAACAGTTAAAAAAGTTTGCCCGCTTTGTAAGCAAGGAAGGGATTAACATCGAAGGAATGTCCGAGCAAACCGTCGTGAAGTTTATGAATTTAGGCTGGATTAAGACCTATGCCGACCTGTTCCTATTGAAGGATTATACCGAAGCGATGGCTCAATTAGATGGATTTGGCTTGCGCAGCACACAGAAATTGCTGGCTGCCATAGAACGGGCACGCACTGTCGATGCACAGCATTTTCTCTTCGCCTTGAGCATTCCGCTTTGCGGGCAAGACGTTTGTCGCCGCTTGTTGCAGGCTTATTCCCTAACCGATTTAATGGCTATCGCGCGCCAACCGAATGCCGAGCCGGACCATTCTCTGTTGGCCGAGATTGCAGGCATTGGTCCCGAAAAGAGTAGCCAGTTCGAGCGTTGGTTTCGCGATGAAGAGCATTTCAACATCGTAACTCGTCTGATGCAACAGCTGCACATCTCACAGCCACCTGTGACACAGCAAGGCAACCGTTGTGCCGGGCTCACCTTCGTCATCACAGGCGATGTCGTTCATTATAAGAACCGCAATGCGCTCAAGGCCTATATCGAAAGTCAGGGCGGAAAGGTGACGGGAAGTGTGAGCAAATCAACGCACTACCTCATCAACAACGACGCAATGTCGACCAGTGCCAAAAATCAAAAGGCTCACCAGTTGGCTATCCCCATCATCACCGAGGACGAATTTATGGCGAAGTTCACGGCTGCCGACGAGCACGACAACAGCACATCGGCACCCCTTCAGTATTCAAAATAAAACGAAATTCTTGCAAACATGCGAATCGATATTATCTCCGTTCTGCCCACCATGATGGAGGGCTTTTTCCAAGAATCCATCTTGGCGCGGGCACAAAAGAAAGGGCTCGTCGACATTCAGTTGCACAATCTGCGCGACTATTCCACCGACAAATGGCGCCGCGTTGACGATTATCCCTATGGTGGCAGTGCTGGCATGGTGATGCAATGCGAGCCCATCGACAGGTGCATCTCGGCCTTGCAAGCCCAGCGCCACTATGACGAGGTGATTTACATGAGCCCGATGGTGAAACCTTCAATCAGCACATCGCCAACGAGCTCTCACTCAAAGGAAACCTCATCATGCTTTGCGGTCATTACAAAGGCATTGACCAGCGCATACGCGAGCACCTCATCACACGCGAACTCAGCATTGGCGACTATGTGCTCACGGGAGGCGAATTGGCTGCCGCCGCCATCACCGATGCCATTGTGAGGCTCATCCCAGGTAGCATCAGCGACGAACAAAGTGCGCTGAGCGACTGCTTCCAAGACGACCTCTTGGCCGCTCCCATCTACACACGTCCGGCAGACTATAAAGGATGGCGCGTGCCCGAGATTTTGCTGAGTGGTAACGAAGCCAAAATACGGCAATGGGAATTTGAGCAAGCCATGGAACGAACCAAACGTCTGCGACCCGACTTGCTGAAATAATTCTTCCTCCTCCCGTTTCGGTTAGAGCTGGCATAAGGTTATGCCTACCGTTCCCCAAATAGGTTGAAGCAGGTATAAGGTTATGACAGCCGTTCCCCAAACAGGATGGAA
>NZ_BAJQ01000088.1 GCF_000613785.1 Segatella oulorum JCM 14966 | reverse complement strand
TCGTCGGGAAATTCCGCAGCCCCAAATCAACTTAAAATGGCGCGTCGGAGTTTTCCGCAAGCCAAAAAATCAAAAAGATGGTCGTCGGGAAATTCCGACGCTGTGTTTTTCCACAACGAAAAGTGTTGGCGACGACCGAAAAGCCGTACCTTTGTAGGCAACTAAAAAAATCATCTTCGATGCCAACGATAGCTCCTTTTTCGCGCCCCATGTATGTCATGGTGAAGCCGGCTGGGTCGCATTGCAACCTGCGCTGCCAATATTGTTATTACTTAGAAAAGAGCGGCCTTTATGCCGAGCCCACGCACCACGTGATGAGCGACGCACTGCTCGAGCGCTTCATCCAGCAGTATATCGAGGCGCAACTCACGCCGCAAATCCTCTTCACCTGGCATGGCGGCGAGCCTTTGATGCGCCCCATCTCGTTTTATCGGCGGGCGTTGGCGCTGCAAAAGCGTTATGCGCAGGGGCGGCAAATCGACAATGCCATTCAAACCAATGGCACGTTGCTGACCGATGAATGGTGCGAATTTTTCAAAGAAAACAACTTTCTGGTGGGCGTGTCCATCGATGGTGGGCAGGATTTTCACGATGCCTATCGGCGCACCGCCGCCGGGCGACCCTCGTTTGGGCAGGTGATGCGCGGCATTCGTTTGCTCAACAAGCATGGGGTGGAATGGAACGCGCTGGCCGTGGTCAACCATCTCAATGCCGAAGAGCCGTTGGCTTTCTACGATTTTTTTAAATCCATCGGCTGCCACTACATCCAATTCACGCCCGTGGTGGAGCGCATGGTGACGCGTGACGACGGCCTCACGCTGGCAGCTGGCACACAGATGGGCGGCACGCTGACCGATTTCTCGGTTACGCCGCAACAGTGGGGGCGCTTTCTTTGCCGGCTGTTCGATGCGTGGGTGCATCATGATGTGGGCGACTATTTCATTCAGCTTTTCGATGCCACCTTGGCCAACTGGGTGGGCGTGGCGCCGGGTGTCTGCACGTTGGCCAAGGAATGTGGCCACGCGGGCGTGATGGAGTATAACGGCGATGTGTATTCGTGCGACCATTTCGTGTTTCCCGAGCATCGGTTGGGCAATCTCAACCACCAGACGCTCTGCGAAATGATGTATGGCACAAAGCAGCAAGCCTTCGCGCGGTTGAAGCACGAGCAGCTGCCACGGCAGTGCCGCGAGTGCCGGTTTGAGTTTGCTTGTCATGGGGAGTGCCCGCGCAACCGCTTCCTGACCGATTGTTATGGCCAGCCCGGCCTGAATTATCTTTGTGCGGGCTATCGGCAGTTCTTTGCGCATGCGGCGCCCTATATGGACTTCATGAAAAACGAACTGGCGCATCATCGTGCGCCAGCCAATGTCATGCAACAGGTGTTTTCCCCAGGGGATTAAGATTGCTCGGCTGTGGCGGTGAACTTTTTCAGGAAAAAAGCCCAACGCTTGTAGGCCATGGGCGTGAGATGCACGCCGTCGGTGGTGAGCGCATCTTGCAGCGTGTAGGTGCCGTGGAACACAAATTGTTTGAACAAGTTGATGTAGGCAATGTGGTTGGTTTGGCAATAGTGGCGCAACTTTTGGTTCACTTCGGCCACCACCGCGCTCTTATCGATCAAGTTTTTGTCGGTAGTCAGTCGCTCGTTGATGGGCAGCAGGCTCAGCACATACAGCTTCGTCGTGGCGGCGTGTGCCCAGATGCGGTCAATCAGCGTTTGGCACGCGGCAAAATTTCGTCGGCCGATGCTCCTGCACACACCTCCTGCCAGCCAAGCATCACATAAATAGCTTGCGGTTTGCGCTGCAAAATGGTGTTCAGGCGTGCGCCCGTCTCAGCAAGCGTCTCGCCGGCCACGCCTGCGTTTTGCACTCCTTTCCAACCCAAAAGTTTATTCCAGTTGCCCGCTTGTGAGGTGCGTTCGTCGCCCAACATCACCACCAGCGGCGTTGTTTTGCGTGGTGATTGCGCCTGTGCCATGGCGGCTTCGCGTCCCATCAGAATGCACAGCAACAGCGCCATAGCCCAGCGCAAGGGGCATCGCATAATGGTTTGTTTCATTAAAATTGTTCTAAAATGGCGATGCGTTTCGCGGTATCGGGATGCGTGCTGAAGAGCGAATTCATGAAACCCATGATGCCTTGCTTCATCTCGTCGGGCTGGATGATGAACAGCTGCGCCACGTCGGGCCGCGAAACGTTATCTAATCCCGGGTTGTGTTCAATCTTGCGCAGTGCCGAAGCCAACGCCAACGGATTGCCACACAGCTCAGCCCCACCCGCGTCGGCCATGTATTCGCGCTTGCGTGAGATGGCAAAGCGTGTGAGTAGCGTGAAGAGATAGGCGATGGCGCAAAGCACCAAACCGATGAGCATCACCACGATGATGCCTGCACCACGGTTGCCACGCTCGCTGTTACCGCGGCTACTGCTGCGGCCTCCGTAGAGAAACGTCTGATACATGATGCGCACCATCATCGACATCACGGTTGAAATGATGCCCACAAACACGATGCTCACGATGAGCAGCTTCGTGTCGTGGTTGCGAATGTGCGTCAGTTCGTGGCCGATGACACCAGCCAATTCGTCGTCGTCGAGCAAGTCCATCAGCCCCGTTGTCACCGTCACCGTGTAGCTCTTTGCATTGATGCCGCTCGCAAATGCGTTGAGTTGCGGGTCGTCGACCACGTTAATCTTCGGCATATCCATGTTGCAGGTCATGCAGAGGTTCTCCACAATGTTATACAAGCGTGGATTTTCCTGCCGACTAATGGGGCGTGCGCCTGTAGCATGCTGAATCATCGACACATTGCTGTAGTAGGCTATGATAAACCACACGCCCACGATGCCTACTACCCACGGCAACACCTGCACAAAATAGGCATTCACGGTGGCCACGTCGAGCGTGCTCGTCCATTCGCCGTTGACATCGTAATAGCCACCTTCAAAATAGTGGAGCGCCGCCAAGAACGCCCACACCACAGCCAGAATGATGAGCGGAAACATCGCCAGCAACAGCCACGTCAGGCGGTTGTTGCGGCTGATTTGCGTTTGCATGCCTACATATTCCATCGGCTCAGAACTTTACTTCGGGTGCTTTGTCCAATTCGGCGCGTTGCTCGGTGGGTATTTCAAACATCGGTTCGGTTTTAAAACCAAACATGCCCGCAATGAGGTTCGATGGGAAGGTTTGCACAGCGTTGTTCAATTCGCGCGTTGCCGAATTGAAGAAGCGGCGCACAGCAGCCAACTTATTCTCGATGTCGGCCAGCTCGTTTTGTAATTGCAAAAAGTTTTGGTTGGCTTTCAAATCAGGATAAGCCTCCAACGAAACTTTTAAACCCGATAAGGCTGCGGTGAGCGAATTCTCGGCCGCTATCTTGTCGTCCATCGTCGTTGCGCCCATGGCTTGTGCACGTGCTTCCGTCACTTTCTCCAACAATTCGCGCTCGTGTGTGGCATAGCCCTTCACCGTTGCGACCAACTGCGGCACAAGGTCGTGGCGTTGCTTCAACTGCACGTCGATGTTAGCAAATGCATTCTCGCGGTTATTCCGCAACTTCACCAAACGATTGTAAATCGAAATGAGCCACAGTGCCAACAGCACTACAATAATGAGAATAATAATTCCTGTCATAATTCTTTGTTTTTTGCATGAGTTTGCGTGCAAATATACCACAAATTCTGCGGCAATCTCTACGCTATTAAGAAATATTTGGAAAAAGCCTATCCCATAGTAACAGAATATTGTAACAACTATCCACAATTTTGTAATGTGCCTTACCCAAAAACACACTACCTTTGCCTACGATAAATTTAAAAACAAAGGAGAATTGATTATGACAACAAAAACATTTAAAGTTGAAGGAATGAAGTGCAGTCATTGCAAAGCACATGTGGAAGAAGCTATCCAGGCTTTGCCGGGTGTAGAAAAGGCTGAGGCGCATTTGGATGCCGCCAATGTGGCCGTTGATTTCGATGCTGCAAAGGTTTCGGCCGAAGCCATCAAGAAAGCCGTTGACGAGGCAGGTCATTATGAATTGATTTTAGAGTAAACGCACATGAAGAAAACTATCCCTGTGGTGGGCATGGCCTGCTCGGCTTGCTCGGCCAACGTTGAGAAAAAGCTCAACTCCTTGGCTGGCATCAACTCGGCTTCGGTGTCGTTGCCGGGGCGTTCGGCGCTCATCGACTATGACCCCACCACCATTTCGTTGGAGAAAATGAAGCAGGCCGTGAACGACATCGGCTACGACTTGGTAATCGAGGCCGACCGCAGTGTGGCCGAAATCGAGCAGCGCGCCTACACGTTGCTGCGTCGGCGCACGTTGCTTTCGTGGCTCTTTGCCCTCTCGGTCATGGCGATTTCCATGCATTGGTTGCCGCTTGGCAGCCGCGATATGGCCAACCAAGTGGCCTTGTTGCTGGCATTGGCCAATTTCATGTATTGCGGACGCGAATTCTTTATCAACGCCGTGAAGCAGCTGCGCCATCTCACGGCCAACATGGATACGCTCGTTGCGCTGTCCACCGGCATCAGCTTCGTGTTTAGCTGCATCAACACTTTCTGGGGCGATGCGCTGTGGGGTAGTCGTGGAATCGCATGGCACACCTATTTCGATGCCAGCGTGATGATTATCACCTTTGTGCTCACGGGGCGCCTGTTAGAGGAACGTGCCAAGGATGCCACCGCTGCTTCCATTCGCCGCCTCATGGGAATGCAACCCAAAACGGCACGTTTGGTGGATGGCGACCACGTGGACGAGGTGCCCATCGCCACCATTGCAAAAGGTGATGTGTTAGAGGTGCGCGCGGGCGAGAAGATACCTGTCGACGGCATCGTGACGCAGGCCGAGAGTTTTATGACCGCCGATGCGGCCTATGTCGACGAGAGCATGATTACGGGCGAGCCTACTCCTGCCGAAAAGCGCGTGGGGAGTCGGGTGTTGGCAGGCACCATCCCCAGTCAAGGCAAGCTGCGGTTGAAGGCACAACAGATTGGCGAAGACACCGCTTTGGCACAAATCATCCGCATGGTGCAAGCCGCCCAGAGTAGCAAAGCGCCTGTGCAGCGCGTCGTTGACAAGGTGGCGCTCGTGTTTGTGCCCGTTGTTACGGCCATCGCCTTGCTCACCTTCGTCATTTGGCTCGTTGCGGGCGGTGCGGATCATCTGCCACAAGCCATCCTTTCGGCCATCGCTGTGCTGGTTATTGCCTGCCCGTGTGCCATGGGATTGGCCACGCCGACGGCGCTGATGGTGGGCATCGGTAAGGCTGCCGAACTGCAAGTGCTCATCAAGGATGCTACCGCCTTGGAGCGTATGCGCAAGGTTGATGCCATCGTGATTGACAAGACGGGCACGCTCACTTTGCCCAATCAAGCCATCGACTTCACCAAAGCCGACAACCTTGATTTAGAAGCGCGCGAAACCCTGAAGCCCCATGCGGCCGAAGCCATGAAAGCCTTGCAGGAACGTGGCATTGCCGTCTACATGATGAGCGGCGACAAAGAGGAGGCTGCCCACTATTGGGCCAACAAAGCGGGCATCGAGCATTATCAAAGCAAGGTGCTGCCGCAAGACAAAGAGAACCTTGTGCGCCAGTTGCAACGCGAAGGTCACACCGTAGCCATGATTGGTGACGGCATCAACGACACGCAGGCGCTGGCCTTGGCCGACGTGAGCATGGCCATTGGGCGAGGCACCGATGTGGCGATGGATGTGGCACAAGTGACGCTCATGGGCGATGACCTGCGCAACATTCCCCGCGCCTTCGACCTGAGTCAGCGCACGGTGCGGATGATTGCGCAAAACCTTTTCTGGGCTTTCATCTACAACCTCGTTTGCATTCCGTTGGCTGCCGG
This sequence comes from Segatella oulorum JCM 14966, assembly GCF_000613785.1. Taxonomy (GTDB): domain Bacteria; phylum Bacteroidota; class Bacteroidia; order Bacteroidales; family Bacteroidaceae; genus Prevotella; species Prevotella oulorum. The sequence goes on along the minus strand of NZ_BAJQ01000088.1, from coordinate 206 downwards.
TGTGCTCTATGCGTTTGGCATCGACTGGCAAATCACGCCCCTTTGGGCCAGCGCGCTCATGGCCTTCTCGAGTGTGAGTGTGGTGCTCAACAGCCTGCGCCTACGTTTCGTAGCGGCATAACGCGCGGATCATATCGCCGTCGAAGCCTCTTTTGCGACTATACACGCTTGCAGTGCATCGTCGAAGCCTCTTTTGCGACTATACA
>NZ_BAJQ01000089.1 GCF_000613785.1 Segatella oulorum JCM 14966 | reverse complement strand
CATAATAATTTCCTCGTAATCATGAACCATAAACACGAAAGGAAGAAGTATCATTATTAAGTTTATTTTTGCCATAATTTCTCTTGTTATTTATTTCAAACTACCATACTGTTTCTTCCAATCCTCTAAAGTGATTTTGGTAAAATACTCTGTACGAACCTCATTCAACAGTGGAACAGGCTTATTTTCTTCAGTATGGCTGTAAACGAATCCGCATTTTTCTTGTACTCGTTTTGATTTCTCGTTGCCATCGTAGTACCCACACCAAACTGTAGTTTTCCCTAAATCCTCAAACGCATACCGAAGCAATTCGTTTACGGCTTCAGGAATCAAGCCTTGTCCCCAGTAGGGTTCACCAATCCAATAACCTATTTCACACTCATTGTCTGCTATCTTTGCACTGTGGATTTCACTTCTTGCAGTCATTATTCCAACGCTGCCAACAGCTTCGCCAGCTTCTTTCAACACAACTGCATAGGTCTCAGGAGCAGAGAGTACCGTCTTTATAATTTCAAGACTATTCTCTATACTGGTATGCGGTGTCCAACCAGCAATAGGACCAACGTTCGGATTCCGTGCATATTTGTATAATGCTTCAGCATCGCTTTCTTTCCACGCTCTCAGTATCAAGCGTTTTGTTTGTAGTTCCATACTTTTTTCTTATCTTCCACGTTTCTTTATTAACCTTATTGTAAAGTTTCTATCGTTTGTTTATTGTGTTTTAATATGTACTTTTATTTTCTTTATCGCCCAATCATAATGGCTTGAAGTTGCTGAAACACTATAAGAACCAAGCGTAGAGGTGCCTGTCCAATCGAATATACCCTTGTTAAAGAGTTCGTTGTCAGAGAAAGTTGCAATCAATTCCATTACTTGTTGATGGCTTTCTTTTAACATTGCCTTTGCATCTGATAGCAGTGTGTTTTGATGTTTCTTCCAAAACTCCACGTTCATTACTGGATATGTTTTCCAATTATAAGGCTCAGGAAGAAAAGATTTGCATTCTCCCTCACGATTGGAGTTTATCCAATTCAGTAACAACTGATGCCATTCATACAGATGAACAAGTACATCGCGCAGATTTTTGTCCCTGCTCCAATGTGCTTCTTTGCCCATTGCAGCCATTTTTTCTGCAAAGGTTGCTGTCTGTAGCTCTTTGCTCATACTGTCTATGAGCTTCCACATCTTCTCAAATTGTCCATTAGCAGATGTTATTAAATCCACTTTTGTTGTTGCTCGTGCCATTGTTTTTTTTATATTTTATCAGTTGAAATAACTCTGAATGTACAAGAGTTAACGGTGATACGGATATGTTCTGTATCATTAGTTATATAATAGTTCTTTCCTTTTTTCAGGAAAAGATTCGTGTCTGTATGCATAATAATGTCTGAAATAAAACTTTCTATTTCTTGTGGCGATAGATAAAGTCCGAGCTTTCGGTTTATTCTCTCATACACAAGTTTTGTATAACAGAGCTTTTCGTTGATGGTTGCTTTCAACGAATCGTCTATGACTTCATATTCTTAACCATCTCCTTTTTTAAAAAGACTATCTGCAACCTTTTCTTTTAGTTCGGTTTGGCATTGTTTAATAGTCTTTCCTGCCGTTTCAATGACGATACGGCTTTTGGGCCACTCGTGATATTCTCGGTTTTCGATGTCGTCCCACACAAGGATATTCATATTTGCTACTTCTATATTTCTCTGTTCTGCACGCTTTTTGTGTTCTGTCTTATCCGAACATATAACCTCAATATTTACAAAACAACAGTTGTTATTAACAGCAACCTCTTCCCATTCTCGCCTTGTCAGTTCAATAGGGTTACAACAATCAGCCACGACATTGTTGCCCAATTGCAAATTGTCGGTTGCCATACGATATGCCAACCGATAGCCTTCTCCCTCAACATTGATACGGCACAAGTCTTTCAAACCTTGTTCAATGGTATCAATGCGCAGATAAACAGCTCCAAACTCTTTTACTACAAACTTTGCAAGTGTGGATTTGCCAACTGCTGGTAGTCCAGAGAAAATAAAAAGAATGGCTTTGCGCATTGTAATATTCATTTTAGCAGCTTTGCTGTGAGTTTGTAAGTAAACGAAATTCGAGGATTGGATAAATCCCATTGTCGTACTTCGGCTCGTATCAATTCACGATGTTTTTTGCTTATATCCTTCAAAGCGTTTCCCACGGATTTCCGAAGATACTCGCTCTTATTTGCCTTGTGCTTAGCGATTAGGGCAATAGCAATTGCAGGATTTTCTTTGAAGAATGGGCGACTTGTCCAAATCCTCAATCCTTCCATTACAGCACGGACAACATTAGGATTATTATCGTTCAGCCATTCTTCGATAAGAGGTAAAGAAACTTCATACCCTCTGTGTTTACAAACTTCATCGAAAGCCTTTGCAAGCATTTCCTGCACGCGCCAATTTTCATCAGTGCTTACTCGCTCTTTCAGAAAACGAAGTGCGTTATTATCTTCTGTTGCCAATCTGCCCAATATCGTTGCTGCCAACATTCGGGCTTGATAGGCTTAGTGCTTTAACAATTCAAGTGCAAATTCAAAACACTGTTCCTTTGAGTACGCCGAAAGGATTTTATCAGCCCCATCAAGGATATGCTGAAATCCGTGCTCAATTGCTACAATATCACATAATATCTTATCTATGCGCATCATTAAATTAATAATACCTTTAAAATCTCCATAAATTTTTCTGCAATTAACGTTTCGTTGGGAATTTCGGAAAACGCCAAAGGCGTTAATTCTTTCCGATAATTAGGACTTAATTTCAACCATATACCAGAGAAATCCTTAAACAAAGGGGAATCATTGGCGGTTTTTGTACACCAACCATCAGGTTCGGAAAATTGTTGTTGGTCGTGTATAAAAAGTTCTTGGAAATCATTTCTAAAATCTGCTGATTGGATATAATTAGAGCATTCATCATCGTTGATCAAATAATATAAATCATAGAAATGACGGATTTTCGAAGATAAAGATTTAATGGTATCAGCCTCAAATGAGAAACGAAATAGTGAAACCAATTTTTCTACAATAGTCCTTCGCTTGTCTAAAACATTGATTGAGAAATGTTTCAAATTGTATTGTTCTATCAAATCTATTCTGCCAATATTTATAAGATACTCTGTCAGAAACGAACTTATTTCCTTATGGATGTATGGATATGGATTTGCATAAGTATTGACCTCAATTAGGATCTGTCCTGCTTTCATAGCGGAAGAAGTTAGTCCGACCAAGTTTGGATATTGATAAATTGCCTTGTAGAAGCGGGAACCTTTACTTGTTACATTGGGTACGACAAGTTCGTTTAGATCGGCTGACATATCTTTAGCAAGTCGTTTGATGAATGTTTTTAGTTGATTCCCAGAAAAAGAATCCGCATCAATGACAGCTATATCTATATCCTCAGAAAAGCGATTGGTTATACGGTATGCTTTAGAGAGGGACGTTCCTCCTTTGAAAACGACTTTCTCGGCATTGACATTTTGAGACATTCTCTGTAACGCACAAGTAATCCAATAGTCTTTCTCGATAAATTCTGGTCTTATATTCAGGGTGTTTGCTGCAAAATTGAGTAGTTGGGCAAACAGAGGTTGATTTTCGTGCAGTTTCATCTTATATTCCATTTTTTTTGATTAGGCAATACTTCTTGCAGAATTGATAAATTATAAAATGTCTGGTAATTAAGCGACGTTTGCAGTATCAGAACATCTTCGTTCGGATTCAACACTTCAAGCATTGCACCCAATAATGCGATTGTCTGCGGAGTGTATTTTAAAGACAGTTTTTTTATTTTGTTGCGTTGAATTTCGCTTAACTTAGATAATAGTCCCAAGAGTTTTTTACAGTTATCCGCAGGATTAGTGTCAGGAATATTTTTGAAGAAACGAAGGCAATCAAGCAACTGCAAAAGAGGAATATTCTCTTTTGTAATTGTATTCCATTGCTTTACAAATTTTATCCTGTAATAACCACGCTTTGTGCTTTTCTTATCTTTGATAGTCCCTATCTGCAAAATGGCAGAAACTTGTGTAGTCAATCCAAGCTCATTAAAAATTTGATATCCTGTAATATAACCAATCAGTTTGCCGTTCTCTTCCAGTAGGTCCTTTACAATCTGATAGCTGCTCGGCATAAGCTCGCCAAACTCTGTCATTTTTGTTTTATAATATCGCCCTTTTGACAAACGTCGAATTTCACCAGCTTTAGTCAAGTTTTCTAAGACCTTGTTTGCTGATTTTTGCCTGGTAACTTCAACAGAAAAATCGCTTGCAGAAAACACGATACCATAATCTGTTTTCTCTATTTTTTTTCTTACTATTTCTGAAATATTTCCGCTCATAAATTCGTTTTTACTCCGATAAAAACACGAATACTTGGTTCCACTATTTAATCTTCTTCCTTATAATACACCTTGTAAAATTTTCCACGATCATCCTCTCCCTGTTCTACGTTTTGGCGATTGCCAGCAATGACGATTTGGATTTTTTTGTCCAAATTGATGACCCGTTTATAGGAGCGCTGCTGCTTTTTACAAGCAGATTCAGAAATTTCGAACTGATTATCGATGATAATATCACTTTGGTCCTCATACTCCTGTTTATACTGATGAAATCTTTCAATCACTTCGGGTTGAGCAATTACTTCATGGGCAAAATCGTTAATATCAAAAGTGTCTTTCTCTTTGAAAAAATGCAATGACTTGTTGAGCAAATCAATTTGGTCTGCTTTGGAAACTTCAAATTCCTTAGGCAATTCTTTGATTACAAAGTTCTTTGCTAACGCCATAAAATTTTGCGTATTAGCGTATTCGTCCTTACGTTGGCGGACATGTAAGAAATCGTCAATCCAGTATTGAGCTCCTACGCCCTTATTGGTATTATCAACCACAGCAACTATATATCCGTTTTCTCTATCCTTATTGAAAATTAAGCAACCTTTGTCCAGCTTTTTAATGTTGATACCCTTGTCACTTTCTAAGTTGAAATTTCCGTTTTCATGCAACACTTTTAAAAAAGTATCTTTGTTCTCAGACTTGAATAGCCCTACCGCATCAAGAGTTTCTCCATCCAAAATACAGTCTTTAAAATAGACCGTATAAAACTCACCACCTTTTATTTTGGGATGGTCACTATGGATGTAAAGATGTTTCGCAATATTTTTGGATGTTTTCACCATTAAATCTGGATTATCAAAAATGCTAGACACATAGGTGTAAACTGCATTTAATTTTATATCTGCCTCGTGAAATAAAGAACACAATAGGTCAAAATTAAACGAAGATAGAAAATACTCAATGAGATACTTTTTTATATCCTCCTTTAACACCGTTTTTTTACATAAAATAACACCCTCTTCCTTTGTCTTATTTCCAACATAATGGGTTGAAATGTTAATTATCTCCCAATTCATTATTGTTATTATTTAGTCTTATACAAAAATGCACAGATTGTCCTAAAGTGAAAATATTTATAACCGTATAAAAAAGCAAACTGATGGATAAAAATGAGAATAAAGTCAATGCGAATATCAGCAAGAGATTAATAATACTTCCTATACATTCATTAGTTGTTTTTAATTCTAATAACATGAATAGGTGAATTAAAAAAGTTAATAATAAGGTAATACATTGAATAATAAGGGTACTAGCAAAAATGCTGCTCAAAATCTGATAAAAGCTCAATTTATTCCCATTATTATCTAAAGGTGTTGACATTTTCTTTATTATTTCCATACTGCATGCTCCTATAATTAAAGCATATCCACCAATGCAAAATCCTAATAAATTAGGGAGCAGTGATAATAATGTCGTTGTTATTTTTCCTAGGAAAGTATAAAACTCATTCGTTTCCTTATAATAAAACCACAAAAATACTGTAAATGATAACGTTGCTATGAAACTAACGACCATTCCGGTGGATTTTATAATTTTAACAAGCGTATAACTATTAAAAATTCCTCTTAAACCCATTGGGTGAGTTTTTTTTATCTCCTCATTTGTCATTTTTAAGATTTGGCCTGAATAAATTTATTA
>NZ_BAJQ01000090.1 GCF_000613785.1 Segatella oulorum JCM 14966 | reverse complement strand
CATAAACGAATAGCTTTTAACATATCCGTATCCGAAAGATTTTGAGCCGATGCTATCTCTTGATATGATTTTTTACCTTGATAGGCTTCATAATCACTATACAGCTCTCTACATTTACTTAAAATTTCTGTGCTAACATCAATATCTTTGTATCTTACATGCCATTTATCAAGAGCAGTAGCGCTAGCCTTATTCTCATAAATGTGAAACGGGAATGAAAAGCTTACTATCTGATCGTTTTTTATAATAAAGGCTCGTCGAATTATCTTCGTTGATTTTATTACGAGATAAGGCATCTTAACCGTTGCTTCATTTTCTGGGCCATCCCAAGAAAGAAGATGCTCTATTATCTGAAGAACAATATTGATGTAATCTAAAGGTTTCTTTAGTTTGCCCTCCATTTTTGCACTTGACATACTTCCTAGTGAATGTACATATCTCATACTATCTTGACATTAATAGGTCTGCGGTCTTTTCAATTTTCTCTAATAGGTCATCTTCTTCTAACCCTGTAATATCTATTAAGGCAAACATTTCGAGTATCTTATTTACATAAATCCCATCAATACTATTGTCTTTAACATATTTCTCAACCAGCTCTTTAAGTGATATGGCTCGCTTTGCCTGCTTAAATCTCATACCGATTTCTTTTTCCTCATCAGCATCAGCACATTTTATATTCATAGCATGGGTTTTTTCTATCTGATGAAGACCATCTCTTATCTCTTGAGGAATTTTGTAAGTAGGATCGGTAATCAATAGATAACTTCGTATAAATGAGCGTGTAAGCATCGTGTAGAGTGCATTTCTAAACTGGTGATTATCTGCGATATTTTCTGTAATACATATTACATATGGGTATTCTAGTCCTTTTGCATTATTTCTGTTGCTGACTAAAACAGAATTGGCGACTGGCTTTTTAGATTCGTATGCTTTATTGGTTTCCCAATTATATTTATTGCCTATTGCCATACAAATCTGATTTGCAAGATTATAATTGTCTTTTTTTTCATCAACAAAAATAATTGCAACATCATTAGGTGTTAGTGTATTATCATTCTCTTTGTTCATCTCGTCTATAAGCACACACACCATCTGCTCTATTGTGGCTGTTTGTTTTCTTTTATACACTTTCACACTTTCATACGAAATATCATCGCCGTCAAATCTTTTGTTAGGCTCTCTTGTTAAAGTCAATCTATCCCCATTCCTCTTCACAGAATAGCCGCAGGTTTTCCAATCCTCTTCTTTCAACCATCTGTAACGTTTTGGCTCAAAAAGACCAAGCCCCATAGCGTGTGCAAACATCAAAGTATCAGGAGCTGTTCTATAGCATTTACCAAGGAGGTAATCTGCATTGTATGCTTTGGCGATATGTTCTGCAAAAATAGATTGGAAAACATCACCTGCCATATATACCTGCTTTGATGTTACAGCCTTGCATAACTCCTCAAAATTTTGATCAAATCTTGGCTCTCATCCACTATTATATAATCAAAGGCAGGCTTAACTTCTCCTTGACTTCTCAGTTCGTTCAATGCTTGTTTGCAAATCTGGTCAAATGAGGTAGAATTACTATAACTGTGAAACGAAAGCCCATAATGTTCGCATATATAGCTATAAAGGCCAGAGTCAGGATCCAAAGTTCGTCCCCAGGCATTTGCACACCATAATCTTTCTTCCCAATCAATTTGCTTTTGCACTTTCATATAGTTAAAGAATTGTTGGATGCGGATGCGCAAAGTACTTGCGAGTATACGGTTATGGCATGTAAAGAATATCTTTACATCATCTGACAAAGAGTATAGTTCTTTCAGCTTATGAAGAAGCAATTCCGTCTTACCCGTTCCTGAAAGTCCCTGAATCTTAATCACTTTCTGCTGGCGGTTATCATAAATAAACCTAGTTTGATCACCATCGAAAAGTTGAATTTTATGCCTAACTTTTTCCACCAGCGTTTCTGGTACATCAACACCAACTTTCGCTATTTCATTGATGCTACCAATACAGAGTGAAACTAATAATTCAGACTTTCGTTTCTGCAAAGGTTCTGAAAGCCTTAACTTATCCATCAAACCTGCGATATCTGCAAAATCGCCAAGTTTCGTTGATTTAATTAGCTCATTCTCCACTTTAGAGTAGAGTCCCATTTTTGAACGATAGTCATACTTTTGGTACAAATATCTTATATCGCCTTTTATGTCTTCTTCAAAACTCTCAAAGTTTTCAGAATCAGGATCTTCCACGATGCAAAGCTGAAAACCTGATGCTAAAAGAAGAAAATGTTTTTCATATTCTTCATGACCAGAGTCTACTACTGGGTTCTTTAGTAGATAAACTCTAAGGCTGTTCACTCTGCTATATTCCTCAATGTTTACCAGCCAATCTGGTTCTTCTCCTTCTTTGTATGGAAGGTTATGATAAAAATAACTTGATTTCATACTTGTTATAAATATACCTTTATTTACAAAGATAATAATTTGCTTTGAATAACAAGCGTTTTTGATAAGATTTTCGCTCTTTTACTTCATCCTTGAGTTTTTGAGCGATTGGAAATAGATAGGAGCTGTTATATACTTCTCCCTCGCTTCTTCTTTTTCTTGATTTGGTTCCTAAGTTTATGTTGCCATGCCATCTCGGCATAATCATCACCGTGTGTCTGTGGATTGATAAGTCCACCTGCCCCCGAAATCATTTCTTCGGCAGCATTCAAGGCGGTGCTTGCTACATTTCCTACGGCTTGTGCAATAGATGAACTTTCGTTTGCTTTTATAGGCGGTATGCACGAACGGCTGGGAGGAACAAGTTGATAACCTGTATCGGATTGAGCGTTGTTCTTTGTCGGCTCATCTGCCATTGTCATGGTTTTCTTTGGTTCAGTCTTTTTGCTTATCTCGAAGTTCTTCTGTAAGGAACGGTAACTAAACTCCCTGCCGATTTCGGAAGCCTTGAAGGTTTGTACTGCATATGAGAACCTCAATCCATAGACCTTACCCTGCTTGTTCTTCATACGCTCTATGGAAATGCCGTTCTTATTCAGTTCATAGAGGAACATGGAGTGTCCCGTGATGCCTGTTCCTTTATACTTCTCAAGCAGGGTATAGCAAACATTCTGTATTTGATGCTTTGTCTGTTCTCTCGTAGGATTGGCCTTTGCTTTCTGATGCTTCCTCTCCGCCCTGACCTCCTTTGCGATAGTCAAGCCTTTCGAGCGGCTTATTTCCTCCGCCACTCTTGCTGCCCTGTTGCTTACAAAAGTGGTATCATAGACCTCTCCGTACAGGCTGATGCGGTTGGCAATGATGTGAATGTGTCTATTATCAGTGTCCTTGTGCGTTACTGCTACCCATTGGTGGTTGTCAAGTCCCATTCGCTTGGCAAACAAATGGGCTATTCCCATAAGCTCGGATATAGGTAGTCTTTTCTCGTCCTTCGGTGCGATACCGATTTCAATGCGGAGGAACTTGTTCCTGCAACGGCTGTTATAGTCGCTGACCACTTTCATTTCCTCATAGATAGTCTTTGGATCTCTGCTGCAAAGATTATGGAAGGCAAGCCGACTGCCGAGTTTGCCTTCCCTGAATATATAGTCCAAAGCCGTGCTGCCATGCGCTATTGCCTTGCATTTACCGATCATCTCTTGTCATATTTAAGACCTTATATATCTCATTGTCTACACGAAAATGAGGGTCGTAGAATCTCTTAAATGCCTCTTTGGCACATAGCGAAAGGTTCTGTGTAATATGTACCCATCTCTCATCTTTTACTTTGATGAGGTTAGAAATCTGCCCATAGAACCGTCCTGTATGCTGAAGTATACAAATGGCTTCCCTCTCATTTTCTGTCATCTTAGGAACGGCTGCCACCTCTCCATTTAGGAGTATCTCACGATAGTAGTCGGAGAACTTACGTCCCGCACTTTCCGCCTTTGACTTGATACGCTGCTTTTCCTCTGAGGTGCATCTTACTTTGATGAACTCTGTCTTGTTCATCTTCTGCTCTTCCTTATTCTGTTGCTGCCATTTGGCAGTCTTTTTATTATATCTGTTCATATAAGCTTCTTTGAAAGTTAATCATTATAGATGATTCATTGTCTCTTAATTCTTGAATGCTGACCGATGAGAACGGAGTGATTACGGTCTAATCTCCCCGACAGTCTGACGAGGGGGAGCAAGAGCAGTTTGTGGGTACAAACTGACATCTTGCAATGTCAGTGATAAGACCATTTACGCACGAGGCGTTTTGCAGCCGAAAAGTGAATGCCGTGCATTCTGTGTTTAACTGTGTTCGTGGTGTTCTCATCATTCAGATGTCTGCTTGCTAAAAATATGATGTCATATTTGCCCAAATATGACGTCTCATTTACGAGAATATGACATCATATTTTAATGCGATAGTAGGATTAGAGCGGGAAATAAATCTTTTGAAATTCATCCCTCGCCCCCTTCCTGCGGTTTATAACCTTCTCCATTTCTCTATATCTTCACCATATTCCTTCAGATGCTGACGAACGATGTTCTCCACAAAGCTTGAAAGGTTGCTGCCCCTGTCGCCTAACCTACGCACAATGAAGTCGGTACGCTCCTGTGTCTCCCTACTCAGATAGACAGCCTTACGGTTGTTTAACTTGGTCGGCACAAGATAGGCTTGCTTGTAGGCTTCGAGTGTTTTCTTTCTCATCTTGGCACTGATACGTCTTTGAACAGTTGCACTCTCAGTGTTCCGTGCAGGCTCGGAGTGCATGGGATTCTCTGTATCCTGCTTGTTTGTTGGTCTTTCTCTTTCAGGAACTGCAGTCGCTTCTTGTGAAGTAGATTCGTACTCTGTTTCATCTTCTACACCCAAAAGCCATGAAAAATCTTTGTCCGTTGTCTTTGTTTTATTTTCCATTTTACTATCTAATTTTATGTTTGACTTGTTTTGATTTCTTGCTCTCATTTTGTTCTGTAACCACCATTCTTTTCTGTTCCTGTGCTTTCTGCTTCTTCTGCTCACGCATACGGCTGACATGAAACTCGTTGAGGTCTTTGCAGTCCTGGTAATATCGGGACATATCCTCCACCTTGAAGCCTGCCCTTACAAATTCTTGCATGGTTCTCCGCCCTGCATCGTCATTGTCAAGGAAGGCACGGATATGGGTCAGATGTTGGTCGGTTAGATAGCGGACAGCTCTTGCCACATTGCTTACGGAGTTCATCACAAGGCAGTGGTTGGTGATTTCTTCTTTCATTGAAAGAAAAGAAAGAAAATCCATAAATCCCTCAAACACACATACAGGCGGTGTCTTGTCTGTTGCGTGTTCTGATTGTTTGGTAAATATCGGAGTAATGTCCTTCGGGGCGATTGTTCCTTTGAACGAACCATTATCCCGAAGTTCATATCCTCCCGATGGATTGGCAAAGCCAATGGCTTGATAGCACCAGCCCCTTACCTCATAGCTGATACATTTGAGAAAAGGCCTTGCTTTCTCCAAATCAATGCAGCGTACCTTTGTAAGATACTCCTGCAAATGTGGCGGCAGGGTGTCTGATACCTCCATCAGTTTCCTCGCCTCGTTTGCCGGTTGGGATTTGTTTGGCGCGAAGTCGTTGTGAGAACTATATGCAGTATCATCAGGAGTGGTCTGCCCCAAGCGGTGGATGGCTTCCGATAGCGTGCAGTTCTCTAATCGCATACAGAGGTCGATGATACTTCCGCCCCTGCCTTCGGCATAGTCTATCCAAAGGTTCTTTTCCGTATCCACTTTGAAACTCGGACGCGTTTCCTCCCTGAGCGGTGAACGGTACATGGCATAGGCTGGTGTCCTGCGGACAGGCCTGATACCTTTCTTTTCGAGATACTCCACAATGGAATATCGCTTGATAAGTGATAAATCTTTTTCTTTCATTGTTATGATACTTTAATGGGTTGGATGATAATTATTTATGGGA
>NZ_BAJQ01000091.1 GCF_000613785.1 Segatella oulorum JCM 14966 | reverse complement strand
TAAGTAATGGGGGCGGGAGTGCGCGATGCATTTCCGCCCCCGATGTGTGTGTATGGGTGTTCGTTCGTTTATTGGTGGAATGGTCGGGGAATTGGTAGGGGGGCTTCTCCGGTGTGCCCATCCATTTACTCGGCTGCCTCGCAACACCAGCGCGAAACCTTCACCATAATGGCCATACCGGGAATTTCTTTCAGCAAATAGTATTTTTTGTTCGAGCGCACCAAACGGCCGGTTAGTCCTTTCAAAGGCCCATGGTGCACCAACACTTTATCTCCTTTTTTGAGATGGGCTTGCTCGGTGCTCAGGAATTTTTTCATCGTGAGCTCTGGGTTGCACATCATTTTGAAGTCGAACATTTGTTTGGCTGGGATTTCGCAATACGCAGGTGAGCCCATCTCCTTGGTGACGACACTCATTTTCAAAGGTGAAGAGGTGACGAGCTTGCGCATTTCTTTCTCGGACAATGTTTTTTTCAAGAAGATGAGGTTACGCACCACGGGCCGCAGTTCATGCCGAATGTGATGCTCTTTATCTTCATAATCAACATATTGCTCGGGAATGAATGTTTCAAGCCCATGCTCGGCGAAATAAGCTGCTACGGCCTGCTGTCTCACCGTGTATAGCTTGATAGCATACCATGGGGTGGTATCCGTTTCATCGATTGCCGCAACATTCTCGGCCGTTGTTCGCTCCATATCCTGCGCCATCTGATGGATTAAAATTCGCTCGTGAAATGGAATTTTATATGCTCAAAGTCTTGCTGGGCCATGGAAAGCACATAGCCGCTGTCGGCCAAGAAGACATCACGGCCCTCGGTGTCTTTAGCCATATATTGGTATTTGCGTTTTTTGAAGTTTTCCAATTCAGCCGGATCATCCGACTCTACCCAGCAGGCTTTATGCAGATGCACGGGTTCCCAACGACATTTGGCATTATACTCGTGCTCCAAACGATATTGGATGACTTCGAATTGCAGTTGTCCCACGGTGCCCACGATTTTGCGACCGTTGAACTGATTGACAAACAACTGCGCCACACCCTCATCCATCAACTGATCTAATCCCTTTTGAAATTGTTTGCTTTTCATGGGATCGTCGTTCTCAATATATTTAAACAGCAGGGGCGAGAAGCTCGGCAAGCCGCGGAAATGCAGCTGCTCGCCCTCGGTCAGCGTGTCGCCAATCTTGAATATGCCATTATCGGGCAGGCCGACAATATCACCTGGATAGGCTTCGTCAACGGTGCTTTTGCGTTGCGCCATAAACTGTGTGGGCGAAGAAAAACGCACTGTTTTCTCCTGTCTCACGTGCAAATAGGGCTGATTGCGCACAAATTTCCCAGAACAAACCTTGCAAAAAGCAATGCAACTGCGATGGTTGGGATCGATATTGGCCGTGATTTTAAAAATAAATCCTGTAAACTTAGGCTCTTCGGGCATCACCATTCGCTCCTCGGCTTTTGTGGGACGTGGGCTGGGAGCAATGTCAACAAAACAATTTAGGAGTTCTTGCACGCCAAAATTATTCAGAGCCGAACCAAAGAAGACGGGAGCAACCACACCGGCACGATAGTCTTCTTCTTCGAAAGTGGGATAAACCCCATCGACCAATTCCAAATCATCACGCAATTGCTGTGCTTCGCGCTCGCCCACCATCTCGTTGAGCTCGGCTGTTTTAATATCCACAGCCACCTTCTCGGTTACGCGTTGTTTATTGGGTGTGAAGAGGTTTAGCTGCTGCTCATAGATGTTATAAACGCCCTTAAACCGATGTCCCTGCCCAATGGGCCACGACAACGGGCGCACTTTTATTTGCAGTTCCTCTTCTAATTCATCCAGCAAATCAAATGCATCACGCCCTTCGCGGTCCATCTTATTGATGAAGATGATAACGGGTGTATTGCGCATGCGACACACCTCCATGAGCTTTCGCGTCTGCGCCTCCACACCTTTTGCGCTATCTACCACGATGATGGCCGAATCAACCGCCGTCAGGGTGCGATAGGTGTCTTCGGCAAAGTCTTGGTGACCTGGCGTGTCTAAGATATTCACCTTATAGGGCTCACCTGTTTCACCATCGGGAAGGTAATCAAACTCCATGACAGATGTCGAAACAGAGATGCCACGCTGCTTTTCAATATCCATCCAATCGGATGTAGCCGTCTTGCGTATCTTATTGCTTTTTACGGCACCTGCCACCTGAATTTGGCCACCAAACAAGAGGAATTTTTCCGTCAGCGTTGTCTTACCTGCATCAGGATGGGAGATGATGGCAAAGGTTCGCCGCCGTTGTATTTCATTCATACCTAAAATCTTTATCTGTATAAAATTGATACTGGATTATGCTATTCGCCCATGTTGGCAAGACATTTCTTCAAACTGTCGCGCCAATAGGGTATCTGATAGCCAAAAGTATGCTTGATTTTTGTTTTATCCAAAACAGAATAAGCTGGACGCACCACCGGACTGGGATACTCATCGCTATGACAAGGCAGCACCTCACAGGTCGTATTGCCGGTAAGTTCAGCTATGGCGAGAGTGAAATCATACCAAGAGCAAACCCCTTCGTTGCTGAAATGATAAATGCCTTCGTTGCCAACAAATTGCCGACGCTCAATGATATGCACGATAACATCGGCCAAATCTCCGGCGTAGGTGGGGGTTCCACATTGGTCGAAAACAACCTTCAACTGCGGCTTAGTCTGCAAGAGCGACAACATGGTCTTCACAAAATTCTTGCCATATTCGGAATAGAGCCATGCTGTGCGAATGATGATATGCTGCACTCCTGTAGCTTGAATGAGCTGTTCGCCATGCAATTTCGTTCGCCCGTAGACTCCTGTTGGCTCTCCTTGCTGCGTCTCCTTACACGGAACATTATAGTTTGTTCCGCCGAAAACATAGTCGGTGCTGATGTGCACCAACAATCCGTCAACGTCTTTCATTGCAAGTGCCAAATTTTCGGGTGCCTTAGCATTGAGCACATCGACAATATCTCCGGCCGTTTCGGCTGCATCGACATTGGTCCATGCCGCACAGTTGATGATGCACTTCACATCATGTGTCTTCACCATCTCGCGAATAGCCTCAAGATTGGTGATGTCTAAATGGGTATAGCCCTCACAAACATCCGTGAAAATAAACTCATCTTTACTCTGCTTTGCACAGATTTGTATTTCATTTCCCAACTGTCCGTTTGCACCTGTAACAAGAATCTTCATAGCTCCTACCTTTTAAATCGTAACTCTATATTTTTATTCCTCGCCGAAGTCCAATCCTTCGGTCTCATCTTTCAAATAGTAATCACTAAGCATGCCTATGAAGGTTGATATCTCCTTCATCGCATGTTGGGTCTCGGGATTAATATCCTTTTTTTGCAAACGCAACAGCATCACACCATAGAGGGCATCTAAACACGTCTCAATCTCATTGATGTCTTTTTCACCCTTGTTGCGCAACTCCACAATAAAAGGCAGCACCTTATAATATTCGGCATTATAGATGGGGAATTTATTGCTTTGCAACAAGCGATGGTGCAAGTCGGCCATATCACGCACCACAATGGCATTAATATTTAAATGCCCCTGTTCGCGCTTACCTTCTTCGTTCATCATGCGCACTAAATTGCCAAACCAATCTAACTCCTCGGCACGCTGCTCTTCCGTATAACTTGTAAATTGATTGATATAAGCCTTCCGAATCAGCGGCAACGAACACCCCATCGCGCGGATGGTGTCTTCAATCTGCCACATATAAAGCAGATACTCTGCTATAGACTTTCTCCTTAATTCTTGTGCAATAAACATAGCTACCTATTCTTTTCAATCTTCACCTTGTGCCTACAAAGCCGACAATTCAGGAAGATGGTATAAATTAAAGATGGTGCCGACAAGCGCTATCAAAGCAAAAACAATCACCACACCACCGATAACCTTGTTGATTATAACAATGGCATTATCATTAAATTTAGCCCGAACTTTGTCGATGAGCCACGTCAGGCCATACCACCACAACAAAGCGCCTAACAAGACACCTGCATAGCCAATGGTCATCTCGGCCTTATGGTCGGGAATAACGAAAGCAAACAAAGCAAACAGCATCATGAAATAGGGAATGATGAGCAGATTGCTAAACGTTACAACGAAGGCCGTTATCCCGTTATGCAACAATGAGCCACGACTGCCGCTACTGCTCTTATGGGCCTTCTCCATGGGATTGCTGCGATAGCTATAAATGCCAAAGAGAAGAATGAGGATGCCACCAAACACCTGAAGATAAAACTTTGTGTTAGGATTGTTTACAAAATCTATCACAAAGCTCATGCCGACACCTGTAAGCACAGCATATATCAAGTCGCTGAAAGCTGCACCGACACCCGTTACAAACCCAAACCAACGACCCTTTTTCAGCGTTCGGTTGATGCACAAAATACCAACTGGTCCCATAGGAGCCGAGGCCAATATCCCTATCAGAACACCCTTTACGACGAGTTCTAATATATTGTAATCAAAGGCGGATGCAAAATTCATACGGGCTGCAAAGGTAAATAAAAAGCAGATTGCAAAGGCAATCTGCTTAAATATGTAGTTTTTACAACTCCCATCCAACAGCGCTCGCTCCTAACACTGCAGCGCTTGACCCTTCAAGTCCGCTAATCAAGAATTTGGCCTTATTTTTATAAATAGGGAGCACCGTTTCATTGTAACTCTCCACCAAAGGTTTCATGAGCAAATCGCCGGCCTTTGTCAATCCACCGAAGAAAATAAAGGCTTCAGGACTCGAGAATGTCATGAAATTGGCACAAGCCTCGCCCAACAACTTGCCTGTAAAGTCATACACACGATTGGCCAACGCATCGCCCTTTCCAGCCGCAATACTTACGTCTAACGCCGTGATGTCGTCTGCATTAATATCGCGCAATAAGGATGGTTCATCGCTCTCTTTCAAAAACTCGCGTGCACTCCGGGCAACACCTGTGGCAGAACAATAAGCTTCCAAACAGCCTTTACGTCCGCAACCACACATACGTCCTTCGTGAGGGCGAACAATCATGTGGCCTAACTCGCCGGCAAAGCCATCGCTTCCATAAACCATCTGGCCATTGACCACGATACCCGAACCGACGCCCGTGCCCAAAGTGAGGACGATGAAGTTCTTCATTCCGCGCGCTACGCCATAGGTCATTTCGCCAATGGCTGCCGCGTTGGCATCGTTTGTAAGCCCGACAGGAGTGTTTTCCAAGCGCTTACTAAACATGTCGGCTAAAGGAACGATGCCCGTACGTCCCCACGACAAGTTAGGAGCAAACTCTATTGTGCCCGTATAAAAATTTCCATTCGGCGCACCAATCCCCATTGCTTTAATGGTGCCAAGGCCGCCAACCTGATCGATGATTACCTTCAATGCCTCTACAGCAGCATCAACATAATCCTCCACTTTGTCGTAACCTTGCGTCTTGATGGCTGTCGTGGCCTTAATTTCACCACGCGAATCAACAATACCAAAAACAGAATTGGTTCCTCCAAGGTCTAAGCCTATAACATAAGGCTTCATCATTTCGTTTATATTCATGACTACACTAATTATATGATTTTACTTTTTGTCATTAGATAATAGAAGAATGCGGTAGCAAAGATATTATATTTCCACCACTACAACAAATTTTTCTTTAAAAAAACATG
>NZ_BAJQ01000092.1 GCF_000613785.1 Segatella oulorum JCM 14966 | reverse complement strand
CTTCGTTAAGAAAAAAGGCGGCTACCTACTCTCCCGCATTGCATTGCAGTACCATCGGCGCAAGTGGGCTTAACTTCTCTGTTCGGAATGGGAAGAGGTGGAACCCCACCGCAATAACCACCTGATAAAGGGGTTGACATGATTTTCACAAGCTGTAAACTGTGGTGTAAACACTTCTGTGTTCTTTCCTTTTTTTGCTTGAACAACTCAAAGTAGAAGCGAGGGAAGAGAAGAAAGTTTCGGGCAATTAGTAGTGCTCGGCTGTGACGTCGCCGTCTCTACACCTGCACCCTATCAACGTTGTCGTCTTCAACGACCCTCAATGGAGTTCTCATCTTGCGGCTGGCTTCGCACTTAGATGCTTTCAGCGCTTATCCATTCCAGACTCAGATACCCAGCGGTGCACCTGGCGGCACAACTGGTAAACCGGAGGTCTGTCCATCACGGTCCTCTCGTACTAGTGACGGCACCACGCAAAACTCCTGCGCCCACGATAGATAGAGACCGAACTGTCTCACGACGTTCTGAACCCAGCTCGCGTGCCACTTTAATGGGCGAACAGCCCAACCCTTGGGACCTTCTCCAGCCCCAGGATGTGACGAGCCGACATCGAGGTGCCAAACCACCCGTCGATATGAGCTCTTGGGGGGGATCAGCCTGTTATCCCCGGAGTACCTTTTATCCTTTGAGCGACGGAGTTTCCATACACATCCGCCGGATCACTATGCCCCAGTTTCCTGCCTGCTCGGCATGTCTGCCTCCCAGTCAAGCGCCTTATGCCATTGCACTCTATGAGGTCGGTTACCAATCGACCTGAGGGCACCTTTGGAAGCCTCCGTTACGCTTTTGGAGGCGACCACCCCAGTCAAACTACCCACCAAGCAGTGTCCCCGCATTTCGCGGGTTAGACCTCAGACAGCCAAAGGGCCGTATTTCAAGGATGGCTCCACAAATGCTGGCGCACCTGCTTCAAAGCCTCCGGCCTATCCTACACATCGGATGACCAAGGTCAATGCTAAGCTGTAGTAAAGGTTCACGGGGTCTTTTCGTCCCATCGCGGGTAATCGGCATCTTCACCGATACTACAATTTCACTGAGCTCATGGTTGAGACAGCGTCCGGATCATTACACCATTCGTGCAGGTCGGAACTTACCCGACAAGGAATTTCGCTACCTTAGGACCGTTATAGTTACGGCCGCCGTTTACTGGGGCTTCAATTCAATGCTTCCTATTACTAGTGACATCTCCTCTTAACCTTCCAGCACCGGGCAGGTGTCAGGCTGTATACGTCATCTTTCGAGTTTGCACAGCCCTGTGTTTTTGTTAAACAGTTGCCTGGACCTATTCTCTGCGCCTCATATTGCTATGAGGACCCCTTATCCCGAAGTTACGGGGTCAATTTGCCTAGTTCCTTAACCATGAATCTCTCAACGCCTTAGTATGTTCTACCCGTCTACCTGTGTCGGATTGCGGTACGGGTACCCTCAGGATATGCTTAGCGGATTTTCTTGGAAGTCTGATTACCTGCGCTATCTGCTGCTCCCGAAGAAGCTGCAGTACTTTCAAGGTCGGCTCTCGGAGTGGATTTGCCTGCTCCGATCTACGCCTACACTCTTTAACGGGGATGTCCGTCACCCCGCGGCAGTGTCACTGCTCCGTCTCCACATCGCTCCTAAAGGTAGTAACGGAATATTAACCGTTTCTGCCATCGCCCTCACCGTTCGGCTGAGACTTAGGACCCGACTTACCCCGGGCTGATTGGCATTGCCCGGGAAACCTTAGACTTTTGGCGAAGGGGAATCTCACCCCTTTTATCGTTACTTATACCTACATTTGCGTTTCCATGCGCTCCAGGATCAGTTACCTGCACCATTCTACGCACATGGAATGCTCCCCTACCGATACTTTTATCATTGCTATCCCGCGTCTTCGGCATCTGCCTTATACCCGATTATTATCCATGCCCGGACCCTCGACTAGTGAGCTGTTACGCACTCTTTGAATGAATGGCTGCTTCCAAGCCAACATCCTAGCTGTCATGGGGACCAGACTTCGTTAGACTAACTCAGACAGAATTTCGGGGCCTTAGACGGCGGTCTGGATTCTTCTCCTCTCGGGGACGGACCTTAGCACCCGCCCCCTTACTGCATGGCTGCTATACGTGAGCATTCGGAGTTCGTCAGGTCTCAATAGGCGGTGAAGCCCTCTTGACCTATCGGTCGCTCTACCTCTCACGCAGACCACCACACGCGGCACCTAAATGCCTTTCGGGGAGTACGAGCTATCTCCAAGTTTGATTGGCCTTTCACTCCTACACTCAACTCATCCAGAAGCTTTTCAACGCTTATTGGTGCGGTCCTCCATTCCGTGTTACCGGAACTTCAACCTGGTCAAGTGTAGATCACTTGGTTTCGCGTCTACCCCCTCTGACTTAAACGCCCTATTCAGGCTCGCTTTCACTACGGCTGGGAGTATCTTTACTCTTAACCTTGCCAGAGATGGTAACTCGTAGGTTCATTATGCAAAAGGCACGCCGTCACTGCATAAAGCAGCTCCGACCGCTTGTAGGCGTATGGTTTCAGGAACTCTTTCACTCTTCTTGTCGAAGTGCTTTTCACCTTTCCCTCACGGTACTGGTTCACTATCGGTCTCACAGGAGTATTTAGCCTTACCGGATGGTCCCGGCTGATTCACGCAGAATTACTCGTGCTCCGCGCTACTCAGGATACTGCTATGCTACTCGCGGCTTCATATAAGGGGCTATCACCCGCTATGGCCCCACTTTCCAATGGGTTCTATTCACCTTGAGTATGCAACGACGCAGTCCTACTACCCCACAGCTGCATTGCTACAGTCATGGTTTGGGCTCTTCCCCGTTCGCTCGCCACTACTGAGGGAATCATTAGTTTATTTTCTCTTCCTCCAGGTACTAAGATGTTTCAGTTCCCTGGGTTAGCTCTTACGACTATGCGCAAGTGATTGTTCTTCAAACAACCGGGTTGTCCCATTCGGAAATCTTCGGATCAAAGGTTATTTGCACCTACCCGAAGCTTATCGCAGCTTATCACGTCCTTCATCGCCTCTGTGAGCCTAGGCATCCACCATACGCCCTTACTTACTTTCTTCTGTTCTCGCCTCATCTGTTATCAATATTATAATAGTATCAATATAGAAGAGGCGTCGCTCATACTTTCAGCTGTCAAGTGAAATCTTTTTCTCTCGGCCGTGAGGCCTCAAGACTTTTGATTTCTAAGTTTGAACTTAGTTTACTCTACAGTTTTGCTTGTGTCAATATGTCAAAGATCGCTTCGATAAATCTCACCTTGCACGACTGAAGTCGCCAGGCGATACCGAATGTGGAGAATAACGGATTCGAACCGTTGACCCCCTGCTTGCAAAGCAGGTGCTCTAGCCAGCTGAGCTAATCCCCCTTTTCTCATGAGGTGAAGGAATCGATACCAGGCAACATCCACGCATACGGGATCAACAACCTCATACTTTCAATCTAAAGATTGCGTAGTCCCAGGCAGACTTGAACTGCCGACCTCCACATTATCAGTGTGGCGCTCTAACCAACTGAGCTATAGGACTTCTTTCTCCGGGCTCAGTGGCTGTCCAAAATCCTGGCCATCTATCCATAGCCCGGCTTCCTTTTTCTCGCTTTATCGAAAAAACAGATAACAGTAGCACAAGAAGAAAACGAACCCTCTTCTTTTCTTCGGTACCCTCTTCAACGTAACAACTTCAACTTCCATGATACTAATCACAGCAAGACTTAGCTAAGCTGCCATGACTTTATATCCATAAGAAAGCCATTCACAGCTTCCTTTTAAAGATGTCGTCTCCAGAAAGGAGGTGTTCCAGCCGCACCTTCCGGTACGGCTACCTTGTTACGACTTAGCCCCAATTACCAGTTTTGCCCTAGGCCGATCCTTGCGGTAACGGACTTTAGGCACCCCCGGCTTTCATGGCTTGACGGGCGGTGTGTACAAGGCCCGGGAACGTATTCACCGCGCCATGGCTGATGCGCGATTACTAGCGAATCCAGCTTCGTGAGGTCGGGTTGCAGACCTCAGTCCGAACTGGGACCGGCTTTCAAGATTCGATCGCATTTACATGCAACCTGCCCTCTGTACCGGCCATTGTAACACGTGTGTAGCCCCGGACGTAAGGGCCGTGCTGATTTGACGTCATCCCCACCTTCCTCACACCTTACGGTGGCAGTATTCCCAGAGTGCCCAGCATGACCTGATGGCAACTAAGAAAAGGGGTTGCGCTCGTTATGGCACTTAAGCCGACACCTCACGGCACGAGCTGACGACAACCATGCAGCACCTTCACAGACGCCCCGAAGGGCCTTGGCATCTCTGCCGCGTTCGTCTGCAATTCAAGCCCGGGTAAGGTTCCTCGCGTATCATCGAATTAAACCACATGTTCCTCCGCTTGTGCGGGCCCCCGTCAATTCCTTTGAGTTTCACCGTTGCCGGCGTACTCCCCAGGTGGGATGCTTAATGCTTTCGCTTGGCCGCTGACTCTAATGAGCCAACAGCGGGCATCCAGCGTTTACTGTGCGGACTACCAGGGTATCTAATCCTGTTTGATACCCGCACCTTCGAGCTTCAGCGTCAGTTGTGCTCCCGTAAGCTGCCTTCGCAATCGGAGTTCTTCGTCATATCTAAGCATTTCACCGCTACACGACGAATTCCGCCTACGTTGTGCACACTCAAGTAAACCAGTTCGCGCTGCAAGTCAGATGTTGAGCATCTACATTTCACAACACGCTTAATCTACGGCCTACGCTCCCTTTAAACCCAATAAATCCGGATAACGCCCGAACCTTCCGTATTACCGCGGCTGCTGGCACGGAATTAGCCGGTCCTTATTCATAGGGTACATACAATAAACTACACGTAGTCCACTTTATTCCCCTATAAAAGCAGTTTACAACCCATAGGGCCGTCTTCCTGCACGCTACTTGGCTGGTTCAGGCTCTCGCCCATTGACCAATATTCCTCACTGCTGCCTCCCGTAGGAGTTTGGACCGTGTCTCAGTTCCAATGTGGGGGACCTTCCTCTCAGAACCCCTACTGATCGTTGCCTTGGTGGGCCGTTACCCCGCCAACAAGCTAATCAGACGCATCCCCATCCATTACCGATAAATCTTTAATCCTCATTAGATGTCTGCTGAGAATACCATGGGGCATTAGTCTTACTTTCGCAAGGTTATTCCCCTGTAATGGGCAGGTTGGATACGCGTTACTCACCCGTGCGCCGGTCGACGCCTAAGAGAGCAAGCTCTCTCATCGTTTCCCCTCGACTTGCATGTGTTAAGCCTGTAGCTAGCGTTCATCCTGAGCCAGGATCAAACTCTCCATTGTAAAATATCTGTTTTCTGCTCCCTATACCGAAACGTAAAAAACATGCCCGGAATAGGGAAGCAAGAGTTTATCTGATTCAGAACAACATCCTTCGCTTTATTGAAGTCTTCACCTGTACGTCTCAAAGAATACCATCTTCTGACGGTTCGTTCTTTTTACCCAAGCACTCATCTCGAAAACAAGACAAGCACTCGCTTCTTGTACTACTTCTCTGTCTATGAAAATCTTGTCAAAGATCGCTCTCTTTATTTC
>NZ_BAJQ01000093.1 GCF_000613785.1 Segatella oulorum JCM 14966 | reverse complement strand
TTATCATACACACGGCATACACCATCGAGCTAACCGGTGAGAGCATGAGAAAACTCAAGGTGAGAATGACCGATAAAAACAAATAAGGCAAAATAAAATTGACCCATCCGTGCCAGGACTTTAGAGGGTCAATCTTATTTTGCCCGGAGGGTCAAATCTTACATGCCCAAAAGGGTCAAACAAATGTGCCGTGTCCACCCTGACCAACGGAACACGCCATCATCAACCTTCTGCATCTCACCGGCTTTCTGTTCATCCCAAGCGTAAGGAGTAGCATCACCTATGATATACAACTGCGACAGCTCTAAGGAATTAGACATATCCGCAGCTTTCATAATCATAACTGCAAATAAAGCGCAGAGCCATATACTTATTCTTTTCATGAGTGAGTCGTTTTATTCTTTGATGAATTTCCGAACATAAGTCTGATTGTCTGCTACCACTTTGCCGATATAAAACTGTGGGAACAAACATGTCTGGTCTTCTGTAAAACTATTCACGTTGCTGTAAGTGTTTCTGAGCACAGTCTTGCCCACACTGTTACTTATTTCGAGCGCGACTTTTTTTTTAGTACTTTCAAAAGAACCTTTCAGTTTTTTGCTGTTTCTTTCATACACAACCTTCATTTTATCTGCCTTTGCGCTGACAATACCCGTATTCAAAGTTTCGCTGTACTTTACAATAACCGTTCTGTCAATAGAACAACTGCCATAAGGCACTTCTACTGTAGTACACTTCTTGTTAAAATCATAGCTATATGTTGCAGATTTTCCATTCACAGTGGCCGACAAAGGAGTTGGCGTGTTGAAGATACGCAACTGATAGGAACGATTAACAGGTGCCCTGCCAACAGTACCTTGCGAGAAGAGATAACATATCTGCCCGTCTGACCCTCACAAGCCTGCGCAAAGTTGATAACTGCGTACTTAGAAGCATAGTCTGGATTGTCGCCATCGTCTTCATAGAGAGTCCCCTCGCCGTTAGCTCCCGACACAATATTGAGAATCATTCTGTCTGGACGCTCGGTAACATTCATTACCGTCTCTGGATTATAAGGTATAATGGCACCCTGGCGGAAAAAGTAAGGTATCTGTTCATCAGTGTATGACAAGGTACGCTTACAAGGTCCTTGAATCAGTTCATGAGTATCCACGCTCCACCACTGACCTTCAGGGAACCACACTTCCTTTTCTGTCATACCGTTAGTACCACTCTTTGTTGTAATAGGAGCCACAAGGATATCATCACCAAAGAAATATTCACCATCATAAGTATACGCCTCATCCTGCTCTGGATACTCATAGTAGAGTGGGCGACATATCGACAGACCTGTATCGTAAGCCTTACGTGCCATTGTATATATGTATGGGAAAAGTGAATAGCGTAGGCGGACAGCCTCAAGGATGATAGGAAAATTGGGGAACTTCCATATCCTTCTTTCCACTCTACCATCAGCTGTGGCATGAGTGCGGAAGATGGGGGTAAATACTCCAAACTGTATCCAACGCAAAACCAAATTAGTATTGTTTACCAACTCATCATTAGAATACATGTGTCCTCCCAAGTCATGTCCCCAATAGCCATAACCTACATTGGATGCTGTAGCTGTAAAATAAGGTTCAAAAGCCAAAGCCTCATAACTGATATTGGCATCGCCCGAAAATCCAATCTGATAGCGATGGCTTCCCAAGCCTCCCCAACGATGAAAGATGACTGGGCGATGGTCAGCACGCTTAATAGCCTCATTAAAGAAGACATGGTTGCACCAGAAAGTCTCACTCAAAGCCTTGGTATAAGGACTGGTAAGATACTGCTGCCAATCGAGCCACCAGAAATCTACGCCTTCACTTTCATGATCTCTGATAATATTACGAAAGAACGACTTTGTAAAATCGGTATAGTCTAAACTCCACTTAATGGTATTACCTTCAAGATACTTGCCATTCAAATCCTTTCGCATCTGAGAGAAATAAGCTGGCGATTCTATCTCGTTAATACCATCAGCAGGGTGTAGATTGAGTGCCGTCTTAAAGTTCTGACTATGCATATCAGCCAACAAACCTTTAGGGTCTGGTAACAAATTAGTGTTCCACGACCAGCCTGTCCATCCTCCCCGACCCGCAGATTGACTATAGTCGTTACCATTCCAATGCCAGTCCATATCTAAAATCATCACATCAGTTGGAATCTTGTTTGTTTTCAGGTCTGCCATGATATTACGATAATCCTGTGCCGAATAAGAAGCATACTTACTATACCAATATCCAAATACATAATCGGGAGGCAAAGGAATTTTTCCTGCTATCTTAGTATAATCGGACACTGCCTTTTTGTAATTGTCGCCATAACCAAGAAGATAAGTATCCATAGCATGTTCGTCAGCACGGGGCGCCCACCAGGAATACCCCACCTCATTATTATAAACGAAAGCATAAGAACTTCCTCCATCAGCACGCGTAGCTGTCCAGGCATCATCAATCACTGCCCATCCAGAGCGAGAAACCAAACCATTCTCCATCTCACT
This sequence comes from Segatella oulorum JCM 14966, assembly GCF_000613785.1. Classification (GTDB taxonomy): domain Bacteria; phylum Bacteroidota; class Bacteroidia; order Bacteroidales; family Bacteroidaceae; genus Prevotella; species Prevotella oulorum. Next base: position 2,685 of record NZ_BAJQ01000093.1, on the reverse strand, counting down.
GCGCTTACTGTCACCCATCAAGCCATCCAGTGTTCGGCAGGTACCCTTCAGATTCTGTGGGTCAGGTTTGCCTGGATACCAAACCGAAGGTACGCCATGATTGCTGACAACAACTTTCAGATTATTGGCTGATGCTGGTACAGTACGAGGATCTGTACCCTTGCGATACTTCAACTTGAGATTAGATGTCTCTATATAAAGAAAGTTATCGTCCTCTGACTTTATAAAAGTTGGAACTTCAAGCTTTCTGTTGAGCACAGTAAACGTAGCACGGTCTTCAAACCGAGCATTTTCACTATACTCAATACGTATCATCTCGGGGGTCAAGACCGTAAAACGCGCATTGCCACTTATGACAATGGCTTCGCTTGATGCCACTGGGTTATCTACTATAGATTGCGCCTCTGCCAAAAAGAGGACAACCAAAGCAAAAGCTAAAGCAAAAAATCGCTTGATTGTCATGATTTTACTATAAAATAACGTGAGTTCGACGAATTATAAGTGTCTATAAATTTGGTGATTAGCGAAATTTGTTGTAATTTCAAGGCGTTAACATTCAAGCAATTACAAACAAAAATCGCTATGATCACCGAGGACAAAGTTACTGAAATATTTTGTATGGCAGATGATTTCTGCAAGTTTTTTGATGCAATGGTGGCAAAATATACGCTAAAGCCTACCGGAAAAAGAAGTATCATCGAGATTCCACGATGTCAAAGGCAGAAGTCATGCTAATAATGATTCTTTTTCACGATTCCGGTTATCGCTGCTTTAAACATTTCTATCTTGAAAAAGTATGCAAGCATCTTCGCCATTCCACCGCACAATATGACACGAAATCGCAGCACCATCATCCGTTTTGATGGCGATGGTGCAGCAAAGATCCCCCGTCATCCGCCATTCCACCGCACAATACGACGCGAAATCGCAGCACCATCATTCGTTTTGATGCGCGATGGTGCAGCAAAGTTACCCCCGTCATCCGCCATTCCACCGCACAATACGACGCGAAATTGCAGCACCATCATCCGTTTTGATGGGTGATGGTGCAAGGAAATTACCCCCTTGGGGGTTATACTTTTGATAGAGCAAGGTTGATGAGCGCAGCGAAATCTACCCTGTCTGATGACGTTCACCACAGAATGCTACCCCCTTGGGGGTTGTACTTTTTTAATTCCCCGCGCCATTTCCCCATTGATGCCCATTTTTGTGAATGCGTAAATCATGATGATGCGATGCCATGAATGGTTACATGTGACGCATTCGATAGCACACAGAAAGAAAGTACACCCCCCAAGGGGGTAGCATCCACCTTACATCTTCCACCCAGGGTAGCCTCCTATCGTCGGCAACCCCGGGCTATCGAAAGTATAACCCCGATGGGGTTGCCGTATCACCAACTATTCATCACCACGCCATAACGTGGGGTGTGACCACATCACCACGTAGGATCACGTGCCACATGGTCATTCATTACCGCGCCACAACATGGAGTATGACCATACCATTCCGTGGAGTTGCGCCACCACAGTTCTTTATTATTACATTATAACGCGGAGGGTGATTATACCATTCCGATGGGGTTACGCCACCACAGTCCTTTATTATCACATCATAACGCGGAGGGTGACCATACCATTCTGATGGGGTAAGGCACGCCATCAGCGGTAATTATGGAATGGAATGATGATTGTTGATGCACCATTGGCGATAGTGTTGCCAGGCGCGGCAGTCGGCTTCGTATTGCGTTTGGGCATAGTGTTCAAAGGCTTGGCGCGTGTTTCTGCCCGGTTGCAGCAGGTGGTTGAGATAGCTTTTGGCATCGTTGAGCGCGGAAATGGGTTTAGCCTGCGTCACACAATAGGTGAAAAACCAGCGCAGGGCTAAGCGCTTCCAGCGTTCTTGGCTGTAGACTTTGAGCCCCACCAAGCGTTCGAGGCTTTGCCAATAGAGGCTGTCGGCGTAGAGTTGGGCGAGGATTTCCCACGTGGTGCGCAGTGGTTGCCGCTCATCATCGGGCAGTTTGCGGGCGGCTTGTGCAAGGTCGGTGAACACCGTTTCCAACCGAAATCCAGGCTGTTTTGCAACTTGCCCCGCATATTTGCTCCCCCCTTCCGTAGCTTTGGCGGATGCATTCGCAGCTTTCGTGGCGCTGTTGGTGGGCGATGCTGTCGCTTGCTCCATGTGTTGAGCGCTCTCTTTCGTTGCTTTGGCGGGCGCATTTGCAGCTTTCGCGGCGCTGTCAGTGGGCGATGCTGTCGCTTGCTCCACGTGTTGAGCGCTCTCTTCCATAGCTTTTGTGGGCGCATTCGCGGCACTGTTGGTGGGCGATGCTGTCGCTTGCTCTACATGCTGAGCGTTCTCTTCCGCAGCTTTGGCGGACGCGAGGGATGCTACTTTCGTCGGACGATGGGGCAAAGCATTGGTTGCCGGCGAGGCCTGTGCGGCCGAAGCCACGCGCTGTTCTGCTTCCCTTGCCACTGAACGACCAACAACTTCCGCCTCTTCAGTGCCCGAAGTCACACGCTGTTCTGCTTCCCTTGCCACTGAACGACCAACAACTTCCGCCTCTTCGGTGTCCGAAGTCACACGCTGTTTTGCTCCCTTTACGACTGAACGACCAACCATTTTCGCCTCTTCGGTGCCCGAAGCTGCGGGCTGTTTAGCTCCCCTTGCCACTGAACG
>NZ_BAJQ01000094.1 GCF_000613785.1 Segatella oulorum JCM 14966 | reverse complement strand
CGCAACAAAATCGATTCATACAACACAAAAACGATTTTGCAGCGCAACAAAGTCGATTCATACAACACAAAAACGATTTTGCAGACTGTTTGTTATGCAAAACACTGTAATTTGCCTCACAACATTTTTAAAAAGTAGGAAGGATTTTGTGTGAAGCCACTTTGTCTGCTTTGCCGATAGACAAAGCATTTGCACGCATGAATATGTTTTGCTTGCAGATGCGAAAAGCAGGCATTCAAAGCAATCAACCACCTTGACGGATGGCCAAGATCATTGCATGCAAATATCTAAGAAAAAACTACTGTTGAGGGGTCGATGCGCGGTCGTCATCCATCGTGGTGAGTTGGCGGAAAAGGTCCTCATAGACGCATGCGTCGGTCTCACTGTTCGTGAAAACTTCTAACAGCACGGGTCGGCGGCTCTGCTGCTTGATTAAAACGGGCAGCAACGCCGCGCAATCGGCCGGCGAAGTAGCCGCATGATAGGCCACGTCGTATGCGGCGCAGATGCCTTGGCCGAAGTGTGGTGCGCGCCCATTACGAAAGACTCGCGGGCGTCGCTCGCACGCAATCCTGCAAACTTGCCGAAGATGGCACCTCCGCCGTTGTTAAGCAGCAGAATACGCAGGTTGCCGCGGAGATGCTGATTCCACAACGCATTGTGATCGTAGAAGAAACTGAGGTCGCCGATGACGCAAAACACGTCATCATCGGTGGCCAACGATTGTCCCGCGGCCGTCGAAAGGCTTCCTTCAATGCCGTTGACACCGCGGTTGCAATACACATAGTGTTGTGCATAGAGACAGCCCATGCGCACGGCCATACTGTTGGCATAGTGCACCACGGGCTTATCGGCGTGAGCCATGAGCAGGCGTTCGAAACACTGCACCACATGGAGCGACGAGTAAGGCGGCACATAGCGCGCGAGGCTGTTTTCCACGCGACGCGCCAACGTCGACCAATCCTGCTGCCAGGTGTCGGCGCCCTGCCACGTGAGCACACGGAGCAGAGCGATGGGCGACGCTTGAACCACACCTTGCAAATTCTGAAACGTGTCATACACCGCACCGTCCTCATTCACCACCCAACACGCTGCGTTGGTGGCGCGCCGCAGATATTCCTTCAACCGTTTGCTCACGATGGTTCCGCCGATGTAGAGGATGAAGTCGGGCAGCGCAAGGTTGGTGGTTGCGGCCAAGGCTATCAGCGCATCGACGGGTGTGCCCGGTGCGTCGCACGCCAAGGGTTCGCACAGCACCACGATGCCTTGTGTTTGCAAACGCGCAATGACGGTGTTCCATGCCGGTGAAAATGCCTGCTGCCCCATCACCACCACGGGGCGCAAGGCATTGCTGAGTGCCGTTTGCAACGCCGGACAATCAAGCGGGGTATCGGGTTGCAGAAGCGGCGTGTGGAACGCGATGGTGCGTGCGGCCGGTAGCTCGGATGCCGAGAAATCATAAAGCGGCTCGGCGATGTGTAGGTTGATATGCACGGGCGCGCCACCACCCTGCCGTGCCCTTATCAGCGCTTCGTTGAGACGCCGATTGCACAGCCAGCGAGTTTCGTCGTTCAGGGGCGTTTCAATATCAACCGTGCAGCCTACGAAGCCCGCGAGGCTGCCCGGCTGCTGCAACGTCTGGCCATCTTGCTGCCCTATCCACGCCGTGGGACGATCGGCCGAAATGATGATCAGCGGCACGTGTTGATGCCATGCTTCGGCCACGGCAGGTAGGACGTTGAGCAGCGCCGTGCCACTCGTGACGCAGATGGCTACGGGCGCTTGCGACATGAGGCTCAGCCCCAAGGCGTAAAAGCCGGCGCTGCGCTCGTCGGTGACGGCATAGCAACGCAATAGGTTGCAAGCGTTGAGATTATGGACAATGGGCGCATTGCGACTGCCGGGACACAGCACGGCATGCCTCACACCATGGGCCACCAATAGGCGCGTGAGGCTATTAATATGATTTTGATTGGAGTACATTCAACATGGTGTTTAATTTCAGCGCTGTTTCGTTCCATTCGCTCTGCTCGTCAGAGGCCGGAAGCAATCCGCCGCCGGCGTAGAGTGTGCAACGACGCTGAAATAGCTGCATGCAACGCAGGGACACGAAGAAGTGGGTGGTGTTGTGCACATTGAGCGGACCGCTGAATCCGCTGTAATAAGCGCGCTGAAGATGTTCCTCACGCAAGATGAGCTCTTGCGCGGTGTTTTTGGGCATGCCGCAGACGGCAGGTGTGGGATGCAGCTCGGCGAGCACATCGCCCAAGCGGGTTGATGACTTGAGTGTGAAGAAAAAGTCACTGCACCGATGGTAGAGTTGCGCCGCTTGCCTCACGTAGGGCTCTGACCGCTTGATTTGTTCGCTGTGAGGCGTTAGGCAGGCCTCAATATAGTCGGCAACGAGGCGCTGTTCCTCGCAATTCTTATCAGTCCAAGGGCCTGGTTGCTTCATCGTTCCGGCCAAGGCCATGGTGTACCATTGTGTGCCCGTGGGCAGCTTGGCCAACAAGGTTTCGGGTGTGGCCATGAGCCATGTTCCGCTTTTCGGCGTATGAACCAGCGAGACAAATGCGTGGGGATAGAGCGCGCAGGCCTGATGAAACAACGCAAGTGGGTCGATGTGGGTGTTTAACTCTACCTGCAACTGCCGCGCTAAGACCACTTTCTGCAACGTGTGCATCTGCAAGGCTGCATGAAAGCGTCGGAAGTCTGCGCGATAGATGTCCTCGTCGGCTTGTTGTTTTGAAATCGAAATTTGCGGCATCAGCACGGGTGTTAGAGGGCAGATTTGCACGAAATCGGCCGTTATCACGAGCAACGGATGCGCGGAAGAGAGATGAAACGGAGCCAAAACGTAGCCCGATGTCGTCGCGTCTAACGCTGCGTAAGATGACAACTCAATCGGTGATTGACGCGACCTTACGCAGAGATATTGCGACTGCCCCGGAAGTCGAAAGTAAGCAAAACTGCTCATTTGCGAGGGGCGGAAGTTTTCATAATGTAATTGGTGACGTGTACGGTGGAGATGAGCTCGTCGTTGGTATTGACAATATCGATATGCCACTCGTGCAGGGTATTGCCTTGATACTGCAGACGAGCATGAGCAGTGACGGTGTCGCCTTCGTGCACGGCGCGCACGTGATTGCCACTCACTTGGATACCGACGCAAATCTTCCCCGGACACAATGCTAAGCTACCGACGCCTGCTAAGTTCTCGGCTAAGGCTAAAGAAGCTCCGCCGGATAGGAAACCAAACGGTTGCGTGTTACGTCCATCAACTTTCATTGTTGCTTTGCATGTGTCGGGCTCTGGTGTAGAGAAAAACTCCATCCCCAACGTGTTCGACAGCCCATCGTAACGGTGGACAAGTGATTTAATCTTCTCAATATCCATACAGTCTTCGTGTTTCTAATAATCTTGTTCGTAATCTTTCGCTAAGCCGCCCGTGCTGGTTTCTTTATATAAAGAAGGAAGATCATGACCGGTCTGCTTCATGACATTCACCACGCGATCGAAACTTACGCGGTGGCTGCCGTCGCTGAAAGAAGCGTAAAGCTGAGCATCGAGCGCGCGGGTGGCGGCAAAAGCATTGCGCTCGATGCATGGGATTTGCACTAAGCCGCACACAGGATCGCAAGTCATGCCTAAATGATGCTCGAGCCCCATCTCGGCAGCATATTCTACCTGTGAGGGACTGCCGCCGAACAGCTGACAAGCAGCAGCCGACGCCATGGCACAAGCGACACCTACTTCGCCTTGACAACCAACCTCAGCACCACTGATGGATGCGTTCTTCTTTACCACATTACCAAACAGTCCCGCCGTTGCCAATGCCTTGATGATGCGATCGTCCGTAAAATGATGTGCGGTATGTAGATGATAGAGCACAGCGGGGAGCACACCACATGCGCCACATGTAGGCGCTGTCACAATCGTGCCACCAGATGCATTCTCCTCACTCGCCGCTAAAGCGTAGGAATAAACAAGTCCACGGCTTTGTAGGGAAGGTTTATAACCCGTGGCCTTGACATAGTAGGTTGATGCCTTTCGTGGCAAATGCAACGGACCAGGCAGCACGCCTTCATGGCTTAAGCCTGCTTCGACGGCACTGCGCATCACATTCCATACGTCGGAAAGGAAATCCCAAATAGCATCGCCTTCGCAATGTGCTACATACTCCCAATAGCTGCTACCATTCTCCTTGCACCATTGCATAATCTCGCGTAGCGAATTTAAAGCATAGACATCATTTCCTTCGAAACAATCGCCCATGCCTTTCCCTTCGGACAATGCTCCTCCGCCAATGCTATAGACCGTCCAATCGTCCTTTTCAATGCCCTCGGCATCAAGCGCAACGAATCGCATACCGTTGGGATGGAACGGCAGGAAGGTCTGAGGCTGCCAAGCAATCTCGACAGTACCAATAGGACTCAAAACATCCTCTATAGCAACATCGGTCATGTGCCCTTTACCTGTCGCAGCGAGTGAGCCATACAAGGTGACTTGAAAAGAAGCAGCATCGGCATTACGCGCAGCAAACAACTGTGCAGCACGCTGCGGCCCCATAGTATGACTGCTCGAGGGACCTTTTCCGATGCGAAAAAGCTCTTTTATCGATTCCATACACATTCTCCTTTAAAAGCAAAAAAGCCCCACAAATCACTGATTTGTAGGGTCTTCATTGTAGTCGGTACGAGAATCGAACTCGTATGCCAAGATTGAGAATCTTGTATCCTAACCGTTAGATGAACCGACCGTTTCTTTACATAAGCGCGCAACTCAAGCAAGGGCGGAAGGAGGGGGATTCGAACCCCCGGTACGAGAACTCGCACGGCAGTTTAGCAAACTGCTGGTTTCAGCCACTCACCCATCCTTCCAAGATTAGGCTTATCTCTGATTGCCAAGCATTTTTTTCAAATGCGTTGCAAAGGTAGAATTATTTTCGCACTTCTCCAAAACTTTTCAAGATTTTTTTCCCTAAGGAAAGCTTATAATTTCTTTG
>NZ_BAJQ01000095.1 GCF_000613785.1 Segatella oulorum JCM 14966 | reverse complement strand
TTTCTGTGTGCTGGAAGGGCTATACTGAGGTTTACCGCTTGTGTCAACAAAAAAGCTGGAGAGTGCTGTAGGAGGATGCATTTTACTCTTAAAATTTATGATTTTTGGAAGCTACAGTCTCGTGATATACACAGTCAGATGAAACTTCTTATTCTTTACAATCGTGGTCTTTGGGAGCTGTTGTCTCATGATATATACAGTCAGACGAAGCCTCTTATTCTTTACAATCATGATTTTTGGAAGCATAGACTTGTGATAGATGTTATCGAATGAACCTTTTACCTTCCATAATTCATTCTTTTGGAAGCTGTGCCCTTGTGAGAGCCGGTGTGAAATGGTGCATATTAGGTGGCAAATAGATTGAGTTTACCGGACAAACACATTGAGTTTACAACGGAATTGCTATTCATTTTCCAATCAATCTGCATGCTTTTTCATTCCATTCGCCACTTCATGTAGCATGAACCTCGTCAGTACCTCTACAGATAGGGGGTGATTGTGACGATTACTCCTCTGTTTTTTATGCAGTTTTACGCTAATTATGGATGAAACGAGCATTTATTGTGCCAGTGCTGTATGCAATATGTGGCACGAAATGGTTATGGAAAAAGGTACAGGTTGGCTTGTTGCAGCAAAAAAATACGTATCTTTGTGGCAAGAACAAAAAGAAGATGTGGTGCGTGATGTTCGGATTATGTCCCCGTTGGCTTTATGGATGCTCCTTTTGTTTTCGGTGGTTAATGAGAGGTGCATTAGCTGAGGCTTGCGCACACCGAGGAATATTAATTTTTATAGTAAAAGGATGATGAATGAAGAATGGGAAAAGATGTTGCGTGGTGAGCCCTATCGTGCGCTCAATCCCGAAATATTATCGATGCTTTTTAAGACCAAAGATGCTGTTTGGGCCTACAATCAGCTCAAACCTTCGCAGTTAGAAGCGCGCGAAACCTGCATCAAACGCATTTTGGGGCATTGCGGTGTGCAGCCTGTTGTGAACTCACCTTTTTATTGTGATTTTGGTTGTAACATTCATGTGGGCGACCATTTCTTTTCCAATTTCAATCTTACAATCCTCGATGAGGCGCGGGTGACCATTGGCAACCATGTGTTTCTCGGCCCCAATGTGAGCCTCTTTACGGCGTGTCACCCCATCAATTCTGAAGAAAGACGTTTGGGAGTGGAGTGGGCTAAGCCCATTACGATAGGCGATGACGTTTGGATAGGGGGCAATGTGGACGATTCTTCCCGGAGTGACCATTGGGCATCGATGCACCATTGGTGCAGGTCGGTGGTGACAAAAGATATCCCCGACGACTCGATTGCCGTAGGAAATCCGTGTCATGTCATCAAAAAACTCCCGTCAAAAGAATGAAATCTGTTGCGATTGACGAACGTTTTCAGGCCGAGGTGCAGCAAGTGGTGTGTGCCATTCCACCAGGTTGGGTGCTCACCTATGGGCACATCGCACGTCTCATTGGTCATCCGCAACACGCACGGCAAGTGGGATTAGTGCTTAAAAAGATTGGAGAAGCGCAAGCACCTTGTCATCGTGTGGTCAATAGTTCGGGGCGATTGGCACCCATGTGGGACGAACAGGGCGCGCTGTTGCGCTGCGAAGGTGTGACGTTTAAGGCCAATGGCTGTGTGGATTTGCAGCAATCGCTGTGGCGTCCCGATGATGTTTTAAACGAATAGCCTCGTTTTGTTGCGGGGCATTCCATCCATTTGGTCAACTCGCCCGATTTTATTATCTTTGCAACATTATTGATTCACAGGACTAACTGCATTTATTTATTTTCATGGTACTGACGATTATCACGCTACTGATAACCATTGTGTTTTTCATTTGGGGTCGCATACGCAGCGATATTGTTGCAATGATGGCACTCATGGTGCTCACTGCTTCGGGCGTTTTAACGACACAAGAAGCGCTAAGCGGTTTCTCCTCACCGATAGTATTGATGATGGTGGGACTTTTTATTGTGGGAGGCGCCATCTTGCAAACAGGACTTGCACAGTCGGTTGGAAACAGCATTGCACGCCTTTCAGGTGGCAATGAGACGCGTGCTTTCGTATTGGTGATGTTGGCAACAGCTGTGATTGGTGCATTTGTGAGCAACACCGGCACCGTAGCCATTATGATGCCCATCATTATGAGCATGGCTGCGACGTCGAACATCCGTGCCTCTCGTTTGCTCATGCCTGTGGCTTTTGCCGGGAGTTTGGGCGGAATGCTCACACTTATTGGTACGCCTCCCAACCTTGTTATCAGTGAGACGCTGCAACGAGCAGGTTTCAAACCGTTGGGTTTTTTCTCGTTTTTCCCTACGGGTGTAATTGTGATTGTTATCGGTGTGCTGGTGTTGTTGCCCTTGAGTCTGTGGCTTATTAAAGAGGCTGACGGTAAAAAACGACGCAAGGGGCAATCACTTTCGGCTTTGGCCAAGCAATATCATCTGACAGAGAAGATTTATAAATATCATGTGGGCAAAGAAGCGCGTGAACTGAATGGCATGCGTGTGAAAGAACTCGATTTGCAACGTCGTTATGGTTTGACGCTGCTTGAGATACGAAGCGAACGCAAGCGTGCGTTTGGCAAGGTCATAGACCAACACATGGCCTGGGCAGACAGTGTGATTAGTCATGGCGATATTTTGTTTTTCTATGGTGATCAAGCGGGTATGCAGCGATTAGCTGCCGACTATCGGCTGCAAAATTTGCGTGGCTCCCACCTCGATTTCTACGACATCGGCATTTCTGAAATTGTGATACTCCCCACCTCTCGTCTCATTGGTACGCGCATCAAAGACTCGCGTTTGCGTGAAGATTATGCACTCAACATCCTGGGCATCCGTCGTGATGAAGAGCGCATTACGGAAGATTTGGGCGCCCACCGCTTGCACAATGGCGACATCTTGTTGGTGCAAGGTAAGTGGGATGCTATTATTCAAATGAATCAAGAGAATGAAAACTGGGTGGCACTTGGCGCCCAGACATGAAGGCTGCTAAGGTGATTTTTGATTATAAGTCGCCCGTTGCCGCCATCATCATGTTGCTGATGGTGCTCACAATGGTCTTCGATTTTATCCCCATTGCACCCGTTACGGCAGTGCTAATCGCCTCGCTCTTTGTGATTTTGACGGGTTGTTTCCGCAGTGTCGATGCGGCCTATAAAACGATTAACTGGGAAAGTGTGGTGCTTATTGGTGCGATGATGCCCATGTCTACGGCTTTAGAGAAAACGGGTGTGTCGCAAATGGTCTCTGAAACACTGGTCAATAGTTTAGGTGCTTTCGGTCCTTATGCCCTGCTGGCAGGCATTTATTTCACCACTTCGCTGCTCACGATGTTCATCAGCAACACCGCAACGGCCGTGCTTATGGCTCCCATTGCTTTGGTTGCAGCCCAGCAAGTGGGTGTTAGTCCCTATGCATTCCTTTTTGCAGTGACGTTAGGTGCCAGCATGTGTTTCGCATCTCCATTCTCTACGCCGCCCAATGCCTTGGTGATGAAAGCCGGAAACTACACCTTTATGGATTATGTGCGTGTGGGATTGCCCCTGCAACTCATCATCGGCATCGTAATGACCTTTGTGTTGCCGTTGCTGTTTCCGTTTTAAAGGAGTGGGGAGATTTGCTAAAGGCAGTGATACTGTTTTAAATTACGGAAGGAACAGAAATGATGATGCCACAGCGTGGGTATCAGCATTTTTGTTTTTGACGGTCTCCCATAGCGACTTCTTATGTGCTTCAATCTTGCATAAGTAGCAGCGATGATTTCTAAAAAGTAGCTCCTATACATGTTAAAGCTATTTTTTCCTTCGTTTTACACATGATAAAATCGTAAATTTGCGAGGTCAATTAAAAATAAAAACCGAAAGTAATAATGACAAGCATCATGCAAAGAGAAGCACTGCGCGCTGCCATTTGGAAGATTGCCAACGAGGTGCGCGGCGCTGTAGATGGTTGGGATTTTAAGCAATTTGTCTTGGGTACGCTATTCTATCGCTTCATCAGTGAAAACTTTTCTAACTTTATGGAAGCGGGAGATGAGAGCATAGACTATGCGCATTTTCCCGATAGTGCCATTACGCCGGCAATAAAAGATGATGCCATCAAAAGCAAAGGATATTTTATTTATCCTAACCAATTATTCGTAAACGTTGCTAAGGGCGCGAATAGCAACCCTAATTTGAAATATCCAAACGTCTCTGAAGCATGAGTTCGCCAGTGATAATGGAACAGACCTGAATGCAATTCTCCCAAAGATGAGCCCACTTAATCCACAATATCTAACGAAAAAGTATCAAGTTTTTCAGAAAATTGTAGCTTTTGTCGAAAGATTTAAGGGGGTTGGCGGAACCATCTGAAGCTCATTTGCCTTTTGAAATTCTATGATGTATTATATATTAAGGTGTAGAACTTTGTCTTTTTGTTGTACAAATCGAAAAATATGCTTTATTTTTGAATTTTCTTCGAAAAAGTTTTGGTGTTTGTTTG
>NZ_BAJQ01000096.1 GCF_000613785.1 Segatella oulorum JCM 14966 | reverse complement strand
TTAAAAGGACGGCGTCGGGAAATTCCGCAAGCCCAAATCAAGTTAAAACGAGGCGTCGGGAAATTCCGCAAGGCCAAATCGAGTTAAAATGGCGCGTCGGAAAATTCCGCAGCCCCGAAAAATCAAAAAGACGGGCGTCGGGAAATTCCGCAAGATTGAAAAATTCTATTTGCGCATAGATTTTTTGAGTTGGAGGCAAAACGCAAATCGGTTAACTTTGCAAACGAAAAAAATAAAAACAAAGTTTCACGATTAAAATAAAAACGAATATGAAAATAGAAATGCCCGTTCTGCCCTATGCAGACAATGCTTTAGAACCCGTTATCAGCCGCGAAACCATCGGCTATCACTACGGCAAACATTTGCAAAACTATGTCAACACGCTGGCTTCGCTCGTGAAGGACACGCCTTGGAGCGCGAAGAGCGTTGAAGAGTTGGTGGCCGAGGTGCCCGAAGGTCCGTTGTTCAACAATGCCGGCCAGACGCTCAACCACGCCCTTTATTTCACGCAGTTTATGCCAGCCAAGGCCGACAATCAGCCCACAGGCACGCTGCTCGAACTGATTAATCGCGATTTTGGCAGCTTCGACACCTTTAAAGAGCAGTTCACACAGGCCGCTCTCACGCTCTTTGGCTCGGGATGGGCATGGTTGGCTCAGCAGCAAGATGGCCGTTTGGTCATTCGCAAAGAGAGCAATGCAGGCAATCCGTTGCGCCATCATGAGACGCCGCTGTTGGGCATCGACGTGTGGGAACATGCCTACTACATCGACTATTTCAATCGTCGCGCCGACCATGTGCAGGCCGTTTGGCAAATCATCAACTGGCAGGTTGTGGCCGACAGGTTGCAAGGCTAAAACGCAAGAAAATGATTTCATTCACACTTTAAAATAAAAATGATTATGGCTTCAATTATCAATTCACACGTAACAGAGTTCAAGGTGAACGCGTTCAAAGGGAACGACTTCATCGAAGTTTCCAACAAGGACATCGAAGGCAAATGGGCCGTGTTCTTCTTCTATCCCGCCGATTTCACCTTTGTTTGCCCCACCGAGTTGGAGGACTTGCAGGACAAATATGCACAGCTCAAGGAAATGGGCGTCGAGGTGTTCTCGGTGAGCTGCGACACGCATTTTGTGCACAAGGCATGGCACGACGCTTCGCCACGCATCAAGAACATTGAATACACCATGCTGGCCGACCCTTTGGCTGTGTTGGCAAAGGCCTTTGGCGTCTACAAAGAGGATGAGGCATCGCCTATCGTGGCACATTTGTCGTAAATCCCGAGGGACTGATTAAAATTGCCGAGATACAGGATAACAACATCGGCCGCAACGCCGACGAGTTGGTGCGCAAAATCGAGGCAGCACAGTTTGTCGCTACGCATCAAGGTGAGGTGTGCCCTGCACGCTGGACGCGCGGAAAAGAAACGCTCAAACCGGGTGTTGACTTGGTGGGCAAGCTCTAAATCGCTCCAAAATCTTCAAAAAAAAAATTAGCAACGTGCTATTTCAAATTACACGATAGAAAACAGTAGCTCGCGCGTCGGTTGCAGAAAGGACATATCCGATGGCGACGTGGCTATACACAAAGTGCTGACAATTTGCTTGTCAGCACTTTTTTCATGGGGTTGAGGCGCTGCATGTCGTTTGCACGAACTAAGGTTTCACGCTCGCTGCCAGGCGATGCCACAACAAATCGTCGGGCAAAGGCGATGTAAGCTCTATGAGTTCCTTAGAAACAGGGTGCACAAACGACACGTGATGTGACAGCAAATCAATCTCGCCGCCGGGGTTGCTGCGTGCCGCACCATACTTCAAATCGCCTTTGATGGGGCAGCCCATCTCGGCCAACTGACACCTAATTTGGTGGTGTCGGCCTGTGAGCAAGTTAATCTCCAACAAATGATAGTTCTCCGAAGCCGCAATGAGTTTGTAGTGCAAGATGGCCTTCTTCGACCGCGGCACTTCGTGGTCATACGCATAACTCTTGTTCTGTTGCTCGTTTTTGAGCAGCCAGTTCGTGAGCGTTGCCTCGGGTTGCGGCGGACAATTCTTCGTGATGGCCCAATAGGTCTTGTGCACCTCGCCCGCCCGAAACATGTTGTTCAATCGCGTCAGTGCTTTCGATGTTTTGGCAAACATCACCAAGCCCGACACAGGGCGATCGAGACGATGCACCACACCGAGATAAACATTCCCCGGCTTGTGGTGCTCTTCGCGAATATATTGCCGCACAATGTCCGAGAGTGGCACGTCGCCCGTCTTGTCGCTTTGAACGATTTCGCCACTCTGCTTGTAGACAATAATAATGTGATTATCTTCGTAAACGGGTATCAAAACACGATGATGTTAAGGGCATCCTACATGTTCATACCACCATCTACCTGGATAACCTGCCCCGAAACGTAGCTTGAGAGGTCGGATGCCAAATAGATAGCCGTGTTGGCAATGTCGTCAACCGTTCCACCACGGCGCAAAGGTATCTTGCTGGTCCATTCCTTGCGCACTTCGTCAGAGAGGGCTTGCGTCATAGCCGTGTCGATAAATCCTGGTGCAATGGCGTTTGCACGAATGCCTTTGGGCCCCATCTCTTGTGCCACACTCTTCGCTAAAGCAATCAATCCGGCCTTCGAAGCCGCATAGTTGCTTTGGCCTGCGTTGCCATGCACGCCGACAACCGAAGCCATGTTGATGATTGAACCGCCACGCTGACGCATCATGACAGGCACGCAGGCGTGGATAAAGTTGAAGGCGCTCTTCAAGTTCACTGCGATAACGGCATCCCATTGCTGCTCGGTCATGCGCAACATCAAACCGTCTTTCGTGATGCCGGCGTTGTTGACCAAGATATCAATGCTGCCAAATTCGTCCTTCACTTGCTTCACCACCTCTTCGCTCTGTGCAAAGTCTGCGGCGTTGCTGGCATAACCTTTTGCCTTTACGCCCAATGCTGCAATCTCACGTTCGGTGGCTAAGCCGCCATGTTCTTCGTCGATAAACAAATCGGTAAATGCAATGTTTGCACCTTCTGCGGCAAACTTCAGGGCAATGGCTTTACCAATGCCGCGTGCAGCGCCTGTGATCAGGGCTGTCTTTCCACTTAAAATTCCCATTTTTTATACTTTAATTTAATTCAAATAATTATCGGTTGATTGATTTCCCTAAAGCACCATACACCACTTTTGCCACCAAAGGTTTGCTCGAAGCTTCGGTCAAACCATGGCCCAAACGCCCGTAAATGAACGGCACTTCAAGTCCTTTAATGCAATAATGTGTGATGTCGGCCACCAAGTCAATATCGTCAATGTCAAATTCGCCCTCGCTTTTCCCTTCGGCATAAACCTTTCTGAAGAGCTCAATCTCGTCTTCATCGAAATTCTTTCGCACCTTTTCCACCATCCAAATGTTGCGGAAAAACTCAGCACGCAGGTTGCCGTTGCGCACAACGGTCTCGCGAATCATGCTCAGATGCGTGTAAATCAGCTCAATAATTTTCTCCTGTGGACGCATCTTCATGCTCGCCACTTCGTCTAATTTGTCTGATAAACGCTCTAACTCCGACTCGATAACAGCCGAATAAACATCTTCCTTCCGGTTAAAATAGGTGTAGAGCGTGCGCCGGCCTTTACCCGATGCCAAAGCAATGTCGTTCATTGTCGTATTGGCAATGCCATTCTTTGCAAATAAAAGCCGTGCAACATCCACCAACTTCTGTCTCGTTTTTGATATTGACATCGTAATTCTTCCTTAACGATTAATTGCACATCTCGACTCTTGTGCGCAAAAGTATAAGTTTTATTTCAGATAGACAACAAACCACCTTTTTTTTAGACCTTACGAAAAAAAATAACGTAGATATTTGCATGTTAAAGAAAAACATACTATCTTTGCAGCCGAAATCAACGAGATTGCCTCGCAAAGGCATGTTGATTCTCTTTAAAAATGATACATATCGCGGAGTGGAGCAGTTGGTAGCTCGCCAGGCTCATAACCTGGAGGTCGCATGTTCGAGTCTTGCCTCCGCAACTTCAAAACAGGGAGTGTAGTTCTTTTCTACATTCCCTGTTTTCGTTATACCCTGCTTTCCGCATCTTCAAGATATTTTCTGTTCCTCTGAATTAGAAAAGGCTATTGATGGGTGGGTGAAATATTATAATGAGAGGAGGTCATGAATTGTTGGATAATCTTACACCAAGAGATGTATATTTAGGCCAAGGGGAGAAAATTAAAAAGATAAGGGAGGTTCTAAAAATTAGTTCATTCATATTGTGGCTTGCCAGTCTACTCATCTTTTTAGCGGTCAGACAAGTGTCACGTCTGTGACCATTCTCATTTTCATCTTTTTATCCACTCATTTGGTTCATGTTTTTTTGGCCGGGCATAGTTATCCCTTGACAGAGATAAGCTTCGGCTGATATTTGCAGATCTGTACATATCTGAACACGTTGTAAGTCAGGTACGTCAATGCCGTGTTGGCTGCAGCCCTCACCAG
>NZ_BAJQ01000097.1 GCF_000613785.1 Segatella oulorum JCM 14966 | reverse complement strand
ACTTCCCCAATCAGGTTTTCATCGTCGGGAGTTCCCGACAGCCTTTCCCCAATCAGGTTGATACCGGCCGGAACTCCGCCGCTCATTTCCCCAAAAAGGAAGAGGGTGGCGGAAGGCCGATGTTACTTGTATTGACATAGCCACGGGTTGGTTGGGCGGAAGATTTCATGTTGTGCTGAGCTGAAAATAGCACACTACTTTCACGATGCATGGCACCGATGAAAGTAGTGTGCTTGTTGTTTGTGGATTAATGTTGCTCCATTTGGCGCGCAATCCATTGGCGTGCGTTGACAAAGGCTTCTATCCACGGCGTAACCTCGTCGGCACGGCGTCGACGTGGATAGTAGGCGTTTTGCCATGGGAAGATGGTGCGTTCGGGGTGGGGCATCATAGCTAAATGTCGGCCGTCGTTCGAACAGATGCCGGCCACATTGTAGTCAGATCCGTTGGGGTTGCCGGGGTATTCGGCGTAGTTGTATTTCGCCACGATGTTGTAGTGGTCTTCGGGATCGGGCAAATGGAAATGCCCTTCTCCATGTGCCACCCAAATACCCAATTTCGAGTTGCTCAGCGATTTCAACATCACGCTCTCATTCTGCGGAATGGTGAGCCCCACAAAGGCACTCTCAAACTTCTTCGAAGTGTTGTGCAGCAGGTGGCTGCGCTGGGCGTGCTCAGGATTGATAAGGTTGAGCTCAATCATCAGTTGACAACCGTTGCAGATGCCGAGGCTCAGCGTGTCGGGACGGGCATAGAACTTGTCCAAAGCTTCTTTAGCCTTGGGGTTGTAGAGAAATGCGCCCGCCCAACCTTTGGCACTGCCCAAAACGTCGCTGTTGGAGAAGCCGCCACAGAAGACGATAAGGTGGATGTCGTCCAGCGTCTCGCGCCCGCTGACAAGGTCGGTCATCGTGACATCCTTCACGTCGAAGCCCGCCAAATAGAGTGCGTAGGCCATTTCGCGGTCGCCATTCGTCCCTTTCTCGCGAATGATGGCAGCCTTGATTCCCGATGGCGCTTGGCGGTTGGGCGTGATACCATAGCTTTCGAACGTGCCGCGGAAGCTGTCGTTAAAGTGCAGGTCGAGCGGCTGCTTCTTGTATTTCATGAAGCGTTGTTTAGCCATGCCGTTGCGGCTCTGGTCGCGATCGAGCAAGTAGGATGTGGTATACCACTTGTCGCGCAGCATATCGATGTCAAATTCGTGTGTAAAATCGCCTTTCTTGATGGTGAGGGTGCGCTGTTTCGGTGTGGGATAGCCTATCTTTGCAAAGCCGATACCTTCGTCGTCGAGGAATGTTTTCAACGCCTCTTCGTGGGTGTCGCTCACCTGAATGACCACACCGGGGTTCTCGGCAAACAGCACTTTGATGATGTCGTCGCTCGCGATGTCGTACAAGTTGATGTGCATGCCGCCAGTGGTGTTGGCAAAGGTCATCTCTAAAAGGGTGGTGATGAGGCCGCCCGCGCTGATGTCGTGGCCTGCCATAATCCATCCACGGCGTATGAGTTCTTGAATTGTTTCGAAACAATCGGCGAAATATTCTGCATTCTTAATTGTCGGCACATCGCTTCCCACTTTGTCTAAACTCTGGGCAAAGGCGCTGCCACCAAGATGCTGCTCGTCGAAACTAAAATCAATATGGTAGAGTGAGCTGTGCTTGTCGTTCACCAAGACGGGGCTAACGGCCTTTTTGATGTCATACACTTCGCCTCCCGCACTCACAATAACCGTTCCCGGTGCGATAATTTTCTCGCCGTTGGGATATTGCTGACTGAGCGAGAGGGAGTCTTTTCCCGTCGGAACATTCACGTGCAATGCGCAACAGAAGTCGCTCAATGCTTCAACGGCTTCATAGAGCCGAGCGTCTTCGCCTTGCTGTGAACGACAGGGCCACATCCAGTTTGCGCTGAGGCTGACGCTGCGCAAACCTTCGCTGAGGGGTGCCCAAACGAGGTTGGTTAGCGCTTCGGCTACTGAGAGCACGCTGCCCGCCTTGGGATCGGCTAATCCTGCTTGTGGCGCATGTCCCATGGAAGTTGCGATGCCTTTCTCTCCTTTATAGTCAAGGGCTACGATGCCACAATCCGACAGCGGTAATTGAATTTCGCCTTGTGTTTGCTGCCTTGCCACCTTTCCCGTTACCGAACGGTCGACTTTGTTGGTTAACCAATCTTTGCAAGCTACGGCTTCCAATTGCAGCACGCGCTGCACATAGGTATCCAATGCTTCAGCCGAATAGGTGACATTCTCGTAGGTGCGTGTGACAGTCTTGTCGCACATGATGGTGACAGGGGTGTGTCCAAACATCTGTGCCACGTCTAAATCGAATGGTTTTTTGCCATCCTCCTGCTTGAAACTGAAATGTGCGTCGCCAGTCGTTTCGCCTACAACATACATTGGTGCACGTTCGCGCTCGGCAATCTTCTGCACATAATCCAAATGTTGCTCGTCAATCAAAAGCCCCATGCGCTCTTGACTTTCATTGGCTATAATCTCTTTTGCCGAAAGGGTTTGGTCGCCAATCGGGAGCTTTTCCATTTGAATCTCGCCACCACATTCCTCAACTAACTCCGAAAGACAATTCAGATGGCCTGCACTGCCGTGGTCGTGAATGCTCACAACGGGATTTTGTTTGTCCTCAACAAGCGCGCGGACTAAATTGTAAGCACGCTTCTGCATCTCGGGATTAGCGCGCTGGATAGCGTTTAATTCAATGCCATTACTATAGCGACCTGTATCAACAGACGATACACTTCCGCCGCCTAAACCGATGCGATAGTTGTCTCCCCCGACAACAACAATCTTATTTCCTGTCTTAGGCGCTTTCTTTAGGCAGTCGCGTTTCTTGCCAAATCCAACGCCACCGGCTAACATAATGACCTTATCGTAGGCATATTTTTCTCCGTTCTCTTGATGTTCAAAGGTGAGAACCGAACCGCAGATGAGCGGCTGACCAAATTTATTGCCAAAGTCACTGGCACCATTCGAAGCCTTGATGAGAATTTGTTCGGGGCTTTGATAAAGCCATTCTCTTAGGGGGAGAATGCTTTCCCAATCACGTTCTGTCGCTAATCCTTCATCGTTTTGTAGGCGAGGATAGGCTGTCATGTAGCAAGCCGTCCCCGCTATAGGCCAAGAACCAACACCACCTGCCATGCGATCGCGGATTTCTCCGCCCGTTCCTGTTGCCGCACCATTAAAGGGTTCCACCGTAGTTGGAAAGTTATGTGTCTCTGCTTTCAGCGATATGACGCTTTCAATCTCTTTTGTTTCAAAGAAACTGGGCGCACAAGGGTTGCTTGGAGCAAATTGTTCTATCATTGGACCTTGCGCAAAAGCTACATTGTCTTTATAGGCTGAAAGAATCGAATTGGGATTCTCCTGCGCTGTCTTTTTAATCAAAGCGAAAAGTGAGGAGGGACGTTCCTTGCCATCAATCACAAATTTTCCACCAAAGATTTTATGGCGACAATGTTCTGAATTGATTTGAGCAAAGCCAAAAATTTCAGAATCTGTTAGTGGACGTTGATTGGCTTTCTCCAATTGGTGGAGATATTTAATCTCATCTTCACTGAGCGCCAATCCCTCTTGCTCGTTGTATTCTTCTAAGTTTTCAACATATTTAATGGCATCGGGTTGATGATTAATGGTGAAAATATCTTGATCCAAATCATCATACATGCGCTGTAACATCGTGTCATACTCCGCATCTTTGCTGCTAATGGGGTAATATTCCTCAATGCGTAAAATGCCATCAAGATTCATATTTTGTGTAATCTCAACGGCATTTGTGCTCCAAGGAGTCACCATTTCTCGGCGTGGTCCCACGAAAAGCCCGGCAAGTTTATCGTTGCTTTCATAGGTTGCCTCTCCGTAAAGCCAACATAGTTTGTCGATTTCTTCTTGTGTGGTTGATGATTGAATTGTGTAGCAATAATGCTCTGTGTTGTTGTTTTGAAAAAAAGAATCATACTTTCTTTATTATAATAGGTGAAGTGTTGTGTTATGCAAAGTTACAGTAATTCTGTTTATCACACAAATGAATGTAGCTTTTTTTATAAGTCTCTGTAACGTTCCTGTTTTTGTATCAGGTATAGGGAGCCATATTCCTATCATTTTATGTAGAATTTTTTAATGTGTTGAAGAAGTTGTAATAGAAAATCTTCTTTTGCTAAAGAGATATATAACTGTTTATTTTTGTCAAACATAATTCGAAAAATAATCAGGAAGATTTATTTTATAGACAACATTTTTTGGTAATAGTTGTATGAAAGTTTTCCAAAATATTTTGTAAGTTATTGATAATTAGTATATATTTAAAATATA
>NZ_BAJQ01000098.1 GCF_000613785.1 Segatella oulorum JCM 14966 | reverse complement strand
TCACGCCGATGACCATTCTTTTTAACATTTGAACTGTTACAGAATATACAGTTTTTTTATTCATAAGCCTTCAAATGCTGCAAAGGTAATAAATAAAGGACATTTGAGAGGTTTCAGCCTACCAAATGTCCATTACGCCAAATATGCAGATTTAGGCAGAAGTTCAGTTACCAGAGTGTTACCTTGTTTTGATGTTGGTAACGATGGTGCAGTATTCGGTAACTGAATTATTTTCGCTCGTGTGGTTGTTGCTTTGGTCGGCAGTTTTCTGCGTATGTGAGGAACGCTTTAATTCGGGTAATTTTGCATAAGACAGGCTGCACTCGTCCATTTGAGAGCAAGCTCTCATGGAACTCGTTTGCACTGTCTTTGCCCACAAATATTAAAGCGTATGAAAACAGAGAAAATGAAGGTGTTGCTCTACCTTAAAAAGAGCGGGCTTGACAAATCGGGGAAAGCTCCGATTATGGGACGTATTACCATTGGGCGCTCCATTGCGCAGTTCAGTTGTAAACTTTCCTGCAACCCCGATTTATGGAATCCCCGTGAGAGCAGGATGGACGGCAAGAGCCATGAGGCGGTGGAGGTTAACGGCTGGTTGGAAAATCTTCTGCTTTCCATTCAATCTGCCTATCAGTCGTTGATTGCCAAAGGACAGCCATTTGATGCAACCGATGTAAAGGAACTGTTTCAAGGCAGCGTACAGGCAAGATGCAGGCTCATCGAAAGGTTGGATATGCTCATCAAGGAGAAAGAAAGCCATATCGGTATAGACATCAAGGAAGAGTCTGTGTCTGCCTATCATTCCACTCGGAAACGGTTGCAAGAGTTCATTCAGAAGAAATACCATGTTTCGGATTTAGCATTCTCGCAGCTCACAGAAAGCTTTATCTATGAATTGCAGACATTCTGTCTTGGTGAACTCGGTCATCAGCAAAGCACATTTTTCAGAGTTGCAGCAGATTTGAAGACCGTCTGCAGGCTGGCTTATCGTGAGGGGTTGGCTGATACGCTTCTGTTTGACAAAGTCCATATAGAACGCGGGGAGAAGAAAACACCCAAGGCACTTGACCAAGAAGCATTGGACAAATTGAAGGCAATCTGCTTTGATGAATTGGAAGAGGAAATGGAAACAGCTCGTGATGTGTTTCTCTTCGCCTGTTATACCGGTGCAGCCTATTGTGATTTGATGGAACTAAGCAAGAAGCACCTTGTCCGTGATGATGCAGGTAGTTTGTGGTTGAAGTTCAACCGACAGAAGACAGGCGTACTTTGTCGTATCAAACTATTGCCGGAAGCTGTTCGGTTAATTGAGAAAATGCACAGCGATGAAAGGGAAACACTGCTCCCCCATATCAAATATCCCACTTATCAGTCCTGTCTCAAGGCCTTGCGATTACGGGCAGGTATTTCTTTTCCCTTTACCTCGCACACGGCAAGACATACCTTTGCCACACTTGTCACCTTGGAACAGGGCGTTCCTATTGAAACGGTCAGCAAGATGCTGGGACATACGAACGTAAGTATGACCGAACGTTATGCAAAGGTAACACCACAGAAACTCTTTGAAGAGTTTAACCGTTTCCTCTCTTTCACCGAAGATTTACGTTTAACCATTTAACCAAGATTTTTTATGAGAAGTACATTCAAGATATTATTCTATATCAACAGACAGAAAATAAAAGCAGACGGCAAGACCGCTATTCACTGCCGTATCACCATAGATGGTAAGAGCACTGCTATCACCACAGGTGAGCAGTGCAAGTCCTCCGAGTGGAGCAGCAAACAAGGACTGACAACCGACAAGAAGACCAATTAAAGAATCGGCGAGTTTAAGGAACTTGTAGAGAAGACCTATCAGGATATTCTGATAAAGGACGGAGTGGTAAGTGTGGAACTGCTTAAAAACCGTTTGCAGGGAATAGCCACCATACCGACAACACTTCTTGCCATTAGCAAAGCCGAACTGCAATCCGTTAAAGAGTGCGTGGGCAAATCAAGGGCAGAGGGGACTTATCAGAATCTTCTCTATTCAGATAAGTTACTTACGGAGTTTGTAAAGGATAAGGGAATGACGGATATAGTCATAGCCACTATAACGGAAGACTTATTTGAAGAATACCGCTTCTATCTGAAGAAACGAGGTTTGGCAACAGCAACCATGAATCGTTACCTTTGTTGGTTGAGTAGACTGATGTATCGTGCAGTCAGTCAAATGCTCATTCGCTGTAATCCTTTTGAGAATGCCAAGTATGAGAAAGCGGAACATAAGA
The DNA here is from genome assembly GCF_000613785.1 of Segatella oulorum JCM 14966. Lineage (GTDB taxonomy): Bacteria > Bacteroidota > Bacteroidia > Bacteroidales > Bacteroidaceae > Prevotella > Prevotella oulorum. The sequence goes on along the minus strand of NZ_BAJQ01000098.1, from coordinate 1,926 downwards.
TACACTTTTTGCAAAAGAGCGATGTTGCCAAACTCATGGCATTGAAAGTAATTGATAAGGAGGCAGAACAAGCAAGACGGATGTTTATCTTTTCTTGTTTTACGGGCTTGGCAATTGCTGATATGGAACATTTGCAATTTGGACACGTCCTAACGGCAGCAGGCGGACAAAGATATATCCGAAAGGAACGGCAGAAAACAAAGGTGGAGTTTATTGTGCCCCTGCACCCCATAGCGGAAGCCATCATCAATCAATGCAAGAAAGAACAACCAAGCATGAAAGAAATGCAGACAGTGAAAGGAAAAGGTGACGACTTTATTTTTCACTGTGCTCGTAGCCGTAGCGTGATGAGTGCAAAGCTGAGCATCGTGGGTAAGGCGTGTGGCATCAGAGAACGGTTGTCCTACCACATGGCGAGGCACACATTCGGCACGATGAGTTTAAGTGCGGGAATACCTATCGAAAGCATTGCCAAGATGATGGGGCATGCCTCTATATCCAGTACCCAAATCTACGCACAGGTGACAGACAATAAGATTTCTGAGGACATGGACAGACTGATAAGGAAACATCAAAAAGAGGAAACAAAGGAGGAAGCCATATGAATGCCAATCACTATCAAACTAAAAGAGACCGCAGTTATTTCGAGTAGGGCGACAGTATGCAAATTATTCGCAAAGGCGAAATAGCAATGACAGAGAGCGAATTGGTAGATTTCTTCGGTGTAACATGGAGGAAACTCAATTATCGATTGCAACTGCTTCTTAAAATATCTCCCCTGCATCCCGATGAAAGGAATGTAGGGGAGGTGGAAGTGTTCGTAAATGGACAGTTAAAAGGTTATACTCCGCTTTATCCGCTTACAATCATCATTGCTTTGTCTTATCAATTGGACAGCACGGAAATCCACTTGTTCAGGAAATACATCTGTCAAGAGTTACAACACCCAACACCTATGGTAGAACAGATATTTCTATACGGAGGTGGCAGTATCAATTGATATACAACTTTTCTCTTTCACTGATATTATCTTACTACATAACTACAAGGAAAGGTAATACGGTGAAAGAAAAAGGTTTGGCGTGTAGTCAGAAAGGAGATATCGATATTACGACAGCCTGACTACATGCTATTATGTTGCAGCAGCAGAATTGTGCATTCAGCCCTAATTCCTCATTCAACGACTTTGCTGTTTGTATAGCCTCTTCCGAGAAATCCACACCAACGATATTAGCTCCCATCTTTGACAGGGAAAGCGTATCCATGCCGAAATGACATTGAAGATGCAGAATAGACTTTCCTCGAACATCTCCTAATAGAGACAAATCCAAGTCGGGAACAGACTTTACCTCTCTTTTAAACTTGTCCAAGTCATAAAATGAAGAATGCAAATGAATTTTTGTTCTTGCATTCCATGCTTCTTTGTTTATCTTATAATAATCTTCCATCATATATTTCTTATTTATTACCTTTCTCCCAACGTTGAAACCTATCCATAAAGAAGAATGCAGAAAATACACTTAGTATGGTAAGAACAATACCAATAACTGCCCATAGAACCAGTTGTGGGAAGGATAAAACTGTTACTTTTAAGAATTCAGCAAAAGAATAGATGCAGTAAGGCAATGTAAGGAGGCTTGTAATGATAACGGGCACATACTTTCGATATACACCCCACTGCACAATATGCATTAACAGGTGAACGAAATATCCTGTCAATGCAGCAAACCACCATTGATATTGACCTGTCCAAACCGAGCAAAACGAAACAACAGAAATAAGTAGGAACTCGTGAGCAGTACCGACGGCAAAGGTAGAAGTGGAATAATCAAAAGGTCCTTGTCGAGTAAAAAACGATTCGATTTTAGGAAATCGTTTTTTCAATTCTTCCCTATTTCTGTCAATCCAACGCCTAAACATAAGGGA
>NZ_BAJQ01000099.1 GCF_000613785.1 Segatella oulorum JCM 14966 | reverse complement strand
ACGCGCGCGTAATATACAACATAAACACTTACAAACAAAGGGTGTGCAAGAAGTTTTTCATAAACTTTTTGCATGCCCTTTTTCATGTCTTTCAAGAACAGAAAATGAAAGAATTTAGTGTGAAGTAACTCAAATAAAAAACATAAATTAAAAGCGTAAAAAAGATGAGACAAAAAGAAAAGCGGGCATATATGAAGCCCCAATGCTGCGTTTATCCGACAGCAACAGAGTATCTCTTGCAAGCTGCGAGCGGTCAACACAAACACATTAAAGAGGGTAGCGCTGTGGGCGATGCCAAGCGTAACTCCGGAACTTGGGAAGACTGGGACGATGAAGACGATGAGCTGCAGGAATAGGAATGCAGAAGAATTTGAAACAAGAAAATAATAGAATTATGAAGCGATTAAGCAAAACAATGACAATAAAATCATTTCTCCAAATGAGCTTGCTGTTTGGTATTGGGCTGTTTTCGGCCTGTGCGGGCAACGATGCTGCGCAATCCTCGGGAGAAACCGAACCGGCAGCACCCAAGGGTGTACTGTTTACTACCCATGCACCCAAGGCTAAGGCTAAAATGAGCACCAAGGTGGCTGGCGACGATACCCCCACACGCACGCTCATTCAATATCAGATTGGCCAGGGTGCCGAAGCCTATTGGGAAACGGCCGACTATATTTTCGTTAAAAACAAGGCCGGCGTTTGGAAAAAAAGTATCTACACCGCGGTGAACGGCGATGGTTCGAGTGCCACGTTCACACTGCCCGGCAACGTCTCTGATTATGGTGCAGGTTGCGAAGTGCGCTACACTGGTTTCACGGGCAGTCCCGACCAGGTGAAAACGGGCAATCCACCCGTGCAGAAGCGACCCGGCGTGCTGGATGATGCAGGCAACTTTGGCGACTGCGGTGTTGGGTTTGCCGTTGCAGGCAGCGACCCCTCGATGTTTAATTTCCAGCTCGAGCACAAGGCTGGTTATCTCTGTTTCCTGCCACGTCAGGAGGATGCTGCGCTCGGGACAAACACCTATATCACGAAGATAGTCGTTTCATCGGCTAACCCAATTTGTGGTATTTACGATTTCAGCACAGGCAGTTTCGGCACAACACCGCCAAGTGGGTATCGCCGCTTTATGTTGCAATTCCAGAGTCCAGGCACCTACGCCAATGGCTTCTCGCTCACCAACACGACCAGCAGCGTGCTCACTAACGGCGCCTACATTGGGCTGGCCCCCGGCACCTATCATTTCAACGTGCAATATTATCTCTACGATCCCACAACCAGTGTTGAGGCTTTCTCACCAAATATGTCACGGTGAGTGTCGATGCAGGCGAAATCAAGCCCGTAACGGCCAACCTGCAGGTGCCCACAGTGCCGTTGAACACCTATTACAACTGGGATGCCGAGAAATATGGTTTTTATGGCAACGAGAGCCAGCAGCCCACAACCAACGGTGGCGAGGGCGACTTAAAGGTGAATTTTCCCTATGGCGTACCACCGACCGACCCGCGCGGTGCACAATTTCCCACCAACAAGGCTGCCGAGCATTCGTGCAAAGATTGCCCCAACTTCAATGAGCTGACCTGGTATGTTGAGCGAGGCCATCCGATGTGGGATGCCGATGGCATTTTTGCATTCAACAACCATTTGCAAAAAGGTGGCGTATGGTTGTTGAAGAAAGATAACATCCCCGGTTTCAGTGCAGCTGCTGCACCCAACGGTGTGAATTTCTCGGATGCGGCATCACATTACACAACAGCCTACTATCAAGGCTATGGCACGCCAACACCACCAGCATACCCCGTTCCAAAGGTAATGCTTTCTGGTGGCTCGCCTCAAATTGCTGACCGCGGAAAATATTTCTTCTTGCCGGCAGCAGGCTATTATATCTCAGATCGGCATCCTTCCGGTTCATTCATCAACCGAACCGTTTTGCACGATTTAGGAACGGAAGGTCTTTGGTGGTCGTGTGACGGAACGAATGGAGTACCAAACCGTGCTGCAAATTTACATTTTAATCAGTCGATGATGGAGATTGGAGTTCAGAATGCTCGAACCTATATGACGCTGGCACCCATTTGGAAAGTGCAATAGGAACTGCAAGGCTTAAAATAAAAGATTTGGTGCTCGCAGTCCAACTGCAAGGCTTAAAATAAAAAATTTGGTGCTCGCAGTCCAACAGCAAGGCTCAAAACAAAAAATTTGGTGCTCGCAGTTGGACTGCACGGCTCAAAACAAAAAATTTGATGCTCGCAGTCGAACTGCACGGCTCAAAATAAAAGATTTGGTGCTTGCAGTTGGACTGCAAGGCTCAAAACAAAAAATTTGGTGTTCGCAGTCCGACTGCACGGCTCAAAACAAAAAATTTGGTGCTCGCAGTTCGACTGCAAGCATTCGGAAAAAGAAAATAACGAGAAACAGGATGCCTGTTTGGAAAAAGATTAACCAATAAAGATAAAAATATGGTGGAGATCAAAAGTTTTGATTTTGTGCGCATCAACAATGGCGCGCACTACGAGTTTATGAAAGTGGTGAGCGACCGTTTCGCGACGGAGACGGCGCTGAGCACAAATGCTGCGGCGAAAAAGGCTATCGAGGCATTGGCGGCCGCGGTGAAAGAGGAGGATCGCTGTCTGGTGATTTCGCAAAAGAGCCTCATCACCGACGATATCAAGGTGGCCGACGACAAGCGCGACAACATTTTCGTGGATTGCGAAAATCGATTAAAGGGTTGACAGATGCGCCCGTGGCCGATGTGGCGCAGGCTGCGAAAGAATTGCAGCAATGTTTGGTGGATTATCGCATCGACCCGGCGATGCAGTTGGACCGCGAGACAGGGCTGCTGCACAATTTCATCGCCGACCTCGAAACAAAGTATGCCGCGCAGGTGACGAAGCTCGGGCTCACGCTGTTCGTTGCTCCGCTGAAGGAGGCCAACACCAAGGTGGAACAGTTCATCGTCAACCGCACTACGGCGCAATCGGCCGTTGCCGCCGGCGAACTCCGCTCAGCACGTTTGGCCACCGATGCCGCCTATCGCCACCTCGTGAAGTTCGTCAATGCGTTGGCGATGGTCTCGGGCACCACCGATTACGACGCCTTAGCCAAGTTCCTCAACGAGCACATCGACCGCTATAAACACGAGGTGCTGCCGAAGAAAAAGAAGGGCGGCAAAAAGCTTCGGATGGCGACAAACCCGGTGACGGTGGAAAACCCGGAGAGGGAAAGAAGCCCGATGGCAAGAAGCCGGGCGGTGATGCTGCAAAGCCGGGTGATGGTGGCGATGGCAAGGATAAACCGGGCGATGGTAAAGATAAGCCGGGCGGCAAAGGTCAGGGCGATGCTATAATCACACCAAAGAAATAGCTTGCTTTAAAACAAATGGCGTTATCCGCGGTGACGCCGACGAAATAGTTTGTTTTAAAACAAAAGGCGTCATCCACGGTGACGCCGAAATCATAACGATACACACACTTTTTTATTTTAAGTTATGGGGGCGGGAGTGCGTGATGCATTTCCGCCCCCGATGTGTGTTTAAAGCAACTGATGAAGGAAAGAGTCTATTCCAATCACCTCAACCCGTGGAAAATCTATGTTTTTCAGTGCATCGAAGTGCTTGTCTTCTGTGACGATGAAACGTGCATTGGCTGCAATGGCACAATCTACAAACTTGTTATCGTCGGCATCAGCAGCAATAAGACCAAATTTAAAATAGGTTGTAAAACAGCGTGTATTGTCGCTACTAATAAGGATATTCAGCACGTCGTTGGCAATATCTTCACCCCAAAAACGGCTAATAATCTCGGCTTATTCGGCCATGATTTCATTGGAGACACACAGGATGTAGTCTCCTTGCAGAAAAGAGCGCCACACTTGGTGATAGGGG
>NZ_BAJQ01000100.1 GCF_000613785.1 Segatella oulorum JCM 14966 | reverse complement strand
CTGCACGGTGACGATAAAATGACAAAAATATTGTTCCCGCGCGGCGCGGTGACGATAAAACGGCAAAAATATTGTTCCCGCGCGGCGCGGCGACGATAAAAAGGCAAAAATATTGTTCCCGCGCTGCACGGCGACGATAAAAGATAAAAAAAATCGAGGGCAGAATACTTTGCAGTTTGCCCGTCGAAAAGGCACATTTATCACTATCACAGCGCCGTCTCATGAGGCCGATTGGGGTTTAACAATCATTAAGTCCCTCCATGTCACAAATGTTACCCTTTCAATTTTAGTCGAAACCTTACCTTTGCACGCAAATATTACAAAAACATTAAAGGATAATATGACAGAGAATCAAATGTTTTGTTTCCAATGTCAGGAAACAGCTAAGGGTACAGGATGCACCGTTCAGGGTGTTTGTGGCAAGAAAGCCGAAACCAATTTGTGGCAAGATTTGTTGCTCAGCGTCGTGCGTGGCGTAGGAACTATCGCCCATGAAATTGGGAAAGTGGATAACACCATATATAATAAGGTGGAGGATTTCATTCCCGACGCCTTGTTTTCAACCATCACCAACGCTAACTTTGACGATGCAGCCATCTTGCAACGCGTAGATACGGGCCTGTGGTTGAAGGCCGATTTGCTGAAAAAGGCCGAAGAACTCCACATCCGGTTACCGCAATGGAACGAAGTAACTTGGGGTGGTGAGAAAGCCGAATATGCCGAAGAAGGGAAGCGCGAGGGCGTGTTGCGCACCGAAAACGAAGACATTCGTTCGTTGAAAGAGCTTACCGTGCTGGGCTTAAAGGGCATGGCTGCCTATTATGAGCATGCAGCTCACTTGGGCAAACATCAAATAGAGATTATCGCTTTCATGTGTAAAGCGTCGCATCTGGTGACCAACCCCGACGCATCGTCCGACGAACTGTTGGCTTGTGTGATGGAAACAGGTAAGTTTGGTGTTGATGCTATGGCACTGCTTGATGCCGCAAACACCGGCGCTTACGGCAATCCCGAGCTCACAAAGGTAAACATTGGCGTGGGAAAAAATCCCGGTATCTTAATCAGTGGCCACGACTTGAAGGACATTGAGCAACTGCTTGAGCAAACAGAAGGTACGGGAGTGGACGTCTATACCCACGGCGAAATGCTGCCCGCACACTATTATCCGCAGCTCAAAAAATACAAACACCTCGTGGGTAACTATGGCAACGCATGGTGGAAGCAAAAAGAAGAGTTCGAAACCTTCAACGGTCCCATCGTGTTTACCACCAACTGCATTGTGCCTCCCACACCGAAAGCCTCTTATAAAGACCGCGTGTTTACCACCAACTCGGCGGGTTTCCCGGGCTGGAAGCATATTCAGGCCGATGCCAACGGACGCAAAGATTTTTCTGAAGTCATTGCTTTGGCCAAACAATGCAAGGCACCAACAGCCATCGAGCAAGGCGAAATCGTGGGTGGTTTTGCCCATGCACAGGTGTTTGCTTTAGCCGATCAGGTGGTAGAAGCCGTGAAATCGGGGGCCATTCGCAAGTTTGTGGTGATGAGTGGCTGCGATGGTCGCATGAAGAGCCGCAACTATTACGAAGAGTTTGCCGCACAACTTCCGAAGGATACCGTTATCCTTACGAGCGGATGTGCAAAGTTTAAATACAACAAACTCCACCTCGGCGACATCAATGGCATCCCTCGTGTGCTCGACGCAGGGCAGTGCAACGACTCTTATTCATGGGCAGTTGTGGCTTTGAAGCTGAAAGAAATCTTCGGAGCCAACGACATTAACGACCTGCCTATCGCCTTTAACATTGCATGGTATGAGCAGAAAGCCGTCATCGTGTTGCTCGCTTTGCTCTATCTTGGCATCAAAAACATTCACATCGGGCCCACGCTTCCTGCGTTTGTTTCGCCGGGTGTATTGAAAGTTTTGGTTGAGAACTTCGGCCTAGGTGGCATCACCACGGTTAAAGAAGATTTGAAAACCATGGTTGGATAATTTGAAAATTCCCTCATTAAAAAATCGCATCGGGCATAATGCTCGATGCGATTTCGTTTTTGTATAATATGTAAAGGCTTGCCGTGCAGCGCCAACGCCGCGCCCTTTTATTTCAATAAATGCGCCTTTATCTGCTCTTCAAACTGCTGTTTGTTCATTGCTCCCACTTGCATCTGGGGCTTTCCGTCTTTCGGAATGAACAGCAACGAAGGAATACTGCGTATGCCAAACAAGGCAGCCAATTCTTCTTCTTGATCAACATCCACCTTGTAGAAATCAATCTTCCGGCATATTCCTTAGCCAACTCCTCCACAATGGGCGCGGTAGCCTTACAAGGTCCACACCAAGTGGCAAAGAAATCAATCACTACAGGACGCTCTCCTTGAAACACCCAATCATTAGGATGCTTCTCATAGTCCATAATATTCTGCTTAAATAATTCGGCTGTTAAATTCTGTACACCCATGTTCTTCTCCTTTTCTTGTTTAATATTCTGTTCTTGTTGCGCGGCTTTCGCTGGCTGTGACTTATTTTGTGCGCAAGCCATAAGCCCAAAAGTGGCAATGGTGAAAGCCCAAATGTTTATTCTCTTCATACTGTCTTACGTTTAATGTCGCTCCTTTCTTTGCGTACTTCTAAGTTTATGTTTGCAAAGATAGACCTTATTTCCATGCACAACAAGTTTTTCACGGAAAAATAAATCTATGAAACCATAGACAGAACCCTATCAGCCCTTTGCCAAGCCCCGCCCCCTCTTGCCCCTACACACCATGAACAGGCACCACATGCCACCGCCTCTCCCCCACTTTTTCTCAGCCATCCTACCACCATGCCCTTTCTTTCGCAAACTAAAAGCAATGCTTTTGTAAGGCAATCTCGCCCATTTTATCCAACAATCTCTATCATTTTCCCTGCTAATTACGTTGATTTTAGTATACATCGGGAGACATTGTGCGTCGCAACCGCCACACAATCCTCTCTCACAGGTATATTCCTCCACCCGCAACCCGCGCGGAATCGCCGTTCCTCCAACCTGTTTGATCATGTTTGTCGATATAGAAAAAGATTAAAACTCAGTGCATATTATATACCAAAAGAGATAACGCTTTCGGTGGGGATGGACTGATAAGCATTACGATAGTGACCTTGTTATGATGCTGGCGAATAATACTTTGCGTGCAATCCATGTGATTTCATTTGATTGTGGAGGGTGATGTCGTAGCAATGCGCGCCATTTCATTTATTGATGAGTAATGATGTTGTGTGCAATCCTCGTGTTATGTGCTGTGCAAATAGGGGTGTCGGACGATATAGATATGATATTGTTTGGTAGTGCATTATGATGTTGCGGACAATTCGTGCAAATTTGTTTGTTGATGAATGGTAATGTGGTGGACAATATACGCATTTCGCTCATTGGTAAATGGCAATACCGTATACCATCTGCGCGATTTCACTCCGTGGCAAATGCCAATGGTGTGCTCAACCCCATCGGGGTTGTACTTTCGATAGCGCGGGGTTGCCGACGATAGGAGCTACCCCGGGTAACGAGATGTGTGAAATGCTACCCCCTTGGGGGTTGTACTTTCTTTTTGTGTGCAATCAAATGCATCACATGTAACCATCCGTGGCGTCGCATCATCATGATTTACACGGTCACAAAAATGGGGATGATGGGGGCATGGTGTGGGGAATTAAAGAAAGTACAACCCCCAAGGGGGTAGG
>NZ_BAJQ01000101.1 GCF_000613785.1 Segatella oulorum JCM 14966 | reverse complement strand
TACTCCAGACATAGATGCTTTGACAATTTCATCGTTAACCTATTAGGAGCAATTGCTGCCTATTGCCTGTTTCCAAAGAAGCCGTGCATCAATGTACAAAGGACCATTGACACACAGCTTGCATTGTTCTGAATTCGTCGAACTCACGTTATTTACTATGTGTTGAGTCTTGCGTCGAACCAATTGTTATATTCATATGGTTGCTGATTTTCTCAGCGTTAATGTGTTGTCTGTATTCATTTGGGGTTAGATGTATCTCTCTTAAGAATTGTTCGTAAAACAGTGTTGGTGTATTGTATCCCGAGTTAAAAGCCACTTCATTGACCGTAAGGTTCGAATGAGTTAGTAATTTACAAGCATATTCAATGCGTATATTGGCAAGTACTTGGAATATACTCTTGTTGGTACATTTCTTAAAATATCGGCAAAGTGACGTCGGATTCTGACTAGCAAAGTCAGCAAGTTCCGCGAGAACAATCTTCTTCTGGAAGTTATTATATAAATAGGTGAATACCTTGTCAATGGCAGTATCGGTATTAGGAGCTTTGTAATGGCTGAATGCTATTGGTGATAATAGCTTTGTTTGTGAACAGTTATATAATCTTTCGAGAATCTCATACAAAGCAATCAGACGCCTTGTATAGGACTGTGAATCGAACAAAGATAACCTTGAGAGGAGGTCCTCATATAATCCTTCATCATAGAAACGTATGCCATACTGGCTTTTCGATAGCAAATCAGCAATATGTTCATAGTCTGGTAGGTTAAGAATATCGGGTGGAAACATGTCTGGACTGAACTGTATTGTTTCACTTGTACTATGTTCCATAGCTTCTGTTTCTTGGCTATTTCCCATTCTACTTTTGCATAAATGCAGATGGGGAATATTACTTCCGATAAGTGCAACGTCGCCCTTTTTGTAGTCAGCAACCCCCTCTCCAACAAATTCAGTCCCACTTCCGCTGGTAAACAGGATGAGTTCATATTCGGAATGTCTATGAAATGGTAGATTAAACTCAGTGTATATAATGTGACTGCACCTGGTTTGCACATTATGTACTATCTTTCTATCAAGTATTACCATCTTTTTCTGCAAATGTAAATATAGTCTATAACAACGCAAAGATAGTGAATATTATTGTTAAAAACAAGTTGTAACTTTGCATTTTCAAGATAACTGTAGTCAAAAAAAGCGGATTTTTAAAACATAACAATTAATTTTTAATTCAAAAAAGATTCTCTATGAAAGAAAAAAACAACTTCATTATACCAATGCTTTTCCTTGCTTTCATGTTCTTTACTTGTGGCTTTGCATTGGGAATCAATTCCTTATTAGTACCAGTATTGAAGGTTTCGCTAAGCGTTTCGTCCACAGAAGCCTATATGCTTATAGGAGCTACGTTCTTACCGTTCCTTATCTTTGGTTATCCAGCAGGCTTATTGATAAGTAAAATTGGATATAAGCGTACGATGCTGCAGCTTTTGCCATGTTTGCTATAGCCTTCGGAGTGTTTATTCTCTCTGCAGCTGAAAGGAGTTTCATTATCTTCTTATTGGCATCTTTCCTTTGTGGAACAGCTAATACGTTCCTACAATCTGCTATAAATCCTTATGTAACAATCCTTGGACCAACGGAGAGTGCAGCAAAAAGAATCTCTATTATGGGCATGATAAACAAGTTAGCATGGCCTGTATCACCTTTGTTTATTGCTCTTTTTGCAAGTAATAGTGGAGGTGTTGGCTTGGAAGATCTTGACAAACCGTTCTTGGTTATAATCTGCTTATTTGTAATCTTAGGTGTCGTAGCACTCATATCACCATTGCCAGAGGTGAAAGCTGCTGGAGAAGACGACGCCGATGCAGATTCAGCAGTGTCCGACTACGCAAACAGTAAGCATTCTGTCTTCCAGTTCCCACATCTTGTTCTTGGAGCAATTGCCATATTCTTTTATGTTGGTTCAGAGACCATCGTCTTGGGTACACTTATAGATTATGCAAGTGAATTAGGTCTTCCTCATCCTCATATGTACTCATGGATTACCCCAATCAGCATCAGTATAGGATATATCGCAGGTATTATTCTTATTCCTAAGCATCTTTCACAGACGAAAGCCTTACAGATCTGTTCCTTCGTTGCACTGTTTGGAACGCTACTTGTATTGTTACTCCCGGGTGTTTATAGTATTTATGCTGTAGGTATCATGGCATTAGGCTGCTCATTGATGTGGCCCGCATTCTGGCCTTTGGCTCTTATGGACTTGGGTAAATATACCAAGGAAGGCTCATCACTAATGACAATGGGACTTATCGGTGGTGCTGTTATCACTGTGTTGTTCGGACTTATTAAGGATGTTAGCAACATTCAATATGCGTATGGGATCTGTTTTGTCAGCTTCTCTTATATCCTTTTCTATGCATTCAAGGGCTATAAGTTGAGATAAGAACTTCTTCCTCTATAGCATAAGCATATCGGTAATCTATTTGAGAAGTGATATAAGTTGAATTGAAAACTTCTCCTTCTACAGCTCGTGAAGCTCTTTGTCCTTTTTAAAGGAGGACATAGAGCGTGCGAGCTGAATCTATTAAGTAGGCTCTCAGCTTACTGTATATCCATCATGGTCCATATTATTGGTCATGGTTCTGTCGCTGAAACACAATTAATTCTTTGTAAACTGTCGTTGGAACGTTAAAAAATCACCGACTGAAAGACACTTTTTTGATTGCCAATCCCGCCGTTTCTTTCGTCTTCTTCACGCCCGTTTCTCAGTCTGTTCACCCGTCTGTTGAATCGGTAAAACCGCTACCCTGATGACAAAGCGCACTGACCTTACCTTGAAAGACACAACAGAACGCGCAGTAACAAAAACCCTTACACTTCTCACTTCGCTATCTTTCACTTTCCCTACCATATCCCTTCTTTATCATCTTTGTAATCTTCAAGATATCAATAGGTTACAAACGGGCTTGTAAAAGGTCGTAGATTAAAAAGCAGATGGGAATAATCTTTACATCTGAACAGTCCTTCCCTCCCTCCGTTCTGCCCTAATGCGAGGAGAGAAAGCGCAGAGATTCCCTAAAAAACAGCTGTTATGAGCGTGTAAATCTTTATATTAAGATTAATGTTCTCACTACTGATGGTATCCGCGTAAAGCCTCTTATAGATTGCAGTCTCTCTTGTTTTTGCTTTTATGTTACCGTGATCTCGACGAATTATAAGTGTCTATGGATTTGGTGATTAGTGAAATTCGTTGTAGCATTAAGGAGCTAATATACAAACAGTTATAAATAAAAACCGTAATAATCACCTATGGAGGAGTTACTGAAATATTTTGTATGGTAGTCGATTCCTGCAAGTTTTTTGATGCAATGACAGCAAAATATACGCTAAAACCTACCGGAAAACGAAAGCATCGTCGTGATTCTATGATGTCAAAGACAGAAGTTATGCTGGTAATGATTCCTTTCCACGG
>NZ_BAJQ01000102.1 GCF_000613785.1 Segatella oulorum JCM 14966 | reverse complement strand
CTGACATATCCAAGTGTTTTGAGAACTTTGTTTCTCAGGCACTTGGAGTTCTCACAAGAATTTATGCTGCGGAATTAAGGGAAAAAAGAAAGGACAACTAAAAGATAGCTAAATATGAAAAAAGTAATAGCATTTGTTTTATCAATCTTAGTAACATTGATAGGATGTCAAAATGGCTCAAAAGAAAAAAATAACAATATGGATAATGTCTCAATAAAAACCTCATCCCTATCTCCTAATATAGAAAAGCAATTAGGCATTTCCGATGAACTTATACTTCCCATGGATACTCTTGGGATGGATTCTATATTTAAAGAGTATAAAAGATATATGGGAGTAACTCAGGATGATGAATGTGACGATGAAATTATGATTACCGAAAGGGGAATGTCAATCTATATTCCTTATGCATTCAATGATCTTTTAAAACGAGGGTTCAAACCGATATCTTCAGAACAATACATCGGTAAACTAAAAGAAATAGGACTTGCTCCCGAGCAGATTAAAAACCGGCTCTTCTTTTATGAACATAAACATTATTTTACTTGTCCGAGTGATCTATATGGGTGGAGTGATTATGCTATTTTGGATGGAATAGATGAGAAAGAGAAAGAGTATATGAAGTATAGTACAATGAATATATTTCTAATAAAAGGCTATAATTTTATTGCGCTTTCTCCTATAGAAGATTTCTTTATAAAGAAAATAAGGAGTAAATTTGTCTTTAGGTTAAATGATGAAATGATACATCTGAATAAATTCCTATTTAATAATAACAAGGCAAGTCTTACATGGTTACAACATAAAGATCCTCTTACCTTAAGAGATCTTTTAATCTCTTATGGATATGATAAAAATGAAGTTATTAACAGGCTTGTATTAGATGAAATTAAGAAAAAGGTTCAAACATCATCAGACATTCCCCATTTGCGAAATATCTTTGCTAGAAAGATATACACGAAAAAGCCGTATATTGACATTCGTGAGGGCTTGCTGAAAACACTTTTAAATTTGCCTGTAAATGAAAATAATCGTGAGTGGACATATATTCTTGATGAATATGGATATGCAATGTTGCTACACAAGCCCCAACCTCCATATAGTTGGATAGAAGATATCTTTACTAAATATGAGCGTTATAAAATAGCTGCTTATATAGGATATTATCTTTATAAACTTCAGCAAAAATATGACAGTCCTCCAACGTTCTATGCACATGAGATTTTTAATAATGATGAATTCTTTGAATATGTAAAGGATAATCATTATTTCAATCTACCCGGATTTAAGGAGATAAGCGATAGCGTCTTTAAAGAGTCTGTCGATAATTATGAAATACAGCAAGCTAGAGAATTACATAGACAAGATATGGAGTAAAAAGCCTTAGAATTAAATATATCAGTTAGTGGTAACGAGCAAGGTAATATTCCTCTTCTAGGCGTAGTTCCAAGATTTAGTGACCTTGAAATCGTTTCACTCTCTATTGCAAGCGAGGCAATGGGTATTTATCCCATGTTATTTTTATTCTTTTGCAGTACATTATTCAAAACAAGATAAGAAATGAGACATATATTTATTATTATTTCAGTTATAGCATTTAGCATAATATTTTGTCAATGCAAATCTAACACAAGTAACAAGGTTCTTGATGAAAAAGATAATAATTCTATAAATCAAGATAATATAGGAATTAATAATGATAGCATTATAGGTATGGATAAATTAAAAAGTATGGGAATAGACAAAGATGCCTTGCTAAAACATATAAAGCTACAAAAGTTGGCATGGTATGGTGGGGACTTTCGTGACGACCAATCCAAACCAAGATATGAGCCGACAAAAGAAGATTTTTTATTAACAATCCCTTTTGTAGAATACTATTTGTTTTCTCATGGATATAGAAAACCAACAGAGGAGGTTTTTCAAGAAAGAATCAAATATGTATTTAATACTCAACTTAAACAAGATAGTAAAAAAACATACGAATTTATTGCCGGTAGTAAGGATTATGATTTTGCCAATGCTTATTATGCAGTAAGTTCAAAAGGCTTTATTACCTACAACTGGCTACTCCGTGATTTAATAGCTATCGAAGGCGACAAAGTAAGACTGAAGCCGGAGGTACTTAAACTCATTTTGGCACTGAATAATTTTGTTTTTTATAATGATAGAGCTGCTTTTAAGTTTCTTGAGTTATCAAAATACAAAGGAAATGATGATTTTGGAGACTTTTATGATGGAAAAATGATTTTGGAAGATCTTTTTGAGATATATAAATACTTTGGCAGCCAACTATTAAACCAATGGTATTTTCAGAAGACTAAAGAACGTCGCTTTGCATTTGATAATTATATCTTTGAGCGTAATTCTATTAGTCAATTGATTGCTCACATGTCTTTAATTGAGACAATTGAAAGAAATACTGATGAAAAAGGTACATATATTGATAATCTGGGAAGCTATGTATTCGGAATCTTACAAGATGAATCAGATGTAAATCATAGTAATTACAAACATTACAGCCTTGAGGACAAGGCACGAATGTTTTGTTATTTTGCTAATTCAGAGTATAAAATGCGCAAGAAATACTATCCGGGTGAATTGGATTACAAGGGTGGTGATTTCGGACGAACATCATGGACATATGTTATTATGACCAACTGCGAGCGGGTTTACAAAGAAGCAAAGAAACATAATTATTTCGGAATCAGTAAGCCGGCTATGATGGAAGAAATGGAACAAGAAGGATTGGAACTGAATCCACCCGGAGGCGATCCTGAATAAATAGATTATGGCCTCAATTCCGCAGCATTATTCCTTGTGAGGTACTTTTATATATTGAAGTGACATTTTTGGGATTTATCCATTGATATGGGGATTTTTTGGGG
>NZ_BAJQ01000103.1 GCF_000613785.1 Segatella oulorum JCM 14966 | reverse complement strand
CATAACGGTTTAGCCAAAGATTCATATCAGCTAACATTCAACAACGTATCATATCAACTAACTCATACAGTTGGATTTCAAGAAGACATAGTACAATTTGTACTTGATAGTCTTCTTTATGCGACACATAAAATATCCATAGAACCCTCTTTTGAATACAATACAAATTCAACGGCAGAAACAAGCCATATGTATTCTAATGGCATGGATTTGAATATTCATCAAGTCAAAGAACCTATAAGCAAAAAGGATATTGAGGATTTCTTTAACTTAGAAGCAGAAGCTGCACAGGCAAAATGGGAAGCAACAATGAAACTTTCCACCAAAGACCGTATTCGGAAAAGGAAAGCTATCAAAGATGTTTATCTTGATAAGAATTTTGGTGGCCTGTCCGAAGATAATTACAACATGTTAAAAGTCTCTGTAGGGGTGAATCTTGCAGACTTTAAGGAAGGTGAGTGCCTAATCCTCCATAAAGAAACTTCTATGCTTGGTATAAAGTGTAGATTGAATTCCTTTGATGGAGACGATGCTATAATCCTTGAAGTCTTTCCGCCAGATATGCCTTCTGATTTAGATGCCTATTATGATGTTCCTCTGCTGCTTGACAAAGATAAAGTAGATTTGCGTCAACATGTTTATTATCCATTCCTGTTTAGTTTGCCTGCAAGCAATGATAACTTTTGGAAAGAACTAATCATAAATAGTTGTCCTCAGCCAACGTTTGAGGACAAGGAAAAGTATGCAAAGTTCCTTGCGGAAACAGAAAGCAGTTTCAAATTGTCGCTTCTCCCTAAACAAAAAGAAGCAATACTAAATAGCATGCAAGCAAAAGACTATTACTTGATTCAAGGCCCTCCAGGAACAGGAAAGTCTTTTGTGCTTGGTATTATAATGCTAGAAGAAATTTTTGATCTTAAACACAATGTTATAGTAATTGGACCAAACCACATGGCTATTAACAATGCTATGGTTCAATTGCTGAAACTTGTTCCACAATGCCTTACACTAAAAGTTGGTCAATCATATAATGCGCCAACTAGCAAAGTGTTGTCTGATGGCAAAGAATATGGTATTACCAATATTCTACGCTTGAATGTTTATGCTCTAATTGAAACTGCCAAGAAGAATATAAATTGGTTAGTAGGTCTAACTCCTCATTGTTTATATACAAGCCGAGCAAGAGGTTTGGAATGCGACACCTTAATTATCGATGAGGCAGGACAAATGACAATTCCTCTGGCATTAATGGGTATGATAAAAGCAAAGAAAGTAATATTTGCTGGCGATCATAAGCAATTGCCACCAATCGTCTCCTCTGAGAAAGTTAAGCCTGAATTAAGACAGTCAGCTTTCCAAACTCTAATATCAGACAACAATTGCACTATGCTGGACACAAGTTTCCGCATGTGTGAACCAATCTGCGATTTTGTGTCAGAACTTTTTTATGATGGTCATTTGCATGCAATGAAGCAAGGTCACAGTAATGCACTCATTTGCAGTAACCCATTATATAGTTTTGATTCCCCTGTGATACTTCATGAAATAGACGATGAAGGAGAACAGGTGTCTGATAAAGAGGCTGCATTCATCGCTGATACGATTGCAAAGTTTCTTTCACTGGGAGTAAGTGCAGAAGAAATTGGCGTTTTATCTCCATTTCGTGCACAAACAGCAAACATCCGACGTTCAATCAGGAAGCATAAAGATATTTCTAAGGAAGATAGCAAGAATATCGCTTCTGATACGATTGATAAAATGCAGGGACAAGAGCGAGAAGTAATTATTTATTCTCTCGTATCTGGCAACATGATGTATATGAAGGAGATGGCGGAATTTCTGTACAATCCCAATAAAATGAATGTTGCTTTTTCTCGGGCAAAGTCAAAACTAATAATTGTAGGTAGTCTAAGTAAAATCGGGCAGTTAGATATGCCTGATTATCCTCATATAAATAAAATGCTGAATTCAAAACACTTAAAAACGATATAATAATATGGCACCGAATATTCCTAATGTAATAGATTGTGGAGCATGTTCACTCCACTTCTTGACAGCTAACAACGTATGGTTCGTTGAAGAGCTCTTTAGATATAACGATGTGAAGAAGTACTATGTATTACGTAACGATCATGCTGCAAATATTAGATTGTTTTGTCAGTATGTCGTGAATGCCAACTTGCAAAAGCAAGCACTTAACTTTATTGTATTCGACAATCTGGGTAATGAAGTTGGATTTATTTCAGCTGAACCCATGATGAATACAAACACCAATATGCCAATGTGGAATGTAGGGTATGCAATTCATCCATCTCATAGACTAAAAGGATATGCATCATCTGCAGTTTCTGCACTGTCTGATTTCCTTCTTCAAAATTTTTCATTTCAGCAGATAATGCTTGACATTAGCGAGGACAACATTGCTTCTCAAAAGGTTGCAAAAAAGTGCGGCTTTACAAAGCCTAATGACCACATGGGATATTTTGATATGGAGCATCCAGAGGTCGGCATGCGTATGCGTTGGTTTAAGCAACTTGCAGGTGGTAGAACAACCTACTTCAATCAAGCAGTCCATTACTATAGACAAAAGGCATATGCAGAGGCTGTTAGTGCTTTTAAGCAAGCATTAAACGAACCCTATATGCCTGGTACTCCATATACAGATGCACAAATTTATTCAAACATGGGTATGGCTCTATCGTCTATGAGGCTATACAGGGATGCATTTTATGCATTGAAGAAAGCTCAGAGTTTAGGCCTAAATAATCCAAGCATAGAGAAAGAACTGAATTGGCTCAAAAACAACATTGGGCTGTATTAATACCTTAACTCCGCAGCATAAATTCTTGTGAG
>NZ_BAJQ01000104.1 GCF_000613785.1 Segatella oulorum JCM 14966 | reverse complement strand
CCAAACCCGATTGGCTCGGCGACCTCACCGATCATGGTAATGGTGGCACAGCAGCAGAAGCAGGAAACACTGCAGTAAAACCTGCCACTATTATTGATAAACTTCCCGCTTACAACAAAGTGCTCAAGGATGCTATGCCCAAAGGCACAGCTGCCAATCCCTACAACTTGGCCAATCCCGGTGGTAGTGGTGCAAAAAGTCATATTGAAGAGACCGCTAATTGTTATCTCATTTCTGCCCCGGGATACTATTGCATCCCGCTGGTCTATGGCAATGCCATCAAGAACGGTACAACCAATACCAAATCTTATCAGACCTCTAACAGTGGTGCTTACATCCTCCAGCATTTCAAGGACCATACAGGTGTAGACATCAACTCCCCCTACATCAACATGCAGAATGCTTCCGATCCTGCCACGCAGGCCAGCATCGTCTGGACCGACCAAAGTGGTATCATAGAGGCAAGTAGCCTCGGCATCGAAGACGCTGGAACGAACGCTTTCGTTCACTTCCGTGTACCCCAAGACAAGATTAAGAACGGCAATGCTGTTATCGCCGTCAAGAACGCCTCGGGTACCGTGATGTGGTCGTGGCATCTGTGGTTCGACCATAGCGACGTACTCAATACCGTGCCCTGCACCAATTATCAGGGTCAGGTCTACAAGTTCACCAAGCAGACGCTCGGTTTCGCCTACCGCAAATGGGAGACTTCTACCTATGACAAGCCGCGCGTGGCCCGCGTGAAGGTGGAACAGACCGTTGCCAATGGCGGCACAAAGCAGTTTGCCTACATCGACATCACGCAGGAGCCCGGCAGCGTCAAGGAGATTTCCTCCACTCTCTACCAGTTCGGCCGCAAGGATGCCCTGCCGGGCATTGACGCCGTGAGCGACGGCTCTTTCACACCAAATGGCGGCAATAATATGTCCGTCACGAACGGTATCCAGCATCCCGAGACTTTCTACACTGATGGCTCCAGTTGGTATAACGGTTATAATCAATACAACCTCTGGTCGATGGAGAACACCACAACTGGCTGGAATGACAATGCTGTGGTCAAGACCATCTACGATCCCTGCCCCGCCGGCTTCAAGATGCCTGCCTCCAATGCCTTCACTGGCTTCACGACAGATGGGCAGAACGGAGGTACGATGAATGTCAGCGGTGCTTGGGATTGGGGTTGGAACTTCAACAACAAAATCACTTCTCCTGATGCCATCGTATATTTCCCCGCTTCGGGTTATCGCAGCAGCTACGGCAGTTCGCTGAACTACGTGGGCTACTACGGCTACTATTGGCCGGCAGTCCCGAACAACTCGATCTACGGTTGCGACCTGTTCTTCAACCAGTGGAGCGTGTACCCGCAGAACGACATCGGTCGGTCGTGCGGGTTCTCCGTCCGCCCCGTAGCCGAACCCAAAACGAGGGTGACGCCAAAGACGCCGGCTCAACCGAGGAGCAATGGGGAAGCGAGCAGCAAGTGGGCGGCACCGAGATTGATTTAGACAATTAAGAAACGACAAGTAAAACGAAACGCAATGAAAAAAATAAATAGATTGACCCTTGTGCTGACCTTGATGGCAGCAGGGCTATTCGCCGGTTGCGCAAGCGACGAAGAGGCAACCCGCGAGAACCAAAAGATAGCGCTTGACGGCAGCCACTTCAAATTTACCGAAGTGGCCTATCAGGCCGACCAGGCTGTGACACGCGCCGCAGCACCCGTGAAGCCGACGGCCGTTGACTTGGGCGACGGCTTGGAGGCCGAAGTATCGGTTACCCCCGATGCGCCCACCGGCAAAACGCGCGCCGTCGATCCCATCAGCGATGGCAAGTATACCATCCTCGCCTTCGACCCCACCACCCACGACTTACAGGGAAAACTGGAGGGCAGCGTCACGGGCGGCGTGTTCACCCCCGATGCCGGTCAGAAACTGTTGCTCGACCCCGGCACCTATGACTTTACCTGCTTCAGCGAGTCTGTGGTATATGATGAGCCGAACAACCGATTGGTGGTTAACCACTTGCTGACCAAGAGCCCGACGATTGGCCATGTGCAGGCAACGATAGCGGGCGATGATTACGAAGTGGCGTTTAACATGGAGCACAAGGCTATCCGCGTGCGTTTCAACATCACGTCGGATATCCTGTCAGAGAACACGCCCATCGATGCTTATCTGGAGGGAGGGGTTTTCGGGCCTTATTATTGGATACACGATTGGTATACGGCTTATTCAGGCGTTCTAAACAATGCGGGCAATGGTGATATTGGCACGTCTGGATCATTGAACTTTAAGACTGTTGCGCCTGTTACGACGCAAGCAGGCACCACCTACACATCAGACTACGTCTATATGTTGCCAGGGATAGATGGTCATGATCACATATCAAATTATCCTATCCACTTCAATGCCGGCACCATTGGCGGTGCGTCCTTAGTCGGCAAGACGGTCGGTGTGGGAACAGGTTTCCAATGGGCCATCAATCAAAGCATCACCATCAATGTCAACGTCAAAGGCCAGCTCTATCTGTTTGAAGACGGCAAGGCACGCGTGCTCGCCGGCAAGGGTACGCATACGCCCATCGGTGTGGTGTTGCAACAGAAATGGGAGCCAACGAACCAAAAGGGAATGGCCTGCGCGTTAGAAGATGCAAGTCTTGA
>NZ_BAJQ01000105.1 GCF_000613785.1 Segatella oulorum JCM 14966 | reverse complement strand
GTTTGTCTGTTTTATAGTTTTACCGTTTCCAAAGTTTTCCCCTCCAAACTTTTTCATCTTTCTTCTTACTACATATTATTTTATGATAAGTGATTGATAATCAGTATTACTTTGTAGTATAAGACAATACTACACATTCTACTACATTTGGCTACTACAAGTTTGAAGGAGCGGAGATAGAGATACTTTCCCCGTAGCTTATAGTTGCCTACATCTGCATTCTTTTTCATTATTCCCTTGAATTGGTTTCTAAGAGTGAAGTTAGGGTGAGAATGCGTAACTTCCAAGCATTCAGAGCCTTCTTGCATAATATTGCACTCGTCTGCTGCAAAATCCTTAGGGGAACAGGCAGGCAAGAAGAATATTTATCGCCTCATTAAGCAAAAAACGGATGACAGGAAAGAAAGGGCAGCTGAAATACGGATGTTACTGTCTGCTTTCAAATGTACTCTTTTGCTTTGATTGTCTTATTAGCCTTATTTGTATAGTGGCAAAAGTATAAATCTGTCTCTTTTGTCCTTGTCATAGTGCCACAAGCTGCCACGTGAATGAAATGTGATGGAATAAGAAATGTCCGATATTAATTTTGCATAAGACAAGCTGCGCTCGGCAAAGGATAAGTAAACTTTCCTCTGCACTCGCTTGGATTGTCTTTGCAATGAAAGAAAAAAGACGGGGTAGGAAAACGCAAATGTGAACCGATGAAACGGATTGCTCTTTTCCCGATTGTTCCCGATACTTCCCTGCTGTTCCTCACGGCTTTGAGAGGTGTACGTACGCCATTATCTTTGCCGATGGGAACAGGAAAGACCTGAAACAACAAACAATAACAAAATATGATTATGAACTATTACGTCATTACGGAAACCAATTGGGCAAAGCTTCGAGATGAAATCTTGAGCCTTGCAGAATGCTGCCACAAGGCATTCGGAGAAAAGAGTAAACACACGGACTGGCTGCACAACGGAGATGTTTGCCGGCTGCTGAATATCAGCAAGCGCACCTTGCAGCATTATCGCGATACGGGCGTGCTGCCGTTTACGCAAATCGGGCACAAGTGCTATTACAAGCGCGAGGATGTGGAAGCATTGCTTCTTACGAAGTCGAACAAACCTAAAAACAGACAGATATAATGGAAACAGCAAGAGACTTGAACATGGAGACGGACGAGATGCAGTTGGTCGTCTCGGCATTGAGAGGTGTGGGGAAACGGATTGTGGAAGTAGCACAGACGCACAAACCACTCTTTGCTGGCGAACATTTCCTCACGGGCAAGGAAGTGTGCGAGCGACTGTACATCAGTCCCCGCACTTTACAGGACTACCGCGACAGGAGAATCATTCCCTACACGCAGTTTGCAGGAAAGATACTCTACAAGGCTTCAGACTTGGAGAGAATGCTGGAGGAGAATTATATAGAAAGATACACAGGATGAACATTATATTACTCCCCAAAATGTATCTGAAAGATTTGATGTAACTTTATCTTGTGAAGAAGTGGAAACGTACAGTACAAAGATTTTTGATGGCATTAATAAAATAGTCTCGTGTTTTACTTGGAATAAACACGAAAAACTCCTATCTTTGTCGCAATTATTCTATATAGGAAGAGGTCTATATGCCTGAAACCTTTTATAGAAGAACGGCACATTCTCCTGAAAGAGCACAATAGGAAGCCGTTGCAATAACAGAAGTGATAATTGAAAAATAAATATCTAAAAGAGTTATGACACAAAGAAAAACAAGAGAACTAAAGTATGATGTTCAGATTGCAAACATTAAACTCCTATCAAATAGAAGAGGTGGAAAGGAGGCATATGTTGATATTATTAGTAAAATTCATGATCAAAAAATCTCTATACCTGTGTATGGGGATACACATTTAATTTTAAGAACGCAATTTCATGATGTAGTCAAAATAGAGAACAATAATATAGAAATTCAATATGGTTCTATTTCTAGCTATACAGTAATCGATGGTAATGACTGGCTTAATTTAAATAATATGGAGGTAGAGAATATTGATCTCCCCAAAAATGTATTCCCAAGCTTAAAAGAATCACAATATATTTTTATTCCTACAGCCCATAGATTAGCAATTGTTAAAGGAGATGGAATATCAATCAAAAGGGTAGAGAAATTTTTAAAAGAAGCAATTGAACAAGTTATAGTAGAAGATGAAGATTTTGAAGTCTGTGTAGAACAAGCGGATGATGCTTTTGATAGAATAACAATGGCAGAAGCTGTAAAGAAATTATTCATTGATATTTCTTATAGCAATGCTGACACTGGGGATGATGCATATGCTTTTATGGATCAACAAATTCGAGTTAGTGAAATGAAAAGGTTAAAAATGGAAGCCACACCAAACCATAATGGAGATATAAGAACAGACAGTCTTCTCGTGTCAGGCGCTTTAAAAGTTGCTCAAAGCAATGGTTCTGCAAAAGCAACCATAATTGAGAATGGTCAACGTACAAAAATAAATACAAAAGAGCACCCTAGGACATTGTTTTTACAATGTGAGGAAACATTACTTAAACTACAAGTTGTCAAACAGAT
>NZ_BAJQ01000106.1 GCF_000613785.1 Segatella oulorum JCM 14966 | reverse complement strand
CGAGAATATCACTTCTTTCGGTGGAATTAATCACATTATGGACGTTTTCTCAAAGTTGGGTTTTGAAAAACTTACCGAATCTGTATTGGGCAAACGTGGAAGTAGCGGCAAAGCATTCTGTTATGGAAGTATTTTTTGCTCTCTCTTCTTCAGTTACCTTTGTGGTGGAGAATGCCTTGAGGACATCAATGCGCTTATTGGGCAGTTCAAGCAGAGACCTGACACGCTATTACTCAGTGCCGACACTGTGGGGCGCGGACTAAAGGAGCTTACCGAGAAAAATATTGTCTATAAGAGCGAAACCTCCGGCAGGTCTTACAGTTTCAACACAGCAGAAAAGTTGAATACCTTACTTTTACGGATGATACGAAGAATGGGGCTTATAAAGGTGGGCAGTCATGTTGACTTAGACTTTGACCACCAGTTTGTTCCTGCCCACAAGTTCGATGCAAAGTATTCTTACAAGCAGGATTTTGGCTATTTCCCTGGTTGGGCTTCCATTGGGGGAATCATAGTCGGAGGTGAGAATCGTGACGGAAACACCAATGTGAGATTCCATCAAGAAGACACGCTTCGCCGAATTATGGACCGTGTAACCTCCGAGCTTGGTGTTGTGATAGAGCGTTTCCGTGCCGACTGCGGGTCGTTCTCAAAGGAAATCATCCAAACCGTAGAGCAGCGCTGCAACACGTTCTATATTCGTGCAGCCAACTGCGGCAGCCGATGTGAGGACTTTCGCCAGCTGAAAGAATGGAAGAGAGTTGAAGTTGGCTATGAGAAATGCGATGTCACCTCCATCAGCATGGACAACTTAATAGAAGGAAAGTCATATAGGCTTGTCGTACAGCGTAGTCCTTTGAAAGACAAGGAGGGCAGGGAACAGACGGATATGTTCGGAGTAATATACACATACCGCTGTATCCTCACCAATAACTGGACATCCACAGAGAAAGACATCATTACATTTTATAATGAGCGTGGAGCAAGCGAAAAGAACTTCGACATACAGAACAATGATTTCGGATGGTCGCATCTGCCTTTTCCTTTATGGCTGAGAACATGGTTTTCATGATGGTTACCGCCATGCTGAAGAACTTCTATCTCTATCTCGTCCGTCATATCAGCGATAAGGTCAAGCCGTTAAAAAAGACAAGCAGGCTGAAAGCCTTTATCCTGCATTTTGTCAGCGTGCCAGCAAAATGGGTGCGCACTGGAAGGCAGAACGTTCTGAACCTATATACAAATAAAACCTACTACTCTGAGGTCTTCATTGAATAAACAGCATGTCTTTGTGGTTATCATACTTCCCCATTGATTTGGGTGGGGGATTTCATGCTTAGAAAAGACCCAAGAATCCTAGAAAATCCCCATATCAATGGATAAATCCCAAAAATGTCACTTCAATATATAAAAGTACCTCACAAGGAATAATGCTGCGGAATTGAGGGTATGTATCATTCTCGTTGAAAAATCTTAAAGGTATCAATTCCCTTCATTCCCGAAGTTGTATTAATAAACCAAATCTGTCCGGAGTTCCTTACAAAAGACTCAGGTTGTATTTCTCCATAAAATTTTATGTCTAAACGAGCTAGACCTTTGTACTTTTGACATTTTAAATCATAGTCGTTGTAGTCTGCAAATAGAGTTTTGCCATGGCTATATTCCTCTTTGTAGAAATTCATTATTTCTCGAATAGTATGCTTTATAGGTTTAATACCAATATTCTTAGCATAGGTACTTTCTACGGTTGTAAGCTTCCCATTCACACAATCCCCAATACCTAGCAAAATATAGTACTGGTTAATTTTAGAAAGTTCAGGCTTTAGTAAATATAAAATAGGAATACCTTCTGAATTAATAGGAGTTGGACTTTCTTTTACAACCTTGGTTTTATCTATCTCATTTAAATTGGTGAAATTATGGTATTCTTTTAAATCCGCAGGGTTATGGAACACAAGAGGCTGGTTACCGATTACGGCATACTCAAGGACTGTCGAAGACAAGTTCTTGATTGAAAGAAAATCTGCTCCGTTTTCTTGATAGTCTCTTTTCAAGGTAAGCTGGCTAAAAACGCTTTTCCCCGAATGTGTACCAACAATACTGTCATAGGAGACCAAGACGTTCTCTCCACCAATCACGCAAGGGGTAGAAAGCCTCTCTGTTTTGACTTCGTTTTGACCATTATTGCCCAATATACTATAATGCACTTCCACTTCTCCGGGAATATCATCTTTTGTGGTTATTGCAATATAATTATGCCGAAGAATAGTTGTTTTGCGTACTCCTTCCTCTAAATCAACCTTTGTACATTGGGAAAACAATATTGTAAGAAAAAGCCAAACACACAATTGTAGAGGGAAGATCTTCTTCATTTTGTTACATCTTTAAATTAATCCTTAATTCCGCAGCATAAATTCTTGTGAGAACTCCAAGTGTCTGAGAAACAAAGTTCTCAAGACGCTTGGATATGTCAG
>NZ_BAJQ01000107.1 GCF_000613785.1 Segatella oulorum JCM 14966 | reverse complement strand
AGTGGAATAGTGTCAGCTATAGATAAAAGCAAATATAGAAAATTAGAGAATGCTTTCACCAATGTCGGGAATACAATATATCTGAATAGCTTCTTTTGGACCAGCACAACAGCTGACGCGAATGACTACCATAAGTATGGTCCTGTCGCATATAATTTGATGACTTCGGTATATGAACCAGGAACGTATGTTTTTATGAAAAATATACACAATATCCATGTTATACCCTTCGTCCATTTCTAAATGATGATTGGTTTTGTAGGAACTCGGCCGAAGTGATCGTTGATTATGGGCAGATTGCACGGAAAGGCATGATGGAATTTGGTAGGGGCGGCGCCTGTGTGCCCGCCCGTGTCGCCCTGCAAGGGCGCATCCATTGTTAAATCCTCGTGCATGATACGTGATGCGTAAATATATTTTGGTATGGAAACGCCGCTGCGCAGACGTTCGGGCGGGCACACAGGCACCGCCCCTACCATTCCAAACAATGAATGGTATTGCAGGAATGCGGCAGATGTGGTCGTTGATTATGGGCGCATGGCACGGAAAAGTATGATGGAGTTTGGTAGGGGCGGTGCCTGTGTGCCCGCCCGCGTCGCCCCACAAGGGCGCATCCATCGTTAAATCCTCATGTATGATACGTGATGCGCAAATATATTTTGGTATGGAAACGCCGCTGCGCGGACGTTCGGGCGGGCACACAGGCGCCGCCCCTACCATTCCAAACACACATCGCCGTTCCGCAAAGGTGAAAATAAAAGTTTTAACGCTTGCGGAGCTTCCGCAAATGACAAAACAAAAAATTTGGCGCTTGCGGAGCTTCCGCAAAGGTGAAAACAAAAAATTTGGCGCTTGCGGAGCTTCCGCAAAGGTGAAAACAAAAAATTTGGTGCTTGCGGAGCTTCCGCAAATGACAAAACAAAAAAATTGGCGCTTGCGGAGCTTCCGCAAATGACAAAACAAAAAATTTGGTGCTTGCGGAGCTTCCGCAAGCGTTCCGAAACAAAAAATGAAACAAAAATGGAGCTACATGCTCGCTTTTAACAATTAAATGAAATAAAAATATGACAGACATCAAGACAATCGACTTACCAAAGTTGAACAATGGCGCGCACTATGAGTTTATGAAGGTGGTGAGCGACCGTTTCGCGACGGAGACGGCGTTGAGCACGAATGCTGCGGCGAAAAAGGCTATCGAGGCGTTGGCGGCTGCGGTGAAGGAGGAGGATCGCTGTTTGGTGATTTCGCAAAAGAGCCTCATCACCGACGATATCAAGGCGGCCGACGATAAGCGCGACAACATTTTTCGTGGGTTGCGCAAATCGATTAAGGGGTTGACGGATGCGCCCGTGCCCGATGTGGCGCAGGCTGCGAAAGAGTTGCAGCAATGTTTGGTGGACTATCGTATCGACCCTGCGATGCAGTTGGACCGCGAGACAGGCTTGCTGCACAATTTCATCGCCGATCTCGAAACGAAGTATGCCGCGCAGGTGACGAAGCTCGGGCTCACGCTGTTCGTTGCGCCGCTGAAGGAGGCCAATGCCAAGGTGGAGCAGTTCATCGTCAACCGCACCACCGCGCAATCGGCCGTTGCCGCCGGCGAACTCCGCCAGGCACGTTTGGGCACCGATGCCGCCTATCGCCACCTCGTGAAGTTCGTCAATGCGCTGGCCATGGTCTCGGGCACCGACGATTACGATGCCTTGGCCAAGTTCCTCAACGAGCACATCGACCGCTACAAACATGAGGTGCTGCCGAAGAAAAAGAAAGGTGGCAAAAAGCCGTCGGATGGCGACAAACCTGGTGACGGCGGGAAACCCGGAGACGGTGGCAAAACGCCCGATGACAAGAAGCCGGGCGGTGATGCTGCAAAGCCGGGCGATGGTGGCGATGGTAAGGATAAGCCGGGCGGAAAAGGTCAGGGCGATGCCACAATCACACCAAAGAAATAGCTTACTTTAAAACAAAAGGGCATCATCTCGATGCCAGTTTGCATACACAACTTGTTTTAAAGAATGGGGGCGGGAGTGCGCGATGCATTTCCGCCCCCGATGTGTTGTGTGTATGGGAAGATATTAAAAAGCAATGTGTTGGAAAAAGTACAACCCCCAAGGGGGTAGCCTCCTCGCTTGCATTGTTACCCAGGGTAGGCTGCGTTGCACTTGCCAACCCTGCGCTATCGAAAGTATAACCCCGATGGGGTAGGGGCACACCGCGTGGTTTGGAGCTATCGAATGTGCAATACGGTGGGGTATGAACACACCGCGTGGTTTGGTGGAGATGGGTAGGGGCGGCGCCTGTGTGCCCGCCCGCGTCGCTCCACAAGGGTGCATCCGTCGTTAAATCCTCGTGCATGATACGTGATGCGCAAATATATTTTGGTATGGA
>NZ_BAJQ01000108.1 GCF_000613785.1 Segatella oulorum JCM 14966 | reverse complement strand
CTTGAGCAATCAAGTGGCCGCTTTTTTAGTTGTTATTTTGTGCAATATGGAAAATCGCTGTCACCGTATCGTCCATACACCGATGGTACACCGTGTCAAATAGGGCAATGCGGGAGAGTAGGTAGCCGCCTTTTTTCTTATCAAAGACCTTGGAGAGAAATCTCTGAGGTCTTTTTCGTTTTGAGTGGTCTTGAAAATCGCCGCCACCGTATCATCCATGCACCGATGGTACACCGTGTCAAATAGGGCAATGCGGGAGAGTAGGTAGCCGCCTTTTTTTAGACAGAGCACGCCAAGGATTTATTCCTTCGGCGTGCTTTTTTTGTTTTGAGTGGTCTTGAATGCCAGTCATGACACCACGATTATCGGGGCATGCTTGATGTGGATTAATGTTTGGTTGGGTGAAGCATTATGTTTATCTTTGCAGGTGCAAATTTGAGGGGGTAGCTACTTGCTTAAGTTTGTATATGTGTAAGGGCGAGGAGCGCTCGATAGATTCATTCAGATGAAAGCGACAATTTCGTTTATAAGGGAGAGATTTGAACAATTCAACGCACAAATGTTTGGCGGGCAGCTGCCTGAGTTGTCCATCAGGCTTAGTCATGCAAGGACTTTTGTGGGCATGTGTACGTTTAAGCGGCGCCGGCTTTTGGGCGGAGGAATGGAGAATTATGATTTCAAACTGCAAATCAGCACGCGAATTGATTTGAGCGAATGCGAACTCGAAGACACGATCATTCACGAGATGATACATTATTATATAGGTGTTCATCAATGGCGAGACACGAGTGCGCATGGGCGGCTGTTTCGGCAAATGATGAATGACATTAACGAGCGATTTGGTCGACAGGTCACGGTTTCACATCAATCGACGAAGGCCCAGCGTGAACAGGCGGTTGACAAAGTGGCCCACTATCATGTTGTTGCCGTTGTGCGATTTAAGGATGGGCGCGTGGGGATAAAGGTGTTGCCGAGGATTTCTCAGCGCATATTTTATTATTATCAGCACGTCGGTGCGCATCAGGATGTGGCGCATGTGGCGCTGTATATGGCGCATGACGCATTTTTCAATCGCTTTCCCAATTCCTCTGCGCTCAAAGTGCATTTTGTAAATGAGGACGATTTGACGGCACCTTTAAAGGGGGCAAAGTTCATATCGGTAGAAGGAAACCAGTTGCGCATCTGACCCGACACGAGCATAGCGCAAAATAAGAATGCTTCAATTTCGCGGATACTTATCATCGGCGTGCGTCGTTAAAGGGCTTAAAAAAGGGTGGGGAGGGGGAGCGTTGTCTCGATATTTTCCTTATATTTGCAACATATTCGCAGTATATTTGCAGTATATTCGCAACATATTCGCAATATATTTGCAGCATATTTGCAGCATGAACGATGTATTAACAAGATGAAAACAGTATGAGATGGCATTTTTTTAGTTTTATGGTTGCGCTGTTTTTGGCCGTTGTTTCCTGCAACAGCCCGCATGGCGAGATGGGGGTTGCTGACGATGAAACCACCACTTATGAGCTGAAATTGCAGATGGGCATGCCCCATTCGCAGCGCAAGGCGTCGCGGGCGCTTGTCCCCGCGGCACGGTTGTGCACGCATATTGACATGGGCCTCTACAATCGGCAGGGGCTGTTGGTGCAGGTCCATCATCAACAAGCGGGCGAAAAGGGTTTCGGGCAGTTGAGCCTACGTTTGAAGAAGGGGGATTACAGCCTCCGCGTCGTTGGGCATAGCGGGCGCGAAGCCGTTGATTTAGACCGGCTCAACCGCGTTGCTTTCCATGCCCCCATGACCGACTCCTATCTCTATGCCGACGAGATTTCCTTGCAGCGCAACGCCGTTGTGCAGGTTTGTTTGGAGCGTTGTGTCGCCTGTGTGCAGTTTGTGGTCAAGGACAAGGTGCCCGCGTCGGTTGCGCAATTCCGTTTCACCTATTCGGGCGGTGCGGCGAGTTATGATTTGATGAAGCACGGTGGCGAGCGGAGTGCAACGTTGGTGGCGCTGTTTGATGTTGCCGATTCGGCGCGTCGCGACAGTTCCATGTATGCTTTTTATGCCATCCCGCTCAAGCGTCAGCGCTCGCTCGATGTGCTTGTCGAGGCGCTCGGCCGTGACGGAAAGGTTGTGAAGAAGCTCCATCGTGCCGCAGTCGCCATCCACCCCAATGTCATTACGCGTTTCAGCGGCTATTTTTTCGCCGACGAGCCTTAGCCCTCTCCCTGCCTTTGCGCATGTTTGATGGCTGTTGAAATCCGTTTTTGTGATGGTGCCGGAGGGGCGGGCGTCAAAAAAAAC
>NZ_BAJQ01000109.1 GCF_000613785.1 Segatella oulorum JCM 14966 | reverse complement strand
TCGCGCGCGAATATACAACAAATTTTCTTTTAAACAAAGGGTGTGCAAGAAGTTTTTCCAATGACTTCGTGCACACTTTTTTGTGTCTATAAATGAGCATCAATAAAATAAAAATACTAAAATGTCAGGACGTACAATGAAAGAGAAAAGGAAAAGGGTTTATCTGAAACCCGAAAGCAAAGTTTATCCCTTAGCCGAAGAATATCTTTTGGATGCTGCCAGCGGCAATGCAGGTTCGTTGCATTATGGCGGTGGCGGCGGTGACGCTAAAAAGCACAGTGGTCAATGGGACGACTGGGATGAAGAGGAAGAAGAAGCGCTCTCAACAAACATTGATAGCTTTTAAATAAAGTATAAAACAACAACAAGAGATGAGAAAATATTATATTCAAAACATTATATGGGCATGCTCAGTCCTTTTAATGTCATGTGTAAATGATGTCACGCCTGCTCAACAAGAAAAGGTATCACTTGACACCACCAAGGTCGCAGTGGCAACTTTGGCAGGCTATCAGCCACAGACACGTACAGCAACGCGTACAACAGCTACACATGTAAAAGGGACTCCAGTCACAGTGTTTTGGGAAAACACTGACCGCATTTGGGTAAAAGCAGACGACGGTGTTTATCGACAGAGTGATGCAGCCACCTTCCCGATTATGGGCAATAAGGCACAAGCCAATTTTAAACTATTTACAGGTTATTATCACCAATTTAATCCCGAAGTGCGCTATACCAATACAAGTAGTGAACATACAGTTATCATTCAGAAAAACCAAAGCCAATCGGAGGCTGGAAAGTTCAATCATCTTGGCGCATCAGGCGATTGTGGCACAGCAACGGCCATAGGTGGTGGAGGAGACTTTAAATTCACACTCCAACATAAGGCGGCTTATCTCTGTCTTTATCCGCGGATAGCAAACGCAGGGCTTTGTCCAAATATTCGACTTGAAAAGATTACAGTCTTATCAACGACAGTCCCTATTGCCGGTACTTACAATTTTTCAGACGGAAAGATTAAAGATAAAACCCCTACAACACCAAGCAATAGTATTACACTCAATACAAACTCAGCTGTGCTTTCAACGACAACGAGCGATGCTAAGAGCTTTTGTGTTGTATTGTGTCCAAACTCTTCAACACTTACACTCAATGTGGTTTATACCATTAAAGACCCTTTGACACAAGTTTCTGTTGACATCACAAAATCAATTACAGAAACTTTTGGTGAAGGAGAAATTTATGACTATACGGCATGGCTTGACAAAGACATTTTATTCATCAATCCAAAATTCTTCACTTGGGATGCACAACGTGAATATTGGTTTGGGTATGAGAACGAACAACCCATACTTTCTAATGAAAAACCAGGAGCAACAACTGGGCCTAATTACCCGAAATTAAAAACTGATCCACGTTGGTATCACGAAAACCCCTCTCCTTCCACCCCATCTGCCTTAGCAGCTTCAAGATCGTGTGCTGTTTGTCCAACGGTAAACGAACTGTGTTGGTATGTCATGAAAGGAGAACCACATTATGACAGCAACAAGCCATGGTCGTTTAAAAACCATTTATACAAAGGTGGTACGTGGTTAAAAAAGAAAGCTACTATCTTGCAAGATAATCCCAGCATCAGTACTTGGCGATTCACCAACCGTTATCCTGATGCGAACGGTGTCGACAGAGATTGGAGGACAGAGACAAGTATCAAGTTGAATGAAAATCCATTGGTCAATCCTTACATTTCGCCTTCACCGACACTCAGTGTCACGCCGAAAACAACCCCGCTGTCCAATCCCAACGAATACTTCTTCCTTCCTTCCTTGGGAAGCTACCTTTGGGATAAAAACTATTACATGGGAGCAAAAGGCTACTTTTGGGGACAAGATGCATCACCAAATAGCGTGAATGCATTTGCATTGTATTGCGAACCAACAAAAATATATGTTGGCGCAAATAATCGTATTAATGGCTTTGCAGTGCAAGCCTTCGAGTAACTGACACCATAAATACAGTTCAATCAAGATAGGGCGTTCATTTGTTTTTCGAATGAGCGCCCGTTTCATGTTCATACGCCGCTGCTAACACGTTAGCAAGCCCGAAAAATCAAAAAGATGGGCTGCTAACAAATTAGCAACGGCAAAAAATCAAAAAGATGGGCTGCTAACAAATTAGCAAGGCCGAAAAATCAAAAAGATGGGCTGCTAACAAATTAGCAAGGGTAAAAAATCAAAAAATGGGGCTGCTAACAAATTAGCAAGGGCAAAAAAACAAAAA
>NZ_BAJQ01000110.1 GCF_000613785.1 Segatella oulorum JCM 14966 | reverse complement strand
TAATAAATTCAAGTAAAGATGAAGAAAAAAACTTATGTCGCACCTTGGTGCGAAGTCATTTCTCTCATGGACGAGATTATGATTGCAAAATCGAGTGTTGTTATCAAGAAAGGTTCAACCGAAGAAGAATGGGGTGCCGACGAAGAAGTGCCCGGAGAAGAAGAGGAGGTATAAGAAGATGAAGATGAAACGAAAAAACATCCTGATGATGGGCTGCCTTGCCGGCCTGCTGTTGCTGAGTGCTTGCAGCAGCGAAGAGAACATGGCCGACACGGGCAACAAGATTGATGTGTCGAAAGGCATTCGCTTTCAATTCACTGAAGAGGCGTTTGTCCCCGGCGAAGTTGCTGCCGCCAAACAAGGCACACGCGCCCTGGCCGAGCCGCAAGAGATTGATTTAGGCAACGGCATCATTGCCGAAGCAACGCTTGAGCCCGACACGGCCGGTTGCGCACAAACCCGTGCCGGTAATCCCGTTCCCGACGGCACCTATAAGATTTATGCCATCGATGCCGGCGGCACGCGCCACGACGGTTTGACGGGCACCATGACCGGCGGCGTGTTCACCCCTAATAACAAATGGGAATTAGAATCGGGCACCTACACCTTTGTGTGCATCAACAGTGCTGTGACCGACAATGGCAACGAACTTTATGTGCAACTGAATCATGAAGATGGCATGTCCCTCATCGGCGTTTCCGACCCCGTCACGGTCACCAATCCGTTTGATGTGTTCGTGTCGTTTGTCATGCGCCATCAGCAGGCACGCGTCCGCTTTCAATTTGTTTCCTACACTGAACCGATAGAATCGCCATCGTTAACTGGGCTCTATGGCAACACAGAGTATAATGTCGGCTCAGCCTATTTCGATTTAAAAGGTAACAGACTGATGAAATATGGAAATTACCCTGGATGGATTCATTATCCCAGCAACGTAATCCACCTCAACCAGCCTTATCAGCCCAGTTCCATCACCAAGGAATACACCTACACCACCGATTATATTTTGTGTTCGCCGGAATATACATATGGGTCCTATTATACCATTAATGGCACGCTCTATGGTCGTACCTTTCAGTCGAATAAGCTGGCTTCTCTCGGCACCCTTCAAAAGAACCACAGTTACATTTGGAAGTTGAAGCTCAAAAACAAAGACCCATGGTATCTCTACAACGACGGCACCATCGGTTCGTTGGCCAAGCGCGGTTCGCGCACACCAATTGCTGTTGTCTTAGACGAGAAAACAACAACCACAGACGGATTAGCTGTAGCCCTGAAGAGTACAAGCAGCAGCTGCATGTGGAATGATGATGCTACAACAATCGTAAACCCACACGCTTTCACTAATTTTGATGCTGCAATTGCCGATATGGATGGTTATCGCTGGACTTATGAGAGCGACGGAAGTGCAGATCACATCGCAAAGGCTGATGTTGCCGTGAAAGATGGCAAGTATAATGCCTTTTATCAAGCTATTCATTATAATGCCGGGGTTCCGTTGACCTTCTCGGGTGGTAAAACGGGGAAATGGTTCTTGCCCAGTTTAGGACAAGTGCACCATCTTGTGCTGAAAATAGGAAAGGGCAATATGTCTGCTGAGAATAATCCAAGTAAGCTTGGTAGTGGTCTCTATAAAATCGACCCACTGGAAACAAGCTTTATCAATGCAGGAGGAACTTTTGGTAATAATTTTTGGACGAGCACTGAATATAGTAAGGATGCAGCTATTACCTGCGCCTCAAAAGATGACGTGCGACCCTACCGAGAAGTATTGTATTTTAATGCAAGGAAAAATAAAAACGAAGCGTGGGTTCGGCCTTTCATCTACTATTAAAAAGATGGTGGACGATGTCCAATGCAGTGGTGGGCACGCATGCAGGAGCTCTGTAAGCGCCAAACCGTTCGGGAATGCATTTGCAGGAGCTCTGCAAGCGCCAAACCATTCGGGAATGCATTTGCAGGAGTTCTGCAAGCGCCAAACCGTTCGGGAACGCATTTGCAGGAGCTCTGCAAGC
>NZ_BAJQ01000111.1 GCF_000613785.1 Segatella oulorum JCM 14966 | reverse complement strand
CGAGAAGATCACTTCCTTCGGAGGAATTTATCACATTATGGACGTTTTCTCAAAGTTGGGCTTTGAAAAACTTACCGAATCTGTATTGGGTAAACGTGGAAGTAGCGGCAAAGCATTCAGCCATGGAAGTATTTTCGGCTCTCTATTCTTCAGTTACCTTTGTGGTGGAGAATACCTTGAGGACATCAATGTGCTTATAGGGCAGTTCAGACAGAGACCTGACACGCTATTACCCGGTGCCGACACTGTGGGACGTGGACTAAAGGAGCTTGCCGAAAAGAATATTGTCTATAAGAGCGAAACCTCCGACAAGTCGTATAGTTTCAACACGGCACAGAAGTTGAATACCTTACTTTTACGGATGATACGGAGGATGGGGCTTATAAAAGTGGGCAGTCATGTTGACTTAGACTTTGACCATCAGTTTATTCCAGCCCACAAGTTCGATGCAAAGTATTCTTACAAGCAGGATTTTGGCTATTTCCCTGGTTGGGCTTCCATTGGGGGAATCATAGTCGGAGGTGAGAATCGTGACGGAAACACCAATGTGAGATTCCATCAAGAAGACACGCTCCGTCGCATTATGGACCGTGTAACCTCAGAACTTGGTGTGGTAATAGAGCGTTTCCGTGCTGACTGTGGATCGTTCTCAAAGGAAATCATCCAAACCGTAGAGTCGCGCTGCAACACGTTCTATATACGTGCTGCCAACTGTGGCAGTCGACACGAGGAGTTCCGCCGGTTGAAAGAATGGAAGAGCGTTGAAGTTGGTTATGAGAGATGCGATGTCACCTCCGTCAGCATAGACAACTTAATAGAAGGAAAGTCATACAGGCTTGTCGTACAGCGTAGTCCTTTGAAAGACAAGCAGGCTGAAAGCCTTTATCCTCATTTTGTCAGCGTGCCAGCAAAATGGGTGAGAGCGGGAAGGCAGAACGTTCTAAGCCTGTATACAAATAAAACCTACTACTCTGAGCTCTTCATTGAATAAACAGTATTTCTTTGTGGTTATCATACTTCCCCATTGGCTTGGGTGGGGGATTTTATGCTTAGAAAAGACCCAAGAAACACCGAAGCACCTCATATCAACATATAGAGCCCCAAAAAGACATCTCAACATATAAATTTTCTCACAAGAAAAAATACTGCGGAATTAAGGGAAGAGCAAAAGTGGAACTGCCACTCGTGGCATACGTTCCACAAAGCGAGTATACGAAAGTAGGTTGGGAACTCTTCTTTTAGTTCTCGACAGACGTAGAAGAGATAGAAATGTTTGAAATTGCGAAACGTATTGCTGTGGAACAAGACAAGAATGGTAATCATTTCTGCATCGCTCATTCTTCCCTTTCTATTGCGAGTTTTAGGGGTATTTGGAGAGGGATTTGAAAGCGAAAGTGCTTTTTTGTTCAATTCCAACTCATATTCTTTGCAGAAATCATCTGCAATACAATAAATTTCCGTAACTTTGCTGATAAGTTTCATAGAGGATTGTTTTATCATTATCTGTTTGGTTTTCAACAACAAATATACGAAAAATAATCCTCTTTTTGGACTTTCTTTGAAACTATTTTAAGGCAAAAAACAACCCTTTCTTATCCTGGATTGGGGTTAATAGATACATGTTTATTAAATCATATGGGAAATTAGCAATATGAAATTATACGAAGCAATAGAATACGCTATCAATAACGACGGTCTTGAGGTAATATGCGAAAATCGTTTCACAAATTATCTCGCGGATCTGCAGGCTCTTGAAACGCCTGCGATAAAGCGTGTCATAGCAACTATTGTACATGATGGATATGGTGAAAAATTACATAAGGGA
>NZ_BAJQ01000112.1 GCF_000613785.1 Segatella oulorum JCM 14966 | reverse complement strand
ACACACACACACACACACACACACACACACATTCTACCCGTCTAAGTCCCTGTACAAAGGCG
This sequence comes from Segatella oulorum JCM 14966, assembly GCF_000613785.1. Lineage (GTDB taxonomy): Bacteria > Bacteroidota > Bacteroidia > Bacteroidales > Bacteroidaceae > Prevotella > Prevotella oulorum. The sequence continues at coordinate 1,757 of NZ_BAJQ01000112.1, read as the reverse complement.
ATTGTAGTGCGCCCGGCGCGGGCGTCGGTTCGCCGTTTCAAGCATCTGCAAGGAGCTTTCAAAGCCCTTTGCAGATGCTTTTTTGCGTGTGTGTAACTGCACCTGTGAAGTAAGAAATCAATAGTAGTAAATATAATTATTTAAACAGAATAAAAAAATGAAGAAAAAATTGTATGAAACGCCTGTGTGCACGGTTATTCCGTTGGCAGCTGAGTATTTGTTATTAACGAAAAGCCCCGTGGCACGTCCCGGTGGTGGCGGTGAAACAGGTCACAAAGGCAGTGTCAGCGTAGGTGAATTCGAAGATGGCGGCAGTGAAGAAATCGAAGACGAAGATTAATAGCTGTGGCAAATGAATGGAGTAAAAATAAAAGGAACAACAAAAATGAAGATAAAAAATAAGTTGAGCAACCTTGCATGGAGCAGACTTCGCAACCGAGGTTTGCTCATTGCTGTTGGTGCAGTTGCTCTTTTGGCAGCCGCTTGTGCCGACGATGACTTGGCAACCGATAAGCCCAATAAGCACATGGGCACCACATTGGCTTTCAATGTGAGCGATGTGCAGATGGATGCGTTGGCACAAAACGCCACAGAGCAAACACGTGGTTTGAGTATGCAGCCCATTCCGGCAAGCTATCTTGCTCCGCGCAAGATTGACGCCACAGGCAGCAATCCCCACGACTTTTGCCTGATTGAGTCGACCGTTGAGGGACTTAACCCCGTGAAACCGGATGCGAAGACACGCGGAACGATTCTCACCGCCCACACACTTGGCACCTTCTCCTCGATTGGCTATCGTGCGGCAAGTCCGGCTGCCGCAGCTAATCCGAGCACGGCATTGTTGTGGTTTCATGGTGAGAAGACCAATCCCGATGGCACGTTGCAAAGTCGTTACGATTGGGACTGGCCGGTGAATGTTTATGGTCGCTTCTATGCAGTGTCGCCCGAGGCTACGGCAGCCAATGGCATCACGCTCTCGCCGAGCAACTATGCGCAAGTGCCCTATGTTGATTTTGAGGTGAAAAGCAATGTAATTGACCAAGTAGACTTGATGACAGCTTGCTCGGGTGAGGTACACTATGAGCATGGCAACGACCCCACGAGCAATCTCAAGTTCACGCATGCCTTGGCGGCTGTGAAGTTCTCCATCGGTAGCAACCTTTCGCCTGTCATCATTAAGAAGATTGAAGTTTCAGGTGTGAAGTATAAAGGACGCTACAAATTGCCCAACAAAGCTGATGGCAGCGATGCCACTTGGACTTCGGACAACGCCACCACCACGATGACGCTTGATAACATTAACATGAACGCAGCCGAGATGCCCAACACGATGTTGGCCGGAGCACTCAATCCTGCGACAAATCCCAACAATCGTGCAGGACGCGATGCTTACACGTTCTTGATGATTCCGCAAACCTTACCAAATAAATCAGATGCCCATCATGCTAAGGTTACGATCTATTACGAGGAAGGTGGTTCTACCAAGCATATTTCATTCCCTTTGACTGGTGAATGGAAGGCAAACACCACACGAGAATATAAGCTCTCGCAGAAGAATTCGAGCTGGGGCTATACTTTTACGCTTGCCGATGAAAATAAGACATACGATTATCAAGGTCATGAAACGAGTAGTAAGATTGCTTTTAAAGTAACCAGCTATCGCCAGAGTGGCACTACACAGCAGCCCGTAGCTTGGAAGATTTCCAAATATGAAGAATGGGACTACGCTACCAATAGCTGGGTTGATAAGGGTACAA
>NZ_BAJQ01000113.1 GCF_000613785.1 Segatella oulorum JCM 14966 | reverse complement strand
CGCCCGTGTCGCCCTGCAAGGGCGCATCCATCGTTAAAATCCCCGCGCAGAATATGTGTGTTTTTGGTATGGAAACGCCGGCGCGCGGACGTTCGGGCGGGCACACAGGCACCGCCCCTACGGTTTCGTTTGGGTAGATTGCGCGTGGGTGGTTTTGTTTGTTGGTTGGTGAAAACGGTGCACATGAACCAACACCATCGGTGTTGTACTTTTGTCAGCCCAGGGTTGCCGACGATAGGAGGCTACCTGGGTATGGTCGTGGAGGGGAACCTATGCCATCGGCATTGTACTTTTTAAAATCAATTTGTGTATGGAAAAATCACTTGCGAATAATCCATTCGCCGCGTGTGGTAATGATGTGCGATGAGAAAAAGTACAACCCCCAAGGGGGTAGTATCCTCATTTGCATCATTACCCAGGGTAGGCAGCGTTGCACTTGCCAACCCTGCGCTATCGAAAGTATAACCCGATGGGGTAATGGGCACACCGCGTGGTTTGGAGCTATCGAATGTACAATACGGTGGGATATGAACACACCGTGCGATTGGCGTGGGCTATCGAATGTACAATGTGATGAGGTAATGGCACACCGCGTGGTTTGGTGGAGGTTGGTAGGGGCGGTGCCTGTGTGCCCGCCCGTGTCGCCCTGCAGGGGCGCATCCATCGTTAAATACCCCGTGCACAATGCGTGTATTTTTGGTATGGAAACGCCGGCGCGCGGACGTTCGGGCGGGCACACAGGCACCGCTCCTACGATTTCGTTTGGGTGTTGCCCGCCCGTGTCGCCCCTACTATTTCAAATATAATTTTTCTATGTATTACCGTACTCATTGAGGATAAAAAAATATCGAAACATACGTATATCAGCTTACGTGATTGTTATATTATTGCACATAGAAATAATTGGTATGATTAATCGACATTTCCCACAACGGCACCGCATGCGCTGGCAAAATTATGATTATACATTGGGCGGCGCCTATTTCATCACTGTTTGTACACACCGTCATCATCACTGTTTCGGGGAGATTGTGGATGGAGAGATGATACGGAATGCCGCGGGAGAAATGTTAGCCTATTGGTATGCTGAATTAGAACATAAGTTTAACAATATAGAATGTGGTGTGTCGGTTGTGATGCCCAATCATTTTCATTGCTTGCTGTTGAAAATGGATAATGGGGCATCTGTGGCAGATATTGTGAGATGGTTTAAAACGATGACAACCAACGCCTATATAAAACGTGTGAAGCAGCACAATTTAGAGCCTTTCGATGAGCGGTTGTGGCAGCGTAGCTATTGGGATCGTGTTGTCCGTAATGCACAGGAGTATGAAATGATACAAAATTATATTTTTGATAATCCTCGACGGTGGCATGAAGACAAATTTTATATGAGGTGAATAGTAGTTTTGTATATGAAAACATTCGTATGGAAACGCCGCTGCGCGGACGTTCGGGCGGGCACATAGGCACCGCCCCTACGCATTTTGCTTGAGAGAATTGCGCGCGGATGTTCGCCCCTACGATTTCGTTTGGGTAGATTGCGCGTGGGACGGTTGGCGCCGTTGGGGTGGGTTGCGCATAAATGGTTATTTTGTTTGCATGGGATTGTGTGGAAAAATATGATGAAGTGGGTAGGGGCGGTGCCTGTGTGCCCGCCCGAGTCGCCCTGCGAGGGCGCATCCATCGTTATCCCCGCGCACCATGCGTGTATTTTTGGTATGGAAACGCCGCTACGCGGACGTTCGGGCGG
>NZ_BAJQ01000114.1 GCF_000613785.1 Segatella oulorum JCM 14966 | reverse complement strand
AATTTCAATGGATAAAAAACTTCGACAGTTATTAATCATTAAGAATAGATTTGAAACTTGTAATAGATGTTTCAATGAGAGGAAAAAGAATTCTTCATACTGTGAACCTGTCCCTAGTTCTGTGGGAATTAAATTAACAAATAGGTGTAATTTAAGGTGTAAACATTGCTTTGAATGGAGTGAAACAGGTTATCATCACAATATGAAGCGACAAGATATGTTTGGAGATGTCCCATTATCTATGATTTTAGATTTGCTAACATTTACCAAATCAACAAAAGCTCCAATATATCTTTGGGGAGGAGAACCAACCATTTACAAGAGGTGGGATGAATTATGTAGCTTGATTTGTGAATTTGATAGAGATGTCGTGATTTGTACCAATAAAATAATTATATTTTTAAAGACACTTTTTGTATTTTATATTTTTTCTGATTAACTTTACACATCAAATATCATTATGTAGCTTTTATTCTGTAGATAATTCATAAAGAGTTTATTCATGACCAAGAGCAAATACAGATATTATCTAATAATAGAAAAGAATATTAATTCTGTAATCGTATTTTTTTCTTCCCTACTAATGCTCTGTATAGCACTAGTATCTTTTAAGAATGTGCCATATTACATCATTTTTGGTAAAACTGTATTGCTCCTCTTTTTGTATGCAATAAGAGTTCTATTCCCCCCAAAAAAAATACGTTATTCTGTTATAGACATCATACTACTGCTCTATATGATCTTGAACAAATTCAAGTACCCCAATGACTATATGTGTAAAAAATAAAAAACAATTAATTATGAAGAAAAAACTTCTAGGTGTTGGTTTTGCCTTTGCCTTTGCCTTCTGTTCAATAGTGGCAATATCCTTAGCTGCCCTAAATGGGAGGGTAAAGTCTTATTCAGGAATTAGCCTGGATGATCTTGTAAGTACGACCGAGGTGAATGCAGAGTGTGTTCAAGGCTCAGACTGGTCTGCAAGCGGAAAATGTCTGAGTGGTGCTGGAGTTTGTGTGTTCTCTGTGGAGTACCGTGACTGCGTCCGTATAAGTAATCTAATTTTAGTAGGGGGTGCGGTCGCTCTCCCTGCTTCGTAATTGTAAGAAGCATCCTATGAGAACCTGTAGAAATCTTGGAGTATTTCTCCTGTTGGGTCCGTTCTTCCTGACTGTATTCGGTCAGAATCAACCGTATACTGCACAAGACTTTGAGGTAATCCATTCGGTACTACCTCAGGACCAGCCATACATGCTCTTTAGCAAGGGAGTCTATGAGACAGGTGAAGATATGTGGTTCAAAGCATGGCTGTTCGACCGCTCCTTTTTAACACTGTCGAACAGGAGCCGGACTCTCTTTTTGAGAATCTATGATTCCACCGACAGTCTTGTGTGGAATGAGAAATATCCGATTTCCGGTGGGCGGGCTGAGGGACACGTCTTCATCGGGGAGAAATGGAATACTGGGGAATACCGGGTGGAAGGATATACTCAGTCTTCGTTCTATGCAGACAGCACAGAAGCCATCTTTCCTCAAAAAATATGGGTTGTTGACCGAATCGACAAACAGGAACCACAAGACACGAGAACTGGACTACAGAAAGACAACATCAGACTTGGCTTGTATCCGGAAGGGGGCTATCTGGTTCAGGGTATAAAAAACTATATTGCATTTAAGGCAACAGACAACCAAGGTG
>NZ_BAJQ01000115.1 GCF_000613785.1 Segatella oulorum JCM 14966 | reverse complement strand
TCCCTTATGCGATTTTAGACCCTTAAAGTATCGAGGTGGATCCCATAAGCATGTGCAAAGTTAGACTATTTTGTCGTTAATCATATCTGCTGGCTTTGAAAATCCATTTTTCTTTCTGGGTCTGTTGTTGAGTTTCTCTACAATTTTCCTGGCGTACCCCCTTGAAATTCCTCTGAAGTCTGTCCTTTTAGGGATGTACTGCCTGACAAGTCCATTCATGTTCTCTATGGCCCCCTTTTCCCAAGAGCAATATGGATGTGCAAAGTAAACAGTGATGCCCAATTCCCTTGCGATGATTTCATGTGCTGCAAACTCCGTCCCGTTGTCCGTGATTATGGTCCTTACGGGCAGCCCACTCCCTTTGAGTAGCCTTACGACGGCATGCGCCAGTGGGACGGGCCGCTTTCCCGAATCGAGTTTTTCCATGAGCATGAAACTGCCTTTCCTTTCCGGCCTATATGACAAAAGTGTGCTTAAAATCCTTGTAACTTACTAATAGTCATTATCTTTGTGCTATTTATATTTTTATGACAAAAAATCTGCTTTTATTGTGGGGTAAAATCGACTATAAAGCGTGGCCGTCTCAATGATAGTCAACGCTGGTATTGTAAGTCCTGTAAGAGAACTTTTGTTGGACATAAGCGACTCGAGACCTCTGCAAAACTCCTCCTATAATTTGTCTTTCTTAAATATTCTAGTACTGGTGCAATAAAATTGCACGGTAATTAAATGTCATCAAAAAGAGATAGTTCTTTGACATATTGATTATGAGATGGAAGAGGGTCTTGCTTTGTTATGAGCTCTTTCAAGTTTACTTTTTCAAGTACTGAAATTCTTACTAAGGTAGCCACCTCTGTTATTGAATATGGGCTTTTGTACTCATGCTTTATCTTGGCAATTAGAAGATATGTGATAATTGCAACCCACAGATGGGTGCTTACCGCATTCTTTGAAAATCCCCATAAAGTCTTGACAACAATATTTTGTTTGATCCATTTGAAGAAGACCTCAATATCCCATCTGTGTCTATAGAGATTTGCAATTTGTAATGCTTCAATCTCAAAGTTATTGGTTATGAATTCGACTTCATTACCATTGACTGTATCATAGTAACACACTTTTCGGATATGTTCAGGATATAGCTTTCTGGATTTGTATGTAGTTAGGCGTATTGTAAAATCGCCTCTTAATCAAGCACTTACATCAAAGTCCTCTTTGTGGTCTACAATCTCATATCGCATGTTGTCTTTGGGACGGCAAATCCAAAATGCACCAGCGTATCAACGTTGCGATAAGTAAGACACGCTACAAAGTAGAACGTACCTTTGGTTCTATGCATAGATGGTTTGGTGCTGGAATAGCAAGATACATTGGGCTTTCAAAAACACATGCGCAGCATAGTATGGAATCCATTGCCTACAACTTATACCGAACACCTGGGATTATTGTGTCAAATTCTATCAGATAATATGAAAATACACCGATAAAAGATTGTTATCTACTCAAAAATAACCTCCAACGGCATCTTTTGATCAAAATATTCATTCTTCTAAGAGTGTATGGGTGAGAATTGGGAGGATGGTAGGTTTTGCAGAGGTCTCATACTCATAAGACTCTGCGTAGTGCTTTTTTGAGTCTTAAAAG
>NZ_BAJQ01000116.1 GCF_000613785.1 Segatella oulorum JCM 14966 | reverse complement strand
TTCGAAAAAGTGGAATAACACTTTGGTACAGGCAATTTTTATATTAATCACATAAAAAATATTCAAGTTATGGTAGACATTCAACCTATCGATTTAGTGCGCTTCAACAACGGCGCGCACTACGAGTTTATGAAGGTGGTGAACGACCGTTTCGCAACGGAGACGGCGTTGAGCACGAATGCTGTGGCGAAAAAGGCGATGGAGGCGTTGGCGGCTGCGTTGAAAGAGGAGGACCGCTGTTTGGCGATTTCGCAAAAGAGCCTCATCACCGACGACATCAAGGCGGCCGATGACAAGCGCGACAATATTTTCCGCGGATTGCGCAAGTCGATTAAGGGGTTGACGGATGCGCCCGTGGCCGATGTGGTGCAGGCGGCCAAGGAGCTGCAACAATGTTTGGCAGACTATCGCATTGACCCCAAGATGCAGTTGGACCGCGAAACGGGTTTGCTGCACAATTTCATCGCCGACCTCGAAACAAAGTATGCCGCGCAGGTGACGAAGCTCGGGCTCACGCTGTTCGTTGCGCCGCTGAAGGAGGCCAATGCCAAGGTGGAGCAGTTCATTGTCGACCGCACCACCGCGCAATCGGCCGTTGCCGCCGGCGAACTCCGCCAGGCACGTTTGGCCACCGATGCCGCCTATCGCCACCTCGTGAAGTTCGTCAATGCGTTGGCCATGGTCTCGGGCACCACCGACTACGATGCCTTGGCCAAGTTCCTCAACGAGCACATCGACCGCTACAAACACGAGGTGCTGCCGAAGAAAAAGAAGGGTGGCAAAAGGCCGTCGGATGGGGATAAAAAGCCCGGAGACGGCGGAAAGAAGCCCGATGGCAAGAAGCCGGGCGGTGATGCTGCAAAGCCGGGCGACGGTGGCGACGGTGGCGACGGCAAGGATAAACCTGGTGACGGCAAGGATAAACCCGGCGGTAAAGGTCAGGGCGATGCCACGGTGACGCCGAAAGAATAACTTGTTTTAAAACAGATGACGTCATCCACGGTGACGCAGAAATCATAACATACACACACTTTTTTATTTTAAGTAATGGGGGCGGGAGTGCGCGATGCATTTCCGCCCCCGATGTGTTGTATGTAGATTGTTTACGCGTTTCGTTTGGGTGGTTGATGTCGTTGGGGAGGATTGTACGCGGATGTATAACGGAGATTGGTAGGGGCGGTGCCTGTGTGCCCGCCCGAGTCGCCCCACAAGGGCGCATCCATTGTTAAAATCCCCGCGCACCATGCGTATATTTTTGGTATGGAAACGCCGCTGCGCGGACGTTCGGGCGGGCACATAGGCACCGCCCCTACGGTTTCGTTTGGGCAGATTGCGTGTGGGACGGTTGATGCCGTTGGGGCGGATTGCATGTAAATGGTTATTTGGTTTGTGTGGGATTGCGTGGAAAAATATGATGGAGATGGGTAGGGGCGGTGCCTATGTGCCCGCCCGTGTGCCCCACAAGGGCGCATCCGTCGTTCATCCTTGCGCACGATACGTGTGTTTTTGGTATGGAAACGCCGCTACGCGGACGTTCGGGCGGGCACACAG
>NZ_BAJQ01000117.1 GCF_000613785.1 Segatella oulorum JCM 14966 | reverse complement strand
GTAAGACTTGCATCTTCTAACGCGCAGGCCGTTCCTTGATCCGACTCCGATGTCTTCTCTTTCACCACGATGCCGATGGGTGTGCGCGAACCACGCTTGGCCAACGAACCGATGGTGCCGTCGTTGTAGAGATACCAGGGGTCTTTGTTTTTGAACTTCAGTTTCCAAATGTAACTGTGGTTCTTCTGAAAGGTGCCAAGCAGAAAACTCTTATTCGACCAAAGGGTACGACCATAGAGCGTTCCACCAATGGCATAATAGGTCACATTTGTAAATTCCGGCGAGCATAGAATATAATCGGTGGTGTAGGTGTATTCCTTGGTGATGGAACTGGGCTGATAAGGCTGGTTGAGATGGAGTACACCACTGGGATAAAAAATCCCCGCATTGGTACCCCCATTTCTCAGCCTGTTACCTTTTAAATCGAAATAGGCCGAGCCGACATCAAATGTTTGGTCGCAATTGATCCAATGTATTAATGGCGATTCTATCGGTTCGGTGTAGGAGACAAATTGAAAGCGGATGCGTGCCTGCTGATGGCGCATGACAAACGATACGAACACATCAAACGGATTGGTGACCGTGACGGGGTCGGAAACGCCGATGAGGGGCATGCCATCTTCATGATTCAGTTTCACATACAGTTCGTTGCCATTGTCTGTCACAGCACTGTTGATGCACACAAAGGTGTAGGTACCTGCTTCTAATTCCCAATGGCCGGAGGGGGTGAACACGCCGCCGGTCATGGTGCCCGTCAAACCGTCGTGGCGTGTGCCGCCGGCGTCGATGGCATAAATCTTATAGGTGCCGTCGGGAACGGGGTTGCCGGCACGGGTTTGTAGGCAACCGGCCGTGTCGGGCTCGAGCGTTGCTTCGGCAATGATGCCGTTGCCTAAGTCAATCTCTTGCGGCTCGGCCAGGGCGCGTGTGCCTTGTTTGGCGGCAGCAACTTCGCCGGGTTCGAAACCCTCTTCGGTGAATTGAAAGCGAATGCCTTTCGCCACATCAATCTTGTTGCCCGTGTCGGCCATGTTCTCTTCGCTGCTGCAAGCATTCAGCAACAGCAGGCCGGCAAGGCAGCCCATCATCAGGATGTTTTTTCGTTTCATCTTCATCTTTTTATACCTCCTCTTCTTCTCCGGGCACTTCTTCGTCGGCACCCCATTCTTCTTCGGTTGAACCTTTCTTGATAACAACACTCGATTTTGCAATCATAATCTCATCCATGAGAGAAATGACTTCGCACCAAGGTGCGACATAAGTTTTTTTCTTCATCTTTACTTAAATTTATTG
>NZ_BAJQ01000118.1 GCF_000613785.1 Segatella oulorum JCM 14966 | reverse complement strand
CATGATTATGCAAGAACCAAGAACCCCCAAAAATCCCCATATCAATGGATAAATCCCAAAAATGTCACTTCAATATATAAAAGTACCTCACAAGGAATAATGCTGCGGAATTGAGGTAATCCCTAATACATAAGTTTGCGATTTTCTTTTGCTTCTTTTCTTTGGTCGCCTGCTCGTTCAAAGAAAAAGAAAAGAAGCCACGCAATTTTTGAGGTTGCGTGGCTCTTTGTGTTATGACTTTTCGGTTATTCCAAGTATAGCCTTAGATTTTTCCTGTGCTCAATATAAAGAAACGATAGTTTTCTTATTCCCTACCAACTTATTAGATGAGAAATGACCTCTGCTCCTGTCTAAATACAGAACTTTGCTACACGCTGGTTACCACGACGGTAAAAGTAAGGTACCTTATAGAGCATCCGGAAGAGGAAGGGGTAACGTCCTTGATCATAATCGCTCAAATAATACTCCTTTGATAGATGCAAATGCGGGTGCCATTGTTCCATATCCGCAGTATTCAATATCGACCATCTGAACTCTGCTTTATGCTCGGTCTTACTTACGGCATCGTGTTGTTTCGCGTGTTTTACGAGCATATACGCCAGAATTTCCAAAAGGATGGTGGTGTTATTGAGTTGCGAACACACCATATTAAAGAAAGTTTTTACCTGCTCTTCATCGAAATACATCAGCACACCTTCAAGTATGATGAGCACAGGAGCATTGTGCTTCTTTACCGTTTTAATCCATTCTTCATCAAAAAGCGATAGGGACAGGTAGGTGTTCTTTTCGGTTTCGGGCAGGAGTTGACGGCGGATGGCAATGACTTCGGGCAGGTCAAGATCGTACCAATGACCGACATTCGGCTTGCCTAAGCGCTGATAACGGGCATCAATACCAGCCCCCAACTGTATCACTACGGCATCCGGGTGCTGGGCCAAGAATTCTTTTGTCTCGTCATCTATCAGCTTCGCACGTACACACACGCCCACCTGAGACATCTTTGCACCCTTAAATTTGGTAAAATCATAGTCCACTTGCCCTATCATCTCGGCAGCAAAGGGGTCGGATAGGATTGGTCTCGGATGGTTATACTCCGTTGCTTTAGCCCATAAAGGGATCAGCATCGTTTCGGGAATACTTGTAAGTTGCTTTGTTTCCATTTTATCTTTATTTTCAAATGACAATTTATTCGTCCAATTATGCTACAAAGATATAAAGATCATAAAGCCAATACAACCTTAACT
>NZ_BAJQ01000119.1 GCF_000613785.1 Segatella oulorum JCM 14966 | reverse complement strand
ACAAGCCTTGGACCTGCTACTTCTTACACAAGGGTGGCGGCGGTATACTTGGCAGGCAAGTCGGAAAGACTATCATGGGAAACCATTCTTATGTGACAATATCATAGGGATGGAAACCGTGGGAAGCCGTAAGATGAAAAGAAATACCACCAACGGAGGCGAGCAGGTAATCCAGGTGTTCGGACCTTCCGGGGATAGTCAGTTCCTATGGACCGATTCCGTGGGCAACTTCTCTGTTCCCGTGTCTGTCATGAATACACTTCGGGGTGGATATGTCTATATCAAGCCACTTCTGGGAAAAGAGTTCAAGCCACATCTGACGCTCTCGGATGGCACGGTACTGATAGACTCCATAAGGAAGTCGAAAAAATCATACCTATCCTATTTGAACAATGTTGAGAAAGAAAAGAAAGACGCGGAGCTTGTCACAACCCAGACAGGGACGGTACTGCTGAACGAGGTACTTGTCATCAGGAAGCGCAGAACTCCCTTCAGAGATAAGTTCATGGGGAGGCTGGACAGTCTGGCTCAATTTAATTTAAATACTGCCTGGGTTTGTCCCGATGGTTCGCAGGAACCTGGAACAGTGGGACACCTCAATGACTATTGGGAAGGATATACCCATCATCCGGCAGGGTCACCGGGTGCCAATTACGGAGGAAAGAGATTAAAGCCGGAGATAGGAAAGCGATACGAACTGATTAAGTATTTACCAAGAGAAGATGGAGAATGGTATATTGCAGATATAACTTCAATTGTATATCAGGGGCAGTTGTACACCGATGAGGAATTGCTCCGTATGAATAACATAACGCGTTGTAAGGGCTACTATGGCCAACGCGAGTTCTATACTCCCGATTCCGCGGAGATGCTGTCCCCGCTCCCCGATGCGAGAAATACATTGCTATGGAGTCCCTCCGTACAGACTGACAAGAACGGAGATGCCACCGTGCCATTCCGGACATCTGACATCAACACGCAGTTTGTAGGAGTCGTGGAGGGTACAGATGGCCTAGGACTGTTAGGCAGTGGTACTTTTGAGTTTCATGTATCAAAAACCGTGGAAGAATGAAGACGAGAATAGCTGAAAGCCGGGCAGTGGAGCAGATATTCATGATGCTGCTGTACATAGCCTTTACGGGGGCTGCCTCC
>NZ_BAJQ01000120.1 GCF_000613785.1 Segatella oulorum JCM 14966 | reverse complement strand
CAATTCGATAACGTGGTTCCTTCCTTGTCAATCGGCTACCATATAGGGGAGACACGGATGCTCACGTTCTCTTATGCCATGCGCATATCACGCCCCAACATCTGGAATCTGAATCCCTATGTAGACCGGACGAATCCTACAGTCATCAAGACAGGAAACCCTGACCTGACCACATCATCCTCGCATAACCTGAGCCTCTCGTTCAACTCGTTTGCCCGGCGCTTTGGAATAAACATGACGGCAGGACTCGACTTACAGGATCGTGGCATCATCGGCTACTCCTATTGGGGTAATCCTGTCTCCCTGACCGACAATATAGTAACAGGGGAAAATGCCACCCTTATCTCCACGTATGGCAATCTGCTCAAGAGAAGTAATGCTTATCTGAACCTTTACATCCGGTGGGCCCTCTCTAGGAGCACCATCTTGAATGTCAATGCAAACGGAGCATATACCAATCTTAAAAGTTCACAGCTGGGACAGCATAATAATGGATATTCAAGCAGTCTTTCGGTCAATTTACAGAAGAACCTACCATGGAGGTTGAGAATGGTAGCCGGTTGTTCGCTGAACAGCCGAAGCTTAGATTTGCAAGGGTATACCGAAGGCTCCATGATGTACCGTCTTATGTTGATTCGTTCTTTCTTGAAAGACGACAGGCTGACGGTGACCGTCTATGGAAATAATCTGTTCCAAAATGATTTGCGTATAGAACAGCTTACCGAAACTGCCGACTTTACAAATCGCTTTACGAATGTAAGACGTGACTATCGCAGCTTCGGCATAAACGTCAGCCTGCGTATAGGAAAACTGCATGATAAGGTGAAACGCACATCGAAGAGCATATCAAATGATGACGTCATCACAGATGGAAATCCAAGAAACCAGAAATAGTAAATAACAAATGAAGAGAAGTTAGTTTTCTGATTTTTACATACTTGGTTTTAGCATCATGTACTAATGGCCAAGTAAATACTAGGGAGCGTCAAATCCGCTTCCCGAAATATGAGAAATTCGTATGTTTAGGTAAAGAAACTCCTAGTACTAATCTAAAAAAAACATCCATGAAAATTGTAATGTATGCAGATTCTACAGGATGTACAGGGTGTAAATTGCAACTGGATATGTGGAAATTCTATATAGATGA
>NZ_BAJQ01000121.1 GCF_000613785.1 Segatella oulorum JCM 14966 | reverse complement strand
CGAGGCAGCCCCCGTAAAGGCTATGTACAGCAGCATCATGAATATCTGCTCCACAGCCCGGCTTTCAGCTATTCTCGTCTTCATTCTTCCACGGTTTTTGATACATGAAACTCAAAAGTACCACTGCCTAACAGTCCTAGGCCATCTGTACCCTCCACGACTCCTACAAACTGCGTGTTGATGTCAGATGTCCGGAATGGCACGGTGGCATCTCCATTCTTGTCAGTCTGTACGGAGGGACTCCATAGCAGTGTATTCCGTGCATCGGGGAGTGGAGACAGCATCTCCACGGAATCGGGCGTATAGAACTCGCGTTGGCCATAGTAGCCCTTGACACGCGTGATGTTATTCATACGGAGCAATTCCTCATCGGTGTAGATAGGACCCTCATACTTTATGCCCTGGATATCTTTGACGAGCATATTCCCTGTGTATTAGGTTCGTATTTTATAATCTGATACACCTTTCCGATAATGGGTTTCCTCCGAACATTTAAAGTATCTCTACTATGTTGAGCACATTGGACAGGTGCTCTTTCATCTCCCATTAAGTGGGAATATCCCTCTTTGTAGTTTTCTAAAAAGCCATGTTTGCAGACCCATGGGCCTAAATTTATATTTACCAGGCTATCCAGCCTCCCCATGAACTTATCTCTGAAGGGAATCCTTCGCTTTCTGGTGACCAGCACTTCGTTCAACAGCACTGTCCCTGCCGGAGTCATGATGGGTTCCACGTCTCCCTTTTCTTTCTCAACATTGTTCAAATAGGATAGGTATGATTTTTTCGACTTCCTTATGGAGTCTATCAGTACCGTGCCATCCGAGAGCGTCAGATGTGGCTTGAATTCTTTTCCCAAAAGAGGCTTGATATAGACATATCCACCCCGAAGCGTATTCATGACAGACACGGGAACAGAGAAGTTGCCCACGGAATCGGTCCATAGGAACTGGCTGCCCCCAGAAGGTCCGAACACCTGGATTACCTGTTCGCCTCCGTTGGTGGTATTTCTTTTCATCTTACGGCTTCCCACGGATTCCATCCCTATGATATTATCACATAGGAATGGTTTCCCATGATAGTCTTTCCGACTTGCCTGCCAAGTATACCGCCGCCACCCTTGTGTAAGAAGTAGCAGGTCCAAGGCTTGC
>NZ_BAJQ01000122.1 GCF_000613785.1 Segatella oulorum JCM 14966 | reverse complement strand
ATATTAATAAAAAAGTATATTTGCACAATGACAACAAAAAAGAATCTTTCAGCAGGTTCTCAGCAGAGAACATCAGAATCCTTGTTAAAGGATATTCGTCGTAACACGAAACGAATTTTCACTTCAGAACAAAAGGTTTTAATTGTGATGGAAGGAATCCGTGGTGAACAGAGCATCGCAGAGCTCTGCCGTAAATATGGCATATCCGATAGTACTTATTACAAATGGAATAAGGAATTTATTGAGGCTGGTAAAGCTCGCCTTGATGGTGACATCGTCCGTGAAGCAACAAGTGATGAGGTGAAGGAACTTCGTCAGGAAAATATTCGCTTAAAGGAAGCCCTTGCCGATTTGGTAGTGAGATATGACGTTGTAAAAAAAGCTTGAAACTCATCGAATAAGCCTATGCATGAATCGTATATACGTTATAGCGCGGAAGAGAAAGAGACTATAGTTCTGTCAATAAAGCGTTCAGAGTTAAGTATTGTTCAGGCCCTCAAACGTTTAGGTATTCCAAGGCGTACTTTTTATAACTGGTATCAGAAATATGCCACAGGGGGAGTGAATGCTCTTAGAGAAACGCCTTATAGGAGGCAGACGACATGGAACCGCATCCCCGACAATATTCGACAAATAGTGGTTGAACTTTCTTTAGAGCATCCGGAGCTCACTCCCAGGGAGTTGTCCGTCCTTTTATTGGAGGAAAGTCAGATATTCGTTTCAGAATCAAGCTTTTATCGTATTCTGCATGAAAGAGGTCTATTGGAACGTATGGAGCATGATTTCGTCCTTGCAGCCGATGAGTTCCATCATAAGACTAAATTTGCCAATGAGATGTGGCAGACCGATTTTACCTATTTCAAAGTCAAGGGTTGGGGCTGGTATTATCTCTCTACGGTAATCGATGACTACAGCAGGTATATTATCCATTGGGAGCTATGCTCGAGCATGACCTCTGAAGATGTATCCAAAACAATAGGCAAGGCAGTTGAGAAGGCAGGAGTTACACTTCAGAATCCTCCTTGCTTACTATCTGACAATGGGCCATGTTATATTGCTTCCTCTCTCAAGGAGTATCTCGGTAAGGTATATAACATCAAGCATATTCATGGCAAGCCCTTGCATCCGCAGACACAA
>NZ_BAJQ01000123.1 GCF_000613785.1 Segatella oulorum JCM 14966 | reverse complement strand
AGCCGTGAAGAGTTTTTTGCGCGTATCGACGCCCGATTTGCATGCGGCGGCCAAAACGCTCTGGCAGAGCCTTGTGGACTATGGCATCAAGCCCTCAATGCAGTTGGAACGCGAGACGGGTGCCATTCAAAACCTGTTGGAGGATTGCGAGCAAAAATACAGCGCCGAGGTGGCCAAATTGGGTTTGCAAACGGTGTTGGCGTCGCTGAAAACGGCCAACGCAAAGGTGAGCGAACTGCTCTACAGCCGCACCACGGAGCAGTCGAAACAGGTGGCGGGTGCGCTGCGCAAGGCACGTCAGCAATCCGACGAAGCCTTCAAGCAGGTGCGCAAGGTGGCCAATGCCATGGCTACGTTGGGTAGTGCCGAGGCCTTGAAACCCTTCGCCGACTTCGTGAATCAGCTCATCAAGCGGTATGAGGATGAGGTGCTGCCGAAGAAGAAGAAAGCGGATGATGGCAAGCAACCCGGCGACAAACCTGGTGATGGGAAGAAACCGGGCGATGGCGGGAAGACACCCGATGGCAAAAAGCCGGGCGGTGATGCTGCAAAGCCGGGTGACGGTGGCGATGGTAAGGATAAGCCGGGCGATGGTAAAGACAAGCCGGGCGGAAAAGGTCAGGGCGATGCTACGGTGACACCGAAAGAATAACTTTCTTTAAAACAGAAGGGCATCATCTCGATGCCAGTTTGCATACAAAACTTGTTTTAAAGAATGGGGGCGGGAGTGCGCGATGCATTTCCGCCCCCGATGTGTGTTTAAAGCAACAGGCGAAGGAAAGAGTCTATTCCAATCACCTCAACCCGTGGAAAATCTATGTTTTTCAGTGCATCGAAGTGCTTGTCTTCTGTGACGATGAAACGTGCATTGGCTGCAATGGCACAATCTACAAACTTGTTATCGTCGGCATCAGCAGCAATAAGGCCAAATTTAAAATAGGGTGTAAAACAGCGTGTATTGTCGCTACTAATAAGGATATTCAGCACGTCGTTGGCAATATCTTCACCCCAAAAACGGCTAATAATCTCGGCATATTCGGCCATGATCTCATTGGAGACACACAGGATGTAGTCTCCTTGCAGAAAAGAGCGCCACACTTGATGATAGGGA
>NZ_BAJQ01000124.1 GCF_000613785.1 Segatella oulorum JCM 14966 | reverse complement strand
AACTCGCACTTTGGATTAGAGAAGTTTAATTTTTCTCTTGGTCTTTCGTTCAATTTCTTTTGTATGGACATAATTCTCTTGTCCGTATAGTTATCAAACGAATCCTTTTTAGGTATATACTGCCTGATTAATTTGTTTATATTCTCAACAGCTCCCTTTTGCCATGAACAATATGGATCAGCGAAGTACACGGGCACGCCTAAGTATTTTGTGATGTCCTTATGTGCTGCAAATTCAGGTCCGTTATCTGTTGTAATCGTCTTCAGGCTGTCCTTGTAAGGCAGCAGTAGTTTCCTAACCACCTTTACCAGAGGCTTTGACAGTTTTCCAAATGGCAGTTTCTGCATAAACAACATATTGGTGGATTTCTCCACTATTGTGAGTATGGCGTGCTGGGCAGGGTCGACAATCAAGTCCATTTCAAAATCTCCAAATCTCTTTCCGTCAACTTCTTTACTTCTTTCATGGATACTCACCCTGTCCTTTATTGGAAGATGTCTGCCTTTGGGACGACGCCTGTATTTCATCTTATGCCTTGTGTGCTCTGCAAGCTTCCCTGTTGTGTCATTGTGGATGATGTTATAGATGGACTGGTGGGATACCTCTATGCCCTCATTCATGCGCAGATACCCTGATATTTGTCTCGGAGACCACTGGTCGTTGGTAATATATTCTTTAATTCTCCAAACTAATTCGTCGGAGAGTTTGGCGTTAGTTACCGTGCTCTTTCTGCGCTGCATAGCCATATCATGCGCCTTCGTCCAGATATACTTTCCCGAAGGCGTGCTGTTGCGTTTGATTTCACGTGAGAGTGTTGACTGACTAATACCGACGATGTCGGCAATTTCTTTTCTCGCTGTTTTCTTTTGGAGTAAGGCAAAAATTTGCGACCTTTGCTCCGAGATTAATTGATGATACATTTGCAATACAAAGTTAGTTAATCTTTGGGAGACTTCGGTCTCCTTTTTTATTTGTATTGCTGGTTGTTTCTTTTTCCTCTCCGAGAGATGCAGACAACCTCTTGCTACGCATCGAGAACGTCTGCATCTCT
>NZ_BAJQ01000125.1 GCF_000613785.1 Segatella oulorum JCM 14966 | reverse complement strand
TGAAATACTATAATGAGAGGAGGTTTCATGAATCGTTGGATAATCTTACACCTAGAGACGTATATTTAAGGCAAGGGGAGAAAATCAAAAAGATAAGAGAAATAATAAAGCAAAATTCAATCAACAAAAGAATTTCTGAGAATAAAAGAATGAAGTATCAGAGAAAATAGCTACATTTGCAGTTGTGCACTTTCGTTTGACAACGTACAATTATTGGTTGATACAGTGGCAAGAGTGCAGGACATCACTAAAGATGTTGTAATATTTATGATTCCAAATTGTGATGCTCAAATTTACAGCTTTAAAGTTACCATGTTTAATGTTGCCACCAGTAGAGCGATCTATAATACCTTTATTATTATGGATAAAGATGTGATGGCCTATAATGTGATGGCCTATAAATACATGGATAACAAAGTCAGAACATATATAGATAAGCTAGTTAATAATTAAATATCAAGAATATGTATTTAGATTTCATAATAGATATCCTTCATCAAGGTGATTCAATCACAATTCACTGTGATAATGATGTATATACAGGGGTTATTTTAAAAATGACCAAGGATATGATAGCAATAAGGCTTTCAACAGGCAATATTATCATAAAGCGAGATGAGGAAATAACTAACATCGATACAAATGTTATAGACAAAACAGCAACGGAGTATAGAAATGACATTGCGCCTATAAAACAAACCGTTGTCGGCAAAACAAAAGGATCGAACTTGCTTCAGCATTATGAAACTATAGGAGATGAAATTGAAAATAATAATATCAATCATTCGCATCTCCATGCTCTTGCAAATAAAATAGAAACTAGTCTGTCTAGAACAGAAGGAGATGTGATGATATTTGCAAATGCACATGTCATCGAAATATTAAAACACACAATTGTCGTTAATACAAAAGACAATCCCAAATATCGTGTACTGACAAAAACGATTGTGACAAGCAAGTTGCTGAGCGAAATTAATAACTTTAGGATAGGTGATGTTTTACCTCTGGTACTTTACTCACATAAAGATAATCCATCTAAAGTAATATTAAG
>NZ_BAJQ01000126.1 GCF_000613785.1 Segatella oulorum JCM 14966 | reverse complement strand
TCCGATGCTTCTGACGAATGAGCCATGCATAGCACCTTCGATGAAGCCGAATATATGCTCTATGCGGCACCGTGTCTTGGATTTCTTCCGGTTTCCCTTCTTCTGTTCTTCGGTCAACGGATGGTTACGATGTCCCTTCTCGCAGATGATGGGTGTCATACCGTGCTGCTCCACCACATCCTTTTGCCCTTCATATCCTGCGTCAAGATATAAATTCTGGCCCTTGTCCTTATCTTCCAGCAGAGGTGTAACAACCTTGGAATCATGCACACTTGCGTCCGTGGTGTGATAAGTCTCTATCAGCTTTGTCTTGGCATCGCACTTTGTGTGATTCTTGTATCCGTAGTGGGGCTCGCCTCGTTTCTTCGTCCAGCGGGCATCGGTGTCCTTGTGGCATTTTTTGTGTGGGGCATCTTTCCACAGTTCCTTTCCGTTTCCTTCCTTAATCTGTTTGTTCTCCTCACGGCTGTTACGTTGTTTGGGAGCTTCGACAAAGGTCGCATCTATAATCTTGCCTTCGTTGAAGCATAGGCCTTTGGCATCCAGAAACGTACGGAACTTGCTGAACAGGACATCGAAAGTTCCTGATTGGCTCAGTTTGTTCCTCACGTTCCAGACGGTCTTCTCATCGGGAATATCGTCAACGGTATGGATGCCCAGGAACTGACGGAAGCTAGTGCGGTCAATAATCTGATACTGGATTTGCTCGTCACCCAGACCATAGTAACGCTGGAGGAAGATGACTTTGAACATAAGAACGGAGTCGTATTGTGGTCGCCCAGCTCTTGATTTGCAGTCCTTCTTGATGAGAACCTCCTCGAGGTCCGAACGGAACATCTCAAAGTCTACCAAGGCAGACAGTTGCTCCAGGGGATTCCCCATGGATGACAGGACCTGGACTGTTAGTTCTTCCTCGAAGAGGTTGGGATTCATCGGCTCCTTGTATATAGTCTTCTTTTGCATAGCTTTTGTAGTCTTACAACTATAAAGGTACGAAATTGAGGGGAGATAGTAAAATTATTAGCTGATATTCAG
>NZ_BAJQ01000127.1 GCF_000613785.1 Segatella oulorum JCM 14966 | reverse complement strand
CGTGAGTTCGACGAATTCAAAACAAAGTAAGCTGTGTATCAATGGTCCTTTGTACATTGATGCATGGCTTCTTTGGAAACAGACAATAGGCTGCAATGGCACCTAATAAGTTGACGATGAAATTGTCAAAGCATCTATGCCTGGAGTGCTCTACTTGTGCAATGTTCTTAAGTTCATCATTCACCGTTTCTATAATGGCTCTTTTTCTGAGTAAAAGTCTGTCTGAAACACTCATTAAAGCTCCTTTCATGTTACTTTTCAATTTGGTAATAAGTTGTATTCCGTCAACGAAAAGCCTTTGGAAGAGGTTCTTGCCGATGTACCCCTTGTCACCGACCAGCTTACCATATATAAAATCTATGAATGCTTTGTACTCCAAAGGCTTACGGTCATCAACATCTCCCGGCGTTATCATAAAGTTGAGAAGCTCTCCTTTCTCATTGCAAATCAAATGCAATTTGAAACCGAAGAACCAACCCATAGAGCATTTTCCTCTTTGGGCTATGCCTTTGAAAACTTTGTGAATATGTATTCTCTGGTTTTTGCAGACACGCAATGGTGTACTGTCAACGAAGCTTATGCCCGTGCATTTGCCCAATAGGACCTTCTTGATAAACAAGGTTAAGGGTATGGCTACATCCCTTTCCAATTCTACTAAACGGTTATAAGAAACAACATTGGGAAACAGATGGCGAAGATGCTTGCATACTTTTTCAAGATAGAAATGTTTAAAGCAGCGATAACCGGAATCGTGAAAAAGAATCATTATCAGCATGACTTCTGCCTTTGACATCGTGGAATCTCGATGATACTTCTTTTTCCGGTAGGCTTTAGCGTATATTTTGCCACCATTGCATCAAAAAACTTGCAGAAATCATCTGCCATACAAAATATTTCAGTAACTTTGTCCTCGGTGAGCATAGCGATTTTTGTTTGTAATTATTTGATTTTTAACACCTTAAAGTTACAACAAATTTCGCTAATCACCAAATTTATAGACACTTATAATTCGTCGAACTCACGTTATTT
>NZ_BAJQ01000128.1 GCF_000613785.1 Segatella oulorum JCM 14966 | reverse complement strand
TCCTAGAAAATCCCCATATCAATGGATAATTGCATAGAAAGGCAACTTCTTATCATCGGCTAAAATTCGATATTCAAACCGGCAGAAGCATAAGGAGATACTTGAAAATAGCATGACCTGTCCCGAAACATACTCTTTAAGCTCCTGTCAGTGATTTCCGCAGGGCGTATGACATGAATGCCGGCCGTGAGGGGAATAGAGATGCGTTTACCGAGTTTTATTTCGGGGCGGAAGCCAGCGATAATGTATTGGTGGGAGAAGATTTTGTCTTTTCCGTCCTGCACCATCAGCGCCATTTGTCCCTTCATTTCCGCCACGATGTTCAGACTTAAATGCCTGTTCGCATTATATCCCGCCGACATTTCCACACCGTCCATCATCGAGATTTTTACGGTATATTTTCCAGCCGTCGCCCAGTTCAGGTAAAAGGCGGGGAACAGCATCGGATAGCCGAAGGAGTTATTCAAAACAATCCCCCCGCCCAATTCAAGATTCGGTTTCAGATGATAGATGAAAACCACTCCCACACTGCCCAAAACGTTCTTGAACCTGATTTTGGAAAGCTTAGTGCTCGGCATATAAATGCCACCTCCGACGGTGGCGAGCATCGACCATCTGTCATTCAAAGGCCTTAAATGATTCAGGCTCAGGCCGAGGTTCATTATCTCGTCGATGACCAAAGGCTCCGTGAAACCTTTGTTATCGAGCCTTACATATGCTCCTCCACACTGAGTGCCCACATGGTAGGGCGTTTGTTTTCATCGAGTTTCATCGACAGCGGAATATTGACACCGCCCTGATAAACAACCGCCGAACCTTTGCTGTTTCCCACTTTCCTGTCCGTATCGCCTTCTGTCATTCGATAATCCGATTCTCCGAAATATTCGGTTTTGAACATGATTTGGGCATTTAAGCCCGTGCAGGCAGTCATCATTAATTCTAAAAGCAATATTTTTTTCATCTTGGTATTTATGAATAAACCTTAATT
>NZ_BAJQ01000129.1 GCF_000613785.1 Segatella oulorum JCM 14966 | reverse complement strand
CAAGTCGCCAACTTTTAGTTTTGTTCTAGTTTGCGGAAGCTCCGCAAGCGCCAAATTTTTTGTTTTGCTATTTGCGGAAGCTCCGCAAGCACCAAATTTTTTGTTTTGCCATTTGCGGAAGCTCCGCAAGCGCCAAATTTTTTGTTTTAACCTTTGCGGAAGCTCCGCAAGCACCATTTTTGCGTTTTGCCCTTTGCGGAAGCTCCGCAAGCGCCAAATTTTTTGTTTTCACCTTTGCGGAACGGCGATGTGTGTTTGGAATGGTAGGGGCGGTGCCTGTGTGCCCGCCCGAACGTCCGCGCAGCGGCGTTTCCATACCAAAAATACATGCATTGTGCGCTGGGAATGGATGATGGATGCGCCCCTGCGGGACGACACGGGCGGGCACACAGGCACCGCCCCTACCCATCTCCATCATACCTTTTTGCACCATTCCATTAAATCACATCATCCATCCACGTGCAATCCGCCCAAATGATATCAACCACCCATGCGTAATCCACCCAAATGAAATGCGTAGGGGCGGCGCCTGTGTGCCCGCCCGAACGTCTGCGCAGCGGCGTTTCCATACCAAAAATACACACATTGTGCGCGGGGATGAACGATGGATGCGCCCCTGCGGGGCGACACGGGCGGGCACACAGGCACCGCCCCTACCAAACTCCACCATGCCTTTTTGCACCATTCCATTAAACGGCATCATCCATCCACGTGCAATCCGCCATAATCAACGGCCACTTCGGCCACAGGCGATCAATCAAATGAATCAAATGAATCGAATTATTCTGAGACGGGACGGACGACGAACCCGCCCGACCGACGGTAGCTGTTCTGCGGGGCCACGCCGCCCGAGACGAAGCTCAGGCTGCAACCGTAGATCGTGCTGAGCGGGACTGCCGACCAACAGAAGCCGAAGCTGCCCACGTTGCGCAGCGAACCGTCGCCGCTGTTGC
>NZ_BAJQ01000130.1 GCF_000613785.1 Segatella oulorum JCM 14966 | reverse complement strand
GACAAACTTTGGTAATGCACGTGGTTTCAGTGCAACAACCTCTATTGGTTGGTGGTTAACATCTTCCTTTGCTGCACGTGCAGGTCTGCATGTTGAGAATACAGACTGGAATACGACCACCTATGCAAGCCAACCTACCAAATTGTTAGTGGGTTCTCGTGGTCTCGCTTTAGACGTATTGGTTAATCCTTTGGGCTTTGTTGAGAACTATAATTGGAACTCCAACTACGGTTTCAATGTGTTGGCAGGTTATGAATTCGGTCATTCAAAGCGCACAGAACCAGGCTTTGTTGGTTCTTATGAGGGCAATTATACTGCTTTCCGTTTGGGAACTCAGTTGTGGACTCGTTTGGCTGATGGTCTTCGTTTGACGTTAGAACCCACCTATGCTCCCGTTATTCAGCGTGCAGCCGGTGGCATTCGATACAATCAATTCGCTGTAAAGGCAGGTATCTCTGTGCTCTACTTGCATAAAAACGAGCGCATTTTGGGTGATACAACCGTTGTGAACAACCCCGAAAAGGGTGCTTTCATTGCAGCCGGTATCGGTTGGAATAACACCGTTTGGGATTGGCGTTTCTCAGGTTTCAAGCATAGCATCTTGAAGAATGCAATCCTCTTTGGTGGTTATCGTTTCGATGCTTTACACGGTCTTCGTCTGCAAGGTGAGTGGATGAAAGAGACACAAGGTTTCTTCAACAATGCAGGACCGGGTATGAAGAATTACACCTATAATAACTATCTCGTGTCGTTAGACTATCAATTTGGATTGTCCAACTTCATGACAGGTTATAACCCCATGCGCCGTTGGAATGCTTATTTGTATGCAGGTCCTACCTTGTTGATGGGTGATGGTGGTACGCGTTTCGCATTAAATGGTGGC
>NZ_BAJQ01000131.1 GCF_000613785.1 Segatella oulorum JCM 14966 | reverse complement strand
AGCCTGTCCGGATTCTTACGGTCGAAGTAGTAGGCTGGATGATGAATGTTGCCACGTATCTGGTCGAGAGAAAATTATAGGACAGCATTGTTTCCCGGTAGGCTTGGCTCATGTAAGCTTTGTCAAAGATACTCATGCATATTTCTGCCTGTACCGGTTTTCCTTCGGAATCTGTCACATGTATCCTCACCTCTCCCTTGTCACGGCGTATATAGACTTCCTTCGACGGACGGGCTGTTATCGTCAGCTGCTTATCTGGCAGAACGTAGAATAGCCTCTCGGCTATCGGGCGCTGCTGTTCATCGAAAAGGGTTGCTTCGGCAATTCCCTGTCCGGGGAACCCGCTCATAGGCAAACTGATGATGAGGCTGTCCCGAAGTATGCCGCCGGCCTGATAGCAGGGAACACCACGCATCTGCACAAACAGAGATATGCGGCGAGGCATGCTTCCCCGTGGCTGTCTCGCCGAGAACACGACATTTTTCCTGTCTGTGTGTTCCAAATGCATTACCATGCCCGAACGGAGAGATGAGGGAAGAGGAAACTCTTGCCCATTGGTTAGTTGTACCGTGTAGCGGACTCCTTCGTGCGGAACGAACGAAAGCAGCCCCATACCGTCATGACTGCTTTCTATGTTCAATATCCTTGCTCTGTTTTCGCATAGCCAGCCACTCAGAGGGACAGGCA
>NZ_BAJQ01000132.1 GCF_000613785.1 Segatella oulorum JCM 14966 | reverse complement strand
CGACTGTCAAACTCATAGCTGCCGCCCAATTCCATGAAATGGGCGGGTGCCTTGACCTGATAATCGGAGTAGGAGTGCATCTGTCCTGCTGCCGACGGCGTTTTACCTGTACGTTCCGTCTCCTGCCATGCCTTGGGTGGTCTGGAATAGCTTACCCCGTCCGTGACTGACAGGGTTAATTTTCCGACCTTGGCCAGGCCTGACACGTTTGCGCTTTGTGCTATATTCATTACTCCCACGCCTAGACTGACGTTGTAGCCTTCCAGCTTCGAACTGCCTAACGTAATGATGTTGAGTATCCCTGCCACGCCCTCCGCATCATATTTGGCACCGGGATTCGTAATGACTTCTATCTTCCTGACGGTCGAAGCGGGGATGGTCCTCATCATCTCCGTGGGCTTGTTGCTCATCATGGTGTTTGGCTTGCCGTTCACATATAACTTGAAATCAGTACTGCCCTTTACTTTCACGACATCATTCCCCTCTACCGTAACCATAGGCACCTTCCGCAGCATTTCCAACAGCGTCATGCTCCTGTTGTCGGGATCATCGGCTACATGATAGGTTATCCTGTCGAGCTCTGCCTTTATCAGCGGGCGTGAGGCACTGACCTGTACCTCATTCAGATGTATGGTCGAGTCTTTCATCTGGCTGAGGGTGTCATTGCGTGTCTGCGC
>NZ_BAJQ01000133.1 GCF_000613785.1 Segatella oulorum JCM 14966 | reverse complement strand
CGCACCGAAATTTTCATGACGCGTCAGGAGGTTATCCTCAGGATAGCTTACTTTCTGCGAAGAATGCTCATAACGCAATCCCATCTTTCCAGACATTTGCTTGTGCTGTATGGCATATTCCGCGTATGCGGATGAAATGTCGGTCTTCTGCCTGTAAGAAAGAAACTGACCCGGATTTTCCGCAAAAGGGTCTTCCGTACCTGCCGTTCTCGTAGCTTCGCCATTGTCACTCTTATGGTTGCGATGGATGTGTTTTGCCCCCACACTCCATGTATGCTTTCCGCCTATGGTTACGGTATAGTCTATCTGACCGGTATGTTCGTCCGTACGCAGGTCGGACGTGGTACACAGGTCCCTGAAACTTAAATCAGGTGCTTGGTCTTTTTTCCAATGATAAAGGCTGGAGGACGTAACGGTGGAGGGTACCGCCGAAAAGTGATACGACAGCGTTATGACACCGCCATGCCTGCCGAGCGTATGTTGGTAATCGATGCCTGCGTACAGACTGTTGATTCGATTGCGTGACGCATGCTCATTGTCGAAACCGTATCTGTGCCCACTGTTGCCGTCGTACATATCAGTGTGCATGTCCGTCCGGCTTTTCCCTGAGTAGTTCTCTACTCCTGCCGTCATACTGATCAAGTGA
>NZ_BAJQ01000134.1 GCF_000613785.1 Segatella oulorum JCM 14966 | reverse complement strand
CCACTTGATCAGTATGACGGCAGGAGTAGAGAACTACTCAGGGAAAAGCCGGACGGACATGCACACTGATATGTACGACGGCAACAGTGGGCACAGATACGGTTTCGACAATGAGCATGCGTCACGCAATCGAATCAACAGCCTGTACACAGGAATTGATTACCAACATACGCTTGGCAGGCATGGCGGTGTCATAACGCTGTCGTATCGCTTTTCGGCGGTACCCTCCACCGTTACGTCTTCCAGCCTTTATCACTGGCAAAAAATCAGGCGCCGGATTTAAGTCTCAGGGACCTGTGTACCACGTCCGACCTGCGTACGGACGAACATACCGGTCAGATAGACTATACCGTAACCATTGGCGGAAAGCATACATGGAGTGTGGGGGCAAAATACATCCATCGCAGCCATAAGAGTGACAATGGCGAAACTACAAGAACGGCAGGTACGGAAGAACCTTTTGCGGAAGACCAGAGTCCGTTTCTTTCTTATAGGCAGAAGACCGACATTTCATCCGCATATGCGGAATATGCCATACTGCACAAGCAAATATCAGGAAAGATGGGATTGCGTTATGAGCATTCTTCGCAGAAAGTAAGCTATCCTGAAGATAACCTCCTGACGCGTCATGAAAGTTTCGGTGCA
>NZ_BAJQ01000135.1 GCF_000613785.1 Segatella oulorum JCM 14966 | reverse complement strand
TTCCACCTGCGCAATGTTCTTTAGTTCATCATTCACCGTCTCTATAATGGCTCTTTTTCTGAGTAAAAGTCTGTCTGAAACACTCATTAACGCTCCTTTCATGTTACTTTTCAATTTGGTAATAAGCTGTATTCCGTCAACGAAAAGCCTTTGAAAGAGGTTCTTGCTGATGTAGCCCTTGTCACCGAATAGCTTACCATATATAAAATCTATGAATGCTTTGTACTCCAAAGGCTTACGGTCATCAATATCTCCTGGCGTTATCATAAAGTTGAGAAGTTCTCCTTTCTCATTGCAAATCAAATGCAACTTGAAGCCAAAGAACCAACCCATAGAGCATTTTCCTCTTTGAGCTATGCCTTTGAAAACCTTGTGAATATGTATTCTTTGGTTTTTGCAGACACGCAGTGGTGTGCTGTCAACGAAACTTATACCCGTGCATTTACCCAACAGGACCTTCTTGATAAACAAGGTTAAGGGTATAACTACATCCCTTTCCAATTCTACTATACGGTTATAAGAAACAACTTTTGGAAACAGATGGCGAAGCTGCTTGCATACTTTTTCAAGATAGAAATGTTTGAAGCAGCGATAACCAGAA
>NZ_BAJQ01000136.1 GCF_000613785.1 Segatella oulorum JCM 14966 | reverse complement strand
CGAGAATATCACTTCCTTCGGTGGAATTTATCACGTCATGGACGTTTTCTCAAAGTTGGGCTTTGAAAAACTTACCGAATCCGTGTTGGGCAGACGCGGATGCAGCGGCAAGGCATTCAGCCATGGAAGCATCCTGGGCTCTCTCTTCTTCAGCTACCTTTGTGGAGGGGATTGCCTTGAGGACATCAATGCGCTTACAGGACAGTTCAGGCAGAGACCTGACACGCTATTACCCGGTGCCGACACTGTGGGGCACGGACTAAACAATGACTTCGGATGGTCGCATCTGTCCTTTTCCTTTATGGCTGAGAACATGGTTTTCATGATGGTTACCGCCATGCTGAAGAACTTCTATCTCTATCTCGTCGGTCATATCAGCGATAAGGTCAAGCCATTGAAAAAGACAAGCAGGCTGAAAGCCTTTATCCTGCATTTTGTCAGCGTGCCGGCAAAATGGGTGCGCACCGGAAGGCAGAGCGTTCTGAACCTATATACAAATAAAACCTACTACTCTGAGGTCTTCATTGAATTTACATCATTTTTTTGTGGTTTTTGGCGTAATGAA
>NZ_BAJQ01000137.1 GCF_000613785.1 Segatella oulorum JCM 14966 | reverse complement strand
TGTCCAGATGTACTTTTGCAGGGATTGTGGCAGGCAATTTCAAAGTGGTCAGCGTATAGACAATGTGTGTTTATGGAGTGACTATCTAACCGAGAAACGAACTATTTCTGAGCTTTCCACTCTTCACAAATGTTCAGAAAGAACCATACGCCGTAGGCTAAGTTCAGTGGCAGACAGCTTTACTCCCATCTATCCTGAATCTGCAACAATAATACTGGACACGACCTACTTCTCCAAGACCTTTGGTGTGATGCTCTTTCAAGATGCCGCATCAGGCAGGATACTTCATCGCAGGTTTGTCAGGAACGAGACCAACAAGGAATACCTTGAGGGACTCAGATGCATTGAGGAGGGTGGAACTCGGATAAAGGCAGTGGTGTGTGATGGACATGTCGGGCTTTTACAAGCTGTGACATCCTGCCCTGTACAGATGTGTCAATTCCACCAGTTGCAGATAGTCAGGAGGCTTCTTACCAACAATCCGCATTTGCCCGCAGGCATCGAGCTGCTGGCATTAATGAGAAGCATGTTCTCTATCGGGAAAGAAGAATTCACATCAGG
>NZ_BAJQ01000138.1 GCF_000613785.1 Segatella oulorum JCM 14966 | reverse complement strand
TCAGCAGCCTCGACGGCTCGCTGTACTACATGGGCAGCTACGGCTACTGTTGGTCGGCAGTCCCGAGCAGCGAGCTCAACGGTATCTACCTGTGCTTCTACTCGGGCCGCGTGGACCCGCAGGTCAGCACCTATCGGTCGTTCGGGTACTCTGTCCGTCCCGTCTCAGAATAATCCGATTGATTGGCTTCGTTCGGTTTATTGCCTGTGGCCGAAGTAGCCGTTGATCATGGGCGGATTGCACGTGGATGGATGATGCCGTTTAATGGAATGGTGCAAAAAGGCATGATGGAGATGGGTAGGGGCGGTGCCTGTGTGCCCGCCCGTGTCGCCCTGCAAGGGCGCATCCATCATCCATTCCCAGCGCACAATGTGTGTATTTGGTATGGAAACGCCGCTGCGCGGACGTTCGGGCGGGCACGCAGGCACCGCCCCTACCATTCCACTTGAGCAAACCTCGAAAAATAAATTGGAGCGCCTGCTCAGCTTGAGCAAACGTCAAAAAAATAATTTGAGACTTGCCCAAAGCTGGGCAAACGGTAAAAAAATAA